>JADLGE010000039.1 GCA_020849475.1 Gammaproteobacteria bacterium
AAGATCCCGCGCTCGATGCGCGCGATGCGCATCCGATCTGGTTCCCAGATCATGACGGCGTGGTACAGCTCTATCCCGACGCCGATCCGCCGCCTGATGCGCAACGCTTCGCATTCTGGCGCATCCCGGGTCGCAAGCACCTGGTGCACGATGGTCAACGGCTGGTGCTGACGGTGCGCTGGGCGGGCTGTTGTATCCGCCTGGCCTTCGCGCCCGGCTTCGAAGACGGCATGGCCTACGTCTATGCGGTGCGTGCCGCGTCCGATCAGTGTCTACGCTGCCGCGCATTGGCCGACGAGTTGGACAAGCTGGCCGCCACCGCGTCGGTGGCGGTCGCACGGCCGCGTCCCGCCGCGCCGGCATTGCTGGAGCTACACACTTTGCAGGCACTCGACGGCGTGTTGGCCGGCGCATCGTTGCGCAACGTAGCCTACGTGCTGTTCGGCGTCCAGGCCGTCACCGACGACTGGCACGCCGACGGCGCGCTGCGCGCCCGCGTGCGTCGCCTGGTACGGCGCGGCCAGACGCTAATGCGCGGCGGCTATCGCCAACTGGCATAGCTCCCCGCCGTTGAACAGGGACGTTTTACTGCACACGCAGAACGTCCCTGAGCACAGCGCCTGTCTTTCCCGAAGCTGCCTCCATCCGGCCGCGACCCCGTGGCCGCCGACCCAGACCGATGGAGGTTCACCGCATGAGACCCGCACCGCTGCGGCCGCAAGCCGCACCCGCTGCCACGACGCAGCCCGCACAGCCTTCGCGTTACCTGACCAACGACGAAGCCGCAGAATACCTGCGCCTGTCGCCGCGCACGCTGGAGAAACAGCGCGTCATCGGCGGCGGGCCGCGCTTTCGCAAGTTCGGCCGCCGCGTCATGTACGCGGTGGCCGACCTCGAAGCCTGGGCCGATGCGCGCAGCTTCGAGGCCACGTCCGACCCCGAATACGCCGAACGCCATGCGGGCGATTACCGTGATAGTCGCTGACGACCGGCGCACGGGTGGCCCTCGTCGTGTCCAGCCTGGAGCAGAAGCAACGCGAACAGCTCGACCTGTTCCGCGCGCTGCCGGGCGACATGGCGCCGCGCGATGCCCAAGACCTGATGGCCTATCCCTTCTTTTCGCTCGCCAAGTCGCGGCGCACCGCGCCGATCGACTTCCGCTCCGGCGGCGTCACCGTGCGCGTGGAAGGAACCCAGGAACACGGTATTGCCACCATCTGGGATGCCGACATTCTCATCTGGGCCGCCAGCCAGATTGTGGAGGCGCGCGACGCGGGCATTCGCCCGTCGCGCTGGATGCACGCCACGCCCTACGAGATCCTGCGCTTCATTGGGCGCGGTACGTCACTGCGCGACTACCAGCGCCTCAAGGCCGCGCTGGATCGCCTGCAATCGACCACGATTGCCACGTCGATCCGCGAAACCACCGGCAGGCGCCTGCACCGCTTCTCGTGGATCAACGAGTGGAAGGAGCGCGCGGATGCCCAGGGTGTGCCGCTCGGCCTCGAACTCATCCTGCCGGACTGGTTCTTTGCCGGCGTGCTGGACGAAGCCCTGGTGCTCACCATCGACCCGGTGTACTTCAAACTCACCGGCGGCATCGAGCGCTGGCTGTATCGCCTCGTGCGCAAGCACGGCGGCAAGCAGCGCGACGGCTGGCAGTTCGACTTCCGCTACCTGCACCGCAAGTCCGGCAGCCTGGCCAAGCCCTACGACTTCGCCTGCGACCTGCGCGCGCTGGTCGCACGGCAGTCGCTGCCGGGCTACGTGCTGTCCATCGTGCGTTGGCCCGGCGAGCCGGAAGTTCTCGCTTTCCGTCCCGTGCCGTCCACGGCACGTTGATAACTGCGGGACAAGTTGTGAATTGCCTCGTGCTATCGGGCGTGCCGAGGCTCGTGCTATCAGGCGTGTCCCTATCGTGCTATCAGGCGTGCGAATTCGCCGCAAACCCAATAACGGCGCGGGTTTCGGTGCTCTCTAACGTATCTAACCTTGAATATCTAACTTATAAGATAACCACCTTGGTGCGGTGGATAACCGCAGAAGGTCAACAGCAACAGCGTTTTTCAAAGCGTCCATTGAGCAGCTTTCCAGCATGGAGGGCTGCGCCATGATCGTCGCCTTGCTCAACCAGAAAGGCGGCGTTGGCAAGACCACGCTCGCCACGCACATCGCCGGCGAACTCGCGCTGCGCGGTCAACAGGTCATCCTGCTGGATGCGGACCCGCAAGGCTCATCCTTGGACTGGACGCAACGGCGCAGCCAGCAAGGACTGCCACGGCTGTTCAGTGCCGTGGGCCTGGCACGCGAAACCCTGCACCAGGAAGCGCCCGAACTCGCCCGTCGTTGCGATCACGTCGTCATCGACGGTCCACCCCGCATCGCCGCACTTGCGCGCTCTGCGCTGCTGGCGGCCGATTGCGTGCTGGTGCCGGTGCAACCGAGCCCCTACGACCTGTGGGCCAGCGCCGAAATGGTCGCGCTGATCCGCGAGGCGCAGGTATTTCGGCCGCAGCTCGCCGCGGCCTTCGTCATCAACCGGCGCATCGTGCGCACCGTCATCGGCCGCGAGGCGCGCGGCGCACTCGCGGACCAACCGCTGCCCGCGCTGCACGCGGAAGTGCGCCAGCGCATCGTCTTCGCCGACAGTGTGGCCGGCGGCCGGCTCGCCCGCGAAACCGCGCCCGACAGCGCGGCCGCGCGCGAGATCGCCGCGCTCGCCGACGAGCTGCTGCGGTGGTCGCCATGAGCAGCGCACGCGGCAAACGCATCGCCATCGGTGCGCGCCCGCCGGCGAACCCGCAGGCCGAAGCCTGGATTCGCCAGGGTGACGCCAACGGCGTGCAGAAAGGCGACCTCTACACCGCGCGCCTGACCCTCGACATCACGCCGGCCATGCGCGCCCGCATCAAGGTGTCGGCCTTCACCCGAGGATTGACAGTCGCCGAGCTGCTGCGCGGCTTGCTGGAACGAGAATTCCCGGAGCACCCGTGATGAACCTCGCCACGCAGGCGGCCACGGTTGCGCCGCCACTGTCACCGCAGCCGCTCGCCGCACTCGACAGCCGCGTGCCGCTCACCCGCGTATCGCTCGCCCACATCGAGCAGCGCATCAACCTCTACCTGCGCTTCGGCCATCCGGCGCGCACCGTGCAGCTCGACCGCTGGCGGCGCTGCGCGGTGTTTCTGCCGGCGGCCGTTCTCTGCCGCATCCGTTGGGAGTCCAACGACTACGGCACGACGCGCTGGCAGCTCATGGTGATGCAAGCCTGCACGCCGCTGGATGTCATGCAGTGCATTCCCGGCGTGCGTCCCGGCGCGCGCCTGCTGCTGCATGCCGAAGGCGAACAGAAAGTGCGAGCTGTGCTCGTGCAGTTCGACGCCATCGAGGCGTTGGGCATCGACCTGGCCGACGTGTCGCCCGCGTACTGGCGCACGCTGGGCAACCGTCTCGCCGCGCGCCTGCCGCTGCCGGACTACACCGCCGAACGCCATGCGGCTTGGCTGGCCGGGAGGGCGCTGCAATGACGGCACCCACTCGCTCACGCCTGCGCGTTCGCCTCGTGCTGGCTGCACTCTCTGCCTGCGGCCTCGCTGCGCTGGCCTGGGCATCCTTCGTGCAGCCGGCCGCGCGCATCGTCTATAACCCGTCCGACAGCGTGCCGGTCGGCTGGTATCGCATCGAACCGGCGCACTCGCTGCACGTCGGCAGCATCGTGTTGACCACCTTGCCCGCAGAGGCCGCCGTGCTCGCTGCGCAGCGCGGCTACCTACCGTCGCACGTGCCGCTGCTCAAACATGTTGGTGCCATCGCGCCTCAACACGTCTGCATCGTCGCCGGTGTTGTGCGCATCGACGGCGTGCCGGTGGCCGCCGTGCGCCGCGCCGACGGCTGGGGCCGGCCGCTCCCATCCTGGCCGCAGTGCCGGCCACTCGCCGAGGGTGAGTTGTTCCTGCTGAGTAGCACCAACCCGGCGTCCTTCGACAGCCGTTATTTCGGACCGATCCGTGCTGACGCCGTGATCGGCGCCGCGCACCCGGTCTGGCTGGAGTCACGACCGTGACGGTGCGCCACGTCGTGCCGTCCGGCGTGTCGTTCTCGTGTTCATGCCGGTGCAACGCGCGTGCGTTCGCATCGCGGGCAGCCTGCATGCCCCCGTGCAGAGAGCTTGCCCCGAGCGCGTCATGCCGCAGGCATGGCTGGCGCTCGCCGGCGGCGACGCAGCGCCGCCGGGGCATCGCGTCCCCGTGCCGTCAGGCCGGGGACAGATGCAGGGCAAGATTGAAGGGTGCGGCACCAGGGTGCCCACAAAGCCAGTCTGCACGTGGGGTGGGCGCGGCACGCGCCATATCGCGGCACCGTGCCGCGAGCAGCGCCAATACCGCGCAGGCATTGGCGAAACCGCGTGCATCGCGCCCTCTGGCGCGATGCACTTCGCCGGAGCCGCCGCATGAACCGACGCAGCAATGACGACGCCGACCGCTTCCGCCTGCGCCCCGGCGCGCCGAAGCAGCGCGGCGATGCCTTCGTCTCCAAGGTGCTGCGCCAGGCCAGCAAGGCGGCCAACGCCACTGGCGGCAAACGCGGCAAGGCGCCCGGTTCGCGGTTGGGGCGCGGCCACGTCGCCGCGCGCTTCACTGGGCAGTCGCTGTCCGCGAACTCGCGCCGCGCGACCGTCAAGGTGCGGCTGGTGTATCTCAAGCAGGCCGGCGCGCGCTCGACCATCACGCATCTGCGCTACATCGAGCGAGAAGGCGTCGGCCGTGACGGCGAGCCGGGTCAGGCGTACAGCGCGACCACCGACGATGCCGACCTGGCCGCCTTCGAGGAACGCGGGAGGGAAGACCGCCATCAGTTCCGCGCCATCTTCTCACCAGAAGATGCCGCCGAGCTGGAAGACCTGCGGCGCTATACCCGCGACCTGATGACCCGCATGGAAGCCGACCTGGGCACGAAGCTCGATTGGGTGGCCGTGGATCACTGGAACACTGAAAACCCGCACATCCACGTCGTCTTGCGCGGCAGAGACGACACCGGCAAAGACCTCATCATCTCGCAGGACTACATCACGCGCGGCATGCGCGAGCGCGCCGCCGAGCTGGCCACCGAATGGCTCGGCCCGCGTACCGAGCTGGAGATCCAGCGCAGCATGGCGCGTGAGGTCGATCAGGAACGATGGACCGGGCTGGATCGCACCTTGCAGCGCGAGACAGTGGACGGTCTTGTGCAAATCGAACGCTTCAACGAACCCCGGCGGCAACGCCAGCGGCTGCTATTGGTCGGCCGCCTGCAACGCTTGCAGCGCATGGGACTGGCCACTGAAATCCAGACTGGCGTGTGGGCCGTCCATGCCGAGGCGGAACAGACGTTGCGTGCGATGGGCGAGCGCAGCGACATCATCCGCAACATGCAGCGGGCGATGGGTGGCGCGCAGCGCGAGCTGGCAGTGTTCGAGCCCGGCGAGAACGCACGCCCGGTCATCGGCCGTGTTGCTGCCAAGGGCTTGGCCGACGAGCTGTACGACAAGGGCTACCTAATCGTCGATGGCACAGAAGGCAAGGCGCACTATGTCGCACTGCCGCCCCGGACTGAACTGGAGCAGTATCCCACTGGCGCGGTGGTGGAAGTCAAAGGTTCGGCCGGCGTGCGGGCAGCGGACAAGACCATCGCCGCGCTGGCCGCCGATGGTCTGTACCGCACCGACCGTCACCTGGCCGTTGCCAAGGCACAGGCAATCGCCGGGCGTGACCCCGCCGACGTGGTGGCGGCCCACGTGCGCCGGCTGGAAGCCCTACGCCGCGCCGGCATCGTTGAACGCCTGGCCGAAGGCGTCTGGCAAGTCCCGGCTGACCTGCCGGAGCAAGGCCGGCAGCATGACGCCCAACGCGTGGGCGACGGCGTGGCAGTGGAGCTGCGTTCGCACTTGCCGATCGAGCGGCAGGCCCGCGTGATCGGCGCCACCTGGCTGGACCAGCAGTTGATCGGCGGTGGCGAGGGGCTGGGGGAGCTGGGCTTTGGCGGCGATGTGCGGCATGCGCTCCAGCAGCGCGCCGACTTCCTCGCCGAACAGGGCCTGGCCGAACGACGCGGTCAACGCGTGATCCTCGCGCGCAACCTGCTACGGACACTGCGCAACCGAGAACTGGCGACGGCCGCTCAGACCATCGCCGCTGAAACCGGCCTGGAGCATCGCGCGGTGAGTGACGGCCAGCGCGTTAGCGGCGTCTATCGTCGCAGCGTGATGCTGGCCAGCGGACGCTTTGCGGTGCTGGACGATGGCCGGGGATTCAGTCTGGTGCCCTGGAAGCCAGTACTGGAGCATCGGCTGGGGCACTCCGTGACAGCGATTGTGCAAGGAGCTAGCGCGTCCTGGGAGTTCGGAAGGAAGCGCGGCTTGTAACGATACCCTCACGATGTAGGATTGGCTTATTTAAGTTATAGCTACATAATCAATGGACCCGTCTGCCGGACTTCGATGCAACCGGGGAGATCAGTACATGAAAATACCGTTTGCCTGCCTGCTGGCCCTTCTGCTGTCCGCCTGCGGTAAATCGACTCCCACCGATACCGTCGAGTCGCTGGCCGCCAATCCTGAACGATTGCAGGAGCTGCGCGAGCAATGCCGTACAGACCGCGCCAAGCTCGGCGACGAGCTGTGCAACGCCGTGGCAGAGGCTACGCGCAAGCGCTTCATGGGCGATGGCAAGGTACCCTATACGCCACCAAAGGAGCAGCCGAAGTTCTGAGCGTGCGTCGCGGTTGATCCGCTGACCGAAATACCAATCGCATAGCCCTGCACGCTGCAACGCGCTTTCGCTTGCCGTGATTTTCCCGTCCTCGCCCCTGCGGGAAATCTTGCTTTTTCCTTCTGAATTATTCCGATAACAGTCTTTGACTGGCACTGATCCGGCACCGAATCTGATGCCTGCGGCACATGCAGCGCCGCGATTTGCTCAGGAGAGATTCGGAGGTCGGAATGCAGGCAACGGGCGTGCTGTACGGTCAGGTGCTGGCGGTGTTCGGCATCGCGATCGCCGGAGTGTGGGGCGCCACGCAATGGACAGCCGCCGCCCTGGGCTACCAGCTACGCCTGGGCTCGCCGTGGTTCGATTTCTTCGGCACGCCGGTCTACCACCCGTGGCGCTTGTTCGAGTGGTGGTTCTTCTTCGACGCTTACGCGCCCCACATCTTCGCCAAAGGTGGCGCGATTGCCGGTTGCAGTGGCCTGGTGGCGGTGGTGGTGGCCATCGGCATGTCGGTGTGGCGCTCGCGGCAGGCGCGTCGGGTCACGACCTACGGTTCGGCGCGCTGGGCCGATGCCGCCGAAATCCGCAAGGCCGGTCTTGCACATCCGGCCGGCATCTTTCTCGGCCTGCATGACGATCACTACCTGCGCCACGAAGGTCCTGAACACGTCCTGACCTTCGCGCCCACGCGCTCGGGCAAGGGCGTGGGCCTTGTGGTGCCCACCTTGTTGAGCTGGCCGGCATCCGCCGTGATCCACGACATCAAGGGCGAGAACTGGCACCTCACCGCCGGCTGGCGTTCGCGCTTTTCGCATTGCCTGCTGTTCAACCCCACCGATGCGAAGTCGGCCGCGTACAACCCGCTGCTCGAAGTGCGGCGCGGTGCGCATGAAGTGCGCGATGTGCAGAACATCGCCGACATCCTGGTGGACCCCGAAGGCGCGCTGGAGCGTCGCAATCACTGGGAGAAGACTTCGCACGCACTGCTGGTTGGCGCGATCCTGCACGTGCTCTACGCGGGCGAGGACAAGACGCTGCGCGGCGTCGCCAACTTCCTGTCCGACCCCGCATGTCCGTTCGAGGTGACGTTGCATCGAATGATGGCGACGAAGCACTTGGGCGATGCACCACACCCTGTTGTCGCCTCGGCCGCGCGCGAAGTCTTGAACAAGAGCGACAACGAGCGCTCGGGCGTGCTGTCCACTGCCATGTCCTTTCTCGGCCTGTACCGCGATCCGACGGTGGCCGAAGTCACCTCGCGCTGCGACTGGCGCATCGCCGACCTGATCTTCGCTCAGCATCCAGTGTCGCTCTACCTGGTGGTGCCGCCGTCCGACATTTCGCGCACGAAGCCGCTGATCCGCCTGATTCTGAATCAGGTTGGGCGGCGCCTCACCGAATCGCTCGACGGTTCGGATGGCGTCGAACGACGCCACAAGTTGCTGCTAATGCTCGACGAGTTCCCCGCGCTGGGTCGGCTCGATTTCTTCGAAAGCGCATTGGCGTTCATGGCTGGCTACGGGTTGCGTGCCTTCCTGATATCGCAGTCGCTCAACCAGATCGACAAAGCCTACGGCCAGAACCATTCGATTCTGGACAACTGCCATGTGCGCGTGACGTTCGCCACCAACGACGAGCGCACAGCCAAGCGTATTTCCGAAACGCTGGGCACCGCCACCGAACTGCGCGCGCAACGCAACTACGCAGGCCACCGGCTCGCACCTTGGCTCGGGCACCTGATGGTGTCGCGCCAGGAGACGGCGCGGCCGTTGCTGACGCCAGGCGAGGTGATGCAGCTTCCGCCCGACGAGGCCGTGGTGATGGTCTCTGGCCATCCTCCGATCAAGGCGAAGAAGCTGCGCTACTACCTTGATGCCAACTTCACGCGCCGCGTCCTGCCGCCACCCGTGCTGGGCCGCTATGCGGATGCGCCGGTGGCGCGGCTGGACGACTGGAGTGCGCTGGCGGTTCCCGCCGTGCCCGTTGCGCCTGCAACGGCTGCGGATATGGGCGATGCCGACGAAGGCGGCCCGCGCCGCCAGCCCGAGCTGTCCGAAGGCGTCACCTACTGCCCGGAACCCGAGCACGCGGCCAGCGACTTGGCGCTGCTCGATGACGACGACCTGCCGTTGCCGCTGCCTTCCCAGCTCGAACCGCGCCTGACGCGTGCGGCGCGGCTCGCCGCCCTCGATCCGAACGACGGAATCTAGCTATGAGCCATCTTCATTCCCGCCATCGCCTGAATCTGTTCATCGAGCGCGACCACGCCAAGCGCCTGGACGAGCTCGCCACCAAGAAAGGTGTCTCGAAATCCTCCATCGTCGCGGCGGCGCTCGCATCCTGGCTGTCGCCGGATGCGGCCGACCAGCGCGAAGCCGCGATGGCCAAGCGCCTGGATCGGTTGTCGCGCCAGTTCGAGAAGCTGGAGCGCGACCAGAACATCCAGATCGAAACGCTGGCGCTGTTCGTGCGCTACTACCTGACCGTCAACACGCCGCTGCCCGAGGCGCATCAGGAAGCCGCGAAGGCGCAAGGCAAGGCGCGCTTCGAGCAGTTCATCGAACAGCTCGGCCGCCACCTGCTGCGCGGGCGCAGCTTGGTGCGCGAGGTCTACGAAGAGATCCAACCCGACACGAAGCGGCTGGACGAGACGGTGGCGCTGGCCGAAGTGCGGGAGCAGGTCTCATGAGTGCCATCCTGCGTCAGCCGTCGTCAACCGTCACGTCGCTGGACCGTCGCATCCGCATGCTGCGCACGGCGATGGGGCCGCTGATCGCTGCCGCGCTCGAAGACCCGGACGTGGTGGAGGTGATGCTGAACCCGGATGGCGCGCTGTGGATCGACCGGCTATCCATGGGGCGCGCCGCCACCGGCGAGTCGCTGTCGGCGGCCGATGGCGAACGCATCATCCGCCTGGTGGCGGCGCACGTCGGCACGGAAGTGCATCGCGGCCGGCCGCTGCTGACCGCCGAGCTGCCCGAGACCGGCGAGCGCTTCGAGGGCATCCTGCCGCCGGCGGCGCCGGGCCCGGCCTTCGCCCTGCGCAAGCGCGCCATCGGCGTGATCGGCCTGGCCGACTACGTTAGCGACGGCATCCTGAGCGTTGAACAGGCCGAGTTCCTGCGCCGTGCGGTGCGCGAGCGCCTGAACATCCTGATCGCCGGCGGCACCAGCACCGGCAAGACCACGCTCGCCAACGCGCTGCTAGCCGAGATCGCGGCCACCAACGACCGCGTGCTGGTGCTGGAAGATACGGTGGAATTGCAGTGCGCGGCGCGCGACCACGTGCCGCTGCGCACCCGCGCCGGCGTGGTGTCGATGACCGAGCTGGTGCGCGCCACCATGCGCCTGCGCCCTGATCGCGTGATCGTCGGCGAGGTGCGCGGCGGCGAGGCGCTGGACCTCATCAAGGTGTGGGGCACCGGGCATCCCGGCGGCATCGCCACGCTGCATGCCAGCTCCGCGCACGGCGCGCTGCTGCGTCTGGAACAACTGATCCTCGAAGTCGCCATGACGCCGCCGCGCGCGCTGATCGCCGAGACGGTGAACGTCATCGTCTTCATCGCCGGGCGCGGCCGTGCCCGGCAGGTCCAGACCGTCGCCCGCGTGCTCGGCTTCGACGGCAACGGCTACCAGCTCGACAACGCGCTGGCGCTACTTCCTTCCTCGCCCTCAACCCACACTGGAGAACCGTCATGACGCCTGCTCATGCTTTGCGCATTTCCGTAAATTCGCTTTCCCGTCTTGCGTGCCTGCGCTGCCTCGCCGTGCCGTTGCAACGGGGTTTGCTGCTGACGGTCATGTTCCTGCTGATGGCCGGCACCGCGCACGCGGCGGGTTCCAGCATGCCCTGGGAAGGACCGCTGGAATCCATCCTCGAATCTATCCAGGGGCCGGTAGCGCGCATCGTCGCGGTCATCATCATCATCGCTACGGGCCTCGCGCTGGCCTTCGGCGACACGTCGGGCGGGTTTCGCAAGCTGATCCAGATCGTGTTCGGTCTGACCATCGCGTTCGCGGCTTCGAGCTTCTTCCTGTCGTTCTTCAGCTTCTCCGGTGGGGCTGTCGTATGAGCACGCCCGATGAGTTCTCCATCGGCTTTGAGGTCCCGCTGCATCGCTCGCTGACCGAGCCGATCCTGCTCGGCGGCGCGCCGCGCACCGTGGCGATTGCCAACGGCACGCTGGCCGCCGCCGTGGGTCTCGGCCTGCAACTATGGATTCCGGGGCTGGTGCTGTGGCTCGTGGGCCATTCGCTCGCGGTGTGGGGTGCACGCATTGATCCGCAGTTCATGCAGGTGTTCGCGCGGCACATCAAGCACAAGCCGCTGCTGGACGTGTGAGGACGACGCCATGCTGCATCTCGCCGAATACCGCCAGCGTCCCGCACTGCTTGCCGACTGGCTGCCGTGGGCTGGGCTGGTGGCGCCTGGCGTAGTGCTCAACAAGGACGGTTCGTTCCAGCGTACGGCGCGCTTCCGGGGACCGGACCTGGACAGTGCCACGAAGGGCGAGCTGATCGCCACGTCGGCGCGCCTGAATAATGCGCTGCGCCGGCTGGGTTCCGGCTGGGCCTTGTTCGTAGACGCAGAGCGCGGGGCCGCCGCTGGCTATCCGCACTCCGAGTTCCCCGAGCCGTTGTCGTGGCTCGTAGACGAGGAACGCCGCGCAGCATTCGAGGAAAACGAGAGCCACTTTGAAAGCGGCTATCACCTGACGCTCGTGTACTTGCCGCCCGAGGAATCCAGAGCACGCGCCGCCAAACTGCTCTACGAGAACACGCCGCGCAACGGCGTGGACTGGCGCGAACGGCTTGCCGCCTTCGTCGCGGAGACGGATCGCTGCTTCGACCTGCTCGACGGTGTGATGCCCGAGATCGCCTGGCTCGACGATGGCGAGACGCTGACCTATCTGCACGAAACCATCTCGACGCGCCGTTATCGCGTCGCCGTGCCGGAGCATCCGTTCCACCTCGATGCGCTGCTTGCAGACTGCCCACTGGTCGGCGGGCTGGCGCCGATGCTGGGCGACGAGCATTTGCGCGTCGCCTCGGTGCGCGGCTTTCCAACCTCGACCTGGCCGGGGCTGCTGGACGACTTGAACCGCTTGGGCTTTGCGTACCGCTGGAGCACGCGCTTCATCTGCATGGACAAGGCCGAGGCGGAAAAGGAACTCGGCCGCCTGCGCCGGCAGTGGTTCGCCAAGCGCAAAAGCGTTGTCGCGCTGCTGCGCGAGACGATCTTCCAGCAGGAAAGTCCGCTGGTGGATACCG
>JADLGE010000040.1 GCA_020849475.1 Gammaproteobacteria bacterium
CGTCGAGCACCAACAAGTCGGCCTTGGCGAGTTGGCGGAAGAACATCGAGCGTTTGTGCAGAGCCGTGTGACGTGCGAGCTCGTCGATGAGCCTTGGCAAGCGGAAGCAACGGACCGAGTAGTCAGCGCGGCATGCAGCATGCGCTAGTGCAGCGGCAAGGAAGCTCTTACCGACGCCGGTCGGTCCGCAGATCAGAACGTTCAAGTGTTGTTTGATCCAGGCAAGGTCGGCGACCTGGGCGAGCTCGGCGTGAGAGATCCCGCGTGGCGTGCGGGTATCGAGATCCTCGAGGCACGCCGACAACGGCAGTTTGGCCCAGCGCAAACGTTGCGCGAGGCGATAGTTCGAACGCTCGGCAACCTCATGGGCGATGAGCAGTCCGAGTCGGTCTTCAAATGACAACGACGAGTCATCGCCGGTGGCCAGTTGCTGTTCGAGTGCGGCGGCCATGCCGGTGAGTCGCAGTTCGTGCAACTGCTGGAGTAAAGGTTGGATCAACATGGGTTGGGCTCTCCTGGGTTGAGTAAGGATTGGAAGTACTCGGGTCCGCGCAGGTTGGCGTGCACGAGGTCGAGGGTGGGTTGCGTAGTCGGTGGCGCCGGCGCTTTGATGAGCGTGCGCACGGTGCGGTAGCTGTAGGATTGAAGTCCGACGGCGCGGGCGCAGGCTTGTTCGAGTTCGGCCGGCGAGAAGTCTTGGGCGAGACGCAAGATCCCTTGCGCACTGCGCAGAGTCTCTTCGGGATGTTTACGGTGACGCGCTTGATTGACGAGGACTTCGCGGGTGGCCGGGCCGATCTGTGTGGCACGTTCGAGTAGACGCCCGAGGGTGCGTTCGATGATCGCGACATGGGCCGGCGGTCGATGCGGGTCGAGTGTATGGAAGCGGCCGCGCAGCGTGCCGCGACGATGCGTGGCGACGAGCCGGCCGGCCCGGAAGACCTCAACCATGTGTGCGGTCAGTCGTACCTCGACCTGCGCGCCGATGAGTTTGTAGGGCACGGAGTAATAGCTGTGGTCGACCTCGATGTGATAGTCGGGATGGACCTTGGCCTTCTTCCACTGGCCGAACTCGTAGGCGCGCAGCGGCAGCGGCCGCAGGGCATCGCGTTCGAGTTGTTCGAAGCGTGAACGTCGACACCCCTCAAGCTTCTTGAACGGTCGTGTATTGAGCTCTTCGAGTAGCGCGGCAATCGCGTCGTTGAGCGCCGCCAGGGAGAAGAACGTGCGGTTGCGCAGTCGCGCGAGGATCCAGCGCTCGCAGATCAACACACCGGCTTCGACGCAAGGCTCAAGTCGCGCGGCTTACGCACACGTGCTGGCAGGATGGCGACGCCGTAATGCTCGGCGAACTCCTGATAGGCGGGGTTGACGTCGGGCTCGTAGCGATGGGCGCGGGTGACGGCGCTTTTGAGATTATCCGGCACGATGGCGCGCGGTGCGCCGCCGAAGTAACTCAGCGCACGGCCATGACTGCCGAGCCAGTCTGGTAAGGCCTGCGACCAGGTCGCATCGGCGTAGGTGTAATTAGAGCAGCCGAGCACCGCGACGAAGAGTTGCGCGTGTCGTACCTCGCCGGTCAAGCGGTCGACGACTGACATGGTCTGCCCGGCGTAATCGACGAAGAGTTTGTCGCCAGGCACGTGGACTTGGCGCAAGACCACTTCCTGGGTCGCGAGCCAGTGGCGATAGTGATTGCAGAACGCGGTGTACTGCAGACCTTCGGGGTGGGCGCTCTTGTACTCGTGCCAGAGCAGCTCGCGGGTCACACCGCGGCGTGCCAACTCGCGATGGACCTCGGCATAGTCCGGCCACGGCACGGTGGGCGACACCGAGGTACGCGGGTACAGCCGCCCGAGCAGCGCGGCTTCGTCCAAGGTCGGTGGCAATGGCCAGCCGAGCCCGGCCTCACGCGCTCGGCGCAGGCACTCTTGTACGGTCGACCGCGATACGCCGATGGCGGCGGCAATCTGCCGGTCGCTCACTCCGACTTCAAACTTGAGACGCAGGGTCTCTCTGATCTTGCGCATGGACAACCTCGCTTGCGCCACTGGCGGTCTCCTTCCTGGCAGGAAAAGAACCGACGGTAGCGGGTTGTCCCGCTGTGCTGATTCGTGCCGGGATCACCCCCTAGACGGGTGGCCCGGCATGCGTGAAATGGTGGCCCGACATGCCGTGAAACAGTGGCCCGGCATCACGTGAAACGCTGGCCCGGCATGCCGTGAAATACGCACTTTGACCGCTGCATTGGCTGTTGGAAAGGTCGTCTCCAGCTTTTGACGCACTCGCTCAACCGTGAAACGCGGCATCATGGGCAAGAACTCCAACAAGCGGTAGCTCACCGGGCCCGCCTTGGGCGACGCGAGCAATCGGAGGCGGTCAGCTGTAATCAGGCCGGCCGCGGCTACCAGGCTGGATTCGGCTTCGGCCGCTGCGACGCAGACACCCTCCAGGAAGAAAGATACCCAACTCTCCCAATCACCGTCGATTCGCACCCCGCCTAGGCGCCGGTAGTATTCCATCTGGTGCTGCTTGAAAAAGCCGCTGAGATACAGCAATGGCTCCGGCAAGAGTTCCCAGTGCTCCAGCAGTGCTGCGACGAGTAGGCGGCCTATCCGGCCATTGCCATCCAGAAACGGATGAATCGTTTCAAATTGGGCATGGACCAGTGCGGCCTTAACCAGCGGCGGCAGCGGCGATGTTGCGTCGTGAATGAAGCGCTCCAGGTTGGCGAGCAGGTCGGGTACGCGTTCGGGAGGGGGAGGCACGAACACCACGTTGCCAGGGCGGGTCCCGCCAATCCAGTTTTGCGAACGACGCAGTTCACCTGGTTGTTTGCCGGCACCTCGCACTCCGTCGAGCAACAGGTGGTGGGCATCGCATAGGAGACGGACGCTGATAGGCAGGCCGCTGAGTGAGCGCAGGTTGTCCTGCACCAGTCGAAAGGCACATAGGTAGTTCGTCACTTCCTGGACGTCGTCCGAGTTGCTGACGGTGAAGCCCGCCTCGTCGTCGAGAACGTCGGACAGGGTGGCCTGTGTTCCCTCAATCTGGGAGGTGAGTAGTGCTTCTTTGCGGATGGGACCGTACGGTAGCCAGTCGATGGACGGCACCAGACCCGCCAAGCCAGACAGGCGCGCCAATGCCAGTTCGGCCTGCCGATTTAACGAGTCGTACGTCGGCGAAAGTGACGGTTCCGTGGGCGGCAGGGAAAAAGGGACGAACGCTCGGACTTGTTCCCCAAGCGTCGATGAGGTTAGGTAGGTCCCGGTCAGCCGCCCCATTTAGCGCAGTCTTTAAATTGCCCTGAGTTTATTAAAGCATGCTTTACTCGTTTGGCGGCAGATTAGACAAATCGCCGGGTAGGAACCACAGTCCGAGCGCCGAATTTTTCGGCCCAGCCCCGGGCAGCGGTCAGACAGTGTGGCAACCAGACATAATGCGAACTTCTTGAATTTGGCCGACTCGGTGACACCCTTCCCTTGATAGGTGGCTATGCGCTATTGGTGGGTTAACCAGAATCAAACCTACCGCCACGAGGTGCGGGGAGGTTATCTGTGGTCGCCGAAGCGCAACAAAGGCGACGCCCGCAACCCCTTCTATGATTTCATGCGGGAGGTTTCACCAGGGGATGTCGTATTTTCGTTCGCCGATACGCTTATCAAGTCGATAGGCATCGCGCGATCCCATGCGTACGAGGCACCGAAACCGCTGGAGTTTGGTTCGACCGGTGCCTATTGGGAGCTGATCGGCTGGCGGGTGGACGTGGTTTTCACCGAACTACGATTACCCATCCGACCTGTCGAACACATGCACGTATTGGCACCACTGCTTCCCGCGAAATATGCGCCGCTGCAAAGTAACGGCCGCGGACTTCAAGGCGTCTACCTTACCCATCTACCCGAGACGCTCGCTTTCGCTGTGGTAGATCTCATCGGCGCAGAAGCCCGTGACCTCATACGCGGCCATTTGGTCGCCGACCAGCCGCCCATCCAGCCAGCCATCGGATTGGTCGAGTGGGAAGAGCACGAAATGGACGTTCTGCGCCAGGATGACCGCGTCATCGAAACGGACCGCCACGCAATTGTCCTGGCCCGTCGCGGCCAAGGGCTCTTCAAGGAACGGGTGATGCGGATCGAGCGAAGCTGTCGAATTACGGGCGTTACCCGGCCTGAACACTTGCGCGCCAGCCATTGCAAACCATGGCGTGACGCGACCAATGACGAGCGCCTGGATGGCGAGAATGGCTTACTGCTGACGCCGAATGCAGATCACCTGTTCGACCGCGGGTTCATCGGATTCGAAAGCAATGGCGACGTTTTGATATCGCCGGTTGCCGACCGAGAGTCCTTGTCGCGGATGGGGCTCGACCCAATTCGAACACTCAATGTCGGGCGGTTCGGAGATGGGCAGAAGCGTTACTTGGAGTTCCATCGTGAGAACGTCCTGCTTAGGTCCCGATTCCTGGAGGAAAGCCGCCGCTGAGGACTGGTTTGGCAATTCCACGAGCCACCCCGCTCCCGCTGCAAAAATGGGCCGGTTTCAGATAGACACGCGTGGTACACGTGGAAGCCGCTGTGAGGGGGCGGTAACGACGCTCCCAATAACTGGGAATGATAGATATTTCTGGCAAACTAACCTGGACCTTCCGCCGAAGGAACGGACATGAATAAAGCCGCAATACTTGAGAAGTTGAACCAACACAGCGGTGAGATCTTGGACCGATTCGGCGCCAAACACTTGTCGTTATTCGGGTCCGCTGCGCGAGACGAGCTGCGCGACGACAGCGACATTGACGTCTTGGTGGAGTTTGAGCAGGCCGCAACCTACGACGGCTACTTCGACCTGAAGGAATTTCTGGAGCAATTGCTTGGCAGGCGCGTCGACCTGGTGACGGAAAAAGGTCTCAAGCCCCGCGCGCGCCGACATGTCGAGAAAGATCTGATCCGTGTCGCGTAGCTGGCTCCTTTACCTCGATGACGTGCGGGCGGAACTGTCCGTTGTGGGTGGAGCGGGCTTGGCTCGACTGCGCGACGAAGTGGATACCAGTGATTCGGCCAATCTCCCATGAAATTGTGGGTGGGCGTGACGGACAAGAGTTGGTTTGAGTACCTCATGCGGCTCGCGCCGGATGAAGTCAATTTCTGGCAACCGAGCGGCACGCGCAATTTCAAAGTCTTGCAGCCTGGAGAACCGTTCCTCTTCAAGCTGCATGCTCCGCATAACTTCATTGTTGGTGGTGGGTTCTTTGTGCGCTATTCAGCGCTCCCGGCATCTTTAGCCTGGGACGCATTCGGGCAGAAGAACGGCGTGACCTCACTCAATGACCTTCGTGAACGCGTGCACCGCTATCGCCCGCAAGACGATACGCTTGACCCCATCATCGGTTGCAACGTCCTGGTCGAGCCGTTCTTTTTTGAACGAAGCAATTGGATCGCTATCCCCGCGAGCTTTGCCCTGAACATCGTTTCGGGCAAGAGCTACGACACGCAAACCGAGGAAGGGCGGTCGCTGTGGGAATCAGTGCGCCTAGCAATGCCGGTTGTCGAGCGAGTAGAAGAGCCAGTCGCTTCCTCGGCTGAGCCTGCTGGCGAGCGTTTCGGCGAAGCCTACTTGGCGTGCAGTCGTCTGGGACAAGGGGCCTTTCGCGTATTGGTCACCGATGCCTATCAGCGCCGCTGCGCGGTGACAGGCGAAAAGACCTTGCCTGTGCTTGAAGCCGCACACATCAAGCCGTATTCAGAGCTCGGTCCGCACCGCGTCAGCAATGGGATTTTATTGCGCTCTGACTTACACAAGTTGTTCGACTTAGGTTATGTCACGGTAACTCCGGAACTTCATCTCGAAGTGAGCCCACGCTTGAAGGAAGAATGGCAAAACGGCCGCGAATATTATGCGCACCACGGCAAGGAGCTCAGATTTCGGCCGGACAATCCGCTAAGCATCCCCAGCCGGGAATTTCTTGAATGGCATAACGAAAATCGGTTCAAGGCATGACTCACGGGACAAAGCCCTCGGATCAGGACGGCTTACTGCAGCTGCGGGATGCTCTGCGCGAATTCGCTGCGGAACGCGACTGGGATCAGTTTCATACACCCAAAAACCTGGCGATTGCGCTGAGTGTCGAAGTGGGCGAACTGCTGGAGCATTTTCAATGGACTGGAGATAAGGATCCGGAACAATTCACGCCGCCAAAGCTTGATGAGGTTAGCCTGGAAGCCGCAGACGTCTTGCTGTATCTGGTGCGACTTGCTGACAAATTGAATATCGATCTTATTCAAGCCGCGATGCGAAAGATTGAACGGAACGCTGAGAAGTATCCCGTCGATAAGGTGCGCGGCAGTAGCAAGAAGTATACGGAGCTATAGAGCGCTATTCCCGCTGGGTGGCGCTGGGGTATGTTGGTACTCGCGCGGAATTTGGCCAAATGCGAGTGGCGCCGAGCTTGCCGTGAGCCAGTCCGATTCGATTGTCGCTAGTTTAGGCGTGGCTCACGACGGTGTTTTCGCGGCGACACAATATGAGGTCGGCACCAACAGGTCAGGTCTTCAAATATTTCGGCACTGCTTCGTTTCGCAGCTGGCAGGCGCCGGTCTTGCCTGGTTAGCTCAATTGGAAAGCGCGCCAGCAATTGCACAAACGCGAGACTCCGATCGTGGAAGAAATTGGGGAATTGAACGATAGCCCGCCCGCGCTCGAACAGCGCGTTCTCGCAGAGCTGCAAAGGGCGCCCGGCAGGAAGGCGAGCGAACTGGCCGAGGCCTTGGGCGTCGAGCGCCGGGATATCAATCGTTGTCTTGCATATGTGCTTGCCGGCAGGGTACAGCAGGGAGCGGACTATCGCTGGCGGCTCATAGATTCGCGTACGCCAACTTCTCAGGCGCCATCCGATAGACCCACGTCGGAGATAGCCAGACTTTGCCGGTATTTCCTTGAATGTATCGGACAGGACATGGACGAGGGCGTCAGCGTCTTCGCCAGCAATCCTCGCGGCGAAATCGATTACGCGCCGCTACCGAGTCTTCCGCAGGCAACTGCGAGCCTTGATTGGTTCAACACGCCTGGCGTTAGCCGTGTACTTGGCAAGATCCGGCAAGACCGTTCCAGACTTGTGGCTTGGTTAGGCTACCCCGTGCGCGTGCGCCTCCATCGCACAGCTCGGTGGCAGGGATTCTTCGTGGAGCCAGTCTTGCTTTGGCGGATTGGTCTCGGCGAGCACGGGGACGATCCACCGCGCATTGAAGATGACGCGCCCACGCTGAACGCGAAGTTCCTGCGCTCTGTCGCGATGGGTGACGGCGTGCAAATGGTCGAGGAAACAGCGCGGCTGATCGACGAGCTCGGCCTCAACGTGCCGATGGCCGACCTGCCGGACGCGGACGAGATCATCGAACGGCTCGTGCGGATTCGCCCGGACTGGGATTGGAAGGAGACGCTCGACCCCACCGATTGCCACGGTGATGTGCCACTGTCGCAGCTCGCGGAAGCAGGGATCTACAATCGCGCAATCGTAGTGCCAGGTGAACACTCGCCCTATACCCAGGGATTGGAAACCGAACTGAAAGCGCTGGGTGGCGTATCAGAGCTTGTGCTTAGCCAAACCGCCCTCGGCCGCTGGCTGGGCGGCGGCATCGAATCGGCAGCGGACGACTCTGACCGAGAGCCACTCATCGAAGTGATTCCGATGAACAACGAGCAACGCGCTGCCGTCCGGGCAGCGCTCTCGTCGCCACACACGGTGGTGACCGGTCCTCCAGGGACTGGCAAGTCGCAGGTAGTCACGAATCTGCTGGTGAACGCCGCCTGGCGCGGTATGAAGGTCTTGTTTGCCAGCAAAAATAATAAGGCTGTGGACGTGGTAGAGGCACGGGTTAACGGTCTCGCCAATCGACCGGTCTTGCTGCGTCTGGGATCAAAGGAATATCAGGCGAAGTTAGGCGACTATTTCACAAAGTTGTTGGCTGGGAATCCTGGCGCTGACGACCAGGTGACGTATGACGAGGAACTGGCACGCCATCGGCAGCTGGCAGCTGAGCTCGAAGAGTTGGACGTTATTCAACAACGGACCCTCGATGCTCGAAATACAGTGGATCGCCTTGATGCCGAAGCTGACGATGCGCGGCGGTTATTGGCGCACACGCTCGACTGTATTGACGAAGAGTTGATTGGGCGTTCGGATTCGGAACTCATCAATTTCGAGCGTGCCATCGACGCCGCTGACCGCCAGTCCCAGGGGTGGCTGACGTGGCTGTCTTGGCCGCTGCTTGTATCTGGACGTCTTCGTGCTCTGGGGCAGACTGTGTCCGCTGACTGCGGCGCCGCAACCGATCTAGGTGTGCATCTCCCCGTGGCCGTCAACGAAGCCCCGCCGCCTGCTTATCGGGAAGCTGCCAAAGACTGGAAGGCTCGCGGGATTGAAGCGAAGAAGGTGATGGCGTACCGGCACGCGCTTGAGGTCCTAAAGGGCAGCCCCTCATTTGAGGACATCGCAAGACGGCGTGCGGCGCTGACCGGGCAGATTGCGGAGAATTCCGAGCGCCTTTGGCGCAGTTCGGTTCAGTTGACACCCGCGCGGCTCACTTCAGCGCAACGCAAGGACGTCGCCGACTACATCGCCGTATTTCAGCTCATGACAGCGCCCGACGCCGCAGGCGTGCACGCCTCGGTCCGTCAGCGCGCGAAGCTTCTGCAGAGCAAGGTGACCGAGTTGTTTGCCTGCTGGGCCGTCACTTCGCTCTCGGCGCGCGGCAGGGTGCCGTTCGAGCCCGGCTACTTTGACCTGGTGGTCATCGACGAAGCGAGCCAGTGCGATATCGCTTCGGCTCTGCCCTTGCTCTATCGCGCGAAACGAAGTGTCGTCATTGGTGACCCGCAGCAGCTTAGACACATCAGTGCCTTGAGCCGGCCAAAAGATAGCGATCTGCAGTACAAACACGGCCTGGTCGATACTCGTGTCGGCTGGATGTACTCGGTGTCGTCGCTGTACGACGTTGCAGTCGGCGTGGTCTCGACGGACAGCATTGTGAATCTGCGCGACCACCATCGCTCCCATGCGGACATCATTGAATTCTCCAACCGCGCCTTCTACGAGGGCCGTCTGCGTGTGGCCACACGCTATCGACAACTCAAGCGGCCTCACAATGCGGACCCCGGCGTTGTTTGGCACGACGTGCGCGGGGAGGTTACGAAACCCGCTACAGGAGGAGCCCTCAACCAGCGAGAGGCCAAGGCGCTGGTGTCAGACCTTGAAGATCTGCTGGTCAAACGCGCCTTCCAGGGAACAGTCGGGGTAGTGACCCCTTTCCGCGCCCAGGCCCAATTGCTACAAGAGCTCGTCGAGGCCAATGATGCGCTCGTGAAGCTGCGCGAAAAGAGCGAGCTGCTCGTGGAAACGGCGCACCGCTTCCAGGGCGACGAGCGCGATGTGATGTTCTTCTCCCCTGTTGTCTCGAATGGAACGCCGACCGGTGCTTTAGGTTTCCTGCGCAGCAATGGGAACTTGTTCAACGTCGCCATCACGCGGGCGAGAGGCCTGCTTCATGTCGTGGGAGATAGGGCGGCGGCCGCATCGTCGGACGTCGAATACCTCGCCAACTTCGCGAGCTATGTCGCGGGCTTGGATGCTGCCGGACAAATTCCTCATAGTCATGACGCCGCTTCGCTGGGGCCAGAGTATCCGCCAGTGGCTAAGCCCGAGCAGGTGTCGGATTGGGAGCGGGTTCTGTATCACGCTCTCTACAGAGCTGGCGTGCGGGCAATACCTCAGTACACCATCGAACAATACGACCTGGATTTCGCTGTCGTCGTCGGCAACCACCGCCTGAACATCGAAGTGGACGGTGAGCGTTATCACCGCAGTTGGACGGGCGAGCTTTGTTTACGTGACCAGTTGCGCAATCAACGACTCATCGAACTCGGCTGGGATGTAAAGCGTTTCTGGGTTTACGAGATCCGCGACAGCCTGGAAGACTGCGTTGCAGCAGTGGTCCGCTGGGTAGCGGAAGCCGAGGGCACAGCATGACGCCGTTATTCCGCCTGCGGCTGACTGGCCCCTGCTGTCACCAACGTTGCCGATATCGAATACCAGCCGACAAGCTCGCGATAACAGTGGGGCTGCTGTCGGCGCGCCCACACTGAGCCGGAAAACCCAACATGACGCAAGAAATCTGGGACGACTCCGAGGGCGATGAGAACGACGATCTATTTGTACTGTTTGAGGTCAGCGCACGATTCTTTCTGAATTCAACTGGACCGTCAGAGTTTCTCGACCGCATTGCCAGCATCGGTCCAGATTTGGCGCCTTCGATCACTGAAAAGATAGATCCTGCAACTGGGCCGCCTGGCCAGCTGTTTCGAATGCTGGGTGTGGCCATCTATAAGGCCATGCCTGATCCTGATCTCGGTTATCGAACACGGCCGTTGCCTGTGCCTGGACGCAACGATCCGTGTATCTGCGGCTCAGGGGAAAAGTACAAGCGCTGCTGCCTGCGCCTTGCGCAGTCCTTCGATTTGTCGAACTACAACATGCTGCGGCATGTGCTTGATCAGGTGTCTCAGAAGGACTTTCGCGATCTGCCGGGTACGCATGTAAACCCGGTGGCGGTGGCTGACACGGCGGCGCAGTGGTTTGAGGAAGGCAGGGCTACGCGCGCCGTTGCGCTGCTTGAGCCGTGGTTCACCGGGAATGCGACTTTGTCCGGCGCGCTGGAGCCGATATTCGACCAGCTTATGGAGTGCTATCGGGCTCTTGGCAATCCGCGTAAGCGCGAAAGCTTGGTCACGAAGCTCAGCGAGCGCGGCGATAAGGTAATGCGCTCCGCCGCCCTGCAACGGCGCAGCACGATGCGGGCCGACCGGGGAGATTACGCAGGTGCTTGGGAAGCTTTTACAGCCGCCCAGCGCATGGACCCTGAAAATCTGTCACTCGTGGCGCTGGAACTCACGTTGCTCTTGTCGCAGGGGAATGACGGGCAAGCGCGCGAGCGCGCGCGATTCTGGCTAATGCGCCTGGAACGATTGCGCGATTCGGATCTCATGCCACTCATCGAATTCTTGCGCAGAGTGCGCGACGACCCACGATCGGCCTTGGCAGCGGCCGATCCCCATCATCACCCCGCGCTTGATCAGCTTGAAGCCATGTTGGCGGACGCACCGCAGTGCGAAGCGCATTACATCATTCAAGAGTTCGGGCCTGGCGAGTTCGTGCTGGAGCTTGATGCGGCCTTGCGCAAGCTCGAAAAGCGCTGGCGCGCTCATTTCCCTGATATCAAACCGAGCCTGACGGCAACGCAGTCCGGCGACGACGGCATGTGGGAAGACCCGCAAGACTGGTTGGATATTCTTGGGCGCAATCCGCTGTGCTGGCAGAGCTTCGAGGTATTGGACGACCTGGTCCTGGCTGTCGATGCGCTACAGGCCATTGGGACTGAAACGACCTTGTTGGAGCCGCTGCTGGCGCGAGGCGTTGCGTTGCTCGATGCCAATATTACGGCCGTACTCGGCGGCGAAGAGACTTTGTCGTGGCTGTGCCTAGAGAACAGGCCGGCACTGCGCCTCTTGGCGCATCGGACTTTTCGGGCGCTCGAAGATCCGGAACGCGGTGCCGCGAGCGACGATTTTATCCAGCTTGCCGAAAAGTTAATCAAGCTCAATCCTGGCGACAATCACGGCATACGTGAATCTTTGTCGCATGCCTATCTGGCTCGTGGCTGGCCTGAAAAAGCGATCGAATTGACTGGTCGCTATCCCGACGATTTCTGTGGGCCCGCGCTGAACCGGATTTTGGCGCTCGTCACCGTAGGGCGTGATGCCGACGCTCAGAGCGAGTTGTCGGCGAACTACGAAGGCCATGCGGTCGCGATTAAGATGCTGCTGGCCAAGAAGCCGCGTCAACCGAAGTCTGACTCAGCTTATGGGATCGCGATGGGCGGTACGCAGGAAGCCTGGCTATATCGAAGGTCGTCGCTTGCATTGTGGGAGAAGGGCGGCGCCATCGATTGGTTAAGAAAGGCGTGTAAGAAATTGCGGTAGGGTTATCGAACGTCTCCGGCGCCTCAATTGCGAGTTTGGTACGTACCTATCCCCAAGCTAAACCACCGTTCGCTTTCGTTGGCGCTCCCAGCGCGAGAGCCTGCTTGAACTCTTCGTGCTCAAATGCACTGGCCATGCGATCGATTTCTCCAGCACGCGCGCCAGCCTGTCTCGCAGTCTCCCGCCAAGTCGCTGTCACTACAGCCACCTCTTTGATGATGGCGCGCGCCTCCGCAAGGCCGAGACCAAAATACCCTGAAGCCGCCTCAAGCAGATCAATGGAACAGGTGCCTTCGTCGAGATCAATGTTGGTCGTCAGCACACGCGCCTTCAGGTCGGTCGGTACAGGATTGAGGTCATAGGCGGGGGAAAGCGACCATCCCGCCTTGCCTAGCCACAGGAAGCCATGATTGCGCAGGTGGTCGTCGACATTTGAGATCAGCACGTTGAAGGCGACGCGGCGATAAAGCGACTGGGCATCTGTCTTCGCTTGCGCGCCATGCCGCGTGATTGCGTCGACGATTTCGGGATAACTGCCGCGCTCGCCGTCCTTGGATCCCGTCATGGCCATCGCGGAGAGGAACGGGATGCGCAAAGCGCCCTCCCTATCGAATCGTCGCGATAGGAGCACCGCCTTTCCGCCGACCTCCAGCAATTCATGCGAGGGCGTCGCGATGCCAGCGCGCTCAGCGAGGCGCAGGGCGATTTCCTCCCAGGTCTCCATGCTGTATTCGTCGGTCTCCTTCGGAAACTTCGCGATGAAGAGGCGGCCGTGCTGGTCGACAACCGACGCCTTGGGCCGCGCACCACCAAGCGAGGATCCTGGCGCGAAGATGAGTTGGAAATCCTCGTCCGTCTCTTCATCGCGAAGGATGCGCTCGGTCACGGCGAGGAGGCGTCCGAGGTCGACCAAAGCAGGAACGCCTTCGCGAATGGGCGCCTGGAAAACATCTTCGCCAGTCCGGCGGAAGCGTAAAGCGCCAAGCCGGGTTTCGTCGGCAACGCCGAGTAGATAGTCGCTCTCGGCCAGGGTGCGGACCGCCCGGCCCTCACGCTCGGCCAGGCGTCGCTCGGCGCGCTGCATAAGGCGCCGTCCCCAGGTGTCAGGCGCGGAATCGCCGATGGATCCGAAGATGGCTTGCCCGGCAGGTGGTGCAAAGCTGCCACGCGTCAAAGCGAGGGCGGGCTCAATTGAGAAACGTGCCGGATCGGCGAGCCATTCCGGCGCGTACTCGAACACGACTAACTCGTTGCCCCGCACCTTATTGCTGCGGGCCACGCCGACAGGACGCGTACGCCCTTCAAGATCGATGTGAACTTCAATGTCAGTCACGGGGAGGCGGCTCGGGAGGGCGTCTTAAGCGCACGCGCTTCGGCAGCTCCGCGCTGGCCAGGGCCTGTCCGACACTGTCGCCGGCGATGTCGGCTACCTCGCCGAGGCCATCGAGCAGGCCAAGCGCATGCAGGACCGCGGCGTAGATGCCAATGCTGACATTGGCGTCGCCCGCTTCGACCTTCTGCAGGGTCGAGCGCGACGTGAACGCGCGTTCGGCCACCACAGCCATGGGCAGGCGCCGCCGCCGCCGAGCGTCATGAATGTCTGCGCCCAGCTTGCGCAGGATGCGCCGTACCGCGGCGGACGGGTGATGTGGTGTAGGCATCTGACGGCTTCGCGCTACCAAGACGGCCTTTATGTAGCACGAAGACTACAAATAATCCAATCGCACATCGCGAGGCAACCGTGTGAAGGCGCTGCCCAGACCAAGCACAAGACCGGCAAGGTACACCGGCAAAGCGGGACAATCACACCTGCGAAATCCCCTTATAGTCAAAAGCCTGCAGGTCACCCGGTACCGGCAAACGACATCGGAGCGACCTGTATGGGTGGCATAGTGGAGGCTCACTTTTAGACCGTCGCCAACACACTGCATCCCCAGCACGGCATCAAGCCTGCGGTGCCTGGGCTAGCACTTAGTCAACCTAAGGCCGTCTGCGGCGAGCTGCGACACTAAGCCGTCCGGGCCTCCGAGGTGGGCTGCGCCCACGAGAACGAGCGTATGAGTGTTCGCGGATTGCACGAGCTCGCGGATCGTTGGAATCCAGAGGCGATTCCGCTCGGCAATGACTGCATGCTTGATTTCCGCGAATCTATTCCGCGTGTAGTAACTGCTTATCAGGTCGACTTCTTCGAAATCCCCAGCGACCCAAGCGCGATAACTCCGCTCCAGCACCATTTTGAATGACTCAGGGTTATCGAGGGCCCAATTCACTGCTTCGTCCCATACGGCGTCACTCACGCCGTCTGCGAGCGCGTAGGCCTGATCGGCTGTCTCGAGATAGTCGATTCGCGGGCCCGAAGGACGATTCTCTTTCGATCTCGCGAGGGCTAGATACTCGACGCCCTCGTCGGTTGGGACACCATTCAGGACATCCGATGGGACTGCGAACGGCCTTAGTCTCGAAAGGTGGTGCAAACGACCAGGATCCGACTGAAACCTATCTTCGATTCGAGGCCAGGAGCGCGGCAACCTATGCACGAGGAGCTGTGAACCTGACGGCGCGTATCGCCCCCGATCCGACTCCTCCTTGGCATGCTCTAGGTAGATGAGGCGAGCCCAACGAATCGCATCATGACCCCAATGCGCCAAGGGACGCCCCGGAGGAACCCGATGCATGGTCCCGGCGACGCGAACTTTCGAA
>JADLGE010000041.1 GCA_020849475.1 Gammaproteobacteria bacterium
CCAAGTGATGAACAAGCTGCGCTTTTATTTCTTTCATCTCATGCCCTATCCGCATATTCCGCCGAGCACGGAATTTCCGTCGAGTTGGGTGAGCCTGTCGAACAAGCACTACGATCCGCAGCGCGGACGCCTGCTGTACAACGAGTACATCGAGCAGCTGGTGGCGGCCGAGAAACACGGCTTCGATGGCGTCGGCGTCAATGAACATCACGCCAACTTCTACGGCACCATGCCTTCGCCGAACATCATCGCGGCGATGCTGGTACAACGCACCAGCCACATTCCCATCGGCGTGATTGGCAACGCGATTCCCTTGCATGGCAATCCGCTGCGCGTGGCGGAAGAAATCGCCATGCTGGACGTGATCTCGGGCGGCCGCATCATCTCGGGCTTCGTGCGTGGCATCGGCTGCGAGTATTTCAACAACGGCGTGACGCCGGCCGACTCGGTCGAACGCTTCGATGAAGCGCACGACCTCATCATCAAGGCCTGGACCGACGATGGTCCCTTCACCTGGCAGGGCGATCATTTCTACGTACCCAATGCCAACATCATTCCCAAGCCCATCCAGCAACCGCATCCGCCGATCTGGATCCCGGGCCAGGGATCGCTTGAAACCCTGCAGTTCGTCGCGCGCCATCATTACACCTACATGATGGTGTTCTCGCCGCTGTGGTTCACCAAGATGGCTTTCGATGGCCTGCGCGAAGAGTGCAAGCGTCTCGGCTATGAAGCGCCGAAGAGCATGTTCAACGCCTGCGTGCCGACCTACGTCGCCGAGACCGATGAACAGGCCCATCGGGAAGCGAAGGCGCACCTGTCATGGGTGTTCAACACCGGTTTGAAGATCCCCGATCAGTTGTTCTTCCCGCCGGGCTATATGAGCACCAAGTCGTTCCGCAACTTCGTCGGTCTGCTGCAGAAGGGCAAGGTCAAACCGCAGGCGCAGCTTTCTTATGACGAACTCATCAAGGATCGCTACATCATTGTCGGTTCGCCGGAAACGGTGAAGAACCAGTTGGGCGAGTACTGCGATGAAGTCGGCGCCGGCGGCATTCTTGCGGTCGGTTCATCCTATGGGCCGATGCCGAACTGGATGGTGATGAAGAACATGCAGATCTTCGCCGAGGAAGTGATGCCGGAATTCCGCGAGGCTGACGGCAAACCCGATCACCTGCGCGCTGAACCGCCCGCACCGGCCACCCACGCCGAGTTCGCCGCGCGCTTCGGACGGCCGCCGGAGTCAGCGCGCTCGCTGGTGACCGGCGGCGGCAATCAGCTGGTCGAACATCGCCTCGCGCATCTGCCCGAGATCATCGACAAGACCATGGCCAGGGACGCCGACGCAGAGCGGCCGGCCTCGGCCGGCTGAGCGAAACGCCAGTCGCGGCGACCCGCGGTGTCGTCGTGGCTGGGCAGGGAACTGTCGCGGGCAACCGCGGCAGGTGCTGACGGGCGCGGCGCAATGCTGCCTTGAGGACAGCACCGCAAATGACACGGGGCGCCGCGGCGCCCCGTCGATCCCCCCTTCAAACCTGGCCGTTCAGACCTGCGCGGCGTGAGCCTCGCTAAGCACCACCGCAGTGGCATTGATGCGGGTCAGGTTGGCCGGCACCGCGGCGGCCAGGCCGGCCAACAGCGCGGCGACCAGGGCCAGCTTGAGCAGGGTGGCGGAGGTGGTCTTGAGGGTGTTGATGGTCTGGGTGGTCATGGCATTTCTCCAAGTTTAATGAGGAAGTGGTCTGTGGCGCCGTGCTTTGATGAAGCTTTGCTGCCGACCTTGGAGCGCATTCTATTGTTGCCATTTCCGCGCGATAAGCCGGTAGGATTGCAAGACTGAATTGCGGAATCAGCAACAATGGAAGACATCCTCGCCCTGCGCCTGTTCCTCGCCATCGCCGACACGGCGAGCTTCACCCATGCCGCGCGGCGTCTGTCGCTGACGCCGGCCGTCGCCTCGCGCAAGCTCGCTGCCCTCGAGGCCGAGATTGGCCAACGCCTGTTCCTGCGCTCGACGCGCAAGGTCAGCCTCACCGAACACGGCGCCTTTCTGCGCCAGCATGCGCAACGGGTGGTCGACACAGTGGACGAAGCGGACGAGGCGATGCGCGGCGCGCTGGCGCGGCCGGCAGGACGGCTGCGCATCAGCTGCCGCGCCGGTCTCGGCAGCTATTTCATCGTGCCCTTCATTCCTGAGTTCCGCGCCACCTACCCGGAAGTCACCATCGGACTCGAACTCATGCACAGTCGCCAGGGCGACCTCATGGCCACCGGTTGCGATGTTGCCGTGACCATCGGCCAGCTGCAGGATTCGAACCTCGTCGCACGGCGAGTGGCCGAGACCGACTCGCATCTCTATGCCAGTCCCGCCTACCTCGCCCGACACGGCACACCGCGCAGCGCACAGGATCTTGAACAGCACGCGTGTCTGACCATGTCCGCCGAGACCGGCACCACCACCTGGGCTTTGTCCAAACACGGGGCACGCTTCGATGTGCCGCTACGCTCACCGGTAGCCATCGATGATGCCGACGCGGTGCTGAGCTGTGCCTGCGCGGGCTTAGGTGTTGTGCTGCTCGCCGACTGGTTCGTGCAGCGTGCGGTGCGCAGCGGCGCACTGGTGCGCATCCTGGAAGACCACCAGGTCGAACCGCGTGGCACGCCTATCAGCCTGCTCTATCAAAGCCGCAGCTATGTGCCACTCAAGGTGCGTGCCTTCATGGATTTCTACGCGGACAAAGCCACGCAGCTGTTTGGCGCGGCGCCGTGAGCGTCGCGCCAAATGCGCGTCTCACCCACCGCTCAGCCGTTCACTGAAATTGAGCCCCACCACGCCGAGCGTGATCACGCCAATGGAAACCAGCTTGGCGATGGTGGCCGGTTCCTTGAACCAGACGATGCCGATGAGCGCAATCAAGGTCATCCCTAACGCCGACCAGATGGCATAGGCGACGCTGATGTCGATGCTGCGCACGGCCAAGGTCAGCAGCCCGATGCTGCACCCGTAGCACACGAACACCGTGATGGACGGCAGCGGATGCTGAAAGCCGTCGGAAAGCTTCATGGCCGTGGTGCCGGTCACTTCGAACACAATGGCGAGGATGAGATAAAGCCAGGACATGAAATGCGCTCCTCCGCGAGCCGGGTATTCGCTGTTCAAGCGCGCCGCGCGATGAAACGTCCCTGCACGAGCTTGCTGGCGTCGGCGAGCTCGCGCAGAAACACCATCTCGGCGCCGATGGCGGACAAGGCCTGCATGTCGAAATCGAGAATGCGCAAGGCATCGTAGCCGAGCTGCATGCTCACCATGTCGAGATACAAGCCGGTATAGCGCGCAAAGTTACCAGTGTCCTCGGCGCACAGCACTTCGCAGCCTGCTGCAGCGAGCAACCTGGCGTAACCCGCCACGCTCTGGACATTGGGAAAGCTCATGAAGGTCAAAAAGCGCGCACTCTCCGCCGCTGTCATGGGCACCTCTCCCGTCACCCAGTCGGTAAAGGCGATCACGCCGCCGGGCTTGACGATGCGCACTGCCTCGGCAATCAGGCGCGGCTTGTCCAGCACGTAACACCAGGCATCTTCACCCCACACGAAGTCCGCGCACTGGTCCGCCAAGCCACTCGCGCAAACGTCGGCGTGGACGAAGTCGATGCGCTCGGCGAGACCTTCGGCCGCGGTGCGCTGCCGTCCCCGTTCAATGACGGTGGCCGTGGCATCGACGCCGGTCATCGAGTGCACGTCGCACATGCGCACCAGCAGGCGCATGCCGGCGCCATTGCAGCAGCACAAGTCAATCCCGCGCTGAGCGGCGCCGATGCCGGCCCGGCTCGCGAGCTCCAGCGACGACTGCATGCCACCGATGTGGATCTGCTGTCCCATCAGGAGCTCCCACAGTTCGCCCTCCGCGCCGCTGTAGACCGCCCTTACCGTATCGAGACTCACATCGCCCTGCCCGTTCATCCGTGCTCCCCCTGTTGAACGCCCATGCGCGGCTGTCCGACAGTCTACTCAAAAGCCATGGCGCGTTGGCCGCACGCCCTGGGCGCCGCCCGAACTTGCCGAGAGGCGCTGGCAAGCCGCAGGTGTTCACGCCCTTCGTGGGCGGCATGCATCGTTATCGCGCAGTGGGTGACGAAATTGCGGGCGATGGTTATCGCGGCTTCGTGTTGAGCTGATAGCAGACCACTTCAATGTGCGAATGCATTCGCACAGTCGACCCTGAGCAAGCGCGCAAAAAGAATCCGTGCGACGGCAGCGCGGCGCCATTGACGAGGTATCTGCACAAAAAAAACGGGCGCCCGAAGGCGCCCGTTGCAGTCGACAGCGCGAGGCTCAGGCGCTGTACGCGCGTTCGCCGTGGCTGGTGGTGTCCAGACCTTCGCGTTCTTCGTCTTCCGGCACACGCAGGCCGACCAGCACATCCGCCACCTTGAAGGCGATGAAGGCCGCGATCGCCGTCCAGCCGGTGGTGATCAAGACACCCTTGGCCTGGATGAGAACCTGCGTCATGACCGGGTTCGAGCCGACCGATGCCGTCACCCAATCGGTGACGAGGCCCGGTCCACCCAGCGCCTGGTTGTTGAACACACCGGTCAACAAGGCGCCCAGAATGCCGCCGAGACCGTGCACACCAAACACGTCGAGCGCGTCGTCGGCGCCGATCAGTTTCTTCAGACCCGTCACGCCCCAGAAGCACACCACACCCGCCAGCAGGCCGATGATGATGGCACCCATGAGACCGACGTTGCCGCAGGCCGGGGTGATGGCGACCAGGCCGGCCACCGCGCCGGAAGCGGCGCCCAGCATCGACGGATGCTTGCGCAGCGCCCATTCCACCAGGCTCCAGCTCACGCAGGCTGCGGCGGTTGCCGAGAAGGTGTTGAGGAACGCGAGTGCGGCGAAGTTGCCCGCTTCCAGCGCCGAGCCGGCGTTGAAACCGAACCAGCCCACCCACAGCAGCGAGGCGCCGATCATGGTCAGCACCAGGTTGTGGGGCGGCATCGCTTCGCGGCCGTAGCCGATGCGCTTGCCGACCATGATGGCGCCGATGAGGCCTGCCACGCCGGCGTTGATGTGCACCACCGTGCCGCCGGCGAAGTCGAGTGCGCCCATCTGCCAGATGAGACCAGCCTTGGCGTTCATGGCATCGACGACGTCAGGCGCGGTATAGGCATCCGGTCCCATCCAGAACCACACCATGTGCGCTATCGGCAGATAGCCGATGGTGAACCACACGACCATCACGATCAGCGCCGCCGAGAACTTCATGCGTTCAGCGAATGCGCCGACAATCAGACATGCGGTGATGGCGGCGAAGGTGCCCTGGAACGCGACGAACACGATCTCGGGGATGACCACGCCCTTGCTGAAGGTCGCCGCATTGGCGAACGCAACGGTGAGCGGGTCGAACACGCCGTTCAGGAACAGGCGCGAAGTGCCGCCGAGATAGGCATTGCCTTCCGTAAAGGCGAAGGAGTAACCGTACAGGCACCACAACACCACCAGCAGCGAGAAACCCAGCATCACCTGCATGAGAACGGACAGGATATTCTTCGACCGCACGAGGCCGCCGTAGAACAAGGCAAGGCCGGGCACGGCCATCATGATCACGAGCAAGGTCGAGACCAGCATCCAGGCGACGTCGCCCTTGTTGGGCACCGGCGCCGGCGGCGCGGCGGCGGCCGCATCCTCGGCGCCGGCGATGAAGGGCAGACACAAGAACGCGAGCATCACCAGTAGCGACACCAAGGTGCGGCCATGGCCGAGCTCACGCTTCCCGAAGAGCAAAGCAAGGTTGTTGTTGCGGTTCATGACGATTCCACTTGTTTAAACGATGAAGGAGGACCGGGAAACGAAGCTCACAGCGCGTCCGGACCGGACTCACCGGTGCGAATGCGTATGGCCTGGCTGAGATCGGTGACGAACAACTTGCCGTCGCCAATCTTGCCGGTGCGTGCGACCTTGCAGATCGCATCGATGGCGCGACTGACCTGGGCGTCGTCGAGCGCAATCTCGAGTTTCACCTTGGGCAGGAAGTCGACTTGGTATTCGGCGCCTCGATAGAGCTCGGTGTGGCCGCGCTGGCGACCAAAGCCCTTGACCTCGGTGACGGTCAGGCCCTGCACACCAACGTCGGCGAGGGCGAGGCGAACTTCATCGAGCTTGAAGGGCTTGATGACGGCGGTGATGAGTTTCATGCACTGAACTCCTTTGGTGAGCGCTAGCGTTATTCACCGAGGCTTTTGCAGCATGCATGCCAAGCGCATTCATTCTGGGATTTCAATTATTTAGAACCAGGCGGATAGATATGCACGCGGTGCACGCACCACATCGGGGCGTGATGGTGGGCACGGAGCGACAATGACGCACCGGAATGAAGCGCGCCCCGGCCCGGCATGAGAATGACGGCGCGCAGGCTATGCTGCCGTCGCGCTGGCTGCGCCGTCGTGTCGAATCAGCGCGGCGCCGGAACTCAGGCAGACCGCGCCAATCGCAGCGCAAACCAGGATTTTCTCGGAGAAGACGATGTTACGAACCATGACCCAGGTGGCCTTGGCCACCTTCGCGACACTCTCGATGCTCGCTGTCGGCAGCGCCCGCGCCGAACAAGGCCCGGACGCGGCCGCGCTGCTGGCCGACATGCAGCGCGCGCTGGTGCCGGAGGTTGCGCAGTTCAGCCGCGTGCACATCACGGCCCGCAGCGATCAGCCGGGCGGCGGCGCCAAGGAATGGGATGCGGTGGTCATCCGTCAGCGCGACGATGAAGGTCCGCGCACCGCCTTCAGTCTGGTCAAGCCGGCCAATCTCAAGGGCGTGGGCATGCTCACCGCACCGCATCCGGGCAAGCGCATCTTGAGTCTGTGGCTGAACACCTCGGAAGAGCGTCGCCCCGTCGAGTACACACCGCTGGAAGCGGATCGCCAATTTCTCTCAACGCGTTTCAATTTCGACGATGTCGCCCTCACCGCCCGCGACACCCAGCCACCGGTGTTACTGGGCAGCGAAAACGACAGCAGTCACGGCGCGCTTTGGAAAGTCGAAACCCGGCCGCTGCTCGACCGCTATTACTCGCGCATGCTGACCTGGATTGCGGCCGACACTTACCTGCCGGTCAAACGCGAGTACTACGATCGCGCCGGCAAATTATGGAAGGTGGTGAGTTACGAAAGCAGGAAGATTGATGGCATACCGACCGTGACATCCATCGACCTGCATGACGTGCAGTCACGCGATACGGCGAGTTGGCGCGTGCAGGCCATCGCCTATCACCACGACGCGCTGCCCAAGAGAGTCTTGAGCCCGCGTGGGTTGGGTGACATGCAGGCGCATCCGTTCTGGGCGGAGCTCGATGAGATTGCGCACCGCCACGCGTCGCACGGGTCTTGAGTGACAGTGCGTGGCGCAGCGCGCCTTGGCAGTGGCCGCTGCCAAGGCCCACGACAGTCAGACTGCCGGTGCCATGCCTGGCCTATTTGCCGAACACGCTGGTAACCAATTCCGCGTCCAGATATTCGCGCACGTGGGCGACCTTGTTGTCGCGCACCGTGACGACGATGCAGTAGTTGTTGTTGTAGGGCCGACCGTCCTTGGTGCTCGCTTCACCCCGAGCCTCCAGCACCACCCGCTCGCCTTCGGCGGTGACGGTGTCGACATGCACCTTGATACCGTCGGCCAGCACCTCGCCGAGCGGCGCGAACAGCTTGGCGACCAGTTCGTCCTTGCCACGAAACGTGCCGGCGAAGCAGTGGGAACCAAAGAAGGTCCAGGTCACGTCATCGGCCAGACGCGACATGAAGCCATCGATATCGCCCTTGGTCACCGCGCCCCAGGTATCCAGCACCAGTTGTTTGTTCGCTTCGACGCTCATTGCGCGCTCCCCTCGTCATGATTGAAAAACCGAACCATACCAGCGCCCCCCCGCGCTTCCCAGCGCCGGCGCCGCGGCGCTTGACTCGCATTCGCGAGATCGAACGCTTACCATGCGCCAGCCATTCATAGCGACCCGCAGCCTTCCTTCAGCGATGCGCCTCGTACTGCTGTTACTCGGTTTGATTTTGTTGGGCGACGCCCAGGCCGAAGGCGCGGCGGCGCCCTATGAAAATGAATACCAGGACGCGCGCAAGAACTACCGCGCGCGTCACTACCAGGACGCGGTGCGCATGCTGGAAGCACTGCTCAAGGTCCACCCTGACTGCGCGCGCTGCGCGCACCTGCTCGGCAAGAGCTATGGCCGTCTGGCGCAGCGCGCCAACTGGCTGTCGGCGATGGACCTTGCGCGCAAGACCTGCGCCGCCTTCGAACTGGCGGTGCGCCTCGATCCGAATGACGAAGGCGCCATCGAGGACTTGATTCGCTACTACCGCGCGGCGCCTGAGTTTCTGGGCGGCGGGGTCGACAAGGCCAAACGCATGGAACAGCGATTGAAGAATCTGCACTCGCAAAAATGAGCCGCCATGGGTGCGACTTCGTTCGCAAGATGAACGCGCCAGCCACCCTGCGAATGTCAGACGGAAGCCTGACCCACGGTAGAGAGCGGCGCTCTGCGGGTCAGACTTCAGTCTGACATTCACCGCTTCACCGGCACTCCAAGATTCTGCACCACCATCACTTCGATGAGATGCGGGCCGCGCGTCTGCATGGCTTTGGCGAACGCGTTTTCGAATTCGGCGACGGTCTCGACCTTGCAGGCATCGACTTGCATGCCCTGGGCGATGCTTACCCAGTCGATGACCGGGTTGCCGAGGTCGAGCATCGAGAGCGTCTTGGGATTGGGGTCACCGGCCTTGAGGCGCGTAAGTTCGACGTTGAGAATCGCGTAGCTGCTATTGTTGAGCAGCACCACGGTCACGTCGCTGCGCTCGCGCGCCATGCTCCACAGCGATTGCACGGTGTACATGGCGCTGCCGTCGGCCTGGAAGGCCACGACCTTTCTGTCGGGGCAGGCGATGGATGCGCCGAAGCTGACCGGCAGGCCCTGACCGATGGAACCACCGGTGACCGAGATCCAGTCATGCGCGGGCGCGCCCTCGGTGCGCAGGAACAGTTCCTGCGCGCAGGTGATGCCTTCGTCGGAAATGATGGCGTTTTCCGGCAGGCCGGCGCTGATCACATCAGCTATCGCGCCCGGACTCAGTTCAGTGCCGGTGAGGCTGGGAACGATGCGCGGCTGTCGCGGACACTCGGCAGCGGTGGTGACGCGCGTCGCAAGTTTGGCGAGCGCGGCGGGAATATCGTCGTGCACGCCTGCCAGCGTCATCATCGCGCAGTCGGGCGGCGCCAGCAGGCTGGGCACACCGGGGTAGGCGAAGAACGCCACCGGCTCCTGCGCGCCGACCAGGATTATCTGTTCGAAGTCCTTCAAGAATTCGATGGCCTGCTCGGCGAAATAAGGAATGCGCGCCAAGGGTGTGCGGCCGGCGCCGCGCTGTACGCGCACCGGAAAGGTCTCGCACAGCAGCGTCGCATTACAGCCGGCGGCGATGCGCCCGAGCATTTCGAGCGGTGCTTCGCGCATCGCGCGCCCACCGACAACGATAGCCGTGCGGCGACCGTTGGCTAGCGCCGCGGCAACCGCTTCGATGGCGCTGTCGGCGACCGTCGCCAAGCCCTCGGGGGCAAGGCGGTCGTAGGATTTTTGCGCCGGTTCCCAGGCGTGATTGGCGGGCACGATCAAGGTCGCGATGTGCCCCGCGCCGCCGCGCGCGGCCTGCACCGCCTCGGCGCCGGCCAGGGCCAGGTCTTCAGCGGACGCTGAGGTGCGCACCCATGCCGACTGCAGGCGCACATGTCCCGGCACGTCCGAGGTCAGGGGCGCGTTGTACTTGTGATGCCATACCGCATGGTCGCCGACGATATTCACCACCGCCGAATGGGCCTTGCTGGCGTTGTGCAGATTGGCCATGCCATTGGCATAGCCGGGGGCGAGATGCAGCAGCGTGATGGCGGGATTGTCGGCCATGCGCGCGTAGCCGTCGGCAGCGCCCGTCACCACGCCTTCGAACAGACACAGAATGGGCCGCACGGCGTCGGTCTTGCCGATGGCCGTGACGAGATGCATCTCGGACGTGCCCGGATTGGCAAAGCAGACTTCAATGCCAGCCTCGACCAGGGTATCGAGCAGGGTATGGGCGCCGTTCATGAATGCTCCTCGCATGCGGTCTGCGACCGCCCACCAGCGGCCGGTCTTGATCAGAGCCGCATGTTACGTTGCGCTGATCGCGGCGCGCAATACATGATGACGCTGGCCAACGCTGGCCAACGCTGCCCTGCATGCCTGGCCCTGTCATCCACCATGTCGCGTGCCGCGACCGGGAGTTCGCCATGAAGCAACATCTGCAATTATTAGCCGGCTATCACGTGTGGGCCTTCGAGACCCTGTTCGAGGCGCTGCTGCCGCTGGACGATGATCGCTACCGCGCCGATTGCGGCCTGTTCTTCCGCAGCATTCACGGCACGCTCAATCATCTGCTGGTGGCCGACAGCGTGTGGTTCGGCCGCGTCATCGGCCAGCCATTCACGGTCAGCGGCCTCGATGCGGAACTCGAAAGCGAACGCGAAACCCTGGAGCAGCGCTTGTGCGCACACAGCGCCCATTGGCAGCACTGGTTGAAGGACAGAAGCGCCGCCGAGATTGCCGCGCCGCTCGCCTACAGCAACATGTCCGGCACGCGCTTCAAGCAGGAGACCGCCACCCTGCTGCTGCATGTCGTCAATCATGCCAGCCATCACCGCGGCCAGATCTCGGCCGCCATCACCGGCTTCGGTCTCGACGCGCCGGAGATGGATTTGATCTGGTATCTGCGGCGCGTGGAAACGCCGCTCGGTTGAACGCCCTACTCGGCGGGCACCGTCGCCAGCAGCGCCGCGCACTCGGCACCGTGTTGCTGTTCGACGGTGTGGAAATTCTTCCAGTCCGAGTTCATGAGCTTGGTCATGGCGCCGGCCGCCTGCGCCATGAGCTCGTCCAGCGATTTGCGCCCGACCAGCTTGATGCCTTCATTGAAAGCACGCTCACCGGCGCCGTAAACCTCTTCGTATTCCTTCATCGGCTTGACGTTCACGGCGTTGAAATAAAACGCCGCACAGGTCGCGAACTTGGCGGCCTTGTCCTGCGCGGTTTGCGGCGCCTCGGCGGGCGCCTGCGTGGCGAACATCAACAGCACGAGCGCGCCCACGGCGCGCGAATGGACCAGCGTCATGAATCTACCTTCTCAATCTTCAAGCTTGAAAGCGAGCTTGCTGGGCTCGCCACGTTGCAAGGCGTCGACGTGCTCGGCCAGCGTGATCATGGAAATCAGGCCGCGGCCGGCCTCGATGTTGGCACGCACCACGGTTTCACGCGCTTCTATGGCGCGCGCGGCCGGCACCAGGGCGCGCAGCTCGGCGGCGGTGGCGACGATGAGACCGTCGTCATCACCGAGCACGATGTCGCCCGGATTGACCGCCACACCCCCACACACCACCGGCACCTGCAAAGCGCCAAGCTCGCGGATGGTGCCCGACATCGGACACAGGCCGCGCGCGTAGACCGGCAGGGCGAGTTTGCGCAAGGTCGTGACATCGCGCACCGGGCCATCGACGATGATGCCGGCCAGGCCACGGCGCGCCGCCTCCATCGAAAACAGTTCACCGACCACGGCGCGACTGCTGCCCTGGGTGTCGACCACCAACACTTCACCCGGCTGGGCGGCGTCGAGCGCGCGAATCACGGCCAGGAAATCTTCATGGCAACGCACGGTGCGCGCCACGCCCACCAGCTTGACGCCGGTATTGATGGCGCGCAGGCCGACATCCATGACGCGCAGCGATTTATCGGCATCGGCCAGCGACGCACAGTCGAGTTCCAGCAAGGCCTGTTTGAGTTCGGCGTCCATCACGGCTTGGCTCCGCGCAAGGTTTCGAGCAGGTGCCGCGCGCCGGCGGCGAAGATGGCGATGTCGGCACTGGCCGACAACAACGAGAAGCCGTCGCGCATATGGGACACCAGGAAATCCGGCGTCGCGCCGTGGATGCCCACCGGCATGCCGTGGGCACGGCACACGTCGCGAATGTGCTTGATGGCGTCGAGCACTTCGCGGTCGTGCACGCGGCCAATCTTGTTGAAGCTCGCCGACAGATCGTAAGGGCCGATGAAGACCGCATCGACGCCCTCGACCTTGCAGATCTCTTCGATGTTTTCCACCGCATCGACGTGCTCGGCGAGCACGATGACCGAAGTCGCGTCATTGGCGCGCGCCACGTAGTCCTCGGCGTTCAGGCCGTACATGCTGGCGCGCGACAGGCCGAAACCGCGACTGCCCATCGGCGCGAACTTGGCGTAAGAGACAATCAGGCGCGCGTAGGCAGCGGAATTGACCTGCGGCACGATGATGCCGGCGGCGCCGGCGTCGAGCGCGCGCTTGATCGAAATTTCGTCGCCACGCGACAGGCGCACCACGCAGGGCGTGTCGCCCGCGGTCTGCACGATGCGCTGCACCGCCGGCGGCGCGAGCGGCGCGTGTTCGGTTTCGATGAACAGCCAGTCGTAGCCGATATGACACAGGGCTTCGACCACCTCCGGCGCTTCGAGCGTGACGATGGTGCCGAGCAGCACCTCGCCGGCGCGCAGACGTTGACGGAATTTGAAATTCATTTAGCTCGCGCTCCGCGAAGTGAATGAGGTGATGGCGCCACCTTGGCCCGGGCGACCGCAATCACCCCTTGATTTTGAATGTCTCCTGCCAGCGCATGCCCTTGGAATCCTCGACCTCGGCGCGAATTTCACTGGCGCCCGCCGGGCGGAAGAAAAACCGGAAACTCGGATCTTCACTGACGGAAAAGCCGGTCTCGGCGGTCATCAGCAATTTGTCGCCTTCATAGAGCTTGATGGTTTTCACGTAGTGCTCGGGGCGAATCAGCTGGGTCTTCTGATCCTTCTGCATGCCGGTGACGTTGGGATGGCTCAGGAGGAACTGGCCAATCATGAGGTCGGCGTGGGCATCGTCGCTGACTGCGCGGAATTTCATTTCGCCGATGTGTTCCATGGCTTTTTCAAAGTCGCTGGCGGCCGGCGCCGAACAGCCGCCCTGGGCTTTCACGAAGTTGGTGACGAGGTGATGTTCGCCGGTGTTGAGCACCGCCACCGCGCGAATATTGGTGTACTGGTCGACGCGCACGCGCAGCGCGAGGTCGGCGCGCCCCGAGGCCGGCGTCAGGTGAAATATCCCGGCCAGCGGCTGCGGATTGTTTTCCACGAAGACATAGATGTCCTTGATGTAGCGCGCCTCGGTCTGCGGGATGCCGGCGCTGATCGAGACCGGCGTGAAGGCCGCGTCCTCGGAGCGATATGGGGTTTTCATGTCGATGATGGCGCGCCCTTCGGTGAGCGGCGTATCGCCGAAATAATGGGGCTTGAGCAGGGTCGCCCAGACATCGACGTCTGACTGCGCGTCACCCTCGGCGGCGAGGCCGCGTAGCGGAGACACCAGCAGGGAAATCAACAGCAGTAACGGGACCAGACGCACCATGACACGCTCTCCGTCGCCCCGGTGGGACAATCCCACCACTGTCCGAATCATAGCCCAGGAGCGCGGCCCGCCGCTTGAGGCTCACACGAAATGTCGATAGCCCAGGGTTGCCGGTGTGACATCGCGCCCCTGCCCGTCCACGCAGCGCACGCCGCTGCCCGCGCGCACCACGCCTATCTCGGTCAGCGGCACGGCGAGTTGTCGCGCCAGCGCGTGGGCGGCGCCGAGCGCGGCCGGAGGGATGCACAGCGCCAGCTCGTAGTCGTCGCCGCCGCTCTGCGCATAGTCGCGCGCACGCGCCGCGCCGACGGACGCCAGCAAGGCCGACGACAGCGGCAAGCGCGATACATCGATTTCGGCGGCGCAGCCACTGTGTCGCATGATGTGGCCCACATCGGCCAACAGGCCGTCGGACACATCGATGGCGGCGCTCGCCACACCGCGCAGACCCTGGCCCAGCGCCAGGCGCGGCGTCGGCCACAGGAAGCTCGCGAGCAATGGGTCTTGGCTGCGTGCAAGAGGCTCGGCCAGGGCCAGCTCCAGCCCTGCGCGCGCATCACCGAGCGTGCCGGACACCGCGATCACGTCGCCCACTTGCGCACCGCGCCGGCTGAGCGCCGCACCGTTGACGCTGCCCAACACCTGCAGGGTCAAGGTCAAAGGGCCGCGCGTGGTATCGCCGCCGATGAGACTGACCCTGGCCGTGCCCAAGGCCTTGCCGAGACCGTCGGCAAATGCCGCCAGCCAGGCTTCATCGAGCACCGGCAGAGTCAGCGCCAGGGTCGCATAGCGCGGACGCGCGCCCATCGCCGCGAGATCGCTGAGATTGACCGCCGCCAGGCGATGGGCGACCGCGTCGGCGCGCAGACCGTGAGGAAAATGTACGCCGTCGACCAGGGTGTCGACCGCCGCCACCACATGCTCACCGGCCGGCCACGCCAGCACCGCGGCATCGTCGCCGATGCCGATGAGGACGTCCGGAGAAGGGATTTCGAGCGGAGCGAAGTAGCGCGCGATGAGGCTGAACTCATCCATGACGACGCCCCGTCAGCGGCTCACGGCGGTTGCGTAGCCCGCACTTCCACACTGCGGGCGGTGTGCGCGAGACGGTCGAGCACACCGTTGACATAGCGATGACCTTCGACCGTGCCGAACATCTTGCACAGTTCGACGCCTTCGTTGATCACCACGCGATAGGGGATCTCGAGGCAGTAGCGCATCTCATAGGCGCCGAGCAGCAGCACGCTGCGCGCGACCGGGTCGAGTTGCAGCCATTCGCGATCGAGGAATGGCGTCAGATCGGTTTTCAAAGTTTCGAAATGACGCGGCACTTCACTGACCAGGCTCGTGAAGTACTCCATGTCGACGCTCACCAGTTCGCGATCAGACACGAATTCCTTGACGATGTCGCGCGGCTCCTGGCCGGCCATCTGCCACTGGTAGAGCGCCTGCACGGCACAGCGCCGCGCACGCACTCGACCATGATTGGAACCGCCGCTGGCTTTGCTCACAGCTGGCGCATCAACGAGATCATTTCGATGGCGGTGACGGCAGACTCCGCGCCCTTGTTACCGGCCTTGGTGCCGGCGCGCTCGATGGCCTGCTCGATATTGTCGACCGTCAACACGCCGAAGATCACCGGCACGCCGGTGTCGGTGGCGACCGCGCCCAAGCCGCGCGAACAGGCGCCGGCGACATGATCGAAATGCGCGGTCGCGCCGCGGATCACAGCGCCAAGCGCGATCACCGCGTCGTACTTGCCCGACTTGGCGAGCCTGGCCGCCACCACCGGGATCTCGAACGCACCCGGCGTGCGGGTGACGGTCACGTCGGCCGGTGCGACGCCATGGCGACGCAGCGTATCGAGACAGCCTGCTTCCAGGGCTTCGACGATGAAGCCGTTGAAACGCGCGCTGATGATGGCCACGCGCATCTTGCCTTCCGCCACCAGGCGTCCTTCGATGACCGTCACGTCCTGCATCGTTCTTTACCTTCTACTTGAGTTGAGCGCCGCGCGGGCCGGCTTATTTGACGTATTCGACGACTTCGAGACCGAAGCCCGAGATCGCATGATATTTGCGGCGATTGCTCATGACGCGCATCTTGCGCACGCCAGCGTCCGCCAGGATCTGTGCGCCGAGACCGATCTGTCGCCAGTCCATGGCGGGGTTTTCACGCCGCGGCACCGCGCCGTCATCGGACTCGTTATACAAACGCACCTGGTGCACCAGTTCACGATTGGTGACCTGGTTGTTGAGCACCACGATCACACCCTCGCCCGCCGCCGCCACGCGCTGCATGGCATCGCGCAACGGCCAGCCTGCGTCTTTGCGCAGGCTCGCGGTCAGATCCTCGAACGGGTTGTAGATGTGCACGCGCACCAGCGTCGGTCGCTCGGCATCGATATCGCCCTTGACCATCGCCATGTGCAGATCGCCATGGATCGCATCCTCGTAGGCGAGCAGACGGAAATCGCCGAATTCGGTCGGGATAATCGAATCGGCGACGCGCTCGACGGTCTTCTCATTGGCGATGCGGAAATGGATCAGATCGGCAATCGTGCCAATCTTGAGATTGTGTTCTTCGGCGATGCGTTCGAGATCCGGGCGCCGCGCCATGGTGCCGTCGTCGTTCAGGATCTCGACGATCACGGCGGCCGGTTCGAGGCCCGCCAGACGCGAGAAGTCGCAGCCCGCTTCAGTGTGGCCAGCGCGCGTCAACACGCCACCCGACTGCGCCATCAACGGAAAGATGTGGCCGGGCTGGGTCAGATCGGAAGGCTGCGCGTCCTTCTTCACCGCCGCCTGCACGGTGCGCGCGCGATCGGCGGCCGAGATGCCGGTGGTGACGCCTTCGGCGGCTTCGATGGACAGCGTGAAATTGGTGCGATGGGTGTAGCGGGTGTCCTGCACCATCAGCGGCAGGTTCAGGCGACGGCAGCGGTCTTCGGTCAGGGTCAGGCAGATCAGGCCACGACCGAACTTGGTCATGAAGTTGATCGTCTCCGGCGTGCAATGCTCGGCGGCAATGATGAAGTCGCCTTCGTTTTCGCGATCTTCATCGTCCATGATGATGATCATGCGACCAGCGCGTAGCTCGTCGATCAGTTCCTGTGTGCTGCTGAGTGCCATGGTAAGTCGCCGGAGTCGATGCTCGTGAATGGGCTGCCGATTATAAACATTTCAGCCCGCCGGGGGCGGGCCGTGGACGCGCTGGACGCGCCCTGGCGAATCAGCTGGCGGGGCCGGCGCCGAAACCGGCCTCGGCCAGGCTCGCGAGCGTGATGCCGCCACCCGCCGGGGCTTGGGTCTTGCTCAACATGCGTTCGATGTAGCGGGCAATGAGGTCGACTTCGATGTTGACGGCCGCACCGGCGCTCAAGGCGCCGAGCGTGGTGCGCTCCAGGGTGTGAGGAATGGTCAGTACGTCGAAGGTGTCACCGTCAACGCCGTTGACGGTCAGGCTGACGCCGTCGATGGCGACCGAGCCCTTGAAGGCGAGATAGTGCGCGAGTTCGCCCGGCACCCGCACCACCCAGCGAATGTAGTCGTTCAGTGGCTCGCGCTTGACCACCGAGCCGATGCCGTCGATGTGGCCGCTGACGAGGTGTCCGCCGAGCCTGTCGGTGAGGCGCAGGGCCTTTTCCAGGTTGACCGCGTCGCCCACCTGGCGCGCGCCGAGCGTGGTGCGGGCCAGCGTCTCGGTGGAGACGTCGACGGCGAAATGTCGCGCGCCGAACTCGACCACCGTCAGACACGGCCCGGACACCGCAATGGAATCGCCCAGCGCCACATCGCTCAGATCGAGGCCGGCCGAATCGATGGCCATGCGCATGGCGTCGCCGCGCCGTGACAATTGAGTGATGCGACCTACGGTGGCGACGATACCTGTGAACATGATTCTTCCATCAAGGACATTGCAGAACGACGCGCAAATCATCTCCGATCCGGTCGCAGGCGGCCATAGGCAGGGTCAGCGCGTCGGCGAGCAGCGTCGGTGACGGCACTTCCAGCGCGGCGCGCGCCGTGAGCCCCAGGATCTTGGGCGCGATATACAGCACCAGTTCGTCGAAACAGCGCGCGGCGATGAAGGCGCCGGCCAGGCGCGGCCCCGATTCGACCATGAGGTCGTTGATCTCGAGCTCACCCAAGCGCGCCACCAGCGCGTGCAAGTCGATACGTCCATCGGTGAGCGGCAACGCTTCGATGCTCGCACCGGCCGCGCGCAGCGGCGCAGCCTCGGACAAGGCCTGCTCACCGCAGAAGATCCAGGTCTCGCCCGGCAGACTCAGGAGGCGCGCGTCGGGCGGCGTGCGCAGGTACTTGTCGAGCACGATGCGATGGGGCTGACGGCCATGCATGTCGAAGCGCGGGTCGCGCACGTTGAGCGAGGGATCGTCGGCCAGCAGTGTGCCAATTCCGGTCACTATCGCGCAGGACTCGGCGCGCAGGCGCTGCACGTCGGCGCGCGACGCCGCGCTCGTGATCCACTGGCTGCTGCCGTCGGCAAGCGCCGCGCCGCCGTCGATGCTCATGCCGAGCTTGATGCGCACGCGCGGCCGGCCGCTGCGCATGCGCTGGAAGAAGCCGCGATTGAGTTCGGCCGCGGCGCTCGCAGCCACGCCACCCAGCACTTCGATACCGGCCGCACGCAGACGCGCCGCACCGGCGCCGGCCACGCGCGGGTTGGGGTCGTCCATCGCGTACACCACGCGTGCCACCCCCGCCGCCACCAAGGCTTCGCTGCAGGCCGGCGTGCGGCCGTGATGATTGCAGGGTTCGAGACTCACATAGGCGGTCGCGCCGCGCGCCCGCTCACCCGCCTTGGCCAGGGCGTCGGCTTCGGCATGGGGCCCGCCTGCACGGCGATGGAAGCCTTCGGCCAGCACCACGCCGTCCTTGACCAGCACGCAGCCGACGCAGGGATTGGGAGAAGTCGAATACTGGCCGCGCGCGGCGAGCGCCAGCGCCTGGGCCATGAATTTTTCGTCGTCGTGACTCGTCATGCGCAGAGCAGCGGCGCGCAATCAGCTCGGCTTCTTGGCTTTCTCGGCCTGCAGCAAATCCAGTTGCTGTTCGCGCAGATCCGGCGGCAGTTCGTTTTCCAGCCGTTCGATTTCTTCGAGAAACGCCTTCACGTCCTCGAAGCTGCGATACACCGAGGCGAAACGCACATAGGCAACCTGGTCGAGATTACGCAGCGCGTCCATCACCAGTTCGCCGATGCGCACCGAATCAATTTCACGCTCACCGCTTTCGCGAATCTGGCGTTTGACGTCGTTGATGGCGCTTTCCACGCGCTCCATCGCCACCGGGCGTTTTTCCAGTGCCTTCAGAAAGCCGCTGCGCAGCTTGTCTTCGTTGAAGGTCTCGCGCCGACCATCGCTCTTGATGATGCGCGGCAGGCTGAGTTCGGCGGTTTCGTAAGTGGTGAAGCGCGCTTTGCAGCTCACGCATTCACGACGACGACGGATTTGATCGCCTTCGCCGAGCAGGCGCGAGTCAATCACGCGCGTATCGACGTGGGTACAGAATGGACAATGCATGGCCTGCGCTCTGTGTGTGTGTGCTGACTGGCCGTGCGCCTGGCGCTCAGACCGCGTACACCGGATGGCGCCCGCATAGTTCGCTGACCTGGCCGCGCACACGCGCGATCACGGTCTCGTCGTCGATGTGATCGAGCACATCGCACATCCACAGCGCCAGCTGCCGTGCCTCGTCGGCCTGCATGCCGCGCGTGGTCATGGCCGGCGTGCCGACGCGGATGCCGCTGGTCACGAACGGTGACTGCGGGTCGTTCGGCACCGCGTTCTTGTTGACCGTGATGTGCGCGCTGCCGAGCGCGGCGTCGGCCGCCTTGCCGGTCAGGCCCTTGCTGACGAGGTCGACCAGAAAGAGGTGATTGTCGGTGCCGCCCGAGACCACGTTGAAGCCGCGCGACAGGAAGGTCTCGGCCATGGTTCTGGCATTGACCAGCACCTGCGCCTGGTAGGCGCGGAAGTCGGGCTCCATCGCCTCTTTGAAGGCCACCGCCTTGGCCGCGATGATGTGCATCAAGGGTCCGCCCTGGATGCCGGGGAACACCGCCGAACTCACTTTCTTTTCCAGCGCTTCATTGCCCCGCCCGAGGATGAGGCCGCTGCGCGGTCCGCGCAGGGTCTTGTGCGTGGTGCTGGTGGTCAAGTCGGCAATCCCCACCGGGCTCGGATACAGCCCGGCGGCGACCAGGCCGGCGACATGCGCCATGTCCGCCACCAGGTAAGCGCCGACTTCATCGGCAATCTCGCGGAACTTGGCCCAGTCGAGGATGCGCGAATAGGCCGAGAAGCCGGTCATGATCATGCGCGGCTTGTGTTCGCGGGCGAGGCGCGCGACCTGGTCGTAATCGACGTAACCAGTGGCCGGATCGAGGCCGTACTGGGTGGCGTGGTAGGTCTTGCCGGAGAAATTGACCGCTGCGCCGTGGGTCAGGTGACCGCCATGGGCGAGGCTCATGCCGAGTACGCCGTCGCCGGCTTCGAGCATGGCGAGATACACCGCGCCATTGGCCTGCGAACCGGAATGAGGCTGCACGTTCGCATAGCTCGCGCCGAACAGCGTCTTGGCGCGCTCGATGGCGAGGTTTTCGACCACGTCGACATGCTCGCAGCCACCGTAGTAGCGCTTGCCCGGATAGCCTTCGGCGTACTTGTTGGTCAGCACCGTGCCGGCAGCCGCCAGCACCCGCGGGCTGGCATGGTTCTCCGAAGCGATGAGTTCGATATGGGTTTCCTGACGGGTCCTTTCCGCCTCGAGGGCCTGCCACAGTTCGTCGTCGAAACCGGCAATCGACATATCGCGGGAAAACATGCTCGGGAAATCCTCCAGTGGTCAGATGCTGAACGGGCCGCGCGGGGCCTGGGATGGTCCTGCGCGACGGCCTCGCGATTATCGGCCAATGACGCTCGATGCACAATCAAAAATCATTGAATTTACTGGATTTATAGCGGCGCCGGCGGGCTCGCGCGAGGCCTCGCCGCGGACTGAAGATCCGACGTCCGCGGCCGCTAAGGCATTCCATGCAGATTCATCCCCATGGCGAGCTCACACCAGGCGCGGAAAACGGCGAGAAACGCTTTCTGCTTTTGAACCGCGACCGTCTCCGTCGTGTGCAGGCCTCACTCACGCCGCGCCAGCGCGATTTCCTCGAAATGCTGCCGCTGCTGTTTCACATCAATCACCCGCTGCTGCCGGGCTACGTGTCCAAGGACACACCCGCCGGCATCAACGATTACGGACCGACGGAACCGACCCTGCGCGCCGCCAAACGCATGGTGCGGTCCTTTGATTACGACCGACGCTCGGCGGTGCGCTTCCCGATACGCGCGCTGTACATGATGGGCAGCCCCGGCACCATCGCCTACACCCGCCACAGCGATCTGGACATGTGGCTGTGCCACGACCCGGAACTCGCGCCGGCCGCCGTCGACCTGATTGCCGAGAAAGCGCGCCGCATCGAACTGTTCGCGGCCGAGATTGGTCTCGAGGTGCACTTCTTCGTGCTCGACGCCGAGCGCTTCCGCAGCGGCGAGATGTTGTCGCTGTCGGACGAAAGCAGCGGCTCGTCACAGCACTCGCTGCTGCTCGATGAATTCTATCGCTCGAGCCTGCTGGTCGCCGGCCTGCGGCCGCTGTGGTGGCGGGTGCCATCACGCTTCGAGCACCAGTACGACGACTACGTGCGTGAAGCCGTGGCCGCGCGTCAGCTCGACCCCCGTGACTACATCGACTTCGGCGGTCTGGCCAGCATTCCGGTGGAAGAATTTTTCGGCGCGGCGGTGTGGCAGCTCTACAAGAGCATCAAGTCCCCTTACAAATCGGTACTGAAACTGTTGTTGATGGAAGCCTATGCGGCGGAATTCCCCAACACCACCCTGTTGAGTCAGCGCTACAAGCAGAGCATTGAATCGGAACACGTCAATCTCGACAGCCTCGACCCCTACATCCTCATGTACACCAAGGTCGAAGAGCACCTCATGGCGCGCAACGATCCGGTGCGGCTCGATGTGCTGCGCCGCAGCTTCTACATCAAAGCCAACCTGCGCCTGTCGACGCGCGGTCCGCAGGCCGCCGAGGACTGGCGCGCCGAGGTGCTCAACCACATGGTCGAGGCCTGGGGCTGGAGTTGGGAGCAGGTATCACGTCTCGATCAACGCGAGGAATGGCGCATCGACACTGCGGTCGAGGAGCGGCGCGACCTGATCAATACGTTGAAGGACAGCTACGCCATGCTGTCGCAGTTCGCGCGCGACCAGGCCAACGATCACAAGATCAGCGGCCACGACCTGCATGTGCTCGGCCGCCAGCTCTACGCCGCGTTTGAAAAGAAGCCGGCCAAGATAGAAGTGGTGACACGCGGCATCTGCAGCAACCCGCAGGAAGCGAGCCTGTCGCTGCATGAAGTGAAGCTCGGCGAGACCGGCACGGTATGGATGCTGTTTACCGGCATGGTGAGGCCGGCGGAAGTACAGTTCCGTCGCCCCTTGAAACGCTGCGCATCGGCGGCGGAGATCCTCATCTGGTGCCACATGAACCGGCTGAGTGACCCGGCCACCACCTGGCATGTGTTCACCCAGACCACCGATTTATCGGCGCTCGAGATCAAGCGCGTCAACGAGGCTCTCGCCACCAATCTGCATGCCGCCGACGAAGTGGACGGCGACGACGGCCTGCGTGCGCGGCCGCGTATTTCGCGAGTGATATTGATGGTGAACGTCGGCGTCTCGACATTCTCGTCGAATGCCGCCGGGGTGTTGACCAGCAATCGCACCGACGCCTTCCAGTTCGGCGCGCGGCGCATGAACCTGGTCCGCACCATCGACCTGGTGTTTGTCACCAGCTGGTCGGAAACCTTCACCTATCACTATGAAGGCAACGGCGCGGTGCTTGAAGCACTGGCCGAATGCCTGCAATGGGCGAATGTCGAGAGCCATGAGACCAGCGTGCCGCCCATCGAGGCGCACTGCTTTACATCAGACTATGCCAACCAGATTGCCGAACGTGTGACGCAGACCTTCAGCACCGCCTATCGCTTTCTACTCCGTCACGCGGTGGATTCGACACCGCATTTCGTGCTGGAAATCGACGACCAGTTGCACCATATCCGCATGAACAAGGGCAAGCCACGGATTGAAGTGCACGGCGGCCAGGTGGTTCTGCTGCGCGCGCTGGGCGACGCCAGCAATGAACGCTTCAACACCGTACATTTCGACGGTGAATGCGCCCACGCCGGCGTGCTGCCTTTTATCTATCCGCACAATCGCGCGGGACGCCTGCAGGTCTTTGCCCGCCAACGTGGACAGTTCGCCGACATCTTCATCATCGACGAGCGTGGTCTGTTGCTGGTGCATCGCCAGGAGTGTCACAACATGGCGGCGCTGTTGCATCACTACCGGCGCTTCCTCGACACCGCCCTGCCACGCTGCAGTTTCGACGGCAGCAGCGGCATCGCGCTTGAGGAACTCGCCATCGACACCGTCGAGATCCTGAGCGTTGGGTCGAGCGTGCAGTTGAAGCCCTATAGCGATCAGCCGCTGGTCGGCAGTCCCTATCTTTCCATCCAGGTGCTGGCCGATGCCGACGTGCATGGCCACCAGCAATTCACCATCCACGCCAACCATCGCGAATTCTCGACCTGGGAGCACGGCGGCTCGCTGTTCGTGCAGGTCGCCGAGTTTGTGCTCTCGCAGCGCAAAGCCGGCGAGATTTATCCGATTTACATCACGGATCTCGATCTCTCGCCGCGCTTCCGCAAGCAAATCGGCATCGAGTCGCTGCGGCCGTTCGATCTGCTGAACTACAAGAAGCGCATCGAATATCAGTTGACCCGCGCCATGCTGCGCGAAGTGGCGGGCGCCAACCCCAACGTGGCCCTGGCTTCCTGAGGCGCCGCGCCTCGCGCGCGGCGGACGATGCAGTAGAATGGCGCCCGACCTGAATCGAGTGGACGCCTTCCTTGGGAAAAGCAGACAAATTCTTTCGTCGCGCAGAACAACTCCTGGAGCGCCTTGAGCGCCTGGTACCGACGCCGCAGGACGATGACCTCGAAGACGCCATCGCCTGGCGCTGGCGCAAATCCAATGGCCGTGCCGGACGCCTGGAAGCGATACACCGCTTCAATCAAGTGCGTCTTGCCGATCTGCTGCACATCGAGCGCCAGAAGGATGCACTGGAGCGCAACACCCGCCAGTTCCTGGCCGGGCTGCCGGCCAACAATGCACTCATGTGGGGCCCGCGCGGCACCGGCAAGTCGTCACTGGTGAAGGCGCTGTTGAATGACTACGCCGCCCAGGGTTTACGCCTGGTGGAAGTCGACCGCCTCGATCTCGTCGACCTGCCAGACATCGTCGACCGTCTGCACGACAGCCGTGGCCGCTACATCATCTACTGCGACGACCTTTCCTTCGACGATAACGACGCCACCTATCGCGCCCTCAAGACCGTGCTCGACGGTTCGGTGCTCGACACACCGGACAACATCATCATCTACGCCACCTCCAACCGTCGCCACCTCATGCCCGAGCACCAGTCGGACAACCAGGGCGCGCGCGTGGTCGACGGTGAACTGCATCAGAGCGAAGCGGTGGAAGAAAAAATCTCGCTGTCGGAACGCTTCGGTCTGTGGCTGTCCTTCCATCCCTTGAGCCAGGACCGATATCTCGACATCGCCGAACATTGGCTGCGCGCCTTCAAGGCCAATCTTTCGGATCTGCCCGGTGCGCGCGCCGCCGCCTTGCAATGGGCGTTGCTGCATGGTTCGCGCAGTGGTCGCGCCGCCCATCAGTTTGCGCGGGATTACGCCGGCCGACAGGCGCTGGAGCAGCGTTCATGAGCGATGTGACAGTTTCGGAAGTCACGCGCGTGCGTGCCGGCGCGCGTTGCCTGGCATCGATGGCCGAAGTGCATCGCGCCTGCGACGCGATGGCGGAAAACATCAGCGCGCGCCTGCAAAACGCCAATCCACTGTTGTTGTGCGTCATGACCGGCGGCGCATCGCCGCTGGCACTGCTGCTGGAACGTCTGGATTTTCCCTTGCAGGTTGATTACGTGCATCTCACGCGCTACGGCCTTGCCACCAGCGGCGGCGACATCACCTGGATCAAACGCCCACCTGAATCGATACGCGGCCGCACCGTGCTGGTGGTGGACGACATCCTCGATCACGGCTTGACCTTGTCGGCCTTGATTGACGAATGCCATGCGCAGGGCGCGGCCGAAGTGCTGAGCGCGGTGCTGGTGACCAAGACCATTGCCAATCGCGCCGGACTCGCCGCGGCCGACTTTTCCGCCCTGACCTTGCCGGATGAATACCTGTTCGGCTGCGGCATGGACTACAAGGGTTATCTGCGCAACGCCCCCGGCGTCTACGCAGTGGGAGCGGCGCCATGAAACTCGGCATCATCGGTGGTAGTGGTCTGTACGATCTGCCGGGGCTCGGCAACGTCTCTCACAGCAACGTGCTCACCGCCTGGGGCGCGCCTTCCGCGGCGCTGACGCGCGGCGAATTGCAGGGCGTGGAGCTGGTGTTTCTGCCGCGCCATGGCAGCAATCATCACCTGCCGCCGCATCTCATCAACTACCGCGCCAATATCGCGGCGTTGGCCGAGGCCGGCGTCGACGCGATCATCGCCACCGCCGCTGTCGGCGGCATTGAACACGAGGCCGGCACCGGCGCGATAGTCATACCCACACAGGTCATCGACTATACCTACGGCCGCGAGCACACCTATTCCGACGGCACGCAACCGCACCCGCAGCACGTCGATTTCAGCGATCCCTATGCGCCGCGTCTGCGCGAAGCCTTGCTCGCCGCGGCAAACGATGCCGGCATCGCCGTGCGCGCCAGCGGCGTGTATGCCGCGACGCAAGGGCCGCGTCTAGAAAGCGCGGCCGAAATCGACCGGCTCGAACGCGACGGCTGCACCATCGTCGGCATGACCGGCATGCCGGAAGCCGCGCTGGCGCGCGAACTCGGCATCGATTACGCGAACATTTCGCTGGTGGTCAATCCCGCCGCCGGCCGCGCCAAGGGCGAGATCACCATGGCCGATATCGAACGTGAGCTTAAGCTTGGCATGGGCAGGATACGCAGCGTGATTGCAGCGCTGGCGGCGCGCATGGGCAGAGAGTAAACCCGCCCGGCTTTACCCGATCATTGTCGGTCAGACTTCAGTCTCACCCACAAAAATTTCCCCGAGTGGCGCGCGCCGGGTCAATCCGGCTCCGGCACGGCGCCTGTATTTTCATCATGGCCTGCGCCTTCATCCACCGGCTCGTCGCTGCCGCTGCCGGCGGACGGATCTTCCTCTGGCAGATCAAACGGCACCACCTGCACCAGCACCCCGAACAACGGGTGGTCGAAGTAATGCACTTCGCGCAGCTTCATGCTGCGTGAGGCCTTGAGCCTGACCGGCGTGCCGTCGTGGTCGTAGATGAAATCGACATCGACGCTCATCTGCCGCGCGACCTTGAGCATCACCGTGCCTTCGATACGCGGCGTCAGGGCCACCGTCGCGACACCTGAATCGCCATTGGCGCTCTGGCGGGTCGCCGTGGCGCCGCGCGTATCGACATCGGCAAGATGCACGCGCTTGGCGCCACTCACACCGAAACTCGGCTGCCGCCAGGCGGCCGACAGCAGGGGCGCGTATTCACTGCTGTTGCGCAGACGTCGCTCGGCATCATTGAGCCCGCGTTCGTTGCGATCGAGCGCCTTGAACGCCAGTGGGCCGGCGCCGCCCGGTGTTTGTGTTTCGGCAGGCTCGTCAGCCATCGCCGGCAGATCGGTAATGAGGTCCATGCTGTCGCTGAAATCCGGCAGCTCGGTCATGGCCGGCCATTGTTCGCCGCCCGCGGTCGATTCGACGTTATGCCGGAACACCACCACATCGACCTGGTACCAGCGCGCCGCGGCAATACCGGGCAGCGCCAGCAGCGCGCACAGCACGACGGCGCGCAGCGCCATCTCAGGCGGCCTGCTTGCGCGCCAGGCGCTCAAACACGCTCTTGAGCTCGGCGAAGCGTGACTCGGCATCGGGCAGCTCCTTGGTTATGCGCAGCTTCTCACCACCATCCAGGCGGTAGGCGCGATCACGTTGAATGAGTTCGATGATACGGATGGGCTCGATGTTCGGCTTGGGATGAAATTCGATGCGGCCACCGCGGCTGCCGAGATCGATGCGTCGTATGCCCAAGCTCTCCGCTTCGAGCTTGAAGGAAGTGACGCGGAACAGGTTGTCCACCGGATCGGCAAACAGGCCGAAGCGATCGATGAGTTCTTCGCGCAGGTCATCGAGTTCCGCCACGCTGCGCGCGCTGGCAATGCGCTTGTAAAGAATGAGGCGCGTATGCACGTCGGGCAGGTAATCGTCCGGCAGCAGCGCCGGCACATGCAATTCAACTTCGGTGCGCGCATCCATGGCTTCATCGAGATCAATGCCGCGACCGCTCTTCAGGGCCGCCACCGTGCGGTTCAACAGTTCGGAATAAAGACCGAAACCGATCTCCTGAATCTGCCCGCTCTGCTCTTCACCGAGGATCTCGCCGGCGCCGCGAATTTCGAGATCGTGGGTCGCGAGCGTGAAGCCGACGCCGAGATCTTCCAGCGATTCGATGGCTTCCAGGCGCTTGACCGCGTCGGCCGTGATCTCCTTGCGATGCGGGATGACGAGATAGGCATAGGCGCGGTGGTGGGAACGGCCGACGCGTCCGCGCAGCTGGTAAAGCTGGGCGAGGCCGAATTTGTCCGCGCGGTTGATGATCATGGTATTGGCGTTCGGCACGTCGATACCGGTCTCGATGATGGTGGTGCACAACAGTACGTTGCAGCGGCCGTGATAGAAATCGAGCATCACCTGTTCGAGTTCGCTCTCACGCATCTGGCCATGGGCCACCGCGATACGCGCCTCGGGCGCGATCTCGGCCACGGTCTGCGCCATCTCCTGGATGTTCTCCACTTCGTTGTGCACGAAGTAGACCTGACCGCCACGGCCGATCTCGCGCAGGATGGCTTCGCGCAGCAGCGAACTCGACCATTCGCGCACGAAGGTCTTGATCGCTAGCCGCCGCGACGGCGCGGTGGCGATGATCGACAGCTCGCGGGTGCCGGACAAGGCCATGTTGAGCGTGCGCGGTATCGGCGTCGCGGTCAGGGTCAGGATGTCGATGTCGGCGCGCAGCGCCTTGATCTTCTCCTTCTGGCGCACGCCGAAGCGATGCTCTTCGTCGATTACCAAGAGCCCCAGTCGCTTGAACTTGATCTCCTTGCCAAGCAGCTTGTGGGTGCCGACCACGATGTCGACCGTGCCGTCGGCAAGACCGGCCAAGGTCGCCTTGGTCTCCTTGCTGTCACTGAAGCGCGACAACTGTCCGACCCGCACCGGCCAATCGGCAAAGCGGTCCTTCAACGATTGGTAATGCTGGCGCGCAAGCAGCGTGGTCGGCACCAGGATGGCGACCTGGTGACCGTCGTTGACCGCGATGAAGGCGGCGCGCATGGCGACTTCGGTCTTGCCGAAGCCGACGTCGCCGCATACCAGGCGATCCATGGGCTGCTCGCGCTGCATATCGGCCAACACGCCGGTGATGGCGTTCAACTGGTCGGGCGTTTCCTCGAACGGGAAGGCCGCTTCGAAGGCGGCGAAGCCGGCGCGGTCGACCTTGAAGGCATGGCCCTTGCGCGCGGCACGGCGGGCATGGATTTCGAGCAGCTCCGCGGCGACGTCGCGAATCTTCTCGTGAGCCTTGCGTCGTGCCTTCTCCCACTGGCCGCTGCCGAGCTTGTGCAGCGGTGCGTGATCGGGGTCGACGCCGGAATAGCGGCTGATGCGATCGAGCGCACTGACCGGCACGTAGAGGTTGTCGCCGTCGGCGTATTCAATCTTGATGAATTCGTTGGTCACACCGCCGACGGTCAAGACTTCGAGGCGCACGTAGCGACCGACGCCGTGCTGCTCGTGCACCACCGGCGCACCGGGCCTAAGTTCGGTGAGGTTGCGGATCACCGCTTCCTGATCGGTGGTGGCGCGACGCCGACGCCGCTGCGCCGCACGCTCGCCGAACAATTGTCCTTCGGTCAACAGCGACAGGCGCGGTTCGTCGATCTCGGCGCCGTCGTGCAGCGCCGCCACCGCGATGCCTACCGGCGCATCGGAGGCCAGGAACTCCTGCCAGGAATCAAACGCACGCGGGCGAAACGGCTGATGCTGAAACAGCTCCAGCATGCTTTCGCGGCGCCCCAGGGAATCGGCCAGCAACAGCACGCGCCCTTCACAACGCTTGATGTGATCGTCCAGCAAGGCGAAGGGTGCGGCGGCGCGCGCGTCTATCGGCACCCGCACCGGCGTGTGGGTGGCGAATTCCTGCTGCGCCTGGTCGTCGGCCGACAGGCCGCTGACTTTCACACAGGCCTGCGCGCTCAAGCCCTGCAGCAGTTCAGCCGGTGTTGCGAACAGGCGCGCCGGCTTGACCAAGGGCCGTTCGACATCGTGACGCAATTGCTCATAGCGCTCGGCCACCGCCTCGCCAAAGCGCTCGCCCATCGCTTCAACCGCCTCGTCGAGCACCACCAGGGTGCTGCGCGGCAGGTAATCAGTGACGAGGTCGAGCTGATCGAAAAACAGCGGCAGGTAGTATTCGATGCCGGCGGGCGCCAGGCCTTCGCCGACATCCTGATATACCGGACACTCCTGCGGCTTGCCTTCGAATTCCACGCGCCAAGCGCGGCGAAATTCACGGGTGGCCGCTTCATCGAGCGGAAACTCGCGCGCCGGCAGCACCGCAATCGATTCAATTTCGTCGGTCGAGCGCTGCGTTTCGAGATCGAACAGGCGCAGCGTCTCGATTTCGTCATCGAACAAATCGATGCGGAACGGTGTATCGGTGCCCATCGGAAAGACGTCGATGACCGCACCACGCACCGCGAAGTCACCGTGCTCGGCGACCTGCGATTGGGCGCGATAGCCGGCGGCGTCGAGGCGCCGGCGAAAAGCATCGCGGTCGAGCTTTTCGCCACGCTTCAAGTGAAATGCACGGCCTTCCAGCCACGCGCGCGGCGGCAAGCGATGGAGCGCCGTCTGCACTGCGACTATCACCACGCCGCGCTGCAGGGTCGGCAGCGCCGACAAGGTTGCGATACGTTCGGAGGTGATGTCCTGGTAAGGACTGAAACGATCGTAGGGCAGCGTCTCCCAATCGGGCAGATTGAAACGCGGCAGCTCCGGCGCGAAAAAGCCTATCTCGTGTTCATAGCGCGCGGCGGCGGCGGCATCCGCCGCAATCACCACCACCGGGCCGCGATGGGTGGCCGCGGTTGTTGCGATCGCCAGCGCGCGCGCGCCGCCATAGAGGCGCGACCAGTGGGCGATGCGTCCTGGGGCGGGTGCGGTGGCCGGCGTCAGCGGACTCAAGCGCGTCGACATGTCAGCCATGACGTCGCGCAGCGGCGATTTCCGCGTTGATGGCCGCCAGCGCCGCCAGTGGGTCGGGCACCTGGGTCACCGGCCGCCCCACCACCAGATAAGACGCGCCAGCGCCGATGGCGGCGCCCGGCGTGGCCACGCGCACCTGGTCGTCGGCGCCACTGCTGGCGGGCCGCACGCCGGGTGTGACGAGATTGAACGCGGCGCAACGCTCGGCACGCAATTGCGCTATCTCGAGCGGCGAGCACACCACGCCGTCGAGTCCGGCGTGCTCGCTCAACGCGGCGAGGCGCGATACTTGATCGGCGATGGTGCCCGCCACGCCGACGCCGTGCAGCGTCGGCTCGTCGAAGCTGGTCAACACCGTCACAGCGATCAGTAGCGGACGCTCAGCGCCCTCGCCCAGCGCCGCGCGCGCGGCACGCATCATCGCCTCGCCGCCAGCGGCATGCACATTCATCATCCACACACCGAGATCCGCCGCGGCGCGACAGGCGCCGGCCACGGTGTTGGGGATGTCGTGAAATTTGAGATCGAGAAACACCTCAAAGCCGCGCCTTACGAGTTCACGCACCACCTCGGGGCCGGCGCGGGTGAACAATTCCTTGCCGACCTTGACGCGGCACTGCGTCGGGTCGAGCTTTTCAGCCAGCGCCAGCGCGGCGCCAGCATCGGCGTAATCGAGGGCAATAATGAGAGGCTTGGCTGTATCGGTCATGGGTCGGATGCTGAAATGAGGCCGACGACCCAGCGCCGCCGGCAAATGCGTCGAGTGCTATTCGCCCTCGAGACCATGGATAGGCTTGACCGAGTTCCATGATTTGCAGCTCGGGCAATGCCAGTGCAACGAGCGGCCCTTGAAGCCGCATTTGCCGCACATGTAATTCAATTTTTGCTCGATGAGTCGCGAGGTGACTTCCTTGAGCAGAGACAGACTCTCGTGCGCTTCGCCATCAGCGCCGGCCAGCGAGTAGGCAATCAGCCGGTCGATGCCACGCACTGTCGGACGCTGCTTCAATTCGTCGACCATGCGCTGCTTGGCGGCGTCGACGCCGTCGAGTTCGTGCAGCATCTCGGCCAGCATCAACACCGGCGTGACACCGGTGCGCTGAGTGCCGAGGCGCTCGAGATAGGCGACCAGCTCAGGCGTGCGATCGAGTGTTCGATAACACTCGACCAGCGGCACGATGGCTTCAGAGATGAAGGCCACGTTCTGCGTTTCGATGCGCTGCAGATGTCGGATGGCGGCCTCGTAGGCGCCAGCGGTCATGGCCAAGCGCGCCTGCGTGAGGCTCGCGCGCACGCATTTATCGTCGACCGCCAGCGCCTGGCGCAGGCGAGCGCTGGCTTCCTCGACATCGCCTTCGGCGAGCAGCGCGTCGGCCTGTTCACACAGGAAGTGCGCGCGGCGATCGCGCAGATCCGTGTTACCGAGCTTTTCCAGTCGCTGGGTGTATTCGAGCGCCTTGTCCCAGTCGCGTTCCTGCTGGTAGATGTCGACCAGGTGATCAATGGCCTGACGCTGGTGCGCACCGCTTTCCAGCAGTTCCTTGAACAGGCTCTCGGCGCGATCAAGCAGTCCCGAGCGCATGTAGTCCAGACCGAGTTCCAGCAGCGCCAGCGCACGCTGGTCGAATTCGAGACTCGGGCGGGCGACGATGTTCTGATGGATGCGAATCGCACGGTCGACTTCGCCGCGGCGACGGAACAGGTTGCCGAGCGCAAGGTGGGTCTCGACCGTCTCACTCTCGATTTCGATGGCCTTGATGAAAACTTCGATGGCCTTGTCAGGCCGGTCGTTCAACAGGAAGTTGAGCCCGCGTATGTAGTCCGGGGACAGACCGCCAGCGGCGCCGCGCCCATTGCGCCGTCCGCCGACCTCGCGTCTGCCAACGAGCCAGCCCGACAGGGCCGCGACCGGCAGCAGACATACCACCAGGCCGAATAGATACTCAGGAGACATCTTTGGCCGAAATCGCGCGCAGGCTGGCGAGTTCGCGACCGGCTATTTGCTGACGACGCTTCAGACGGCGGATCTCGGCTTTGAGCCGCAACACCGAACTCGCCATCACCAACGCGCCCAGCAGCACGCCAAGTACCAGCGACGCGACCACCACGAGCGACAGTTCAACGGTGACCGTGCCGGCAAAATAGTCGAGCACGATGTCCTGCTTGTTACGGATATGGAATGCCAAGCCGGTGAGAGCCACCAGCACGGCGATAAGAAGGTAAATCAGGCGCGTCATGCCAAGCACCGGTAGCACCGTGACGAAGACGCAGGATTACGACTCGTCGTCGTCGTCCGGGAGATCATTGTCGCCATCGGTATCCGGATCGTAGTCCCGTGCAAGCTTGATCTCGGGCGCGGTCTCGGCCCCCAGATTGACGCGCTCACGCAGTTCCTTGCCCGGTTTGAAGTGCGGCACATACTTGGCAGGCAGCGACACCGGGTCGCCGGACTTGGGATTGCGTCCCACGCGCGGCGGCCGGTAGTGCAGAGAGAAACTTCCAAAGCCACGAATTTCAATACGCTCACCGGTCGCCAGGGTCTGGCCCATGTGCTCGAGCATGGTCTTGACGGCCAGCTCAACATCACGATAGCCCAGCTGCGACTGTTTGCGCACCAATAAATCGATGAGTTCAGACTTTGTCATTATTGTTCTCTAACTTGCCTGCGGTCAGGACGCGCGTTCCTCCGGGTCGAGGAACGCGCGCGCAGCGGCTTACTTGTCGAGCTGCTCTTTCAGCAGGTCGCCAAGCGTCGTGCGAGTGCCGTCATTGTCGGCACTGTATTCCTGCAGGGCAGCCTGCTCTTCTTCGCTTTCCTTGGCCTTGATCGACAAATTGACGACGCGACGCTTGCGGTCGACGCCGACAATCAGCGCTTCCACTTCTTCGCCTTCGCGCAGCACCTTGCGTGCATCGTCCACCGGGTCGATGGAGATCTCGGAGGCACGCAGCGAGCCTTCCACACCTTCGGCCAGATCGATGGTCGCGCCCTTGGCATCGACCGCGACAATCTTGCCGGTCACGATCACGCCCTTGCCATGCTGGGCGAGGTAGGTCGAGAACGGGTCCTGGGCAAGCTGCTTGACGCCGAGCGAAATGCGTTCGCGTTCGGCATCGACCGCCAGCACCACGGTTTCCAGTTCGTCGCCCTTCTTGTAGTTGCGCACCACTTCTTCGCCGGGCAGATCCCACGACAGATCCGACAGGTGCACGAGACCGTCGATGCCGCCGTCGAGGCCGATGAAGATGCCGAAGTCGGTGATCGACTTGATCTTGCCGACCACGCGCTCACCCTTGTTATGGGTGGCGGCGAATTCTTCCCAGGGGTTGGAACGGCACTGCTTCATGCCGAGCGAGATGCGGCGACGCTCTTCGTCGATGTCGAGCACCATGACTTCGACTTCTTCGCCGAGGTGCACGACCTTGGACGGATGCACGTTCTTGTTGGTCCAGTCCATTTCGGACACGTGCACCAGGCCTTCCACGCCCTCTTCGATTTCGACGAAGCAGCCGTAATCGGCAATGTTCGAAACCTTGCCGAACAGGCGGGAATGCTCGGGATAGCGGCGTGCGATATCGACCCACGGGTCGTCACCGAGCTGCTTGAGCCCCAAGGACACGCGCTGACGATCACGATCGAACTTCAGCACCTTCACTTCGATTTCATCGCCGATGTTGACCACTTCGGACGGATGCTTGACGCGGCGCCATGCCATATCGGTGATGTGCAGGAGACCGTCGATGCCGCCGAGATCGATGAACGCACCGTAGTCGGTGAGGTTCTTGACCAGACCCTTGATGGTGGCGCCTTCGTTCAGGCCTTCGAGCAGCGCTTCGCGCTCGGCCGAGTTCTCGCTTTCCACCACTGCGCGGCGCGAAACGACCACGTTGTTGCGGCGACGGTCGACCTTGATGACCTTGAATTCGAGCGGCTTGCCTTCGAGATAGCTGGTGTCACGCACCGGACGCACATCGACCAGCGAACCGGGCAGGAAGGCGCGGATGGTGCTGATGTCGACGGTGAAACCGCCCTTGACCTTGTCGCTGATGATACCGATGACGGTTTCGTTGGTTTCGCAGGCCTTCTCGAGTTCTTCCCAGGCCTTGGCACGCTTGGCCTTGTCGCGCGACAGGCGGGTTTCGCCATAGCCGTCTTCGACTGCGTCCAGCGCGACGTCGATCTCGTCGCCAACCTTGACGTCCACGTCACCGGCATTGTTGCGAAACTGTTCGAGCGGAATGACACCCTCGGACTTGAGTCCGGCATTCACGACCACGAAATCCGAACGGATCTCGACGATGATGCCCTTGACGATGGTGCCGGGCCGCATCTTGGCAGCGACCTGACTCTCTTCAAATAATTCTGCGAAACTTTCCGCCATATTTTTGTTTAAACGAAAGCCTGTCGCACCACAGCCATCGCGGCTGGGTTTGGGTCAGACCTTTCCGTCTCCTAGCTGTGTGTTGTTGATCGGATGACCCAGAACCCCGGCGTGTCACTCAGGACGTTGCGCCGCTGGCCAGGCCCGCTTCCCGCACCAGACGTTTGACATGCAGGACCACGGCGGCGATATCGCTATCGGTCGTATCTAGAATGATGGCGTCGGTTGCTGGCTTGAGAGGGGAGATGGAACGCTGTTCGTCGCGACGATCCCGCTCGGCGATGTCCCCTAAAAGCTGCGGGAGGTTAACACCCATTCCTTTTTCATTCAATTGCTTGTAGCGCCTCCGGGCTCGTTCCTCGACGCTCGCCGTGAGGTAGATCTTGAGGTCCGCGGCGGGGAATACCACGGTGCCCATGTCGCGTCCGTCGGCGACCAGACCAGGCGCCTGGGCGAAGGCGTGCTGACGGTCGAGCAGCGCCGCCCGCACCGGTCCCAGGGCCGCGACCTGCGAGGCGCGCGCGCCGGCCTCTTCGCTGCGGATGAGGTCGGTGACGTCCTGGCTTTCCAGCAGCACGCGGGTATCGCCCTCGCCTTCGACGAACTCGACCGGCAGTTGCGCCGCCAGTGCGGCGATCCCATCGGCGTCGTCCAGGGCCACGCCGCGGGCCAGCGCGAACTGCGCCGTGACCCGATAAAGCGCCCCGGAATCAAGCAGATGCCAACCGAGCCAGGCGGTGATGAGGCGCGCCAGCGTGCCCTTGCCGGTGCCGCTCGGACCGTCGATGGTGATGATCGGCGCCGACCGGCCAGTCACGAGGACGCGATCCGCAGGCCGCAGGCGCGGGCGGCCGAGACGAACGTCGGGAACGAGGTGGCGATATTGGCGGCATTGCGGATGGTGATCGGGCCATCGGCGCGCAAGGCCGCCATCGCGAACGCCATGGCGATGCGATGGTCGCCATGGGCGTCAATCTCGCCGCCCCGCAGCTGACCGCCGTCGATGGCGATACCGTCGTCGAACACTTCGGTGCCGATGCCAAGCGCATTGAGGCCGTCGGCCATGACCGCGATGCGATCGCTTTCCTTGTGGCGCAGTTCTTCGGCGCCGTGCAGCACGGTGCGGCCTTGCGCACAGGCGGCGGCGATGAATACGGCCGGGAATTCATCGATGGCGAGCGGCACGGCGGCCTGTGGGATGTCGATACCGCGCAGGGCCGAGCCATGCACGGTGAGATCCGCCACCGGCTCACTGCCGACCAGACGCGGCGCGCCGTGGTCGATGCGCGCGCCCATCGCCGCCATGATGTCGAGCACACCGGTGCGGGTCGGGTTGACGCCGACCGCCGGCATGCGCAGGCAGCTGCCGGGCGCGATAGCCGCGCCGACGATGAAAAATGCCGCCGAGGAGATGTCGGCCGGCACCGCGATATCAAACGGGCGCAGGCGTTGCCCGCCGCGCAGACTGACGGTGCCGCCCACGCTTTCGAGTTCGACGCCGCAGGCGCGCAACATGAGTTCGGTATGGTCGCGGGTCGGCGCCGGTTCGGTCACGCGCGTCACGCCGTCGGCATACAGGCCGGCCAGCAGCACCGCGGATTTGACCTGCGCGCTCGCCACCGGCAGCAGGTAATCGATGGCCGTCAAACGCCCGCCGCCGGCCAGCACCACCGGCGGCGTGCCGCCTGCGGCGGTGCTCAAACGTGCGCCCATGGCATTCAGAGGCTCGGCCACGCGGCGCATGGGACGGCGGCTCAAGGAGGGGTCGCCGCTCAGCGTGGCCGGCAGACCGGCGCCGGCGAGGATGCCGCACAGCAAACGCATCGAGGTGCCGGAGTTGCCGAGATAGAGCGGCGCCGCCGGCGCCTTCAGGCCATCGACACCGACGCCGTGCACGGTCAGTCGGCCGTCACCGTGATTGTCGACTTTGACCCCCAGGGCGCGAAACGCGTCCATGGTCGCCAACACGTCCTCGCCGAGCAGGCAGTCCGACACCTGGCACACACCATCGGCCAGCGCGCCGAACATCACTGAACGATGGGAAACCGATTTGTCGCCAGGGATGACGATGCTGCCGGTCAGCGCGCCCCCGGGCGCGACGATGAGATCATTGGCGACGGACATTGGCTTGCGGTACCACACAGCGGTCGCGCGCCTCTTTGGCGCGCTTGAAGGATAGTTCGAGTGTTGCGCCATCGCCGTCGCGCAGCGCCTGCATCAGACGTTCGAGACGCGCGTTGTAAGCGCCGCAGATCTCGAGCAGCGCATCGCGATTGGCAAGCGCGATATCACGCCACATTTCGGGATTGCTGGAGGCGATGCGCGTGAAATCGCGAAAGCCGCCGGCGGCGAAAGCAAAGATATCGTCGGCATCACTGGCCGCGGCCAGCATGTCGACCAGGGTGAAGGCCAGCATGTGCGGCAGGTGGGAAGTTGCCGCCAGCACGCGGTCATGATCGGCGACCGACATCTGCGCGACGCGCGCGCCGGCCGTTTCCCACATCGCGCGCACGCAGATGAGTGCGTCCGTGTCGGTTTCCGCGACGGGCGTCAGGATCACGCGATGGCCGACATAGAGCTCGGCAAATGCCGCCTGCGCGCCGCTGTGCTCGGTGCCGGCAATCGGATGGCCAGGCACGAAGCGCGCAAATTTTTCGCCGAGCGCCGCCCGTGCGGACGCCACCACGCTGGCCTTGGTGCTGCCGACGTCGGTAACGACGGTGCCGGGCCCAAGCGCCGGCGCGATGCGCGCGAGAATGTCGGCGGTCGAACCCAGGGTCGCGCCGATGACCACCATGTCGGCATCGACCACCGCCTGTGCGGCGTCCTGGCTGTAGCTGTCGATGACACCGAGTTCCACCGCCTGCTCGAGATTGGCGATGCCGCGTCCGACCCCGACCACGGTCTCGACCTTGCCCGCTTTGCGCAATGCGCACGCCAGCGAACCGCCGATCAAGCCGACGCCGATCACCACCAGCTTGGAAATCATGCTGTCACCTTAAAGACCCGCGCCGCGCTCAGAGAATGGCGCGCGGATAGCTGCCGAGCAATTTGAACAGGCTTGCGCGATTCTCGATCTCGGCCAGCGCCGCCGCCACCACCGGGTCATCGCTGTGCCCCAGGAGGTCGACGAAAAAGAGGTAGTCCCACACGCCGTTGCGCGCCGGACGCGATTCGATACGCGTCATGCTGATGCCGCGTTCGGCGAGCACGCTCAGAATCGCGTGCAGGGCGCCGGCCTTGTTCGGCAGGCCGAACATCACGGTCGTGACATCGTCGCCGCTGTCGCGGGGAATGGCGCGGCCCAATACCGCGAAGCGCGTGGTGTTGTGCGGAAAATCCTCAATGTTGGAAGCCAGCGCCGTCAGCCCATAACGACGCCCGGCGTCAACGCTGGCTATCGCGGCGCTGCCGGCTTCGGCGCGCGCGCGCTGCGCGGCGGCGGCGTTGGAACTGAAGGCGATGCGCTCGGCGGCGGGCAGATGCCGGTCCAGCCAGCCACGGCACTGCGCCAGCGCCTGCTCGTGTGCATAGACACGCTGCACTTCGTCGAAGGTCGAGGCATTGCTCAACAGCTGGTGGTGCACGGCCAGCACGACCTCGGCGCAGATGCGCAAGCCCGATTCGGCGAGGCAATCAAGGGTCTGGTTGATCGATCCGCCGACCGAATTCTCTATCGGCACCACGCCGTAATCACAGGCACGCGCTTCGACTTCGCGAAACACTTCGCCGACGCTGGTGCTGGCCACCGGTTCAATGGCGCCACCGAAATGCTTCATGACCGCGGCGTGGGTGTAGGTGCCTTCCGGGCCGAGATAGGCCACTCGCAGCGCGTGCTCCAATGACAGGCAGGTAGAGATGATCTCGCGCATCACGCGCACCAGATCTTCATCCGGCAAGGGGCCGGGATTGGATTCCAGCAGACGCCGCAGGATGCGCGCTTCGCGTTCGGGGCGGTAGAACTCGGTGGCGGTGCCGCTGCCGCGTTTGACCTCGCCGACTTCCATGGTCAGCGCGGCTCGGCGATTGAGCAATTGCAGGAGCTCGTCGTCGACCGCGTCTATCATGACGCGCAATTCACCTATGCGCTGTTCGGTCGACATGGGCGACTCAGTCCGCGAGCCGTGGCGGCTGCGAGCGGCGCCAACGCGCAGAAATCCGCGCTGAAGTCGATGTCGATATCGCCACGGCGCCGCGCTCTGCGGTGCTATTCGCTGGCGGCGCCGTCGGCGCCGTCGCTGCTGTCACCCGCGGCGCTGTCATCGCCGCTGGCATCATCACCCTCTTCGAGTTCACCGCCGTCGGCGGCGATGCCGGCAAGGTCGGCAATCTGTTCCAGGCCAACCAGCGACTCGCCGTCAGCGAGCGCAATCAAGCGCACACCCTGGGTGTTGCGACCGATGACCGAAATGCCTGCTACCGGTGTACGCACCAAGGTGCCCTTGTCGCTGATCAGCATGATTTCGTCGTCGTCGGAAACCGCCACCGCACCGATCACGTTGCCATTGCGTTCGCTGGCCTGGATGGCGATGACGCCCTGTCCACCGCGGCCCTTGACCGGATATTCCTCGAAGCGCGTGCGCTTGCCATAGCCCTTGGAAGTCGCGATCAGCACCGTGCCGTCGCCTTCCATGGAGATGAGGCCGATGACTTCCTGCTCGGGCCCGAGGCGAATGCCACGCACGCCGCGCGCAAGACGCCCCATCGGCCGCACGTGCTGCTCGGAGAAGCGCACCGCCTTGCCACCGGAGCTGACCAGCATGAGATCCGCCGCGCCCTGCGTGAGGGCCACGCCGACCAGGCGATCACCTTCATCCAGGTCGACCGCAATGATGCCGGCCGAACGCGGCCGCGAGAAGTTGTCGAGGGAAGTCTTCTTGATGACGCCACTGGCGGTCGCCATCACGACATAGAGTTCCGGATCGAATTCCTTGATCGGCAACACCGCGGTGATGCGTTCGTTTTCCACCAGCGGCAGCAGGTTGACCAGCGGCCGGCCGCGCGCGGTGCGCCCGGCCTGCGGCACTTCGTAGACCTTAAGCCAGTACAGTTTGCCGGTGTTGGAGAAGCACAGCATGGTGTCGTGGGTATTGGCCACGAACAGCTTGTCGACGAAATCCTCGTCCTTGGTGGTGGTGGCGGTCTTGCCCTTGCCACCGCGACGCTGTGATCGATAGACCTCGATCGGCTGCGACTTCGCGTAGCCGGCGTGAGACAAGGTCACGACCACGTCTTCCTGCGAGATCAGATCTTCGAGCGACAGATTTTCGTGGGTCTCGACAATCTGCGTGCGACGCGCATCGCCGAACTGCTCACGAATCTCCAAGAGTTCGTCGCGGATGACCTGCATGAGGCGCTCGGGGCGATGCAGGATGTCCAAAAGATCATCGATGCGCGCCAGCACTTCGCGGTATTCCTCGAGAATCTTGTCCTGCTCGAGCGCGGTCAGGCGCTGCAGGCGCATGTCGAGGATTTCCTTGGCCTGGCGTTCCGACAGGTGGTAACCGTCGTCCTTCATGCCGAACTGCGGGCCGAGATCCTGCGGCCGCGACACATCGGAGCCGGCGCGCTCGAGCATGGTCATCACCAGGCCAGGCGCCCACGCGGTCGCCATCAGGGCTTCGCGCGCTTCATTCGGATTCGGCGATGCCTTGATCAGTGCAATGATCGGATCGATGTTGGCCAGCGCCACCGCCAGGCCTTCGAGGATATGCGCGCGATCGCGCGCCTTGCGCACTTCGAACAGCGTGCGCCGCGTCACCACTTCGCGGCGATGACGCAGGAAGCAATCGAGCAGTTCGAGCAGGTTGAGCGTACGCGGTTGGCCGTCGATCAGCGCCACGGTGTTGATGCCGAACACCGATTGCATCTGCGTATGACGATACAGATTGTTGAGCAGCACCTCGGCGCTCTCGCCGCGCTTGAGTTCGATGACGATGCGCATGCCGTCCTTGTCGGATTCGTCACGCAGACCATCGGGGCGGATGCCCTCGATCTTCTTTTCCTTGACCAGCTCGGCGATTTTCTCGATTAGGCGCGCCTTGTTGACCTGGTAGGGCAACTCGGTGATGACGATGCTGGAGAAATCCGTGTCGGCATTTTCGATGTCGGCGCGGGCGCGCACGTAGATGCGGCCGCGACCGGTGCGATAGGCCTCGCGGATGCCGGCCGAGCCGTTGATGATGCCGGCAGTCGGGAAATCGGGGCCCGGGATGTAGCGCATGAGCGCGTCGACATCGAGGCTGGGCTCGTCGATCAGCGCCACGCAGGCGTCGATCACTTCGCGAAGATTATGCGGCGCGATATTGGTCGCCATGCCGACCGCGATACCGCTGGAACCGTTGACCAGGAGATTCGGAATGCGCGACGGCAGCACCGTCGGTTCCCGTTCCTTGCCGTCGTAATTGGGCACGAAATCGACGGTGTCCCGGTCGATATCGGCCAACAGTTCATTGGCGATGCGATCGAGGCGGCACTCGGTGTAACGCATGGCCGCCGGCGCGTCGCCGTCGACCGAACCAAAGTTGCCCTGGCCATCGATGAGCGTGTAGCGCAGGGAGAAATCCTGCGCCATGCGGACCAATGTGTCGTAAATCGCGCTGTCGCCGTGGGGATGGTATTTACCCATCACCTCACCGACCACACGTGCGCATTTCACATACGGTCGGTTCCAGACATTGCTGGTTTCCTGCATCGCGTACAGCACGCGTCGATGCACCGGTTTCAGCCCGTCACGGGCATCCGGCAGTGCGCGCCCCACGATTACGCTCATGGCGTAATCCATGTAGGACTGGCGCATTTCGTCCTCGATGTTGACAGGCACCAGCTGGCGCGCGAAATCGGCCATGGGAAACAAATTAACTTATTGAATTTTTATAAGAATTTCCCGGCGACGGGAAGGGCGCAGTATAACACGCTGATTTCGATCAAGGCACCCCTGCATCGTTCGTGAGTCAGGCGGCACAGAGGGCCGCGATGCTGGCCCGGTCGGGGCGCTCGATGACGCCCTTCTCGGTGACCAGCGCGTCGATGAGATGGGCCGGCGTCACGTCGAACACGGGGTTCAATGCGCGCACGCCGGGCGCCGCCACTTCGACGCCGCCGAGCTGCGTCAATTCGCGGCCCTCACGGTGCTCGATGACGATGTCGGCGCCGCTGGCAGTGGCGATATCGATGGTCGACAGCGGCGCAGCAATCATGAAACGCACGCCGTGCGCACGGGCCAGGGTGGCGAGGCCATAGGTGCCTATCTTGTTGGCGGTGTCGCCATTGGCCGCCACCCGGTCGGCGCCGGTGATGACCCATTGCACGCGTCCCTGGGCCATCAGCCACGCCGCGGCACTGTCGGCAATCAGGCTGACGTCGATGCCGTCCTGCATGAGTTCCCATACCGTCAGGCGCGCGCCCTGCAGCCACGGCCGCGTCTCGCCGGCGTAGACCGCCGCCAGCCGTCCGTCACGCCACGCGCTGCGGATGACGCCGAGCGCGGTGCCATAGCCGGCGGTCGCGAGCGCGCCTGCATTGCAATGGGTCAGGACGCCCGAGCCGGGCGCGATCAGGCTCGCGCCGAAATCGCCCATGGCCCGATTGGCGGCGAGATCCTCATCGTGCAGACGCAACGCCAGCGCCAGCAGCGGTGGATAAGGGTCGCCGTCGATATCGGCACAGGCCGCCGCCATCACGTCCAGCGCCCACATGAGATTGACGGCGGTCGGCCGCGTTTCGCGCAGCATGGCGAGATCCGCTGTGACCGCCGCTCGCCATGCCGCGCCGGCCCGTGCGAAATGGGTGCGCGCCGACAAGGCCACCGCGTAGGCCGCGGTAATGCCGATGGCCGGCGCGCCGCGCACCACCATGCTGCGAATGGCATCGGCGGCGCTGTCGGCATCGTGACAGGCGATGTAGGTCACTTCCCGCGGCAACAGCCGCTGGTCAAGCAACGACAGGTGATCGCCAACCCAGCGTATGGCCTGGGTGTCGTCTCGAGCGTGCGACATGCAAGGGTTCCTTAGAGGGTCTCAAAATGCTGTGGTACTTTAGCCTTAAATCAACGCCTGCTTAAGTTATTCATGCCGCAATCCGTCCAGGCTATCCATGCCCGCTGGGTAATCCCGGTCGAGCCCACCAACACGGTGCTCGACCATCACACCGTCGTGATCGAAGACTCGCAGCTGGCGGCCATCGTACCGACGGCGCAATGGCAGAGCAGCGGCGCGCATGTGGAAGAAATTTCGCTGCCGGAGCACGCCCTGATACCGGGCCTGGTCAACGCCCATACCCACGCCGCCATGAGCCTGTTCCGTGGCATGGCGGATGACCGCCCCTTGATGGACTGGCTCGAGAATCACATCTGGCCGGCCGAGGCGCGCGCCATCAATCGTGAATTCGTGCGCGACGGCACGCGTCTCGCGGCCGCCGAAATGCTGCTTGGCGGCACGACCTGCTTCAACGACATGTATTTCTTCGGTGACGAGGCCGCGTCGGCCGCCATCGAAGCCGGCATACGCGCGGTCATCGGCATGATCGTGATTGGATTTCCGAGCGCCTGGGCGGCCGACGTCGACGAGTATTTCCGCAAAGGCCAGGCGGTGCACGACAAGTTCCGCGACCATCCGCTCATCACCAGCGCCTTCGCGCCGCACGCGCCTTACACGGTCGACGACCACGCGCTGCGACGCATCGCCACGCTGGCCGAAGAGCTCGACCTGCCGGTGCACATGCACGTGCAGGAGACCAAGGATGAAGTCGAACGCGCCATCGCCGTCAGCGGTGTGCGGCCGCTGCGCCGCCTGCAAGGCTTGGGCCTGGTCACGCCACGCCTGCTCGGCGTGCACATGACCTGCCTCGACGATGATGAACTCGATCTGCTGGCCCACAGCGGCGCCACGGTCGTGCATTGCCCGGAATCGAATTTGAAACTCGCCAGCGGTTTCTGCCCGGTCGCCAAGCTGCTCGCACGCGGCGTGAACGTCGCCTGCGGCACCGATGGCGCGGCCAGCAACAACGATCTCGACATGCTCGGCGAAATCCGCACCGCCTCGCTGTTGGCCAAGGGCGTGGCGGGCGACCCCTGTGCGCTGCCGGCAGCGCAGGCGCTGCGCATGGCCACCTACAATGGCGCGCAGGCCTTGGGCCTGGAACGCAGCATCGGCTCGCTGGAAGTCGGCAAACAGGCCGACATGGTTGCCATTGATCTTGGCGAACTGCGCGCGCGTCCGGTCTACGACCCGGTCTCCCAGATCATCTACAGCAGCCACCGCGACCAGGTGTCACAGGTGTGGGTGGGCGGACGGCGCGTGGTGCGCGACCGTCAGCTCGTGACACTCGATCTCGCGGATGTGCGCGCCGCCACCGATGATTGGGCGGAGCGCATACGCCAGGCTTGAGCGGGCGATCAGTCCTGCGGAATACCGATGGCCTGATCCCATCGATTGACGATGGAGCAGAACAAATCCGCGGTGCGCTCGGCGTCATAGATGGCCGAGTGTGCGGCCGATGGATCCCACTTGAAGCCCGCCGCGCGCACCGCGCGCGCCAACACCGTCTGACCGTAAGCGAGGCCCGACAAGGCCGCGGTGTCGAAGGTGCTGAAGTTGTGGAAGGGCATGTCCTTGATGCTGCAGCGGTCGGCCGCGGCCTTCACGAACGCCAGGTCGAAAGCCGGGTTGTGGCCCACCAGCACCGCGCGCGTGCAACCGTGTTCGTTGATCTGTCGGCGCACGGCCGAGAAGATCTCCTTCATCGCTTCCGGTTCTTCCACCGCCAGACGAAACGGATGAAAGGGATCGATTTTGTTGAACTCTAGGGCCCGACGTTCGAGATTGGCGCCCGGAAAGGGCCGCACGTGAAACGCGAAAGTGGCCTGCCGGCGCCAGCCGGCAATGGGGTCGACTTCGAGCGTGACGGCGGCGATTTCCAGCAGCGCGTCGGTGCGCGCGTTGAAGCCGCCGGTCTCGACATCGACGATGACCGGCAGGAAGCCGCGAAAGCGGTTGGCGATGACGTTTTCGTTCATGAGCGGCACGGCACGCACAGGGCGGCCCATGACGCCGCCGCAAGCCATCCGATTGGCTTATGCGTGAGTGCTGCGTAAATTGATTTCAATGCAAAAGTCCAGGCTAGGAAACACGGATCTCGAGGTCAGCCGCTTCGCGCTCGGCACCATGACCTTCGGCGCACAGAATAGCGCAGCCGAAGCCCATGCCCAATTGGACGCCGCCTTCGAAGCCGGCATCACGCTGCTTGACAGCGCCGAGATGTATCCCGCGCCGGCCACGGCGGCGAGCTATGGCGCGAGCGAACGCATCGTCGGTCGCTGGCTGGCGATGACGGGTAAACGCCAGCAGATGGTGATTGCCACCAAGGCCGCCGGACCGGCCGCCTATGTGCCGTGGATACGCGGCGGGCATTCGCGCCACGACCTTCCCAACCTGGCCGCGGCGGTGGATGGCTCGCTGGCCCGTCTTGGCATCGAATGCATCGACATCCTGCACCTGCACTGGCCAGACAGGGCCAGCAATTTTTTCGGCCAGCGCGGCTTCAAGCCGGCCCGCGCTGAAGCGGTGTTCGATATCGAGACAACCCTGCGCGCGCTCGAAACCCTGCTTGCCGCCGGCAAACTGCGCCATATCGCCATTGCCAACGAAACGCCGTGGGGCATAGCTGAATTTCTGCGCCTGGCCGCCCTGTACGGCCTGCCGCGCATCGTCGCCATCCAGAATCCCTACAACCTCCTGAACCGCGGTTTCGAGGCAGGCCTCGCCGAAATCGCCTGGCGGGAACGCTGCGGCCTCATCGCCTACAGTCCGCTCGCCGGCGGCCTGTTGAGCGGCAAATATGCGGCCGGCGAAGCGCGCGAGGACGCGCGTCTTGTCCGTCATGCGCAGCATTATCGTCAGTTCACGTCGGCGGCGGCCCACACCGCCAGCGCGCGCTATGCCGACATCGCGCGCGCCGCGGGTCTCGCCCCGGCGGCGATGGCGCTGGCCTATGTCGCGTCGAAACCCTATGTGACCAGCGTTATCATAGGCGCCACCACCGTCGCGCAACTGAGCAGCAATCTCGGCGCGGCCACGCTCAACCTGCCCCGCGACGTCATGCGCGCCATCGACGCCGTGCACGAGGAGATCCCCAACCCGTGTCCGTGACACCCTCCGCCGTTCCGCCCTTGTCGGAACTGACCGCCCTTTCGCCCCTCGACGGCCGCTATGCGCGCCACACCGGCGTGTTACGCAACACCTGCAGTGAATACGGCTTGATTCGCTATCGCGTGCTGGTGGAAGTGGAGTGGCTCAAAGCGCTGGCTGCGTGCAGCACCATCGCCGAACTGCCGGCCCTCGGCGCCGACGCGCTGGCCACCCTCGATGGCATAGTCACGAATTTCACCGCCGACCATGCGGCCCGCATCAAGACCATCGAGCGCACCACCAATCACGACGTGAAAGCGGTGGAATATTTTCTGCGTGAAGCGATAGGCGACGATGCGGCGCTGGCCGGCGCCATCCCCTTCATCCATTTCGCCTGCACCTCGGAAGACATCAACAACCTGTCCTATGGCTTGATGCTGCGTGATGCGCGCGACGACGTGGTGGCGCCGGCGCTGCGCGCCATCAATGAAGAACTGCGCAAACTCGCGCACACCTTCGCCGCTGTGCCGATGCTGGCCCGCACCCACGGCCAGACCGCGACGCCCACCACCATGGGCAAGGAAATGGCCAATGTCAGCGCACGCCTCAAAGCGCAGCTGGCGCAGTTCGAAGCGGTGGCCATGCTCGGCAAGATCAACGGCGCGGTGGGCAACTACAACGCCCATGTGGTGGCCTATCCCGAAGTCGACTGGCCGGCGCTGGCCGAGCGTTTCGTCGCCGCCCTCGGTCTCGAATTCAATCCCTACACCACGCAGATTGAACCGCATGATTGCGTGGCCGCCTATTGCGATGCGCTGTCGCGGGTCAACACAGTGTTGCTGGATCTGGCGCGCGACATCTGGAGCTATATTTCGCTCGGCTACTTCCGCCAGAAGAAACTCGAACACGAAGTCGGCTCCTCGACCATGCCGCACAAGGTCAATCCCATCGACTTTGAAAACGCCGAAGGCAATCTCGGTCTCGCCGATGCCCTGCTCGGTCACTTTGCACGCAAGCTGCCGGTTTCACGCTTGCAGCGCGACCTCACCGATTCGACCGTGCTGCGCAATCTCGGCGCGGCTCTCGGTTACACCATGATTGCGTGCCGCTCGCTGGCCCAGGGTCTGGCCAAGCTCGAGATAGACCGCGACACCCTGGCGCGCGATCTCGATAACGCCTGGGAAATCCTCGCCGAACCTGTGCAGACCGTCATGCGCCGCTATGGCATCAATGATTCCTACGAGCAGTTGAAGCAGTTGACGCGCGGTCAGCGCATCGAGCGCGAAGGCCTGCATCGTTTCATCGATGGACTCGCGATGCCGGCCGAGGCGCGTGCCGCGCTGAAAGCGCTGACGCCGGCCAGCTACATCGGTCTCGCCACCCAACTCGCGCGCGACATCTGACATGCGCGACGACGCCGCGCCCGCCGCCATGCACATGCTGGGCGTCAGCGCGGCCACCTTTGAAGTCACCACGCGTGAAGCGCTGGCCGAGGTCAGTCTGGCCATGGCCAGTCAGACGCGTCGCCGCCTCGACATCGTCAGCCGCCATCTCGACGCCGCCCTGTATGACAACGAGGCATTCGTCGCCGCCGTCAAACAGATCACCTTGAATCATCACAGCGCGCGCGTGAGGCTGTTCATCCTCGACCCGCGGCCCTTGCTCGGCCAGGGTCATCGCCTCATCGAACTCGCCACCCGCCTCACCTCCTTCATCGAAATTCGCACGCCGGCGCCGCAGCACAAGAGCTTCAACGAAGCGCTGTTGATTGCCGATAACCTGGGCTACGTGCGTCGCCAGTTCTCCGACCGCTTCGAGGCGGAAGTGGATTTCGCCAGCCGACGCGGCGCCACCGCCTTGACCGAGCGCTTCGAGCAGCTCTGGCAGCGCGGCCAACTGGATGCGAATTTCAGGAGACTCCATTTATGACGCGATTCGGTGGCGCGCTGCTGTTGTGGATGTTCTGCATCGCCGCGCAGGCCGAATTGCTGGTCATGGAGGTGCTGCCGCTCAAACACCGTCTCGCCAATGATCTCGTGCCGACCTTGCGTGAACTGGTGGCCGAAGGCGGCACCGTCACCGGCCTCAACAATCAGATCATCATTCGCAGCACACCCGCCAACCTTGCCGACCTGAAACATGTGCTGGAGGGGCTGGACACGCGCCAGCAGCAATTGCGCATCACGGTGCGCCAGAACGTCGGCGACAGCAGCCAGCTCGCGGCCGACGCGCTGGCGGCCCACGTGCGTGCCGGCCCGGCTGAAGTGGCGGCCGGACTCGGCGGCCCGGGCGATGCGCCCGGCGCGGGCATACGCTACCAGGGCGAACATGCCGGCGTGAGCGTCGAGAGCTACCGCACCCATGGCCAGGATGAGCGTGCCAGCAGCCATTTCGTGATGGCCATCGAGGGCACGCCGGCCTACATCGCCACCGGCGTCTCGCTGCCGCTGCCGGCATCCTCGGCCGTCATCACGCCTTACGGCGCCAACGTCCAGCAATCGCTCGATTACCGCAACGTCGGCAGCGGCGTGTATGTCACGCCGCGCCTCGCGGGCGAGGACGTGACGCTCGAAATCTCGCCCTACAACCAACAACTGGCCGCTCGCGGCGGCGGCGTGATCGCCGAGCGCAGCGTCAACACCGTGGTGCGCGGACACCTTGGCGAGTGGCTGCCGCTGGGCGGCGCGAGCACCGCCAGCCATGACAGCCGCCGCAGTGAATTGACCACCACCGAGCGCCACGCCAATGAGGCCTATGACGTGTGGGTAAAAGTGGAAGTCGCCCCTTAAGTCCACGACAATAGCGGCCTCACGCGTGGCGCCCCCGGCGCCGCCCAGGCCACAGGACTTCTCTCGATGCTCTTACTCCGCGGCACCCGCGCGCTTTCGCCATTCCGTCTGGATAAATTGCTCGCTGCCGGCCGCGCCCAGTGCCCGTCGCTGAGCGCGCTCGAGGCCGAGCATGTCTACGTCGCGTGGCTGGCGAGTCCGGGCGATGACACAGCGCAATTGCGCCAACGCCTGCTGGCCCTGACCCGCGCGGTGGCGGTCATCGATATCGATAGCGACAGCGCACCGGATGTGCTGGTCGCGCCGCGCCTCGGCACCATTTCGCCGTGGTCGAGCAAGGCCAGCGACATCGCGCGCAACTGTGGCGCGCCCGTGCAACGCATTGAACGGGTCACGGCCTGGCGCTGCGGCGGCGTAAGCGTCGCCGAGCGCGCCACCCTGCTGCCGGTATTGCACGATCGCATGACCGAGACCGTGCTCGGCGCGTGGGCCGAGCTGTCACGCCTCGCCAGCGACACCACGCCACGGCCCTTGCGTCATGTGCCGCTCACGACGCACGGGCGCGCGGCGCTGGTCGAAGCCAATCGCAACCTCGGCCTGGCGCTGGCCGATGACGAAATCGACTACCTGGTCACGCGCTTCACCGAGTTGGCGCGCGACCCCAGCGACGTCGAACTCATGATGTTCGCGCAAGCCAATTCAGAACATTGCCGACACAAGATTTTCAACGCGAGCTGGACCATCGACGGGGTGGCGCAGGACATGAGCCTGTTCGGCATGATCCGCAACACCTTCGCCACCCATCCCAACGATGTGCTGTCGGCCTATCGCGACAACGCCGCTGTCACGCGCGGTTATCACGCACCGCGTTTCCATGCCGAGCCCGACAGCGGTGAATACCGCGAGCAGGCGCAGGACATCCACATCCTGATGAAGGTCGAGACGCACAATCATCCGACCGCTATCTCACCCTACCCCGGCGCGGCTACCGGCGCCGGCGGCGAAATTCGCGACGAAGGCGCGACCGGTCGCGGCGCCAAGCCCAAGGCCGGTTTGACCGGTTTCAGTGTTTCGCATCTGCGCATTCCCGGCCTGTCGGCGCCATGGGAAGCGGAGCGCCCGCTCAATCCGCGCCTGGCCAGCGCCTTCGACATCATGACTGACGGGCCGCTCGGCGCCGCCGCATTCAACAATGAATTCGGGCGGCCGGCCTTGAACGGCTACTTCCGCAATTTCGAACATGTAGTCGACGACACGCGCGGTCTGCTGCGCGGCTATGACAAACCCATCATGCTGGCCGGCGGTCTCGGGAACATCCGCGGCGACCATGTCGAGAAGCTGCCGATGAGCGACAACGCCGCGATCATCGTGCTGGGCGGTCCGGCGATGCTGATTGGTCTTGGCGGCGGCGCGGCTTCCTCGGTGGGCTCAGGCGCGATCGACGCCGAGCTCGACTTCGCATCGGTGCAAAGAGACAACGCCGAAATCGAAAGGCGCGCGCAGATGGTGATCGACGCCTGCTGGGCGGCCGGTGAACGCAATCCCATTCTCATGATTCACGACGTCGGCGCCGGCGGCCTGTCCAATGCCATCCCCGAGATCCTGCACGACGGCGGCCGCGGCGGTGACATCGCGCTGCGCGACATTCCGAACGCCGAACCCGGCATGGCGCCGCTCGAGATCTGGTGCAACGAAGCACAGGAACGCTATGTGCTGGCGCTGCGTCCCGAAGACGTGCCGCGCTTCGCTGCCATCTGTGAACGCGAGCGCTGCCCGTTCGCGGTGGTCGGCTATGCCAACGCCAGCGAACATCTCGCGCTGCGCGATGCACAGGCTCAAGACGACACGGCACGCGCACCGATAGACCTGCCAATGGATGTCATCTTCGGCAAGCCGCCGCGCATGGAACGCAGCGCCCGGCATGTCGCGCCGCGCACCCGCGCGTTCGACACGCGCGGCATCGAGCTTGCCGAGGCGCTGGACCGCGTGCTGCGTTTTCCGACCGTCGCCGACAAGCGTTTCCTCATCACCATCGGCGACCGCAGCGTCGGCGGCCTGTGTGTGCGCGATCAGATGGTCGGGCCCTGGCAGGTGCCGGTGGCCGATTGCGCCGTCACCGCCAGCAGCTTCCGCGAGCGCTGCGGTGAAGCGATGGCCATCGGCGAACGCACGCCGGTGGCGCTGCTCGATGGCCCGGCCGCCGCGCGGCTCGCCATCGCCGAAGCCATCACCAATATCGCCGCGGCGCGCATTCGTCGCATCGAAGACATCGTGATTTCAGCCAACTGGATGAGTCCGGCCGGCTTTGAAGGCGAAGACGCCCGACTCTACGACATGGTGCGCGCGGTCGGCATGGAATTGTGTCCTGCGCTCGGCATCAACATTCCAGTCGGCAAGGACTCGATGTCCATGCAGTCGTCATGGCGCGCCGCGGATGGCGAGTGGCGCACGGTCTCGCCGGTGTCGCTGATCGCCACGGCGTTTGCACCGGTGACGGACATCAATGCCAGTCTCACGCCGCAGTTGCAGCGTGACGATGAGACGCGCCTGGTGCTGATCGATCTCGGCCGTGGGCGCCAGCGCCTCGGCGCGTCGATACTTGCGCAGTGCTACCAAGCGCTGGGTGAGTCCCCGGCCGACTGCGACAGCGCGCAGGATCTGGCGGATTTTTTCCGCGCCATCCAGGCCTTGAACGATGCCGGCCTGCTGCTCGCCTACCATGATCGCTCCGACGGCGGCCTCGCGGTGAGCGTGGTGGAAATGGCTTTTGCCGGCCGCTGCGGCGTGGAACTCGATATCAGCGCACTAACGGGCGATGACCTCGCCTGCCTGTTCGCCGAAGAACTGGGCGCGGTGCTGCAGGTGCGCGCGGCCGATGTCGAGGCCGTGCTCGGCTACCTGCGCGATGCAACGTCCTTGAGCGATTGCACCCATGTCATCGGTCGCCCGCTGACGGCGCGCAATCTGCGCGTGTTGCGCGACGGGCGTGAATTGCATCGCGCCACGCTGGAAAATCTGCTGGCGGCCTACAGCGCCACCACCCATGCCATGCAACGCCTGCGCGACAATCCACGCTGCGCCGATGAAGAGCTGGCGACGATACTCGACCAGGACGACGCCGGCCTCGGCGTGCATCTGCCCGACACCAGCTTCACGCGCCATCGACCGCGCAGCTACAGCGGCGCGCGACCACGCGTCGCCATCCTGCGCGAGCAGGGTGTGAATGGCTATGTCGAAATGGCGGCGGCGTTTGATCGCGCCGGCTTCACCGCCGTCGACGTGCACATGACCGACATCATCGCCGGTCGCCACACCCTCGAAGATATGCAGGGCCTGGCGGCCTGCGGCGGCTTTTCCTACGGCGACGTCCTCGGCGCCGGTCGTGGCTGGGCTGGCACCATCGCTTTCAACGCACAGGCGCGCGCGCGCTTTGAAGCCTTCTTCCAGCGCCCCGATACGTTCACGCTCGGCGTGTGCAATGGCTGCCAGATGCTGGCCAATCTTGCCGACAGCATTCCCGGCGCCGCGCATTGGCCGCGCTTCGAACGCAACGCGTCTGAACAATACGAAGCGCGCCTGGTGATGGTGGAAGTCACGGAATCGCCGTCCATTCTCATGCGCGGCATGCACGGCCTGCGTGCGCCCATCGTCGTTGCCCACGGCGAAGGCCGCGCCGAATGGCCGCAGGGCGCGGCGCCCGACCTGCGTGGCGCATGCCTGCGCTATGTCGACGGCGACGGCGCGCTCGCCACCACCTATCCGCACAATCCCAACGGTTCGCCGCTCGGCCTTGCGGGTCTCACCAGCGACGACGGGCGCGTGACCATCATGATGCCGCACCCGGAACGCGTGTTCCTGCGCCAACAGTATTCATGGTTCCCGCCCGAGTGGCAGGATGCCGAAGGCCCGTGGCTGGCCTTGTTCAACAACGCGCGGGCGTGGTTGGCGGGGGAACGATGATCGGTGTCGATACAGCAGTCGAATCGTATCGATATTCATGTGGATCGGATTTCAGTCTGACATTCCGCCGTGCCACCGCGCGACGATATCTGCTGAATGTCAGACTGAAGTCTGACCAACAATAGGTCGTCAGCGTTTGCAACGATGAGCGACGACGACAAGCACCCACCTCGCGAAAAATCCTTTCGCGAACTCATCGGCAAGGTGCGGCCGCTGGTCGTCGACACCATCGAGCCGGAGCGGCCGCGCCCGCCGCCGCGCCGGCGGCGTGTCGAATACGAAGCGGCGAGCCTGCCGCTCGAGCCGGCTGCGTATCAGCGCCTCGGCAGCGACAGCCACGATGCCGCCGCCGGTCAGGATTACCACCGTCCGGGACTGCAGAACTCAGTGCTGCGCAAACTGCGACGCGGCCAGTTCCCGGTGCAGGACGAACTCGATCTGCACGGCATGACGGTGCGCGAGGCGGGCGTCAGGTTGAGTGATTTTCTGTTGCACGCGCGCGGTCTGCGCTTGTCCTGCGTGCGCATCATCCATGGCAAGGGCTTGAGTTCACCGGACAAGAGTCCGGTGTTGAAACCGCAGGTGGCGCGCTGGCTGCGCAGCCATGACGGCGTGCTGGCGTTTGCGCCGGCGCGCATCGAAGACGGCGGCAGTGGCGCGTTGTACGTGTTGTTGCGCAGTCGGCGGGACTAGCAACCCCGGGGCGAATGTTCAATGGGCGAATGAATTCGCACCTGAAGAACTCATTCCAACAGACACACGGCGCTCGCGGCGATGCCTTCACCGCGACCGGTGAAACCCATCTTCTCGGTGGTGGTGCCCTTGACGTTGATGGCCTCGATGGCGAGCCCGGTGTCTTCGGCGATGTTCTGACGCATGGTCTCGACGTGGGCTGAAATGCGCGGACGCTCGCAGATCGCCACCGCGTCGATGTTGATTATCTGCAGGCCCGCGTCATCCAGCAGTTCTTTGACACGGCGCAACAGCACGCGGCTGCTCACCCCCTTGTAGGCCGGATCGGAATCGGGAAAGTGACGACCGATGTCGCCGAGCGCGGCGGCGCCGAGCAGCGCATCGCAGATCGCATGCAACAGCACGTCGCCATCGGAATGCGCCGCCAGACCCTGCTCGAACGGAATGTGCACGCCGCCCAGCACCACGTGGTCGCCGTCCTTGAATCGATGGGCGTCGTAGCCCTGCCCTACTCTCATTGCGTCGGCCCTCCCCGGGCGGCTTGCGCCTGCGCGGCCAGGATCATGCCGGCCAGCGCAAGGTCTTCAGGATGCGTGATTTTGAGATTGTCGGCGCTGCCCGCCACCACGCGCGGCGTGAGGCCGATGCGTTCGATGGCCTGCGCTTCGTCGGTCACGACCACGCCGTCGGCGAGCGCGGTTTCAATGGCGCCCGTCAAAGTGCCGAGGCGGAACATCTGCGGTGTCAGTGCATGCCAGAGCTGGGTGCGATCGACAGTCGCGATGATTGCGCCGTGTGCATCGCAACGCTTCAAGGTGTCGCGCACCGGCGCGGCGAGTATGCCGCCCACTTCGTCGTCGCCCAAGGTGACAAGCATGCGATCAAGATCAGTGATGCGCACGCACGGCCGCGCGGCGTCGTGCACCAGCACCCAATCGTCGGGCCCGGCATGGGCGGCCAATGCGTGCAAGGCCGACAGCACCGAGTGACAACGCTCGGCGCCACCCGCGGCGCTGCTTACCTTGCCCGGCAATTTTGCGCGCAGGTCTTCGAAATATTCATCGCCCGCGCTGATCGCCACCACCACTTTCTGAATCAGTGCATGACCGGCGAGGCGCCACAACGTGTGTTCCAGCACCGAGCGGCCGGCGAGTTCGAGATATTGCTTGGGCACGGCCGAGCCCATGCGCTTGCCGGCGCCGGCGGCAGGGACCACTGCGTAGACGGCGCCGTTCATTCGAAGGTCGCCGCTTTACGCGCTGGCGGTGGGGCGCTGGTGGGCGCCTTGGCGGCGGGTCGCGACGGCGCGGCGGGATTGATGGTCCGCGCGCTGGTCGTCGATGGGCTGCTGACACCGGCCTTGGTCTTGCTCGTGTTCGTAGTCGGCACGGTGCTCTTGGTGGCGGTCGTGGTTCTGGGGACGGTTGCGGCTGGCTTGGCCGGCGCCGGGCTCGACGGCTTCACCGTCGGTTTGCTGGTGGTGGCTTTGGCCGCCACCGCCGGCGCGGCTTTCGCCGTCGTTTTCGCGCCGCTGCTGGTCGCTGGCTTGCTGGCGGTCGAGCCATTGCCCTTGGCCGCAGTGGCGCTCTTGGCCGCCGCCGCCGCGACGATGGCTTTCACCATCGGCTTGACCGAGGCCGCTTTGTCTTGCGCTACCGGCGGCGACGCCGGACTGCCCGCCGCCGCGACGTCTACCGGCGCCAAGGGATCGAGCGGTGGCTCGAGCGGCGCCTCGATGCCGTTGGCGAGGCCGCTGGCATTGCGTGCCTTGTCATGTTCGTGGTTGGGGTCGGTGATACGGAAGAACACTTCGCCGTTCTTGATCATGCCCATCTCACTGCGCGCGCGCTCTTCGATGGCCTCGAGACCTTGCTTGAGATCCATCACTTCCGCGGCCAGCGAGCGATTGCGCTCTTTCAAGCGCGCAATCTCATCTTTCTGCTCGGCCACCGAGGTCTTCAATTTCTCGACGTCGTGTTTGCCACCGCGCGTGTACCAGAGCCCGTACTGCAGGTACATCGTGAGCAGCACCAGCACAATGATGACCAGGCGCACTTACGACCCGGCGGCGCGCTGGCAGAGGCACACGGGCGGATGGCCGTTCAAGCCGATGCTAGCCGAGCTTGAGGTTGTAGAACGCCTTGCGTCCCGGGTACACCGCGCGCGCGCCGAGCAGGTGTTCAATCACCAGCAGGCGGTTGTACTTGGCGATGCGATCCGAGCGCGACATCGAACCGGTCTTGATTTGACCAGTGCCAAACGCCGCGGCGATATCGGCAATGGTCGAATCCTCGGTTTCACCCGAGCGATGGGAAACCACCGCCGTGTAATTGTTGCGCTTGGCGAGTTCGATGGCGTCGAAGGTTTCGCTCAAGGTGCCAATCTGGTTGACCTTGATGAGAATGGAATTGGCGACCTTCTGATCGATACCACGCTGCAAAGTCGCGCTGTCGGTGACGAACAGGTCGTCGCCCACCAGCTGCACGCGTTCGCCCAAGGCCGCGGTCAGATGCTGCCAGCCGGCCCAGTCGTTCTGGTCCATGGCGTCTTCGATGGTGATGATGGGATAACGCTTGCACCAATCGGCCAGCATGTCGGTCATTTCGACCGCGGACAGCACGCGGCCTTCCGATTCGAGGTCGTACTTGCCGTTCTTGTAGTACTCGGAGCTCGCGCAATCCAAGCCGAGCGCGATGTCGTCACCGAGCTTGTAGCCGGCCTTTTCAATCGCGCGCACGATCAGCTGCAGCGCCGCTTCGTTGGACGGCAGGTCGGGCGCGAAACCGCCCTCATCGCCGACCGCCGTGCTCATGCCGTCGGCATGCAGGAGGCCCTTCAGGGCATGGAAGACTTCAGCGCCATAGCGCAGCGCTTCGCGAAACGTCGGCGCGCCTACCGGCAGAATCATGAACTCCTGCAGGTCGACGCTGTTGTTGGCATGCGCGCCGCCGTTGATGACGTTCATCATTGGCACCGGCAGCACGTATTCCTGGTGGTCGCGCAGCGACTGGAACAAGGGCTTGTTGGCGACGTTGGCAGCCGCATGGGCGGCGGCCATCGACACCGCAAGCATGGCATTGGCGCCGAGCTTGCCTTTGTTGGGCGTGCCGTCGAGCTCAATCATGGTCTTGTCGATGCCGGCCTGGTCGCCAATCGCATGGCCTTTGAGCGCCGCGGCGATGGCGCCATTCACATTGGCCACGGCCTTGGTCACGCCCTTGCCGAGATAGCGGGCCTTGTCGCCGTCGCGCAGTTCCAGCGCTTCGCGCTCGCCGGTCGAGGCGCCGGACGGCACCGCCGCGCTGCCGCGGGCGCCGTTGTCGGTAGTTACCTCGGCGTAGACCGTCGGGTTGCCGCGCGAGTCGATGATTTCGAGGGCGTCGATGTGTGCGATTTTGCTCATGGGTTCAGCCGTTCAAGTTTGAAATGATTCAGTGGGCGCCGCGCTTGATGGCGGCGTCGAGGGTCTGCAAGGTTTCGAGCAGCGCGCGCATGTCGGCCAAGGGCAGCGAGTTCGGACCGTCGGACAGCGCACGCGCCGGGTCAGGATGGGTTTCCATGAACACACCCGCCACGCCCACCGCCACCGCGGCGCGCGCCAGCGCCGGCACGAATTCGCGCTGGCCGCCGGAGGCCTTGCCCTGCCCGCCCGGCAGTTGCACCGAGTGCGTGGCGTCGAATACCACCGGGCAGCCGGTGTCGCGCATGATCAGGAGCGAACGCATGTCCGACACCAGGTAGTTGTAACCGAAAGACGTGCCGCGTTCGCACACCATGATCTGGTCATTGCCGACCGCGCGCGCCTTCTCGACGACGTTGGCCATGTCCCAAGGCGCGAGGAACTGCGCCTTCTTGATGTTGACCGGCTTGCCCTGGCGCGCGACGTTCTGGATGAAATTGGTTTGACGACACAGAAAGGCCGGCGTCTGCAACACGTCGACCACTGCCGCCACTTCATCGAGCGGCGTGTCTTCGTGCACGTCGGTCAGCACTGGCACACCGAGTTCGCGCTTGACGCGTTCCAGCACGCGCAAGCCGGCTTCGATGCCGGGCCCGCGGTAGCTGTCATGGGAGGTGCGATTGGCCTTGTCGAACGAGGCCTTGAAGATATACGGGATGCCGAGGTCGCCGGTGATGGCCTTCAGCGTCGCCGCGATGTCCAGCACGAGGCCCTCGGATTCGATGACACAGGGCCCGGCGATCAGAAAGAAGGGTTCTGACGCGCCGACCTCGAAATCACACAGCCGCATTACTGACCTCGGCGGCCGGCTGCTTCTGATGGCGCAGCGCCGCCTGCAGGAAGGCCGTGAACAGCGGATGGCCATCGCGCGGCGTGGACGTGAATTCGGGATGGAACTGCACGCCGACGAACCACGGGTGGGTGGGGATCTCGATGATCTCCACCAGGTTGCCGTCCATCGAGCGGCCGGCGATGCGCATGCCGGCGGCTTCGAGGTCCATGGTGTAGGTGTTGTTGAACTCGTAGCGGTGACGGTGACGCTCGTTGATGAGGTCGGTGCCGTAGGCGCGCGATACGAAGCTGTTGGGTGCGAGCCGGCAGGCCTGGCCGCCGAGACGCATGGTGCCACCGACATCGGCTTCGGCGGTGCGCACTTCCACCGCGCCGTCGGCGGTCTTCCACTCGGTGATGAGGGCGATGACCGGGTTCGGCGTGCGGCTGTCGAATTCGGTGGAATGGGCGCGTTCGAGGCTGGCCTTGTTGCGTGCGAATTCGATCACCGCCGCCTGCATGCCGAGACAGATGCCGAGATAGGGCACGCGCTGCTCGCGCGCGAATTGCACTGCCAGCACCTTGCCTTCGATGCCGCGCTCGCCGAAACCGCCGGGCACCAGGATGGCGTCCATCTTTTCCAGCGCCGCGCAGCCCTCGGTCTCGAGGCGCTCGGAGTCGACGTAATGGATGTTGACGCGAGTGCGGGTATGAATGCCGGCGTGGGTCAGCGCTTCCGACAGCGACTTGTAGGACTCGGTGAGATTGACGTACTTGCCGACCAGCGCGATGTCGACCGCATGCTCGGGATGTTCCAACGCGTAGACGACGTTGTTCCACTGCGTGAGGTCCGCCGGCGGCACTTTCAGGCCGAGCTTCTCGACCACGATGTCATCCAGGCCCTCTTCCTTGAGCAGCATCGGAATCTTGTAGATGGTGTCGGCGTCGCGCGCGGTGATCACGGCGCGTTCCTCGACATTGGTAAACAGCGCGATCTTGCGCCGCTCCGACGCCGGCAGCGCGCGGTCGGCGCGACATAAGAGGATGTCGGGCTGGATGCCGATGGAGCGCAGTTCCTTGACCGAATGCTGGGTCGGCTTGGTCTTCATCTCGCCGGCCGAGTTGATGTACGGGATCAAGGTCAGGTGGATGTACAGGGTGTTGGCCACGCCCAGTTCCACGCGCATCTGGCGAATGGCTTCGAGGAAGGGCAAGGACTCGATGTCGCCGACCGTGCCGCCGATTTCAACCATCGCCACTTCCGCATTGCCTGCGCCCTGCTTGATGCAGCGGATGATTTCGTCGGTGATGTGCGGGATGACCTGCACCGTCGCGCCGAGATACTCGCCATGGCGTTCCTTGCGGATGACGTTGGCGTAGATGCGGCCGGTGGTGTAGTTGCTCTGGGAAGAGGTGCGCTGGCGGATGAAGCGCTCGTAATGGCCAAGATCGAGGTCGGTCTCGGCGCCGTCGTCGGTGACAAACACCTCGCCGTGCTGGAACGGGCTCATGGTGCCCGGGTCGACATTGATGTAGGGATCGAGTTTGACCATCGAAATCTCGAGGCCACGGGCCTCGAGTATGGCCCCGAGCGAGGCGGCAGCGATGCCTTTCCCCAACGAGGACACGACGCCGCCAGTAACGAAAATATATCGCGTCATGCAGAATTGATTCGGGTGCTTAGGGGCCTAATCGTCACGGTCTCGCGGCCAGCCGCCGGCACCGTTCCAGTGCTGTGAAAGTTACCAGAATGGCCGCCTTGCCTCAATCGCGGCAAGCCACCCGTCGCCACCTTTTGACCCCGCGCAAGCGCCATGCGCAGGCCGCGCGGTGGTGGGCAAAGCCAATGATAAGATGCCGCCCGCCCACGGGCGGCGCCACGCCGCGCCCTCTTTCGCCGCGGCCCGCGCCGCGCATTGTTGCCTTATCGAGGAATGAGCATGTCCGACATCGAAATCGCCCAGGCCGCCACCATGCAGCCCATTGTCGAGCTGGTGGGCAGCCGTTACGGCATCGCTTCCGCGCACCTGGTGCCCTATGGCCATTACAAGGCCAAGCTGTCACTGGATTACATCCGCGAACTGGAAGCGCGCCCCGATGGCAAGCTGGTGCTGGTGACCGCCATCAGCCCGACCCCGGCCGGCGAAGGCAAGACCACCACTACCGTCGGTTTAGGCGACGCCCTCAACAAGGGCGGGCGGCGCGCCATCATCTGCCTGCGCGAGCCCTCGCTCGGGCCGTGCTTCGGCGTCAAGGGCGGCGCGGCCGGCGGCGGCTATGCGCAGGTCGTGCCGATGGAAGACATCAACCTGCACTTCACCGGCGACTTCCACGCCATCGGCGCCGCGCACAATCTGCTGGCGGCGATGCTCGACAACCATATCAATCACGGCAACGCGCTCGACATCGACCCACGCCTCATCACCTGGAAGCGGGTGGTGGACATGAACGACCGCGCGCTGCGCGACATCGTGGTGGGTCTCGGCGGCACGGCCAACGGCTATGCCCGTGAGGACGGCTTCGACATCACGGTCGCCTCGGAAGTGATGGCGATTTTCTGCCTCGCCACGTCGCTGGCCGATCTGAAAGCGCGCCTCGGCCGCATCGTGGTTGGCTACACCCGTGAACGCACACCGGTGACGGCGGCGGACCTGAAAGCCCATGGCGCGATGGCCGCGCTGTTGAAAGACGCCATCAGCCCCAACCTCGTGCAGACCCTGGAGAACAACGTCGCCTTCGTGCACGGCGGTCCGTTCGCCAACATCGCCCACGGCTGCAACTCGGTGACCGCCACGCGCACGGCCTTGAAGCTCGCCGACTACGTGGTGACGGAAGCGGGCTTCGGCGCCGATCTCGGCGCCGAGAAATTCATCGACATCAAGTGCCGCATGGCGGACCTGAAGCCCAGCGCCGTGGTGCTGGTCGCCACCATCCGCGCGCTCAAGTACCACGGCGGCGTGGCCGTGCCGGAATTGAATCGCGAGAACCTCGCGGCGCTGGAAGCGGGCTGCATCAATCTCGAAAAGCATTTGAGCAACATCCAGAACCACTACGGCCTGCCGTGCGTGGTCGCCATCAATCACTTCACCGCCGACACCGATGCCGAAGTCGAACTGCTGCGCAAACGCGTGGCGGCGCTCGGCGCCAAGGTGGTGGTGGCCAGGCACTGGGCCGAGGGCGGCGCCGGTGCGATGGATCTGGCCGAAGCGGTGGTCGAATTGACCGAAGCCAATCACGGCGCCCATCGCTACGTGTATGAAGCGGGCGACAGCCTGTGGGACAAGATCAATGCCGTCGCCACCAAGGTCTATGGCGCCGCCGGCATCAGCGCGCCGGCCAAGGTGCGCGAGCAGATCAACAGTCTAGGCAGCCGCTATCCCGATTTCCCGGTGTGCATGGCCAAGACCCAGATGTCGTTCTCGACCGATCCCGCCTTGCGCGGCGCGCCCAGCGGCCACACCGTCGAAATCAGCGAAGTGCGGGTGTCGGCCGGCGCCGGCTTCATCGTCGCCATCGCCGGCAACATGATGACCATGCCAGGCTTGCCGAAGTCACCGGCGGCGGAGCGGATTGATGTGACGGACGAAGGGAAGATTGTCGGGTTGTTTTGACGCTTCTTCTTTGTGGGTCAGACTTCGGTCTGACCCACAACAATCCGGAATTCATATCACGGCGCCAACTCGATGGTGCCGTTCACCACCACTTCCAGATCTTGAGTGCCGGCCTCGATGGCGGGGCTTGCGACATCGGCCTTCATCGCCATCGCGCGGCCGGCGTACATCATGGGTTGCGGCAGGTTGCCGCGCTGGTCGAGATTGGCATTGACCAGCGTGTAACTCTTGCGCCCGAAGCTGGCCGCGACCTTCTGCGCGCGTCCCGAAAAGCGCTTGATGGCTTCATCGGTCAAGCGCTCGACCACCGACTCACGCAAGGCGTCGGAGATCTCATAGCTCACCGATTCAATCGCAAGCCCGCCCTGCAGCGTGCCGAGCAGGGTGGTCAGGGTTTCGTGCTGGGCGCTCTCGAGACGCAGGCCTTGATGCACGCGCCACGAGGAAATCTTCTGCTGGTCGTCGTATATCGGATCGCTGCGGTAGTCGAGAGTCTGGGCCTTGACGCCCTGGGTGTTTCTGGCGGTGGTGAGCGCCGCGGCCATCGCCTTGTTGACCGTATCGGCGGCCTTGGCCTGCTCGCGCGCGTCGCTCTCGACGAACAGGCGCACCACCAGCAGGTCACTGGCGACGTCGTCCTTGGCCGCTGCGCTGAGCGTGACGAGATTGCGGTTCGGGGTGTTGTCGGCGGCATGGGCGGTGCCTGCCATGGCCACCAGCAGCAGCGCGATGAACGTGAAACGCATCTTCAATCTCCTTGTAGGTGCGATTTCAATCGCACATTGAAATCTCGGTGGCGCGCCCTTGAATGTACGATTGAAATCGCACCTACAAAGCTGTAATCAAGCGCCACGCTTCGACCACATGCTCACGCGTTGTATAGGTCTGGCCGATGCAGAAACGCAAGGCGTAACGTCCGCCTATGACCGTGTGGCTCATGAACAAACGCCCGCTGTCGTTCAAACGCTTCAACAACCTCTGGTTCTCTTGGTCACTGCCCTTCAGGCGAAAGCAAATCAGGTTCAGTGACCGCGGCGCCACCAGTTCAAAGCGCGAATCCTCCGTCACCCATTGCGCGAATTCCTCGGCCAAGGCGAGATGCTGACGAATGAAACTCCGCAAAGCTTCGAGACCATAGGAACGCAGCACGAACCACAGCTTCAAGGCGCGAAAGCGGCGACCGAGCGGAATCTGCCAGTCGCGGTAATCAATCGCTTCGCCGCCGGCCGTGGCGTCGTTGCGTAAATATTCAGGCAACACCGTCAAGGCCCGTATCAAGGGCTCGCGATCGGCGACGAAAAAACAGTCGCAGTCGAAATTGGTCAACAGCCATTTGTGCGGATTGAAGCAATAGCTGTCGACGCCTTCCATGCCGTCATTGAGATGGCGATACTCCGGGCACAGCGTCGCGCTGCCCGCCATCGCGCCATCGACGTGCAGCCACAATCCCTCGGCCTGGCACAGCGCCGCAATCTCGCGCACCGGGTCGATGGCCAGCGACGAAGTCGTGCCGATGGTCGCGCATACGAAAAACGGCGTGAGGCCGGCGGCGCGATCGGCGGCAATCGCCGCCGCCAAGGCGTCGACGCGCATGGCAAGCCGCTCATCGGTCGCAATCTTGCGCAACTGCGCGCGACCGATGCCGGCAATGCTGACCGCCTTGTCCAGCGAGGAATGGGTTTCCTCGGAGCAATAGGCGACGAGGCCCGGCGGCACGCCCTGCTGACGCACGGTGTAATCGGCGATGCGTTCACGCGCCGCCAGCAAGGCACACAGCGTGGCGCTCGACGCACTGTCCTGAATCACACCGCCGCCGGCGGTGGTGGTCTTGAAGCGCTGCGGCAGACCGAGCGCGTCCACCAGCCAGTCGAGCACATGGCTTTCGAGTTCGGTGCAGGCCGGGCTCGTCAGCCACAGCATGCCCTGCACGCCGAGGCCCGAGCTCAACAAGTCGCCGAGGATGGATGGCGGTGAAGCATTGGCGGGAAAGTAGCCGAAGAAATTCGGGCTCTGCCAATGCATGAGGCCCGGCACGATGATGCGCTCGACGTCTTCAAGAATCGCCTTGAAGTCCGTGCCTTGTTCTGGCGCGGCGGGCGGCAACTGCGCGCGCACATCGCCGGGTGCGAGTGGCGACTTGACGGGCAGTTCGGCGACGCGCGCGCGGTAATCGACCAGCCAGTCGATGAGTGCGTAGCCGGCTGCGCGGAATTGTTCGGGGGAGAGATGTTCGAAAGAGGTGTCGCTCATGATGGAGCGATGGTGGCGCAAGCCGTGCGGCGGGCGCAAGACGCGCTCGCCGCAACGGTGCAATCCATTACAGATTGGCGAGGATGTTCTCGGCCGAGCTGGCCTTGACGTCCGACGCCGCGGCTTCGCGATGCACCTGGGTGACGACGCCATTGTCGACCACCAGCGCGAAGCGCTCACCACGCGTGCCCATGCCGAAGCCGCTGGCGTCGAGCGACAGGCCAAGCGCCTTCACGTATTCAGCATTGCCATCGGCCAGCAGCGTGACCTTGTCGCCCGCGCCCTGTTCCTTGCCCCACGCGCCCATCACGAACACATCGTTGACCGACATGCAGGCGATGGTGTCGACGCCCTTGCCCTTCAAAGCAGCGGCGTTCTGGATGAAGCCCGGCAGATGCTTGGCCGAGCAGGCCGGCGTGAACGCGCCCGGCACCGAAAACAACACGACCTTCTTGCCGTTGAAGAGATCATCGCTCGAGATCTTGTTCGGACCTTCGGCGGTCATCACGCCGAAAGTGCCGCTGGGCATTTTGTCACCTGTCTTGATAGTCACGTTGTAACCTCCAAATTGAATTTGCTGTGCCTGCGAACGCCGTGCACCGTGCAGGTCGTCCATGGATGCATTGTGCCACCCTGCCGTGATGGCTGGGTAGGGTCAGGGGAGATCCCTCGCGGGCTTTGCGGGAATCTCCGTGCGCCGTCACACCACGCGGTCCTGCGGCACGCGGCCATCGAAGAAATCTTGGAGATTATCGATAACGCGCATGCCCATGGCGATGCGCGTTTCGTCGCTGGCACTGCCGAGATGCGGCAACAACACTACGTTATCGAGGCCCAACAGTGCGGGCGGCACCTGCGGTTCGCCGGGATAGACATCGAGGCCGGCGCCGGCGATTCGCCTCTCGCGCAGCGCTGCAATCAAGGCGTCATGATCGACCACGTCGCCGCGCGCGGTGTTGATGAGGAAAGCACGCGAGCCCATGGCCGCAAGACGCGCGCCGTTGATGAGATGGCGCGTGGCCGCGCCGCCCGGACAATGCAACGACACGAAGTCGCACTCGGCCAGCATTTCGTCGAGATTCGCGACGGGTGTCGCGCCGAGCGCATTGCGGACCTCGGCGTGCACCGGCGAGCGCGTGTGGAACAGGATGCGCATGCCAAAACCGAAATGCGCCTTGCGCGCCATGGCACGCGCAATACGGCCGAAGCCGACGAGGCCCAGCGTCTTGCCCGTGACCTTGGCGCCAGTCATGTGGGTCGGGCGCCAGCCCTGCCACCGGCCCGCACGCAATTCGCGTTCTCCTTCACCGGCGCGACGCGCCACCATCAGCAACAGCGTCATGGCGAGATCGGCAGTGCAGTCGGTCAGGACATCGGGGGTATTGGTCACGCTGATGCCACGCTTGCGCGCCGCGGCGATGTCGATGTGATTGAAGCCCACGCCGAAATTGGCAAGGAGCCGTACGCGCATGTCCGCCGTGTCCAGGAGCTCGGCGGTGATCCCATCGGTGACGGTCGGGCACAGTGCATCTGCTTCGCGCAGCGCCTGTTGCAGCTCGGCAAAACTCATCGGCGCATCGCGCTCGTTGAGCTTGACGTCGAAGCGGCGCTGCAATACCTGTTCGACCGCCTGCGGCCAGCGCCGCGTGACGATGACTCTCGGTTTGTCCATGGACCGGGCTCCGATGGGTTCAGCGCTGCCGCGCCGCGATGGCGTCGGCCTGGCGCACGAGATTCTCGGCCATGTGGGCCGATGCGGCATCGATCATATGGCCATCGAGCTGCGCGGTGCCACGGCCGGCGGTCACCGCCTCTTCGATGGCGGCGAGGATGCGCCGCGCGCACTCGACGTCGTCCGCGGGCGGCGTCATCACTTCATTGGCAAGACTCACCTGCACTTCGTGCAGCGCCCATTTGCCTTCGAAGCCGAGCGCCGCCGCCCGCCGCGCGGCGGCGACATAGCCCTCGGCATGCTGTGCATCGCCATAGGGTCCATCGATGGCGCGCAGGCCGTGGGCGCGACTGGCGACCAGCACGCGCTGCATGGCGGCATGCCACTGGTCGCCCGGATAATCGGGATTCAAACCACCGACGGAGACCGTGCGGGCGCGACAGCTCGCGGCCAGGTCGGCGCTGCCGAAATGCAGCGCTTCGAGACGCGTACTCGCACGCGCGATGTCTTCGACGTGGGTGAGACCGAGAGTCGTTTCAATCATGGCTTCGATGCCGATGCGTTCCGGCAGCGCGCAGGCCATTTCAATCTGGGTGAGCAGGCAATCCAGCATGTAGATGTCAGCCGCCACGCCGACACGCGGCACGAGCAAGGTGTCGATATGGGCGCCGGCCTGCTCCACGAGTTCAATGACGTCACGATACATGTAGCGCGTGTCGAGACCGTTGATGCGCACGCACATCGATTTACCATGCGCATGCCAGTCGTGGGCGTTCAAGGTCTCGATGATGTTGGCGCGCGCCGTCAGTTTGTCGCCGGGCGCCACGGTATCAGCGCAATCGAGCAGCACGTAGTCCGCTTCTGAATGCAGGGCATCGGCGAACCACTGCGGGCAGGTGCCGGGGATCGCCAACAGGCTGCGCTCGAGGCGCGCACGGGCGCTCGGAAATTGGGTAAAACTCAAACAGGAACTCCGAGGTGATTGCGAGAGGCTCTGCGCCTTTGTAGGTGCGAATGAATTCGCACCTACAGGGTCTCGGCGTGGCCGGACGTGCCACGCCGGTCCGGCTCAGGCGGGCTTGAGCGTGGTCCGCAGATATTCCGAGGCCGCACCCACGCCGCTGCCCGGCGCCACGTCGATACCGCTGTCACGCAGCGCCATCTCGGTGCCGGCAAGCGCCGACAGCACCATGATTTCGTTCAAGTCGCCCATGTGACCGATACGAAACACCTTGCCCGCCACGTCACCGAGACCGCCGCCCAGCGACAGGTTGTAACGCGCATAGGCGTTCTTCACCACGTCGTTGGCGTTCTTGTTCATGGGCACCACGATGGCGCTGACGGTGTTCGAATAGCTGGCCGGATCGCGCGCGCAGAGTTCCAGACCCCACGCTGCGACGCCCTTGCGCACCGCCTCGGCATAACGCGCATGGCGCGCGTAGACATTCGGCAAACCTTCTTCGAGCAGCATGTTGATGGATTCGCGCAGACCGCGAATCAAGGTCATGGCCGGCGTGTAGGGGAACCAGCCATCGGCATTCATGCGCAGCTGGTCATCGAAATCGAAATAGGCGCGATGGCACTTGGCGGTCTTGCGCCATTCGAGCGCTTTCTGGCTCACGCCGACGAGGCCGAGACCGGTAGGCAGCATCAAGCCTTTCTGTGAGCCGGACACCGCGATGTCCACGCCCCACTCGTCCATGCGGAAATCGATGCAGCCGATGGCGCTGACGCCGTCGATCATGAGCAGGGCCGGATGCTTCAAGTCATCGAGAATCTTGCGCACACGCGGGATGTCACTGGTGACGCCGGTGGCCGTCTCGTTGTGCGTGACCAGCACCGCTTTGATCTTGTGCGCGGTATCGGCCTTCAAAATCTCGGCATAGCGCTCGTAAGGCACGGCCTCGCCCCACGGCGCCTCGACCAAGGTCACTTCCATGGCGTGCTTGCGACACAGCTCTGCCCACAGATGACTGAACTGGCCAAAGCGCGATTGCAGCACACCGTCGCCTGGCGACAGGGTGTTGGTGATGGCCGCTTCCCAGCCGCCGGTGCCGGAAGAATTGAAGATGAAAACCTGGCCGGCGCTGGTCTGAAAGATCTTCTTGATGTCCTCGAACAGCGGCTTGGCGAAGTCCGGGAAGTCGCCGGCGCGGTGATCTTCGAGCGGCACATCCATGGCGCGACGGATGCGCTCCGGGATATTGGTCGGTCCAGGGACAAACAGGTGATTTCTTCCAGGCACAGGGAATCCTCCGGTTGGGATCCGCTAGCGGAAACCGCTCTCTAGCAACTACAGAGAATTTCTTGCGGGCGGGTTGGTTTGAAAGTGCCCGCCACGGGTGCGTGGTCGGGCCGCGACACTGTACACGGCCGGCCGGACGGCAACAAGGCAAGCGGCGGCCGGCTAGGGCAGGGACGCCAGTGCCTGGTCGAGATCGGCGATGAGGTCCGGCGCATCCTCAAGCCCGATGGACAGCCGTATCAGCCCCTCCCGTATGCCCATCTCATCGCGCTCGGCCTGACTGACCCGCCCATGGGTGGTGGTGGCCGGATGGGTGACGATGCTCTTGGCATCACCAAGATTGGCCGTGATGGAGAAATACTTCAGCGTATCGATGATGTGCCAGGCCGCCGCACGATCCGCGACTTCGAAGCTGACGATACCGCCGAAGCCCTGCTGCTGGCGCTTGGCGAGTTCATGCTGGGGATGGCTGGTGAGGCCCGGGTAATGCACCCGCGCGACCTTGGCATGGGCGTTCAGCCACGCCGCGACTGCGGCCGCGCTTTGACTGTGGCGCTGCATGCGGATGGACAAGGTTTCCAGGCCCTTCAGAAACACCCAGGCGTTGAACGGACTCATGGTCGGGCCGGCGTTGCGCAGGAACGGGAAGACTTTTTCCTGGATGAGCTTTTCCGTGCCTACCACCGCGCCGCCAAGGCAGCGGCCCTGGCCATCGAGATATTTGGTGGCCGAGTGAATCACCACATCGGCGCCGAGCGTGAGCGGGCGTTGCAATACCGGCGTGCAAAAGCAGTTGTCGACGGCGAGCAGCGCGCCTTGCTGTCTGGCGAGCGCGGCGAGCGCGGCAATGTCGGCCGTCTCGGTCAGCGGGTTCGATGGCGTCTCGACGAACAGCATGCGCGTGTTGGCCTGCATGGCATCGCGCCACGCCTGTGCGGACGTCATGTCGACAAAGGTCGTGCTGATACCGAAGCGGCCGAGCACGTTCTTGAACAGATTGACCGTGGTGCCGAACACACTGCGCGACACCACCACGTGATCGCCGGCCGACAGCACCGCCATGCTGAGACTCAGGATGGCGCTCATGCCCGACGCGGTCGCCACGCAACGCTCGCCGCCTTCCATCGCCGCGAGACGTTGCTCGAAGATGCGCACGGTCGGGTTGGTGAAGCGGCTGTAGACATTGCCTTCTTCGGTGCCGGCAAAGCGCGCCGCGGCCTGGGCCGCCGATTCAAAACAGAAACTCGACGACAGAAACAAAGCTTCACTCTGTTCCATCTCGGCGGTACGCAGCCGGCCAGCGTGACAGGCCAGCGTCGCCAGCCCAAGCTCGTTGTCGTAGTCCACCATCAAGACCTCGGAAATAATTGCAGGCAGGCGCCGTGCTTGCGGTCGACAAGAAACGCGGGCGAAAAAAAACCCGCCATGGCGCGGCCAAAGCAGGTTGTGCTTCGCTTTAGCCGCTTTTCTAACGCGCCCGCAAGCTGATTCAAATCGGCGCAGAGGGCGCACCGTAATCAATGCCACCGACAGAGTCAATCGAAACCCCGGCGGCGTGCGCAAAACCGCGAATTCACACGGCCTGGGCGCAATTTCCAGTATTGATCACGGGATCGAGGGCGCGCGCCACGCGCAGATGGGATTCGAGCTTCAAGCGTTCGAACTCGATGCAGGCCAGTGACAGCTGCGCGCGGGCCGTGGCCACGTCCCCCTTCAGATGCAGCACCTCGGCGGCACACAGTGCATTGCAGGCGGCCTGCACCGGAGAATTGCGACGCGCGGCGAAGTCCCGCGCGCATTCAAGATAATGCTCGGCGCCCGACAGACAGCTTGGCCGCGCCTGGGCGGCGGCGCGTGCCAGCGCTCGCGCGGCAACCGCCGAGCCGAGGTGCTCGCCTTCCGCGCCGCGCTGTTCAACGCTGCGGCGATAAATCAGCGCCGCTTGTTCAAAGCGTCCGCTGTCGGCCAGCGCTTCGACCATCCAGCCGTAAACCAGCGACAGGTACAGACCGATGCCCCAGCCCTCCATCCATTCGACAGCGCGGCACAGGGCATCGACATGCTGCGGATTGCCGTCCAGCTTCCAGCGCGCGTAGGCGCTCATGGCGCTGGCCATGGCAAAGATGTACGGGCCGTTGACGCGCTGACCGACACGGCGCGCCGCTTCCGCCGCCGCCAGGGCTTCACTCCAACGGCCGGCCCACATCAGCACCGCGCTTTGAAAACAGCGTATCGAGCCTTCGATTTGATGATTGGAATCGCGCACCAGGGTCAGGCCGCGCGCGATCAGCGACAGGCCGCCGTCGATGTCGCCGAGGTCGGCGCTGACCATGCCTTTGCAACTCAGGGTATAAGCCTGGCCCACCGGCAGGCCGCGCGGCGAAGGTTCGGCGGCCCACAGTTCGAGGGCGCCATCGAGATGCGCGAGCGCTTCGCTGTTGTCGCCGCGCGCGCTGGCACTGTGGCCGAGCGCGCCCACAATCTCGGCGCACAGATTGCTCATGTTCAAACGCGCCGCGAGTTGATAGGCGAGCATGAGTTCGGTGCGCGCCTCGTTGTGGCGGCCAAGCGTGTAACAGAGATAGCCGACGAAATAGCGACCGCGCGCCGCGGCTTCTTCGTCGCCGGTCTCCTGCGCATAGGCGACCTGCTGCTTGAAGCGTTCGACCTGGCCGGCCGCTGGCCCGTACATGCACACCAGCGCCCAGTGCCGACATATGGAACTGCGGCGCGCTTCGATGGCCGGGCCTTGTTCGAGACGGTCGAGCAGATCGAGCGCCGATTGATAGTGCAGGCGTGCGCTGTCGAGCGCCGCGCGCACACGCGCCTTGTCGGCCGCCAGCACCGCGTAGGTGATGGCCTGCTCGACGCTGTCGGCGCAGCGATAGTGATAGGTCAGCGCTTCGTAATACTCTTCGAGCTGCTCGGCCGTGACCTCGGCTTCGATGGCCTCGGCCGCGCGCAGATGCAGACCGCGGCGACGCTCGAGCCCGAGCAGGGAATAGATGACATCGCGCGTGATGCCGTGTTTGAAATGGATGGGTTCGCGCGGACCGTCGGTATACAAGAGACCGGCGTCAGCGAGTTCGGCCAGCGTCTGTTCATCGGGCGCGGCGCCGGCCAGATGCGTGAGCAGCCACGACGGCACCACGGTGCCGATGGTGGCCGCCAGCGACGCCACTTCCTGCGCGGCCTGCGAAAGGCGGTCGAAGCGGCTTTCGATCAGACGCGCCAACCAGTGCGGCACGCCGTCGAGCGACGCGGCGGCCTGGCCGTCATGCTCGAACAGCAGCGTATTGCCGGCTTGACACAGCTCTTCGATGTACAAAGGCACACCGCCGGTCTGGCGAAAGATGGACTCGATGTGGCCGAGATTCGGTGCGTCCGGCAACAAGGCCTTGACCACCGCACTCACTTCCTGCGCCTTCAGACCTTCGAGTTCGATACTGACTTCGAGCGCGTCGATGCCGACGCCCACGCCACGTTCGCGCGACGCAATGAGCAGCATGATGCGCGCCGTGCCGGCGCGCGCCTTGAGCTTGGCGACCACCTGGCCCGAGGATTCGTCGGCCCATTGCCAGTCATCGAGAAACAGCACCAGCACCTGGCGCTCGGCGAGACACAGCAGCATCGCCACCAAGGCCTCGACCATGGCAGGACCACGGCTGTCGTCGGTGGCCGCCGCTTCGTTGTCAGCGTCATCGAGCGACAGCAATTCGAGCAGCGTTTCGGTGTGCGCCGCGAGCGCGGGAAAATCCTTCCCGATACGCGCACTCACCTGGCTGGCGCGCGCATCGAACGCGAGTTCGTCCACTTCCAGCACATCGCGCAAGATTTCGAGGAAAGGCTCGAGCGGCGTCGACTGCTGCAGGCCGCTGCAATGGCCGCGCAGCACCCGCACGTTGGCGGCATAGGTGCGGCTCAAGACTTCTTCGGCGAGACGCGTCTTGCCGACGCCGGCCATGCCGACGATACCGGCCAGGTGCGCGCCGCCGTTGACGGTCGTATCGAACAAGGCATCGAGGCTGTGCAGCGCCTGCTGGCGGCCGATGAATGGCGACAGGCGTCGACGCAGGCGCGCATCGAAAGGGCGACGCATGGTCGAGCGACGGCTGACAGTCAGCGTCGCGACTGCACCGATGGTCGGAATATCGAGGCCGTCACGCGGCTGCGTTTCAAAGAATTCGCCGACGCCGGCCAGCGAGCTGGCGCTGACCACCACTTCACCCGGTGCGGCGGCGTCGGATAAACGTGAAGCGACGATCATGGCGTCGCCAGTGACGCGATACAGACGGTTGTCGCGCGTCGCGCGGCGCACCAGCACCAGGCCCGAATGTATCCCCGAATGCAGTTGCAGTGAGCCCATGCCGCCCAGCGCGCCATTGTCCGACAGGCTGTGCACGGTGCGATGCAATTCCAGCGCGGCGTCGACCGCGTCGCGCACATCGAATTCGCCGTGGCCGGGTAGACCGAACAAGGCCACCACGCCGTCGCCGCGCACTTCGTTGACGATGCCGCGGTGCTTGCTGATGATGCGATGCGCGACCTGCTCGAGCATGTCGCTCATGCGGTCGACCGCTTCCAGATCGCCGCGCATGCGCGCGACCAGCTCGGAATAGCCACTCAAGTCCAGAAACAACACGGTCGCGTGACGGAATTGACCGTCCGCCGTCGACTGTTCCGTCGCCTGCGCTTCGTTCATTGCCCCACCGTTAGCCCCAATGCCCGCCGGCAGCGCGCGCGAGCCTTGCGTCGCGGCGCACTACACCAGGGTTCACCGCATGCTAACGCTAATTGCGTGACAACGCAGCGCAGGACACGCTCAGCGTTTCAAGGTCAGCACCCGTGGGTCGGGCGTGTCGCACAGTTCACCGGCGCGCAGCAGCGCCGCCGCCACCCCCAGCATGGCGCCCATCGCCATGCCATAACCGGGGCAGGCATGGGGCGCATAAAGCGGATGTTGACGCTGACGGGTGCCGCCGAACATGAGGTACTCGGGCTCGTCGTAGGCATGCAAGGCCGGGTCACGCATCGCCGACGCGAGACCGACCACCACCGGGCAGCCCACTCCGTCCTGCGCCGACAGTGGATTGGCCGGCGCGGTGCGGCGCCACACTGCGTAGGGCGCCGGCGCCGCGGCCATCGCTGTCAGCAAGGGCTGACGCAGGATGTCATTGGCGAGTGTGAATTCGGCGCGCGGAAAATCAGCCGCGGCCGGCACCGCCAAGCTCTGCTGCAAACGCCATAGCTCGCGCGTGATACTCCAGTTCACCAGCACCGCCGCCAGCGAACCGATGGTCGGCGCCGGAAAGCCCAGCATCACACCGGCGACCAGGGCCGCCTGCCGGCTCGGCGCACCGTCGGCGAGTTGCATGATGTCGCGCACCAAGGGGGTCTGCTGGTCCAGGGGCCGCGCCACCAGCGCCGCGAACGCGTGCTTGACGCGCTCGCCCAACACGCGCGCGCGCGTCGCCACCGGGTCTTCCTGCGGATGTGGGCCAAACACGTAACGCGAGATGGCCATGAGATCGCCCGGACAATGGGCGATGCCATCGTCGTCATCGAGATTGCGCAGATCATCGGCGCGGCCGCCGTAGCGCATGAGCTTGCCGTCGGGCAGACCGAACCATGCACCGCACAGGGCCGCCATTACATAACGCGCGAGTTCGAGCAAATCGACACTCGCGCCTTGCGCCTTGGGCAACAGCTGCGAGGCCGCGTGCAGTTTATCGAGGTAGGCAATGGCGGTGTCGCGCGCGAGTGCATAGGCGCTGCGTTCGTCGCCGAGATGCTTTTCAACGGCATCGTTGACTGCCTGCCCGAGCTCGGCGTGACCGTCGTAGGGCCCGACATCATCCTGGCCGAGATAGAACGTGCCGACGGTCTCGGCCATGCGCGGTCCATAGCCGGCCGCCGAGTAGTGGCGGCCATCGTCCTTCAGCACCATCATGACTTTTTCCGCCGATCCGACCAGCCAACCATAGGCGCCTTCATGGCGCATGCCGCCGGCCTCGCGCACCGCCGCCCAATGCAGGGCGCGCACGCTCTCGTCTTCAAACTTCAAGCGCGCGGCGGCTTGCTCGCGTTCGAGCGGACAGCCACCGGCGGCGGCAGACGGGCGCGCGGGCGGCGCGAGTGGCGCTGGCTGCGGCGCTGCTTCATCCCATAGCGTAGCTATCGCACGCAGTGCGGCGAGCGACGGCGCGAAGGCATACACGCCCCATTCGAGACTGACCAGCGGCGTCTCACCGAGGTCGATGCGCAGCACCTGGCCCTCGTGCATGAAGCGATAGATGCGCGAGCGTCCCGGCGCCGGCACGCCCAGCAAGGGATCGTGCTGCGACGATGGCAGTCCCGTGGGGCTGCCGCCCGCCACCCAGTTCTGGATGACTTCGAATTGCTCGGCGATGCTGGCGTTGTAAGCCATGAAGATCAGGCCGTGCGCACCGTCGCCTTCCTTGGCCGCCGGTCGCGGCCCATAGGACATGCCACGTCGCGCGATGCGCGGCGGCGGCGTCATGAGCGGCGGCACCGGCTCGCGCGGATTGGCGCGGCGCACATGGGACTGCAGCGGACATTGCGCACCGTCTCTGTCATCACGGTAGGTGAAGTCGTTGTCGTTGAGACCGGCCTGCGTGGTCAGGGGCTTGCCGTTGGCATGACGGCCCATGAGCTTGGCCATCAGCAACTCATGCAAGCGCGCGCGCGCCGCCTTGTCGCCCTTGGGCAGGATCTGTTTGATGGCCAGCTTCAAACGTTCCTCGAAAAGCTCGGTGTGCTGGCGCAGCTTGCGCACCACGAGGAAGCTGCCGTTATCCAGCAGTGCATCGCCGGCGTGGGGTTCGTCACCGCGATTATTGGCGTAGCCCAACAGGATTTCGCCGGGCTCGACCTTGTCGCGCCAGTGCTCGGAAGGCGCTTGCCGCTCTTCGAGGCTGGGCTGGCTCAGGCCGTCGACATAGCCGAAATGATCGCGCCCCAGGGTTTCGCCGGGCAGACGCGCATGGTGACGCATGGGCTCGACGCTGAGCACTTCTACGCCGGTGTCGGGCGCCGCGGCCAGCGCGGCAATGCGCGCCTCCAGCACCGC
>JADLGE010000042.1 GCA_020849475.1 Gammaproteobacteria bacterium
ACGTCGACGAGACCGAGCATGCGCGAGGATTGATGGACGTAGCGGGCGATTTTCATGACGAAGCTTGTGCCTGTGGGGTTGAGATTGAGCGCGTCTGGCGCCGAAGGCCTGGGCAATGTCGGGGCGCGTTGACCAATTGGTCAAACCGATCTCGAGTGCCGAACTCGGCATTGGAAAGTATTTTGCGCGTCAACTGTCGTCAAGTCTTAACCTTCAGACCAATGGGTCAGGCTGCGGGCGCCCTCGCCGTCTTCATTGAAGCGCAGCTGGCCAGCGGCGCCTGGCCCATCGCCATGAAGCTGCCCGCAGGACGCGAGCTCGGTGCGCTGGTGGCAGCGCGTAACAGGCATTAGCGCGAGAGGTCGGCACGGATGCCGTGCTATTCCCGCTGTGCGGTGATTGGTGTAGCGTTCCGGGCACGAATCCAATCGATACGACAGCGACGTCATTCATGGGCAAACCCGACATTCTCATCGCCGGCGGCGGCATCGCCGGCCTGACCCTCGCCCTCGCATTACATGAAGCGGGCTATCAACCGCGCGTATTCGAAGCAGTGGCCAACCTCGCGGAACTTGGCGTCGGCATCAATGTGCTGCCCCATGCCGCCAAGGAGTACGAGCGCCTGGGTGTGCTCGATGCGCTGCTCGCCGAAGGCGTCGAGCTTGAACGCTATATGTGGTTCAACCGTCATGGTCAGGAGATCTGGAGCGAGACGCGCGGCCGCAAGGCCGGCTATCAATGGCCGCAGGTGTCCATCCATCGCGGCAGCTTTCACCGGGTATTGACCGACGCGGTGCGCGCGCGCCTCGGCGATGACGCCATCGTGCTCGATCATCAACTCACCGGCTACACCGAGAGCCCGCACAAGGTCAGCGCCCAGTTCGTCAGCCGCAGCAGCGGCGCGCGACGCGACGCCGTCGAATGCGACGTCCTGATCGGCGCCGACGGCATTCATTCGACGCTGCGTCGTGGCTTTTATCCCGATGAAGGCGCGCCGCGCTGGGCCGGCAACATGATGTGGCGCATGACGGTCGATTTACCCGCGCCCATCCTCGGTGGCAGCACCATGTTCTCGGCCGGCACCGGCGAATGCAAAGTGGTCGGCTATGAGATCTCGGCTGCCGCCAAACGCCAGGGTCGCTCGCTGTTCAACTGGATAGCCGAGGTCAAACTGGGCGAGGACGGCGCCACACCGCCGGAGCGCGAGGACTGGAACCGCGTCGCCGGCGTCGATGAATTCATCGACTACTTTCGTGATTTCAAATTCGACTGGCTGGATGTGCCGGCCCTGGCGCGCGCCTCGGGCCAGGCTTTCGCATTTCCCATGGTCGACCGCGATCCCTTGCCGCGCTGGACCCGCGGTCGAGTGACCCTGCTCGGCGACGCCGCGCATCCGATGTGGCCGATAGGTTCCAACGGCGCCTCGCAGGGCGTGCTCGACTGTCGCGCGCTGGTCGACGCCCTGCAGAACTACGCAGACGCGCGCGAAGCCTTGCTTGCCTATGAGGCGGTGCGTCTGCCGGCCACCGCCGCCGTGGTCACCGCCAACCGCAGCCGCGCCCACGACGAGGTGCTCGATCTCTGCGAAGCCCGCGCACCGCAGGGTTTCAGCGACGCGCGCGCGGTCTTGAGCGCCGAAGAAATAGAAGCAAGTCTTGCGCGTTACAAACAGACCGCGCAGTTCGACAAGCGACAGTTGCAGGCGTGATGGCGCACGCAGCGCGGTGATTTTTTCGGCTTGAATGGGCTAATGAATTCTCTCCCACAGGACATCGGCGGGACCAAGACAATGAGCACCGACAGCATCGTTCTCGCCGACAAGGCCACGCCGCGCGGCAAATATCCCCACGCCAAGCGCGTTGGTGACTTCATCTTCGTATCCGGCACGAGTTCACGGCGCGCCGACAACAGCATTGCCGGCGCGAGCGTCGATGCGATGGGCACCAGCGCCTTGGACATCCGCGTCCAGACCCGCGCCGTGCTCGACAACATCGACGCCATCCTGTCGAAATTCAACGCCGGCCTCGCCGACGTGGTCGAAGTCACGAGCTTCCTGGTCAACATGAATGATTTTGGCGGCTACAACGAAGTCTATGGCGAGTACTTCGATTTCGATGGACCGGCGCGCACCACGGTCGCGGTGCATCAACTGCCGCATCCGCACCTGCTGATTGAAATCAAGGCCGTGGCTTTCAAGCCACACAGCTGAGGAGCACTGTCCATGGGCAAAGGTGAAATCGTCGCGGGCTATCTCGCGCCCCATCCGCCGCACCTCGTCTACGGCGAGAACCCGCCGCAGAACGAGCCGCGCTCGCAGGGCGGCTGGGAGCCCTTGCGCTGGGCTTATGAGCGCGCGCGCAAGACGCTCGATGAACTCAAGCCCGATGTGCTGCTGGTGCACTCACCCCATTGGATCACCCAGCAGGGCCATCACTTCCTGGGTGTGCCGCATCTCACCGGCAAATCGGTCGACCCGATTTTCCCGAACCTGTTCCGCTACCAGTTCGAGCTCAATGTCGATGTTGAACTGGCGCAAGCGTGCGCCGAGGAAGGCGCACGCCTGGGGCTCACCACCAAGATGATGCGCAACCCCAAGTTTCGCGTCGACTACGGCACCATCACCACCTTGCACATGATGCGCCCGCAGTGGGACATTCCGGTGGTCGGCATCTCGGCCAATAATTCGCCTTACTATCTTTCGACCCGCGAGGGCCTCGAGGAAATGGATATTCTCGGCCGCGCCACGCGCGCCGCGATCGAAGCCAGCGGCCGCCGCGCGGTGCTGCTGGCATCCAACACACTATGCCATTACCACTTTCACGAAGAGCCTGAGCCGCCAGAGGACATGTCCAAGGAACATCCGGAAAACATGGCCGGCTACCTGTGGGACATGCGCATCATCGATTTGCTGCGACAGGGTCGCGTCAAGGAAACTTTTGAGCTCCTGCCCAAGTTCATCGACGAGGCATTCGCCGAAGTGAAGTCGGGTGCGTTCACCTGGATGTTTTCGGCGATGGGGTATCCCGAGCTCGCCGGCGAACTGCACGGCTATGGCACGGTGATCGGCACCGGCAACGCGGTGATGGAATGGAATCTCGTCAAAGCCGGCCTCGCGCGCGCAGCCTGAATCTGAAAGCCCAAGGAATTCCCCCATGACCATCGTCGCCGCCCTGCTCGTGCCCGGCTCACCCTTGCCGCAAGTGGCACGCGACAATCCGCCGTGGGGCGCGCTGGCGGATGCGCTGGAAGCCGCCGGCGCGGCGCTCGCCAAGGCGGCGCCCGATACTTTGGTCATTTACTCCACGCAGTGGTTGGCGGTGCTGGACGAGCTGTGGTTGACGCGCGCGCGCATGCAGGGCGAACACGTCGATGACAATTGGCATGAATACGGCGCGCTGCCCTACGACATTCGCATCGACACCCAACTGACCCAAGCCATCGTGGCCGCCACACCGGCCGTTGGTGTGCGCTCCAAGGGCGTCGACTACGATGGCTTTCCGCTCGACACCGGCACCATCGTCGCCAGCAATTTTCTCAACCCCGATGGGCGCGCCGCCCTGGCGGTGGCCGCCAACAATCTCTATCACGACTGGCAGACCACCGAACAACTCGGACGCGTGGCGGCGCAACAAGCGCAAGCGTTAGGCCGTCGTATCGCGGTGGTCGGCGTCGGCGGTTTGTCTGGCTCATTCTTTCGGCACGGCATCGACATTGCGACCGATCACATTGCCAATCCGCAAGAGGATGCCTGGAATCGGCGCATGCTGAGCCTGCTCGAGCAGGGGGACGTGACGGCGTTTCGTGCCGCCTGCCCGGACTACGCGCGCGAAGCGCGGGTCGACATGGGCTTCAAGCACTGCGCCTTCGTGATGGGCGCGCTGGACTGGCGTGTGGGCGGTGCAACCGTCCACGGCTATGGGCCTTTGTATGGTGCGGGCGGCGCGGTGCTGGAATTCAATTTGACCTGAGTGCGACGGCGCACGCGAGCTCACAATGTTTTACATGAGGGCGAGCTTGGCTGATTGAGTGTCGGCGTCGAATCCCCCTAGACTTCAGGGCAATGCCGTCTATCGCTGCGGCGCTCGCCCTACCGGCCAAGCATGGACACCCTTCATGAAAGCAAGAATAAAAGACCTCCCGCGCCTCGCCGCTCTACTGTGCGGCGCCGCGCTCAGCCTGCAGGCGCCCGCCGCCACGCTGACTTCCGCCTACGAATTCAACGGCAATCTCAATGACTCGGTGCTGGAAGGCCATGATGATGCGCTGGTGTCCGGCACTCGCGGCTCCGGCAGCGGCACCGTCACCGCCAGCAATTTCGTTTTCGGCGGCAATCAGGGCGTGACCCTCAGCAATGCACTCGCCGACATCGACAACTACTCGGTTGAGCTCTACTTCAGCTTTGACGCCTTGGGCCAGGACAACAACTACCGCAACATTCTCGACCCCGGTCTCGCGCGCGACGACCGCAGTCTCTATGCGCGCGGCGACGAGCGCGTGCACTTCTACAACGGGCCGGTGTCCGCACCCGACGTACTGGTGCAGGGCGCGCTCAATCACCTGGTGTTCACGCGCGCCACGAGCGGCATCCAGGTATTCGTCAATGGCGCCCTGGTGCTGAGCGACAACAGTCCCACCACCATCGCGGTATCACAGGCCAGCGACAACGTCCTGCATGTGTTCGAAGACGATGCCGGCGAAGTCGCGCCCGGCACCCTCGAATACCTGCGGCTCTACAACGGTGTGCTGGATGCTGGCGAAGTGAGCACGCTGTACAGCCGGCGCGATCAGGCGCTGGACGTGAGCGCGGTGCCGGTGCCGGCGAGCCTGCCGCTGCTGGTGTCGGCCCTGGGTGTGATTGCCGCACGTCGCAGGATGAAATCCGCCTGACGTTGTCGCGTGGCGGTGCGGCGCTGTGGCGTCGCACCGCAGCGCCCCTCCCAAAACATCTTCTGTTCTAACTTCAGCGTGAGCGCGCGCCACGAAAATCAGGCGCTCGCTTTTGCATGAAGGCATCGATGGCCTCGCGATGCTCGGGTGAGCGGTAGCAGCGCTCGAGCGCGGCGAATTCACGACGCAGAACGAGATCAATATCACCCTCAGCGGCATTCAGCGTCAGCAGGCGCTTGGCCTCGAGCGTGGCCGCCTGCGGATTCTCTCCCATGGCGCGCGCCAGGGCCTGGGCGTTTTCGAGCAGCGATTCCGGGGAAGTCACGCCCTCGATGAGCCGCAATGACTGGGCTTCGAGCGCGGATACAGTGCGGCCGGTCAAGATCAGATTGGAGGCCGCGCCAAAACCGCAGCGCTGCGCCACGTAATGCGAGCTTGCGAGTTCCGGCACCAGGCCGAGTTTGACGAAGCGCAAAGACAGCGTGGCGTTATCGGCGGCGAGAATCTGATCCATGGCAAGCACCTGCGACAAGCCCACGCCGATGGCGGCGCCGTTGATGGCGGCCACGGTCGGCTTGGAGCGACGCAGCAGGGCCACCCAATCCTCGGTGCGCGCTTCGTGCCTGAACGGCGGCGTCTGCGTGGACTGCGCATCGAACACCAGGGAAATATCGGCGCCGGCGCAGAAGGCGCGGCCGGCGCCAGTCACCACCAACGCATCGACTTGCGGGTCATCGTTGGCGGCGACGATGGCGGCGCGCAGTTCGGCGCCCATCTGGTAGGTCCAGGCGTTGAGTTTGTCCGGGCGATTGAGCGTGATGGTGAGCACGCCGTCGGCCAGCGCGGTGAGTATCGTTTCGAAATGCTGAGTCATGGCGTCATGTGGCTTTTCATGTGAAGCCGACTATAGGTGATCGATCATCGGTAGGCGAATCGATATCGACACCCTAGAATTGCGCGCATGAGCACCGTCCTCGATATCCGCAACGTCTCCAAGACCTATGCGTCGGGCGTCAGCGCCTTGCAGCCCATCAATCTCGCCATCGAAGAAGGCGAGATTTTCGCGCTGCTCGGGCCCAATGGCGCCGGCAAGACCACACTCATCAGCATCATCTGCGGCATCGTCACGCCGACCGCCGGCACCGTGGTGGCGGGCGGCTACGATGTACAGCGCGACTACCGCGGCGCGCGCAGCCTGATTGGACTCGTGCCCCAGGAACTGGCGACCGATGCCTACGAAACCGTGTGGGCGACGGTCAGCTACAGCCGTGGTCTGTTCGGGCGCGCGCCGGATGCCGGCTATATCGAAAAAATGCTGCGTGCACTGTCGCTGTGGGACAAGCGCGATGCACGCATTCGCACCCTGTCGGGCGGCATGAAGCGCCGCGTGATGATAGCCAAGGCGCTGTCCCACGAGCCGCGCATCCTGTTCCTCGATGAGCCCACCGCCGGTGTCGACGTCGAACTCAGGCGTGACATGTGGGCGCTGGTGCGCGAACTGCGCGAGCAGGGCGTGACCATCATCCTCACCACCCATTACATCGAAGAGGCCGAGGAAATGGCGGACCGCGTTGGCGTCATCAATCATGGCCGATTGATGCTGGTCGAAGACAAGCACACGCTCATGAAAAAGCTCGGGCAGAAACGCCTGAAACTCAATCTGCATCAGCCGCTCGACAGCGTGCCGGCGGCGCTGGCGGCGTGGCGCCTGACGCTCGAAGCCGAAGGACACGAACTGCACTACCTGTTCGACACCCGCGCCGAGCACAGCGACGTGCCGGCCCTGCTGCGCGCGCTGGACGAACTCGGCATCGCCTTCAAGGATCTGAACACAGAGCAGAGCTCACTGGAGGATATCTTCGTCGGCCTGGTCAGCGGTGAACGGGAGCGCGTGGCATGAACACACCACGCTTCAACTACCACGGCGTGTGGGCCATCTACCAGTTCGAAATTGCGCGCACGCTGCGCACTTTGCTGCAGAGCATCGCCACGCCGGTCATCACCACCTCGCTGTACTTCGTGGTGTTCGGCTCGGCCATCGGCTCGCGCATGAGCAATATCGACGGCGTGCCGTATGGCGCGTTCATCGTGCCGGGCCTCATGATGCTGGCAGTGCTGACGGAAAGCATTTCCAATTCGTCGTTCGCCATCTACCTGCCGAAGTTCACCGGCACCATCTATGAATTGCTGTCGGCGCCGGTGTCACCTTTTGAAGTGGTGCTCGCCTATGTCGGCGCCGCCACCACCAAGTCCGTGGTGCTGGGCTTGCTCATCCTCGCCACCGCTTCGATGTTCGTGCCGCTGCAGATCCTGCATCCGTGGTGGATGCTGAGCTTCCTGGTGCTGACGGCCTTGAGCTTCTGCCTTTTCGGTTTCGTCATCGGCATCTGGGCCAACGGCTGGGAACAACTGCAGTTCATTCCCATGCTGGTGGTCACGCCCCTGACTTTTCTCGGCGGCACTTTCTATTCCATCTCCATGCTGCCACCCATGTGGCAGAAGCTCGCGCTGTTCAACCCGGTGGTCTACCTCATCAGCGGCTTTCGCTGGAGTTTCAACGGCCGCGCCGACGTGGCGATAGAGATCAGCCTGGCCTTCATCGCCGGCTTCTTCCTGCTGTGTCTCGCCATGGTGTGGTGGATCTTCCGTAGCGGCTATCGGCTCAAGGCCTGAGGCCGCGCGGAGTGGCGCCACTCTCAACTGAGACGAAAGCCCTCGTAGCCCTTGGCCGCCACCTCGTTGATCTTCTCGCGGAAGGACGGCATGCCACCGGCGTAGAACAGGAACTGGCGTTTCTTGCCCGGCACATTGGAGCCCATGAACCAGGAGTCGGTCTTGGTGAAAAGCATGCCCTCGGTCAAGGACGCAGCGTGTTCCACCCACGCTTCCTGCGCGGCCTTTTCAGCTTCCATGCGTTGGTAGCCGTGATCCCTTAGATACTTCACGCAGTCCCTGACCCAGTTGCCCACCACCTCGGCGCAGCGCGTGAAATTGCAGAACACGGCGCCGTTGACGATGAAGAAATTGGGAAAGCCCTCTGACATGAAGGTGAGATAGGTCGACGGACCTTCGGCGTCCCACACCTCTTTGATCGAGCGTCCATCCTCGCCGCGGATGTCGATGCGTGTCAGCTCGCCGGTGATGGCATCGAAGCCGGTGGCATAGATGATGACGTCGAGTTCGTATTCCTGTGCGCCGGTCTTCACCCCGTGTGGCGTGATGGCCTGGATGGGATCGGACTTGACGTCGACCAACAGTACGTTGTCACGGTTGAAGGTCTCGTAATAGTTGGTTTCGAGCGGGATGCGTTTGGAGCCGAAAGGATGATCGCGCGGCGTCAGGAGCTCGGCCACTTTCGGATCTTTTACGCGCTCACGAATCTTGCCGCGCACGAACTCGGCATAGCTTTCGTTGGCCGCGTCATCGGTCATGATGTCGTGGAACAGGCCAAACCATTTGTGGAAGCCGGGCATCGCCCATACTTCCTCATAAAAGCGGTAGCGCTCTTCTTCCGACACTTCGAAGGTCTTGCGCGGGTCGGACTCCTGCATGAAGCTCGCGAACGTGCGCCGGCAGCGCTCGAAAATTTCGTCGTAGCGCGCCTTGATGCTTTCCTGCTCTTCGTCACTGATCTTCGAGTTGCGTAACGGGCAGGCATAGTTGGCGGAACGCTGGAACACCGTCAGGTGCGCGACCTCCGGCGCAATCTCGGGGATGAGCTGGATGGCGGTTGAGCCGGTGCCGATCACGCCGACGCGCTTGCCGCGCAAGTCCACTTTGTCTTTCGGCCAGCGCGCGGTATGCAGCGACATGCCCTTGAAGCTGCTTATGCCCGGAATGTTGGGGAAGTGATGGGCCGACAGGATGCCAACCGCCGAGACGAGATAACGGGTGCGCGCGCGGTGGCCATCTTCCGTTTCGACATGCCAATGATTGGTCTTGCCGTCGAAGTGCGCGGACTTGATGCGCGCATTGAAACGGATGTGCGGACGCAAGGCGAATTTATCAGTGACGAAATTCAAATACTGCTCATTCTCCGGCTGGCCGGAATAGTGCTCGGCCCAGTTCCATTCCTTGAGCAAATCCTTGGAGAAGCTGTAGGCGTAGCTGTAGGACTCGGAGTCAAAGCGCGCGCCGGGATAGCGGTTCCAATACCAGGTGCCGCCGACGCCATCGCCGGCTTCGAAAATCTTCACCTTGAGCCCGAGCTGCTTGAGACAGTAAAGCTGGTAGAGCCCGGATACCCCCGCGCCGACCACCAGCGCGTCAAGTTCCTCCGCCGGCGCGCGCACCGCCGCCTCGTCAATTCTTGCCACTTGCGACATACGATCTCCCCCGTTGCTTCACATCATCCTTACGCTCGCCGTGCCGGCGCTTTTGCACAAGATGATGTCTACCTTGACATCAAGCCGCAATCACCCCCGATTGAGGAAGGTCGCCTGCGTCCGGGCGGGTGCGACCTTGAGCAAGCTCAGCGCGCGCCTTCGAGGATCAATACCGAACAGGCCGCTTCATCGAAGCCGATGACGCCGCCGCCGTTTTCGGCCAGCGCCCAGCGCGCGCCATCGACCTGACGCTCACCCGCTTCACCTCGTAGTTGTGTGACGAGTTCGGCGGTCATCGACAGTCCCGTGGCGCCTACCGGATGGCCCTTGGACACGAGGCCGCCCGAGGTGTTGACGGGAATGCGGCCCCCCAATGTCGTCGCACCGCTTTCCACCAATTCACCGCCAGTGCCACGCTCACAGAAGCCCATCATCTCGACCTGGTAGATTTCGCAGAACGAGGTGGCGTCGTGAACTTCCGCGACGTCGATATCGGCGGGCGTGATACCAGCGGCATTGTAGGCGCGCTCGGCCGCGTAACGGCTCAAGCCATCTTCATCGAGGCTGCGATACTTGCCGCCCGACAAGCCCTGCGCCGCGATGCGCACCGCGCGTTCGCGCACTTCGCCGGGCAGGGTTTTCAATATCTTCTCCGAGACGACGATCGCGGCCGCCGCGCCGTCGCCTATCGGCGCGCACATGGCACGCGTCAATGGCCAGGTGACGGGCCGGTCGGCCAGCACTGCGTCGACCGTCATGCGAAAGCGATACTGGGCCTTGGGGTTCAGCGCGCCGTGATTATGGTTCTTGGCCGCGCCCGCCGCGATCTGGCGTTGAGTAAGGCCGTATTTTTTCATGTGATAGCAGGCCTGCATGGCGTAGGTATCCATGAAGATAGTGCGGTCAGGGCCAGGCTCAAACGGTTTGCCGGCGGCATCACCGGCGGCGCGATAGTAGTCCTGCCATTCCTGCGGGTCGTATTGGTCGATGCCGCCGAAATAGAGCTTGGCGGCCTTGTCTGGATCTTTGGGATAAAAAGTCTTTTCCACGCCCATGGCGAGACTGACCTCGGCCTGGCCGGAGAGGATGTCTTTCCAGGCGCCGTTCAAAGCCAGGGACGCAGTCGCACAGCCGGCTTCGACATTGGTCATCGGAATGCGCTCGGGCAAGCGCCCTTCGCGCGTCATGGGCGTCAGACAGACCTGACCGCGAATGCTGCCCTGATTGTCGGTCCACATACCGCAATTGCCGAAGTAAACGCTTTCTATCATGCCACCGTCGGCGAGGCCGGCATCCGCCAGCACCGCGAGATAGGCTTCACGCGTGAGGTCTTTGACGCTGTCTTCGTTACGCCGTCCAAAGGCCGAACTATAGGCGCCGATGATATAGGCGGCAGTCATGGCAGTACTCCGTGCAATGGGGGCTTGCGAGGTGAACAATCCGGTCTGTCGCGTGCTCGCTGCCGGCGATGGCGCGACAGACCGGGGCGCGCTCAAGCCTTGGCGGCGATGCGATAGACGCGCGCGGCGGTGCCGCGGAACATCGCGTCTTTTTCCGCCTCACTGTAAGGCGCGGCAATCTTCTTGAACGCGTTCCACAACACAGCGTACGACACGCCGCACTTGTCGACCGGGAAGTTGCTTTCAAACATGCAGCGCTCGGGACCGAAAGTCTGGATCGCGAACTGATAGTAGTCGTTCTGGCGCGCGACGAAGGCGTCGGAACTCGGCGGCGCGGCGTCGGCTTCGAAGCCCATGCCGCACCACGGCATGGCGAGGCCGCCAAGCTTCATGTTGACGTTGGCGCACTTGGCGAGTTCGGTGAGATCCTTCTTCCACTGCGCGAAGATTTCCGCCTGGCGACCTTTATAGGCGCCGACGCCGAGCGGGGTGCCGAGATGGTCGATGACCATGGTGGTGCCGGGAAACGCGCGGGCCAGATCAGTGAAGCACGCGGTCTGGTGATAGTAGTGATAGCCGTCGAAGGCGAGGCCCTTGTCCGACAGGATTTTGAAGCCGCGCCGAAACGCCGCGTCGTCGTAAAGCCGGCCGTTGTGCACGCCTTCCATGGACAGAAGATCGGAGCCCGTGTCATCGAATGCCGCTATCTGACGGATGCCGCGGAACAGCGTGCTGGCCGCCATGTGCGCGTCGAGAAACTCGTGCACTTGCGCTTCGCTGCCGCGCAGTTCACCGGTGCCCATGATGGCGCCGATTTGGGTGGCCTTGGGGTTCTTGGCCGCTTCCTTGGCAATGCTGTCCACCCACTCGGTCTCGCCTACCGGTTTCAGGTGTTCGGGGCCAGTCTCGCGATGTCCTTCCCAGCATTGCAGATAGACCGTCTGCTCGACGCCATGGGTGCCGGCGTCGGCGCGCAGTTCGTTCAAATCATAGTAGGGATAGACTTCGCTCTTGACGAAGAAATGATGATGCGGGTCGACGATGCGACGATTGGGCTCGATGGTTTCTTCCTGAACCTTATTGAGCCAGTCCTTGCGAACGACAATAGACATGATGTGAATCTCCCCTCGGTGGCGATGTAACGGCACACGACACGGCTAATGTCGCGTGTTCAAGCTTCAGCCTAGCACGTCAGGGCTGGGCGGATTCATCCCATAAATGACGTCGGTAATCACGCGGTGATTGACCGCTCCAGCTCTTGAAGGCGCGCGAGAAGGCGCTGGCATCTTCAAAGCCCAATGCGTGGGCGATGGCGCTGTTGTCGAGATGGCTGCGCGCCATCAACTCCATCGCGCGTTCGCGCCTCACCTCGGCCAGCACGGCGGAAAAGCTGGTGCCTTCTTCGTCCAGACGGCGCTGCAAGGTGCGCGTGGTGAGATGCAGAGCCTGCACGACTTCCGGCAACGAAGGTATCGGTGTTGCGGCGCGCAAACGCGTACGCAATACCCCGGCATAGCGCAGCGGCTCATCCATCACCGCCGCGAGGCGCTGGCACTGGTTTTCAAAGAACCGATAGGACATCGCATTGGCCTGTGGCGGCGCCCTGTCCCACACCGCCTGCGCAAACCGAATCTGGTTGCTGGCCGCGCCGAAATATACCGGGCAGGCAAAAAACGCTTCGTAGATGTCGACCGCGGGCGGTGGCAGATGGGTGAAATGCACCGACAGCGGCTTGAGATCGGCGCCCAAGGTCTGGCGCAGGAGGGTCAAGGTGGAAGTGGTGTCGCGTTCGACGAAGAACGCCGCGCAGTCACCGACCTCGGCGTTTTCTTCAAAGCTTACATACTCTTCATCACCATCGTTCCAGAACGACAACTCGATACATCCCCACGCCAGAATGGGGTGCGCGAGTATGGTGTGGAAGAGTTCGCGCGCATTCGGCGCGCAGGACGCGGCAAGGCCCAGCACACCGAACTGCACGAGGTGATAGCCCTGACCGACCAGCAGCCCCGCATGCGGAAGCTTGAGTGCGGTCAGGGCCAGGCGCGTGAAGCGCAGCTCTTTTTCAAAGGGAATGTGAAAGCTCGGCTCTTCAAGGGCGAAGCGCGGAATATCGGCGGCTTCGAGCAGCGGCTGCACGGCATGGCCACCCGCTTCGAGCACGGTGATGACCGGTGCGAGTCCAAAAGCCAGGCGCACTGGACGCAGCATGGTGCTGCCAAACAGATAGGTCGGCTGCCGGACCGACGGCCGTTGCTCACTGCCCCGCCTCTCCGTTGCCATGGCCGTGCCTGGATGCTTGTCGTAATTTGCAAAGAAATTTACACAATCCGTCATTCTGCGTCGAGACGCGCTGGCGGACACTCTGGCACGCACGCGGCGCGCAACGCAGATTGTTCATCCGGCCGCCGCCTCAACTGCAAGGGGAGACCAATGAAGTTCATGTTCTTTTTCTATCCGGCGATCCCGGCGACGATGGAGGAGCGCGAGAAGCTGCGCCCCATCGCCCGACGTAACGATCGCTTCCAGAAGATGCTCGACGAAATCGTCGAGCTCTCGCAGCTTGCCGAGGATTTGGGCTTTCAGGCCGTGACCTTCCCCGAGCATCACCTGCACACCGAAGGCAGCGAAATGGGTAGCCTGCCGCTCCTGACTCAGCATGTATTGGCCAACACCAAGAAGATCATGGCCGGCCCGATAGGCTATGTGCTCGCTGGCTGGAACCCGCTGCGTCTTGCGCTCGAGATAGCCTGGCTCGATCAGATCTCCAAGGGCCGCACGTTCTGCGGCTTTGCGCGCGGTTACCAGGCGCGCTGGTTGAACCCGATGGCGCAACACCTGCACGTGACGGCGGCCGATCTGCACGCCAAGGACGCCGCGCCCAATACCGACGCCGTCAACCGCGAAGCGTTCCAGGAGATCTTCGACATCCTGAAGCTCGCCTGGGCCGATGGCACGTTCCGCTACAAGGGCAAGTACTACGAGTATCCCTATCCCTACGAAACCGGCACGCCGTGGCCGGCGCATGAATGGACGCGCAAGTACGGCTCGCCGGGAGAAGTGGATGAGAATGGCAACATCGTCGCCATCGAAGTGGTGCCCAAGCCTTTCCAGAAGCCGCATCCGCCGCTGTTCCAGGCGTTCTCCCAGAGCGAGAGCACCATTCGCTGGTGCGCGCAGGAAGGTCTGATTCCGACCTTGCTGACGTCCGACTTGGGCGAGCTGCGCAACTTCTGCAATATCCACGTTGAAGAAGCCGCCAAGCATGGTCGCAATCTCAAGCTCGGCGAGAACATGGGCGTGTTTCGCAGCGTGTACATGGCCGACACCAAGGAACGTGCGCGTCAGATCGGCATGGAAGGCTTGATGGGCACCGGCTGGCCGGGCTGGGCGCATGACTTCGGCTTCACCGATGCTTTCCGTCTGCCGGAAGATGACATCAAGTATCCGGGCCAGACCTTGCCGAAGTCAGAGGTCTACATGGAACGCTTCGAGAAGAAGCACTTCGCGCTGGTCGGCAACGCCGACGATGTGCGTCGTGAAATGGATCTGCTGGTCGAGGCCGGCAATCCCGAGTGGTTCATCTGGCAGGGCGACCAGGGCTATCTGCCGCTGGACGAAGTGCGCCGTCAGTTGGAGCGCTTCGGCAAGGAAGTGATGCCGCATTACATGTGAGTGATGCCTGCCTCGTCGCGTATCGTGATGATGCGCGACGAGGTGCGATGAGATGCCTGGCTGGCCGTGCGCCGCAATGGCGCCACGGCCAGCGCGTCTGCACCGCTCAGGCGCCGATGAACTTGGGCTCGCGGCGTTCTGCCGTCGCCTTCACCCCTTCTGTCCAGTCCGCCGTCGTACGCAGCCAGTTCTGCTCAGCCAATTCGTGATCGGTCTGCATGGCGATGCGATCGGCAAAACCGACACGCAGCGTAGCGCGGGTCGTCATCAACGCCAGCGGCGCGCAGGACGCGAGTTCCGCCGCCAGCGCCAAAGCCGTGGCGCGCAGTTGCTCCTGCGGCACGCAATCATCCGCCAAGCCCCAGGCCAAGGCCTGCGGACCATCAATGCGACGGCTGGTGAGGAGCAGCAGCGACGCGCGCTGCTGGCCGAGCAGCGCCGGCAAGGTGTAGGTCAGACCAAAACCCGGATGGAAACCGAGCTTTGTGAAGTTGGCGCTGAAGCGCCCTTCCGGGCAGGTCACGCGAAAATCCGCCGACACCGCCAGCCCCAGGCCACCACCGATAGCGGCGCCCTGCACTGCCGCAACCACCGGCTTCCTGCAGCGAAAGATGCGCACCGCCTGACGATAAAGATCGCTCGACAACGCGCCCTGCGTGCTGTCCTTGGCGTTGCCAGCGTCGCTCGCGCCAAAGTTGGCGCCGGCGCAGAAATTCTTGCCCTCGGCACACAGAAGAATTGAACGACAATCGGTGAGCGTGTCGAGCTTCTCGTAGGTGTCGGCAATCTGCTGAATGAGACTTATGTCAAAGAAGTTATGCGGCGGCCGACGAATCTCAACGGTCGCGACATGGTTGGCGATCGAAACGCCCAGGTCTTGGGTATCTAGCGTGGACACAGGTCCTCCTCGTGGTCTGCGCGCGGCAGAGGTTTAATCGAAAGTCAGCACGGTGCGGGTCACTTCGCCCGCTTCCATGGCACGGAATGCTTCGTCGACATCATCGACCGGCGCATGGCGCGTGACCATGGCATCGAGATCGAGACGTCCTTGACGATACAGTTCGAGATAGCGCGGCGCATCGACCGTGAAGCGGTTGGAGCCCATCATGCAGCCCATGATGCGTTTCTCGAGAAAGAAATGACCGGGGATGAGCGACACCGTCTGCCCGGCCGCAATTGCGCCGACCAGTACCGCCGTGCCACGGGGCGCCAGGCTGTAGAACGCCTGCTCCAGTAGCTTGGGCAGGCCGACCACCTCGAACGCGAAGTCGACACCGCCACCGCTCATCTTCTTGATGGTCTTGACCGCGTCGACGTTGGCAGGATTGATGGTGTCAGTGGCGCCGAACTTGAGCGCGTTGGCGAGTTTATTGTCCGCCAGATCGACCGCGATGATTTGTCGCGCACCGGCAATGCGCGCGCCCTGAATGACCGAGATGCCGACACCGCCGGCGCCAAACACGGCGACCGACGAACCCGGCGTGACCTGCGCGGTGTTGAGCGCCGCACCGACGCCGGTCGTCACAGCGCAACCAACCAGCGCCGCGACGTCGAAGGGAATGTCCTTCGGGATCTTCACCACCGCCCGCGAATGCAAGAGCATGGCCTCGGCAAAGCCGCCGAGGTCAGCATAGGGATGGATGAGTTCGCCGCCGCGGCTCAGGCGCGGCGCGGCGCCCTCCGGGCGGCGGCAGGCGCCCCTGTCCGAGCACAGGTGCGGATGCCCCTGCACGCACTGCGGGCAGGCGCCGCAGAACATCGAGGTGCAGGCAATCACATGGTCGCCCTCGGCAACATTTCTGACACGCTCGCCGACCTTCAACACCACGCCCGCTGGTTCGTGCCCCAGCACGGTCGGCAACGGCGCGGCGATACCCCCATGCACGGTGTGAAGGTCGCTATGGCACACGCCACAGGCCTTGGTCTTGACCAGCACCTCGTCCGGACCAGGCTCGGCAACGTCGACATCCTCGATGCTGAGCGGCTTGTTTAGTTCACGCATGACTGCGGCTTTGACTTTCATTGCAATCTCCCCGGAAGTTACACGCTCTGGACTCAATGGCGGCCGTTACGACCGGCACCTGGCGCAGGTCAGCAGATTATCGCATCACGCTCGGCAATCGGCGCAGCACTGGGGCGTGCGTCGCGCCGCGGATTCCTTACAATCCGAACTTCCGCGTCGTCCACGACACCCTTATCGCCCAGGAGATTTTATGCGCAGCGATTTCACGACCATCACCCCCGAAAGGGTCGAGGAGCACATCCTGGTGCTGTATCTGGACAGGCCCGAGAGGGCCAATGCCATGAACACGCAGATGGGTATCGAACTGCGCGCATTCTTTCAGGACATGTATGTGGACCAGGATGGCGTGCGCGTGGTGATAGTCACGGGCCGCGGCGCCAAGGCATTTTCAGCCGGAGGCGATTTGAAAGATCGCGACGGCATGACCGACCAGCAATGGCAGCATCAGCATGCGATCTACGAGCAGATGGTGCGCGGCCTGCGCGACTGCCCGGTGCCGGTGATTTGCGCCGTGAATGGCGCAGCCTACGGCGGTGGCTGCGAGTTTGCGCTCGGTTGCGATTTCATCTATGCATCGAGCACTGCGCGTTTCGCCCTGACCGAGGTCACTCTCGGCATCATGCCAGGCGCGGCCGGCACCATCAATTTGCCCCATGCCGTCGGCGAGCGACGGGCACGGGAAATCATTTACACGGGCACTCCATTCACAGCCGCCGAAGCGCACACCTGGGGACTGGTCAATAAAATATGTGAGCCCGACGAATTGCTCGAAGACACGCTGGTAACCGCCCGGCGTATCGCCGGAAACGGACCGATATCCATACGCCAGGCAAAGAAATCAATTACCCTGGCGACACAAATAGATCGCAACAGCGCTTATATGTTCGAACTCGAAGCATACAATCGCATGGTACCCACCGCCGACAGACTGGAAGGCGTGCGGGCATTCAACGAGAAACGCAAACCGCGTTTCGAAGGCCGCTAGTCAACAGTGCGGAGACAGGTATATGAGCAAGCAACGTGATGTCTGGTTACGTGAAGTCGGCACCCGCGATGGACTGCAAAGCATCGCGACGATTTTCCCGACCGCCGCGAAACTTGAGTGGATACGTCTCGAGGCTGCGGCCGGCATGCCCGAGATCGAGGTCGGTTCATTTGTGCCACCCAAGCTTTTGCCGCAGATGGCCGATAGCGCCGAAGTAGTGGCCGGTGCCAAACGCACACCGGGTCTGCGCGTATCAGTACTGGTGCCCAACCTGCGCGGCGCCGAAAACGCACTGGCTTCCGGCGCCGACCAATTGAATTACGTATTGTCGGTCTCTGAAGCACATAGCCGCGCCAATGTGCGCCGGTCAGTGCAGGAAGCCATGGATGATTTTCGACGTATCATTGAGTATCGCAATGCGCGTCCTGAATTTCGCCACGTACGCGTCGCCGGCGGATTGGCAACGGCTTTCGGATGCACAATTGCAGGTCAAGTACCGGTAAGCGAGGTATTTGACGCGGCACGCAAGATGATCGAACTCGGTGCCGACGAAATCGCCGTCGCCGATACCGTCGGCTACGCCAATCCGGCCCAGTGCCGCCAAATCTTCAGGGAAGTTCTCGCTATCGTCGGCGACGTTCCCGTCACCGCGCATTTTCACGACACCCGCGGCCTCGGACTTGCAAATGTTGATGCCGCGTTGGACGTCGGGATACGTCGCTTTGACGCCTCACTGGCCGGTCTAGGAGGATGCCCCTACGCCCCCGGCGCAAGCGGTAACGTCGTCATGGAAGACCTGGTATTCATGCTCGAAGCGATGGGTTTGAGCACCGGCGTGGACCTCGACGGATTGCTGGAGGCACGAGGACACATGGAACGGCATTTGGAAGGCGAGTCGACGCGCGGCGCTTTCGTCAAGGCGGGAGTTCCGAAGGGGTTTGTATTGGCTGGGGATGATGTTGCTTCGCGCGGCGGGCGAGCATGATGCGTCAATAATTCTCTAACGGCTTTTTGTTCGGGCGTGATCCTCGTCGTTCAACGCGCTGACTTGCTCGCAATTTTTTTAGAGATACGTGTTCTCAGCAACTGCAATGTCTCTGCAAGAGCATGCTCCAATGACCAGGCTGACTCACGGTCCGCGTTAGCGGACGCGATGTTCGTCTTCTCTAACTCATGGGCCAGCATGCTAAGACGCTTGGCTCCCAAGGTCGCCGATGCACCTTTAAGAGCATGCATGGTCTCTTTGAATCCAATGGTGTTCCCCGCTCCTCGAAGTTGGTTGGCACGCTCAATCAATTGATAGCTGTCTACTTCAAACTCAGCAAGCATCTCCAATAACTCAGATGGACTGACACCAATGTCAATGAGTTCGTCAATTTCGGAGAACTCCACAACGGATGTCTCCTTTGAACCCTCGTCCGACGGCTCGAATTTCCGCTTGGAGGCGGACTCTCTAATGACAGAAAACGTCGCAACGGCTTCCCGAAATTCTCTCGCCCTCAAAGGCTTGGTCAAGTACGAGATCGCTCCACAAGCGTCTGCCGCCTCCCGCGCCTCAGCGGTTGCATCGGCGGTCAAAATGATGATGGGTGTGCCGTTTCCATTGGAGACAAACTGGTAGATTTGTACGACTTCGATGCCTGACATTCCTGGCATATGCATATCCACGAATGCCAAGCCGAAGCTCATACTCTCTAGAGCGGAAAGCGCTTCCTCGCCGTTTGAAACGCAAGTAACCGAATGCCCGACGGATTCGAGCGCCATCCGAGCCGTTGCCAGATTCGTCGAATTGTCGTCTGCAAGTAGCACATGAATCGGTCTGTCTACGCCGGTCAGCTTGCCGGGCTCGTCTTCGAGATATGGTAGTGACCCACTTTCAAGCGAGTGAATTCTCTTCAACTCGCGAACGCATGACCGGGCCACAGCGCTGTTGAACAATGGGTGCTCAACAAAATTGACATCGCACTCGCCGTAGAACACTTTAATCAGCGGTTTTGAGCCAACGGCAATCTTTGAGTAAATAGTGTCCCGATAACTCGCCAAATTGCTGTCGATGAAGATAACCCTCCCCATCCAATTCTCGAAATCCGCCAGCGCCGCCGTACCGACTTGAGTGCAGTCCCAACCGCTTTCCTCAAAGGCGTGGAGCTCCGTCTCCGATAATTTTCCCGTCCCGAGATAAACGCACTGTCGACGCGACTGTTCTACATGCTGCCCTTGCTCGTCCCGACTTTCCTCTATTGGCAAGAGAATATTGCAATGCGTACCAATGTTCTCTACCGACTGAAACGAAATTTGCCCGCCCAACAATTCCACGTATTGCTTGGTCAGGGTCAATCCCAATCCTGTGCCTGAATATCTGCGCGCGGCACTGTCATCTCCAAGGGTGAACGGCTCAAAAATATTTGGAAGGAGCTTTGCCGATATTCCAATTCCTGTGTCAACGACGCTTATTGCCAACGCTGGCCGTTCATCCATTTCGCAGTAGGTAATCCGTACAGAGACGTGTCCCTGTTTAGTGTATTTGACTGCATTGCCAACTGTATTGATTAGGATTTCCTGGAGATACTCTCCTGAGCTTCTTATCCAGGTTGGAATTTTCGCGTCGATGAACCAATTGAACTCCAATCCTTGCTGTTGCGCTTTTGGCTGGCAAATGCGTAGTGCAGTCTGTACCACGTTCACGACATTCATCCATTCCCGCTGACGTGTGGGAATTTTTCCGGCATCGGCTGATGCCACATCAAGAATCTTGTTCACCAGTCCGAGCAGGTGTTGCGCAGAGTCACTAATCATTTGCATTTTTTGGTGGCGACTCTCTTTGTAGCTCCGAGCATCGTCAATGGCTTCCTTGAGTACGTCAGAGACGCTGATGATCGCATGGAGCGGCGTACGCAATTCATGGCTCATATTGGCGATAAAACGAGCGCGCGCGTCGTTAAGGTCCCTGATGCGCTCTAGCACTTCTCGATGCTTTCTCAGCAATGAGGCTGAGTACAGCGGCACGAGCGCCATCCCTAGGTAATATGCGATAACCAGCTCACGACTGTTGCGCAGATACTCGTTGTATAAGAGTGCGATAGAAAAGAAGCTCGCTGCCACACCTAAGGTGACATAGAGATACCAGACCCCAAATCGGTATCCATATCCGATAATGGAATTTAGATAGACCGGAAACAGGATGACCCCAAAACTGTCTGAGATGGCTGTATATGCGGATATCGCGCCGATATCGGCGAAGATACTAAGAACCCGGGTCGCCCGGAGCATGGCTGAATCGGGCGGTGCGCTTTGGATGAAAACGTACGTCCAGCCGTAGGCTAGGAGAGAAAACGTCCAATAAGCGAAGGCCAGAGTAAAGTATTTGTAATCTAGCGCGTCGGTCGGGGTTGCGGTCGGTGCATTGATATATGACCAAACTACGACGAGAGACACAAAAATGACTCGCACGAATGCTTGGTCTAAATCACTGGGCCGAACATCGAAGTTTGCTTGTGACGCCATTGCTTCCTCAATGTACCAGACGCGCTCTTCCTTCATTCCCTGACACGGGGCGAACTGCATCCCCATCTTCCAGTCCCTTGACTCCTTCGGACCGCGGGATGAAAGCGATTTCCGCGTGCGGACCAACAGCCCTTCGGTGGCACCCAGCCGCCCTACGACCGCGGCTATTCCCTATATCGGTCGCACTTACGGATGGTGCACCCAACCCAATGGACATTCCACCGTGAAATTTCACTCCCTAGAAATAGCAAAGCCGGGCAACGCCCGGCTTGCATTTCCGTCTTCTAGAAGAATGTTAGTCCACATTCGCGTCCACAGGCGCCAGTTCAACCGGCCGGTCGACCAATTCGACGATCGCCATCGGTGCCTTATCGCCTGCCCGGAAACCACACTTCAGGATCCGCAGGTAGCCACCGGGCCGTTCTTGGTAGCGCGGGCCGAGCTCATTGAACAACTTGGTGACGATTTCGCGGTCACGCAGTCGATCGAACGCCAGACGACGCTTGGCTACTGAGTCGGTGCGCGCCAGGGTAATCAGCGGCTCCGCGGCGCGGCGAAGTTCCTTTGCCTTGGGCAGGGTCGTGCGAATAACCTCATGGCGTAGCAGGGATACGGCCATGTTCTGGATCATCGCTTTACGATGGGCGCTTGTGCGGCTGAGGCTGCGCCCGCTATTGGAATGTCTCATATTAGATCTGCCTTATTTGCCTGGCGCGGTTACAGGGTCGCGCGTTCGCCTTCGTAAAGACCGGCTGGCGGCCAATTTTCCAAACGCATGCCGAGCGACAGACCGCGCGCTGCGAGGACGTCCTTGATTTCAGTCAGCGATTTCTTGCCTAGGTTTGGAGTCTTGAGCAGTTCAACTTCGGTGCGCTGAATCAGGTCGCCGATGTAATAAATGCTTTCTGCCTTCAAGCAATTGGCCGAGCGGACCGTCAACTCAAGGTCATCAATCGAGCGCAGCAGGATGGGGTCGACTTCCGCCTGCGGGCCGGGCTTCACATGGTCGTTTTCATCGGTGGTGATGTCGACGAACACGGCGAGCTGGCTACGCAGAATGGTGGCAGCTTCCTTGACCGCGGTTTCGGGGTCAATGGTGCCATTCGTCTCGATGGTCAGAATCAACTTGTCGAGATTGGTCTGCTGCTCAACACGGGCGCTCAACACCTCATAGGCGCAACGACGCACGGGGCTGAAAGAAGCGTCAAGCTTCAAACGGCCAATCGCTTGGTCCGCATCTTCGCTGTTCTCACGTGCGGTGGACGGCTGGTAGCCGCGACCCCGCGCGATGCGCAGCGTCATGTTCAGCTCGCCGTTGTCGCTCAAGGTCGCGATATGGTAATCGGGATCTACGATTTCGATATCGTGGTCCAGCACGATATCGCGCGCAGTAACACGCCCCGGCCCGCGGCGATTCAGCGTGATGCTGGCTTCGTCGCGCGCGTGCATATTGATTGCCAAACCTTTGAGGTTGAGCAGGATGTCGGTGACATCTTCCTGCACCCCCTCAATCGTGGTGTATTCATGAAGAACGTTTTCGATCTCCACTTCAACGATTGCGCTGCCCGTCATCGACGACAACAGGACGCGACGCAAAGCATTACCAAGAGTGTGGCCAAAGCCCCGATTGAGGGGTTCGATCGTGATACGGGCAGCGCGCGGGCCGACCTGCTGTACCTCGACGATCTTCGGCTTCAACAACTCATTCAATGCTGACGCCATATGGCAATCTCCTTAATCAGGTTACTTCGAGTACAACTCGACAACGAGCGATTCATTGATATCAGCAGGCAGATCCGCGCGTTCAGGGATGGCCTTGAAGCGGCCTTCCATTTTCTTCGAATCGACTTCGACCCATTCCGGGAAACCCAGCTGCTCGGCTATCGCCAGCGAATCAGCAATGCGCACTTGCTTCTTCGAGCGTTCGCGCACCGAGACGATGTCATTGGGTGCGACCTGGTACGATGGAATGTTCACGCTCTGACCGTTGACCAGAATCGCCTTGTGTCCGACCAGCTGACGGCACTCAGCCCGTGTGACACCAAAGCCCATACGGTAGACAACGTTATCCAGACGGCACTCCAGCAGCTGCAACAGGTTTTCACCCGTCGCACCCTTGCGTCTCGCGGCCTTGGCGTAATAGTTGCGGAACTGACGCTCGAGGATGCCGTAGATGAAACGCAGCTTCTGCTTTTCGCGCAGCTGAATTGCATAGTCCGACTGGCGGCGGCCGCGGTTGTCACCGTGCTGGCCGGGCTGCTTCTCAAGATTGCACTTGGTTTCTATCGGTCGTGCGCGGCTCTTCAGCCCCAGGTCCATGCCCTGGCGGCGGCTCAACTTGCACTTCGGTCCAATGTAACGTGCCATCTGCTTACACCCTTCGCTTCTTAGGCGGCCGGCATCCGTTGTGCGGAATCGGCGTAACGTCGGTAATGTTGGTGATCTTGAAGCCCGCGGAGTTCAGCGAGCGTACGGCGGATTCGCGACCCGGCCCCGGCCCCTTCACGAACACGTCAAGATTCTGCATGCCGTATTCGTCACGCACCGTCGACAGCTTTTCCGCCGCAACCTGCGCCGCGAACGGCGTACTCTTACGCGAGCCGCGAAAACCGCTGCCGCCCGCGGTCGCCCATGCCAAGGTGTTGCCCTGACGATCGGTGATGGTGATGATCGTGTTGTTGAAGGACGCGTGAATGTGCGCCACACCGTCGATGACGGTGCGTCGAACCTTCTTCTTCACGGCGCGCTGAGCTTGTGCCATATCTGAATCCCAACCTTACTTCTTGACCATACGACGCGGACCCTTTCGGGTGCGTGCGTTGGTCCGCGTGCGCTGCCCGCGCACCGGCAAGCCACGACGATGACGGACACCGCGGTAGCAACCCAAGTCCATCAGGCGCTTGATGTTCATGCTGACTTCGCGACGCAGATCACCTTCAACCGGGAACTTGCCTACCGCAGCGCGCAGTGCTTCCAGTTGACCTTCGGTCAGGTCCTTGATCAGCGAATCAGGCGGCACACCGGTTTCGGCGCAAATGGCTTTTGCGCGCGTGCGGCCGATACCGTAGATCGACGTCAACGCGATGACCGCATGTTTGCGATCAGGAATGTTTACTCCAGCTACGCGAGCCATAGCCTGTTCCTCTCAACTTTCATTCCGATGTTCAACCCTGGCGTTGTTTGTGTCGGGGATCCTTGCAGATCACGCGCACTACGCCTTTGCGCTTGATAACCCTGCAATCCCGGCAAATGCGTTTGACTGAAGCCTGCACTTTCATTTTCGATTCCTCTCGTCCGGCACTTCACCGGCGCCCGTAACCCTTGAGGTTCGCCTTCTTCATCAGCCCCTCATATTGGTGCGACATCAGATGCGCCTGCACCTGAGCCATGAAGTCCATTACCACCACCACAATGATCAAAAGGGAGGTGCCGCCGAAATAAAACGGAACGTGCAACTCCAGAATGAGAAACTCCGGCAGCAAACAGACCAGTGTGATGTAGATCGCACCCGCCACTGTCAGCCGCGTCATCACCCCGTCGATATACCGCGCGGTCTGCTCGCCCGGCCGTATGCCGGGAATGAACGCACCGGATTTCTTGAGGTTGTCCGCCATCTCCTTGGGATTGAACACCAAGGCGGTGTAGAAAAACGAAAAGAACACGATCGCTGCGGCGTACAACATCACATACAACGGCTGCCCGGGAGACAGGGTGCTGCTGATATCGCGCAACCAGTCCATGCCTTCAGCATTCGCAAACCAGCCGGCAATTGTAGCCGGAAAAAGGATAATGCTCGAAGCAAAAATTGGCGGGATCACGCCCGACATATTGAGCTTGAGCGGCAGATTGGTCGACTGACCGCCGTAGGTCTGGCGTCCGCGCTGCTGTTTTGCGTAATTGACCGTTATCCTGCGCTGCGCCCGCTCAACAAATACCACCAAGCCGGTGACCGCGGTCGCCAGAACGAACAACCCAAGCACCACCAGCAGCGACAGTTCCCCTGTCCGCGAAAGCTCAAGCGTGCCCGCAATGGCATGCGGCAGGCCGGCGACGATGCCTGAAAATATGATCATCGAGATGCCATTGCCGATGCCACGCTCCGTGACCTGCTCACCCAGCCACATCAGAAACAGTGTGCCGGTCACGAGTGTCGCCACGCAGGTGATCTTGAAGGCAATACCGGGCGAAATCACCAGGTGCATGCCAGCAACCGTCTGCTGCTCCAGCATGATCGATACGCCGGTGGCTTGGAACACAGCCAGCAGGACCGTGAAGTAACGCGTGTACTGCGTAATCTTCCTGCGACCTGACTCGCCTTCCTTCTTGAGCTGTTCGAGTCGCGGGCTGACAACGGTCATCAGCTGCAAAATGATCGACGCCGAGATGTACGGCATGATCCCTAGCGCGACCACCGAGAAGCGCTTCAGGGCGCCACCCGAGAACATGTTGAACATGTCGAGAATGGAACCGCTCTGCTGCTCGAACAGCGCATTCAGTGCGACCGGGTTGATGCCGGGCACGGGAATGTGCGAGCAGATGCGGAACACCAGCAAAGCTCCAAGCAGGAACAGGAAACGGCTGCGCAACTCGGTAAGCTTACCGAGACCCGCTACCCCACCTGGAAGTTTTGCCGCCGCAGTCGCCACGCTCAGTCTTCCACTTTACCGCCAGCGGCTTCGATGGCAGCGCGTGCACCCTTGGTGACGCCCAACCCTTTGAGGTTGACCGCCTTGTCGATGCTGCCCGCAAGGATGACTTTGACCGTCTGGGTGTGATGACGCACCAGACCCGCCGCCTGCAAGGCGATGAGGTCGATGGGGTTGGCGTCGAGACCGTTCAGTTCGTGCAGGCGCACTTCATCGTTGAAGCGCAGCGCCAGCGAGCGAAAACCGAACTTCGGCAGACGGCGCTGCAACGGCATCTGGCCGCCTTCGAAGCCAACCTTGTGGTAGCCGCCCGCACGCGACTTCTGGCCCTTGTGTCCGCGGCCAGCAGTCTTGCCAAGGCCCGAACCGCCACCGCGACCGAGACGCTTGCGCGCCTTCTTGGCGCCGGCTGCCGGCTTTAATGTATTAAGACGCATGACTTACTGCTCCTGCACCTGAACCATGTAATAGATCTTGTTGATCATGCCGCGGTTCTCAGGGGTGTCGGCTACCGAAACCGTCTGCCACATGCGACGCAGACCGAGCCCGCTCGCGCAGGCCTTGTGGTCCGGGAGCCGGCCATTGAGACTCTTGCACAGAGTCACGTTCAACTGCTTAGCCACGTTCGTTACCCTCGAATCTGCTCGACCGTCATGCCGCGCTTGGCAGCCATCTGGTCCGGCGAGGCCATGCCCTTCAGACCATTGACCGTGGCGCGCACGACATTGACAGGGTTGCTGGTGCCGATGCACTTGGCGAGCACGTTATGCACACCCAGCACTTCAAATACGGCGCGCATCGCGCCGCCCGCAATGATGCCGGTACCTTCGGAGGCCGGCTGCATGTAAACCTTGGCAGCGCCGTGCTCACCCATCAACGGGTATTGCAGGGTCGAGCCGTTCAAGGCCACGCGCGTCATGTTCTTGCGTGCGTTCTCCATCGCTTTCTGGATCGCCACCGGCACCTCACGGGCCTTGCCGCGTCCGAAACCGACACGTCCGGCGCCGTCGCCGACCACCACCAGGGCGGAGAAGCCGAAGATACGGCCGCCCTTGACCACCTTGGCGACGCGGTTCACCGCGATCAGCTTCTCAAGGTAGCCTTCGTTATTGTCGGAGCTGTTTTGGTTGTGATTGACACTCATTATTCCAACTCCTAGAACTTCAGGCCGCCTTCACGCGCGGCATCGGCAAGCGCCTTGACGCGACCGTGATATTTGAAACCCGAGCGATCGAAGGCCACTTCGGCAATGCCGGCAGCCACAGCACGTTCGGCGATGAGCTTACCGATGGACACCGCAGCGGCGATGTTGCCACCGTGTACGCCACTGGCGCGGAAATCTTTTTCCACGGTCGAAGCAGTAACCAGCACCGCGTTGCCCTCGGGCGCGATGATCTGCGCGTAAATGTGACGTGGCGTGCGGTTGATGCACAAACGCACGGCGCGCAGTTCACGAATCTTGGCGCGGGCCTTGCGCGCGCGGCGCAGGCGCGATTCTTTCTTCTCACTGGCCATGGCTTAACTCTTCTTCGCTTCTTTCTTGACGATGACTTCGCCGCCGTAGCGAACACCCTTGCCCTTGTAAGGCTCGGGCCGGCGGTAGGCACGGATATTCGCCGCGACCTGGCCGACCTGCTGCTTGTCGACGCCCTTGACCAGGATTTCCGTCTGGCTTGGGCACTCGATGCTGATGCCTTCCGGAATCGCGTATTCGACCGGGTGCGAATAGCCGAGTGACAGGTTGAGCTTCTGGCCCTGGACCTGAGCACGGTAACCGACACCGACGATTTCGAGCTTGCGCGTGAAGCCCGCCGAAACGCCCGTCACCATATTGTTCAACAGTGCACGCGTGGTGCCCGACAGCGCGTTCGAAGCCTGGCTCGCATTGTTGGCGGACACGTTCAGAACGCCGTCCTCCAAGGCCACCGAAACCAGGTCGTGGACCACATGATCCATCGCACCCTTCGCACCCTTGACGCTCACCGACTGCCCCGTGATCGTTACTTCGACCCCGGACGGCAACGGAATCGGCATTTTCCCGACTCTAGACATCTCGCTACGACCTTAATAAACGGAACAGATGATTTCGCCGCCGATGCCTTGCGCCCGCGCTTCGCGGTCGCTCATCAGCCCCTTGGAAGTCGACACGATGGCGACACCAAGACCCCCAATTATGGAAGGCAACTGGTCCTTGGTTTTGTAAATGCGCAGGCCTGGCCGGCTCACGCGCCACACGCGCTCGATGACCGGCTTGCCGCGGAAGTATTTGAGCTCGATGTGCAGCTGCTTGGCCGCGCCCTCACCCTCGACCCGGTAGTCGGTGATGTAACCTTCATTCTTCAGCACTTCGGCAATCGCGGACTTGCGCTTGGAGGCAGGCATCGCAACGTCACGCTTGGCACGGGCCTGCGCGTTGCGGATGCGAGTCAACATATCGCCGATGGGATCTTGCATGCTCATATCAGTACCTTCTTCGCCCGCTTACCAGCTCGCCTTGACCAGACCCGGCACGTGACCCTGCATCGCCAGGCGACGCAGTTCGTTTCGGCTCAGGCCAAACTTGCGGTAGTAGCCGTGAGGACGACCCGTCAGACGGCAGCGATTGCGCCCGCGCACCGGGCTCGAGTCGCGCGGCAGCTTCTGCAAACGCAGGCGCGCTTCTTCGCGGTCTTCGTACGAGCGGTCTTCGTCTTTGATGATCGTCTTCAGTTCGGCGCGCTTCTTGGCGAACTTCTTCGCAAGTTCAGTACGCTTGACTTCACGATTGACCATGGATTTCTTAGCCATGTGCCTGCCCTTAGGTCCTCAACGGGAAGCGGAAAGCTTCCAACAATGCCCGACCTTCTTCGTCGGTGCGGGCGGTAGTGGTAATGCAGATGTCCATGCCGCGCAGGACGTCGATTTTGTCGTAATCGATTTCCGGGAAGATGATCTGCTCTTTGATGCCCATGCTGTAGTTGCCGCGACCGTCAAACGCGCGACCGTTCAAACCACGGAAGTCGCGGATGCGGGGAATCGCGATATTGATCAGGCGATCCAGGAACTCATACATGCGCGCACGACGCAGGGTAACCTTGCAGCCGATGGGCCATTCTTCACGGATTTTGAAACCCGCGATGGACTTGCGTGCCAGGCACACCACCGGCTGCTGGCCGGAGATTGCCTTCATGTCCCCGACCGCGTGGTCGATGATCTTTTTATCGCCGACAGCTTCGCCAAGACCCATGTTCAAGGTCACCTTGGTGATGCGCGGCACTTGCATCGCGGATTGATAGCTGAACTGATCGCGCAGCTTCTTGATCACGACGTCGCGGTAATGTTGTTCGAGTCTGGTCATTGCAAAACTTCCCGATTACACGTCCACGACTTCGCCGTTGGACTTGAAAAACCGCACCTTGCGGCCGTCCTCCAGCACGCGGATACCCACCCGGTCAGGCTTCTGCGTCATCGGGTTGAACAGCGCCACATTCGAAATCTGAAGCGGTGCTTCCTTCTCGACGATGCCGCCGGCGATGCCCGCCTGCGGATTCGGACGCGTGTGACGCTTGACGATGTTGATGCCTTCGACGATGACGCGGTCGTCCGCGTAAACGCGCATGACGGTGCCGCGCTTGCCACGATCACGTCCGGTCAGGACGGCCACGGTGTCGCCTTTCTTAATCTTGTTCATTGCTTACTCCGACCCTGTGCCGCTTACAGCACTTCCGGCGCCAATGACACGATGCGCATGAACTTCTCGCCGCGCAGTTCGCGGGTGACGGGCCCGAAGATACGGGTGCCCACCGGCTGTAACTGCTTGTCGAGAAGAACCGCCGCGTTGCCATCGAAGCGGATGGTTGAACCGTCGGGACGACGCACACCCTTGCGGGTACGCACCACCACGGCGTTGAACACATCGCCCTTCTTGACCTTACCGCGCGGCACCGCTTCCTTGATGCTGACTTTGATGACGTCGCCGATGTTGGCGTAGCGGCGGCGCGAACCACCCAGCACCTTGATGCACATCAGTCGGCGCGCGCCGCTGTTGTCAGCGGCGTCGAGCATGCTTTGCATCTGAATCATGACTTACTCCAATCCGTATTCCGGCAGTGGCAGGGCATCAAACGCGCGTTGCGCGTTCGATGACGCGGGCCAGGCGCCAGCTCTTGTTCTTCGACAGCGGACGGCACTCTTCGATGGCGACGGTATCGCCCTCGTTGCACTCGTTGTTCTCGTCGTGGGCGAGCAGCTTGGTCGACTTGCGAACGAACTTGCGATAGAGCGGATGCTCCACGCGACGCTCAATCAGTACCGAGATGGTCTTGTCCATCTTGGTGCTGGCGACCACGCCAGTCAGCGTTCTTGCGGTCTTGGTCTGTTCGCTCATTTCACACTACCTGCGGCGACATCGCTCTTCTGCTTAATGATGGTCTTTATGCGCGCGATATCACGGCGCGTCTCGCGGATGTCCGTCGGCCGCGGCGGCTGACCGGATCCTGCCTGCATGCGCATGTTGAACTGTTTGCGACGCAGTTCCAGCAGCAATGCCGTCAACTCGGCCCCATCCTTCTCACGTAATTCGTTCGCTTTCATCACAGCACCGTACGAATAGCAAAAGTGGTACGAACCGGCAGCTTGGCGGCCGCCAGACGCATCGCCTCGCGCGCCTGGTCTTCCGGCACGCCTTCCATCTCATAAAGCACCGTGCCCGGCTTGATCTGCGCGACCCAGTACTCGACGTTACCCTTGCCCTTGCCCTGGCGGACTTCAAGAGGCTTCTTCGAAATCGGCTTGTCGGGGAAAACGCGAATCCATACTTTCGCACCGCGCTTGACGAAGCGCGTGATGGCACGACGCGCCGCTTCGATCTGCCTTGCCGTGATACGCCCGCCAGTGGTCGCCTTGAGGGCGAACTCGCCGAAGCTCACACGGTTGCCGCGCTGCGCCAGGCCGCGGTTGCGGCCCTTCATCTGCTTGCGGAATTTTGTATTTTTTGGTTGCAGCACTGTCTATGCTCCTGCCGGTGGACGCCGGCCTCAGGCCGCCGAGGTCTCGCCGTCGGCGGCTTCGCCGACGGGACCCTGGCGCACGATTTCGCCCTTGAAGATCCACACCTTCACACCAATCACGCCATAGGTGGTGTTCGCTTCGGCGAAGCCGTAGTCGATGTCGGCGCGCAGCGTGTGCAGCGGCACACGACCTTCGCGATACCACTCGGTGCGGGCAATTTCGGCGCCGTTCAGGCGACCAGCCACGTTGATCTTGATGCCCTGCGCGCCGAGGCGCATGGAGTTCGACACTGCACGCTTCATCGCGCGGCGGAACATGATGCGACGCTCGAGCTGCTGCGCAACGGACTCTGCCACCAGGTAGGCATCGAGCTCAGGCTTGCGAATTTCTTCGACGCTGATATGCGCCGGCACCTTCATCAAAGCCGTGACCTGCTTGCGCAGCGACTCGATGTCCTCGCCCTTCTTGCCGATCACGATACACGGGCGCGCGGTATGAATGATGATGCGGGCGTTATTGGCCGGACGCTCGATCTGGATGCGGCTGACCGACGCATGCGCAAGCTTCTTGCGCAGGAAGGCTCGAACCGCGAGGTCGTTGTTCAGGTAATTCGCGTAGTTCTTGGTGTCGGCGAACCAGGTCGAGGTCCAATCCTTGACGATGGCCAAGCGAATGCCGTACGGATGTACTTTCTGTCCCATTTTCCTACTGCCCCACTTGCTCGACCCACACGGTCACATGGCACGTGCGCTTCATGATTTTGGCTGCACGCCCGCGCGCACGAGCACGCCAGCGCTTCATGGTCGCACCTTCGTCAACCATGATGGTGCTGACCTTCAGCTCATCGACATCGGCACCGTCGTTGTGCTCGGCGTTCGCAATCGCGGACTCCAGCACTTTCTTGACGAGCGCGGCGGCCTTCTTGTTGCTGAAGGTCAGAATGTTGATGGCCTTTTCTACGCGTTGGCCACGGATCTGGTCCGCCACCAGGCGCACCTTCTGCGCAGCCATACGCGCGTTTCTCAATTTAGCTACAGTCGCCATGTCTGCTTGATCCTTAGCGCGCCTTCTTGTCGGCCACGTGGCCGCGGAACGAACGCGTCGGCGCGAATTCGCCGAGCTTGTGTCCGACCATGTTTTCGTTGACGTACACCGGCATGTGCTGGCGGCCGTTGTGGACGGCGATGGTCAAGCCGACCATGTCGGGCGCGACCATTGAACGGCGCGACCAAGTCTTGATCGGACGCTTGTCGTTGCGCGCGCGCGCCTCTTCCACCTTCTTCAACAGGTGGTGGTCGATGAACGGGCCTTTGCGTATGGAACGGGCCATAAAGCTCTCCGCGACTACTTCTTGTTACGCCGACGCACGATGAGACCATCGGTACGCTTGTTGTGGCGTGTCTTGTGACCTTTGGTCGGCGTGCCCCACGGGCTGACCGGATGACGGCCACCCGAGGTGCGGCCTTCGCCACCACCGTGCGGGTGATCGACCGGGTTCATCGCCACACCGCGAACGGTCGGGCGAACACCGCGCCAGCGCTTCGCACCGGCCTTGCCGAGCGAACGCAGTGAATGTTCCTGATTGCCGACCTCACCGATGGTGGCGCGGCATTCAATCGGCACCTTGCGCATTTCACCGGAACGCAGACGCAGAGTGGCGTAAGCACCTTCGCGCGCCACGTACTGGATGGCGGCGCCGGCGCTGCGGCCGAGCTGCGCACCCTTGCCAGGCTTGAGTTCCACACAGTGAATCAAGGCGCCGACAGGCATGTTACGCAGCGGCAAGCAGTTGCCCGCCACGATCGGCGCATCAGCCCCTGACCGCAGCTTGCTTCCAGCCTTCACGCCCTTCGGCGCAATGATGTAACGACGTTCGCCGTCTTCGTACAGCACGAGCGCAATGTGCGCCGAGCGATTCGGATCGTATTCCAGACGCTCGACCACGGCGTTGATGCCGTCCTTGTCGCGACGGAAATCGATCACTCGGTAGTGCTGCTTGTGACCGCCGCCACGGTGACGCACCGTGATGCGCCCCTGGTTGTTGCGACCGGAGTTGCGCGACTGCGGCTCCAGCAGCGGCGCATGCGGCGCGCCCTTGTGCAGGTCAGGCGTGGCAACTCGCACCACGCTGCGGCGACCGGGTGAGGTCGGTTTCGCTTTGAATAACGCCATGGCTGTTGCTCCGCCCCTTATTCGCCGCCGACGAAATTGATTTCGAAGCCTTCTTTGAGCTTCACGAAGGCCTTCTTCCAGTTGCTGCGCAGGCCGGCCCGCCCCTTGAAGTTGCGGGTACGCGCATGCACGGTGGAGGTCGTCACGTGCTCGACCTCAACCTTGAACAGCTGCTCGACGGCGGCTTTGATTTCTGGCTTGGTCGCATCGTTCAAGACCTTGAACATGTACTGGCGGTGGAGGTCCGCGACGCGCGCGCCCTTCTCCGACAGTTTGGGCTCGACGAGCACCTGTAACAAACGTTCCTGATTCATTTGAACATCGCCTCGAGGCCGGCCAACGCTTTCTGCGTTACCACGACCTTGTCGTAGGAAATCAGCAGCACCGGGTCTACGGCGCTGACATCGGCCATGCCGATGTGCGGAATATTGCGCGCCGCCAAGAACAGGTTTTCCGTGATCTCGTCGCATACGATCAGCACGTCGTTGACCCCGAGCTTGTTGAGCGCGGCGATCGCCAGCTTGGTCTTCGGCTCTGCCAGCTGGAAATCATCCACCACGACGAGGCGGTCCTGACGCACCAGCTCCGAGAGTATCGAGCGCAATGCGCTGCGATACATCTTGCGATTGACCTTCTGCGAGTAATCACGCGGGCGTGCCGCGAACGTCACGCCGCCCCCGCGCCACAATGGGCTACGGGTGGTACCGGCGCGTGCACGGCCGGTGCCCTTCTGGCGCCACGGCTTGCGACCACCACCGGCCACGTCCGCGCGCGATTTCTGCGCCTTGGTGCCACTACGGGCCGCATTCATGTACGCCACCACCACCTGGTGGACGAGCGGCTCGTTGAATTCGTTGCCGAACACTTCGTCCGACAACGCAACGCTGGACGCCGCTGCGCTGGATGAAATTGATTGAACTTGTAATTCCATGATTGCTATTTCAGCTTACGCTTTGACCGCCGGGCGGATGATCACTTCGCCACCCTTGGAACCGGGCACCGCGCCTTTGATCAGCAGCAAGTTGCGGTCAGTGTCGACACGCACCACTTGAAGACTCTGCACGGTGCGCTGCTTGTCACCCATGTGACCTGCCATTTTCTTGCCCTTGACGACGCGGCCCGGAGTCTGGCACTGGCCAATGGAGCCCGGCACGCGATGCGACACCGAGTTGCCATGGGAGGCGTCCTGCGAACTGAAGTTGTGACGCTTGATGGTACCGGCGAAACCTTTGCCGATGCTGGTACCCGTGACGTCCACGTACTGGCCCGCTTCGAAGAAGTCGACCTTCAACTCCGCACCGACGTTCAGTTCGGGCTCGTTAGCGCCGCCCAGGCGGAACTCCCACAGTCCGCGACCAGCGCCGACGCCAGCCTTTTTGAACTCGCCGGCTAGCGCGCGATTGACGCGATTCTGCGCCTTCTCACCACACGTCACCTGGACCGCGCTGTAGCCGTCCGAGTCAGGAGTCTTCACGCGCGTCACGCGATTCGGCTCGACTTCGACGACGGTCACCGGGGTCGAGGCGCCGTCTTCCGTGAAGACTCGCGTCATGCCGCACTTGCGTCCAATCAATCCAAGGCTCATGCCTGCTCTCCAAACGCCTAGTTCAACTTGATCTGGACATCTACGCCAGCGGCGAGATCCAGCTTCATCAGTGCGTCAACCGTCTTGTCGGTCGGGTTGACGATGTCGAGCAAACGCTTGTGAGTGCGGATCTCGTATTGGTCGCGCGCGTCCTTGTTGACGTGCGGCGAGATCAGAACGGTAAAGCGTTCTTTCTTCGTGGGCAGAGGTATCGGGCCCTTCACCTGGGCGCCCGTCCGCTTGGCCGTTTCAACGATCTCCTTGGTCGACTGATCGATCAGTCGATGGTCGAACGCCTTAAGCCGGATTCTGATTACTTGCTGATTCATCGCGTGTTCCGATGACCTTCTAATTCAAAATTGAGTAACAATTGAGTCGCGCGCCTACTCGAGAATCTTGCTGACCACGCCGGCGCCGACAGTGCGGCCACCTTCGCGGATTGCAAAGCGCAGACCGTCTTCCATCGCGATCGGGTTGATCAGCTTCACCGTCACCTTGACGTTGTCGCCGG
>JADLGE010000043.1 GCA_020849475.1 Gammaproteobacteria bacterium
GCGTGCTGCCGGCCGTGCAGTACTACGCCTACGTGCAGATAGTCGCGACCCAGGAACAGCAGCTGTGGGCCGAGTACGACAGCGTGCGCGCCGCCTACCCGCACTTCGTCATGCAGAAAATTGCCGAACGCAGTGACATCTACCCGGTGTTTCGCCACCTCATGCGCAAGACGCCGTCATGAGCAGCACACTCATCAGTGAAGATTCGGACTGGAGCTTCGAAGTAGTCGAACGCTTCGAGCAGGAACTCGGTCGACTGGCGGCCGAGTACCGACTCGACACCTATCCCAACCAGCTCGAGATCATCAGCGCCGAGCAGATGATGGACGCCTATGCCTTCACCGGCCTGCCCGTCAATTACACCCACTGGTCTTTCGGCAAGCACTTCATCGCCACTGAACAGAATTACCGTCACGGCCAGATGGGGCTCGCCTATGAAATGGTGATCAATTCCAACCCCTGCATCTCCTACCTCATGGAAGAAAACACCCTGACCATGCAGGCGCTGGTGATTGCCCATGCGGCGTTCGGTCACAATTCCTTTTTCAAGGGCAATTACCTGTTTCGCACCTGGACCAATGCCGAGGACATCGTCGACTACATGGTGTTCGCGCGTGATTACGTTGCCGATTGTGAACGTCGCCATGGCGAGCTGGCGGTGGAACAGGTGCTCGATGCCTGCCATGCCCTGATGAATTATGGCGTCGACAGTTGCCGCCGCCCGCAGCATCGCTCGGCGGCCTGCGAGCGCCAGCGCCAGCAGGCGCGCGAGGCCGAATTCGAATCACGTTTCAACGATCTGTGGCGCACCTTGCCGCGCGAGGCCGCACGCGAGGGTCGCGAAGCGGCGCTCAGCTTCCCGGCCGAGCCGCAGGAAAACCTGCTCTATTTCATCGAGAAGAACGCGCCGCACCTCGAACCCTGGCAACGCGAACTGGTGCGCATCGTGCGCAAGGTCGCGCAGTATTTCTATCCACAGCGCCAGACCAAGGTCATGAACGAAGGCTGGGCGACGTTCTGGCATTACACGCTGTTGAATCGAATGTTCGAGGAAGGCCTGGTCGGGCCGGGATTCATGCTGGAATTTCTCGAATCCCACACCAGCGTGACCTTCCAGCCGGGCTTCGAGGACCGCCGCTACCGCGGCATCAATCCGTATGCGCTGGGCTTCGCCATGATGCGTGACATCCAGCGCATCTGCAGGGCGCCCGATGCCGAAGACAAAGCCTGGTTTCCGGACATCGCCGGCAGCAACTGGATAAGCACCCTCGATTTCGCCATGCGCAATTTCAAGGACGAGAGTTTCATCGCGCAATACCTCTCACCGAAACTCATTCGCCATTTCCGCCTGTTCACGGTGCTGGACGACGACGCGCGCGACACGCTGGCGGTGACCGCCATCCACGACGAAGCTGGCTATGCCGAAGTACGCCGACGCCTCGCCCAACAGTACGCAGCCTCGAACTACACGCCGGATATCAAAGTGCAATACGCCGACCTGCGCGGCGACCGAGCGCTTACCCTGCGCCACACCCGCCACCAGCGCCGGCCACTGGCGGCCAGTGCCAAGGAAGTACTGCGCCACGCGGCGGTGCTGTGGGGGCGTGAAGTGCGACTGGAAGAAACCAACGAAGAGGGGACCCCTGTAGGTGCGATTTCATTCGCACCTGCAAGAGGTTAATGACGCGGGGGAGGGGCGACCTCAACGGCCGCCGATTTCCTTCAACAACTCCCCGGCAATGATGATCTGCCTGACCTGGTTGGTGCCGGCGCCAATCTCGAGCACCTTGCCGCTGCGGTACAGGCGGTTCACTTCCGATTCGTTCATGAAGCCCATGCCGCCGTGGATCTGCACGGCGTTGTCGAGGATGCGCATGCAGGCGCGGCCGGCGTAGTAGACCGCCGCCGCTGAGCGCTTGTGCACCACGCCGCGGCCGCCCTGGCCTTCTTCGAGGCCGCACACTTCGCGGCCGACCTGGTAGGTCAGTGCGCGCATTGCTTCGAGTTCGGTGTACATGTCGGCGAGCATGCCCTGCACCAGCTGGAATTCGCCGATGGTGCGGTTGAACTGCTTGCGCACGCTGGCGTATTCAACCGCGAGGTCCACCGCGCGCTGCGCGATGCCGACCGCATAGAACGCGCCGATCACGCGCTCGATGTCGAGCCCGCTCATCATGATGCCAACGCCTTCATTCTCGCCACCAACGCGGTTGGCGGCCGGCACGCGGCATTCGTCGAACACCAGTTCGCCGGTCGGGCTGCCGCGCCAGCCCATCTTGTCGAGCTTCTGCGCGACGCGAAATCCTTTGAAGCTGCTCTCAACGATGAAGGCCGAGATGCCGTGCTGCTTTTTCTCGGGCGCGGTCTTGGCATAGACCAGCAACACATCGGCCACCGGGCCGTTGGTGATGAAAAGCTTGCGGCCGTTCAACACATAGTCGTCGCCGTCGCGGCGCGCCACCGTCGCCATGCTGCCGAGCGCGTCGGAGCCGGCGCCGGGTTCAGTCATGCCGAGCGCGCCGATGGCGCGTCCGTCGGCGAAGCGCGGCAGGTATTCGCGCTTCTGTGCCGCGCTGGCGTTGCGCACGAGGTTATGCACGCACAGGTTGTCGCTGGCGAGTATCGAAGCCGACAGCGCATGGTTCCAGTAGGCGATGGCTTCACAGATGAAACACTGCGCAAGCACATCGAGACCCGCGCCGCCGTATTCATTGGGGATGGTCGCGCCCAGCAGGCCTTGCGTGGCCAGCGCGCGGAATTGCGCCTCGGGAAACCAGTCTTCCTTGTCCATGCGCGGGCCGAGATCATGAAGCTCGACGCGCGCATAGCGATAGGCGAGGTCGTAGACCGCCTGGTAATCCTCGTTGAAGCCGAAGGCCGCGAGATTCGGTGTGGTCATGGGCAATGTCTCCGCGCGTAGGTCGCGCTCAGGATGCGATCGCGAACTGGTGCAGGTCGCCCTGCAGGCTGACGGTGATGGGCCGGCCAATCACCTGCTCCTGGAACAACGCGGCGAGCGTCGCCGCATCGCCCTTCACCACCCGCGCCATCACGCGCGCATTGTCAGCCTGCATGCGCGCCACCACGAAGCCGTCGGCCGGCGCGCCCTTGTTGACGATGGCGGCGAAGGTTTCGATGGTCGCCGCGCCCGTCGCGCGTTCGTCGACCTTGATGCCAGTGTCGGCTTTCGCTTCGGCCTGCGCGGCGCTGGATGAAAGCGGTTGCCAGTTCGCCGGCGCCGCGCAGGCGTAGACCGCCGCCGAATGCTTGGACAGATAGCCGCCGTTGGCCACCACCAGGCCGCGTGCCTGCGGGTCGGCGCGCAGCTTGTCGACCATGGTCGCGATGGCGTGCATGGAGTAGTTGTTGCCGGGGCCGCCGAAGAACGGCAGACCACCGGTCAAGGTCAAGGGCCGTGAGCCGTCGGTCGGCAGACCGAGAGGCTCGGCGATGGACGACACCGCTATCGGGAAGCAGCTGTAGAAGTCGAGATATTTCACCGCCTCGATGCCGACGCCGGCCGACGCCAGCGCGGTGCGCACCGCGAGGTTCTGCGCATTCGAGGCGGCGAGATTGGGGCGCTTCAAAACCGTCTGGTCATCGACATCGGCGTAACCGGTGAGATACACCCAGCGCGATTCGGGAATACCGAGTTCGCGCGCCGCGCCGACCGAAGTCATCAACACCGAAGCTGCCTGGTTGACCGAGTCCTGCGCCACCATCCATTTCGTATAGGGCTCGCACAGCAGGTAGTTCTGCGGCGAGACTGTGCTGAGAAACGCCTGGTCGTGGGCGCTCGGGAACTGTGCATAGGGGTGCTGCGCGGCGGTCTCGGTGAAGTGCGCGAACAGCCGTGCGATGTCGGCACGACAGGCATCGGTCGACATGCCACGCGCGTGGCGACGCACCTGCTCGAACATTGCGTACACGTGAATCGGCCAGGCAATGCCGTGGGCTTGCTCGTAGGGCGTGACGAAGGGCACGCCCGGCCAGCGGTCTTCGAATTCACCGCTCGCTTCTTCATGCCAGTCGAGTTCGTAGCCGCGCCGCGTCGCTTCGCGAATGGTGGCGATGGCTTCGGCGCCGGTCAAAAGCGCCATGCGCAGTTCGCCGGCATGGATGCGCTCGGCCATGCGATTGATCAGGCGCTGCGGCGATTGCCCGCCGACTTCGGCATAGATGGCCTCGCGCGGCGTGGCGCCGATGCGCTTGGCCACCGACCACGGCACGTTGTTGGTCGAGCCGAAGGGATTGGGCCACATCGCGCGATCGCCCACCGAATGCTCGAACATGCGGATGACCACCAGCATGTCGACCTCGGCCGCCAGCGCCTTGTGCGCCTGCGCATCATCCAACGCGCGCTGGGCGGCGATGCCGGCGATATCCACCGGTGACTTCAACAGTGCGGCATGGCTCATGTCGCGGCCGACATACTGGCCGGCGCCAACGAGGATGGGGGTCGAGTCTTGCATGGGCGCTCCTGGCCGTGGTGGCGCGTGAATGGGTCGAAGCAATGCCCGGATGATACAGGCATCGCGCCTCGCGCTTCATCGCCTCCGGCCGGCGCGCTACGGCCTCAGGGTGGCTCACCCGGCGCGGGAATCGACACCGTCACCACATCATCGGGCGCCGCGACCACCGCCAGGCGCAGGTCGAAGCGTGACCACGCGCTGCCGTGCCGCGGCAGACCCAGGGCCGTCGCCGCCAGCGCGCGGTGTGCGCGCAAGCTGCCATCGGCGCCATGCACGCTGACCAGAACTTTGCGACCGGCGGCGGAGCGCAGCGCCACCGCGCGCTGCACGCGGCCCGACACACGCAAGGCCTCCGGCAATACTTCGACCTCGACATCGCGCAGACGCAGACCGCCGTCACTGGCGTCGTGCACTTCGAGATTGAGTGGCGCTGCCTGCGCGGCGCCCACCAACAGCGCGGCAAGCAGCGCCATCCATACTGTTTTCATTACGCGCCCCTCAGTGATCGTGGTCGTCGTGGCGCGACCACAGGCGATGGGCGTCGACCTCGACGCGCATGCGCGTTTCATGCACCGCCACGCGCGCCTGCCATTCGGCGGCGCGCGCGTCCTGCGCGGTGCGGCGCGCCAGGGTCACATCGGCGAAGCCTGCCTCGCCGAGCGCGCGGGCTTTTTCGATGCGCGCGAGCGCGGCGTCGTTGGCGATGCGCGCACGCTCCGCCGCTTGCCAGCTCTGCAGTGACGCACGCACCGCCATCGCCAGTTGTCGCGCCTCGCTGTCGACCGCGGTGCGCACCGCCGCCGCGTCTGCCGCCAGCGCCTCGGCCAGATGCTGTTCGGCGACTGAAGTCGGCGCGGCCGCGCCGCCGGCAAAGGGAATCGACACCGTCAGCGCCACGGCCTGTTCGCTGCCGCGCGCTTCGTCCATGACGCGCAGGCCGACGCTGGGATCGGGATGACGTTCAGCATCGGAGCGCGCGGCGGCCAGCCCCTGGCGTCGCGCCATGGCCTCGGCAATCGCGATTTCATGATTGTCGTTGATGATCGCAGCGACGATGGCCTGTTCATCGGCATCGCCTTCGAGCGTCGGCAGCGGCACCTCGGGTAAATCCGCGCGCGGCGCGAGCATCGGGAACTGCGCGTCGAGCGCGGCGCCGGCGCGTTCATGCTCGAAGCGTGCGCGGGCCTGCGCCGCTTCAGCGACGGCCAAGGCCGCCGCGGCGCGCTCGGCATCGAGCGTGGCGAGGTCGCCGGCCGCCACGCGTCGCGCCACGCTGTCGCGGTCGGCGCGCGCGAGTTCGAGCTGCTCGCTCGCGAGGCGCAGCGCGCCGCCGCTGCGCAGCCACTCGAACCAGCGCTCGAGCAGCAGGCGCGCGCCGACATGACGCGCGTCGGCCAGGCCCAAGGCCGCGGTCTCCACGCCCACTTCACCCAGTTGATTGTCGATGGCGGCCTTGCGCGGCAGGCGCAGGCGATGGCTGACACTCGCTTCCCACTCGCCATAACTGGCGCCGCGGTTCTCATGACGCACTATCGGCGCCACGCCGACTTCAAAGCCATAGGGGCTGCGCTTGAACGCTTCGCCGCGCGCATCCGCCTCGGCGCTGCGCGACTGCGCGGCGCTCACGCCCGGCAACGCGTCGATGGCATTCAAGGCCGCGTCTTCGTCGGGCAAGAGGCCGCTGGCCTCGGCGCCCGTACAACACAGCAGCAACATCAAACTGAACCGCTTCATGCCAACCTCCCGAAAGCCAGCACCGGCTCCACCCACCAGGTGACATGGGGATGGGGCAGGCTCGCGCGCAATACCGCCACCAGTTGCTCGATGCGTTCGGCCGGCAACACCATCAAGAGCATGCGTCGCGCCACCCGGCCGCGCACCTGCTCGCGCAGACTGGCCGTGGCGAAATCCGCGCCGTGACCGTCGGCCGCCACCACCGTGAAGCCCGGCAGCGGCGGGTCCTGCTCGAGCAACAGCTCCAGCAGACGCTCTTCGACAGCGGGTGGAAACACCAGCGTCAAACGCTGCAGATTCGAATACGCGCTCATGCCTGGCCCTTCCCGGCTTGTGCAAAACGTTGGAACAGCACCGGCAACAACAGCAGCGTCAACAGCGTCGAGGTGACGAGACCGCCGATCACCACCACCGCCAGCGGCCGCTGGATCTCGGCGCCGGGACCGCTGGCGAGCAGCATCGGCACCAGGCCAAAGGCGGTGATCGACGCCGTCATCATCACCGGCCGCAGACGCCGTCGCGCCCCTTCGAACACCACTTCCGCGAGCGACATGCCGGTCGCGCCCAGCTGATTGAAATAACTGACCAGCACCAGGCCGTTCAACACCGCGATGCCGAGCAACGCGATGAAGCCGACCGAGGCCGGCACCGACAGATATTCACCCGTGCCCCACAGCGCCAGCACGCCACCGACCATCGCAAAGGGAATATTGGCAAGCACCAGCAGCGACTGACGCACGGAGCCAAAAGTCATGAACAGCACAATGAAGATCAGCGCAAGCGCGGCCGGCACCACGATGGCGAGGCGCTCGGCGGCGCGCTGCTGATTCTCGAACTGGCCGCCCCACACCAGGTGATAGCCAGGCGGCAGCGGCACCTTGGCCTTGATCAATTGCTGTGCCTCTTCGACGAAACCGACCAGGTCGCGACCGGCGACATTGGCCTGCACCACCGAATAGCGCGATGCGTTTTCGCGATCGACTTTCACTGGTCCGGTACTGCGTTCGATGTGCGCGATGTCGGCCAGCGGCACGCTGCCGCCCTCGGGCGTCACCAGCTTGCCGGCCATGAACGCGGCGGGGTCATCGCGCAACGCCTGCGGACCGCGCACCAGCAAGGGCACGCGCCGGCCTTCCTGCATCACCACACCCACCGGCAGGCCTTCAATCTGGCCGCGCAGTTCGTCCTGCACCGCGCTGACATCGAGCCCGGCTCGACCGACGGCCAGCGCATCGATGCGGGTGGCGAGGTATTGCATGCCGTCATTGGTCAGCGTCAAGACATCCTGGCTGCCGGCAATCTCGCGCAGACTGTTTTCAATCGCACTCGCCAGGGCGCCGAGCTGCTTGAGATCGGGCCCGAAGATCTTGACCGCGACATCGCCGCGACTGCCGGTCAGCATTTCCGCCACGCGCATTTCTATCGGTTGCGTGAAGCCGAAGGCGACGCCGGGAAAATCGCTCAACACCACGCGCAATTGTTCCGCCAGCCATTCCTTGTCGGGATGGCGCCACTCGGCCTTGGGCTTCAACTGCAGGAACACATCGCTCTGGTTGAGACTCATGGGGTCGAAGCCGAGCTCATCGGCGCCGGCGCGCGCGACGATGTGCGCAATCTCGGGCACGCGCTTCAGGAGTTCACGCTGCACTTCGAGGTCGGTGGCGAGCGAGCGATCGAGATTGACCGATGGCAGCTTTTCCAGCTGCACCAGCAAATCGCCTTCATCCATGGTCGGCATGAAGGTCTTGCCGACCTGCGTATAAGCCAGGCCACCGACGGCGAGCATGACCAGCGCCAGCAGCGTCACCATGCGGCCGTGCGCCAGCGCCCAACGCAGCAGCGGCGCATAGGCGGCGTTCAAGGCGCGCATCAGCCACGGCTCACGATGGGCACGGCTGCCGAGCAGATAGGACGCCAGCACCGGCACCACGGTCAGCGACAGCAGCAGTGAAGCGGCCAAGGCAAACACGATGGTCAGCGCCACCGGCGTGAACAGCTTGCCTTCCAGACCGCTCAAGGTCAGCAAGGGCACGAACACCAGGCAGATGATGAACACGCCCGAGGTCACCGGCGTCGCCACTTCCACGCAGGCGCGATACAGAAGATGCAGACGCGGCAGGCGCGCCGCCGCCGGCGACGTGAGATGACTCATGGCGTTTTCCACCACCACCACCGCCGCATCCACCAACATGCCAATGGCGATGGCGAGGCCACCGAGACTCATGAGGTTGGCGGTCAAGCCGTAGCTGCGCATGAGAATGAAGGTCGCAAGCGCGGCGAGCGGCAGCATCAAGGCCACCACCAGCGCGGCGCGCAGTTCCCCCAGGAACACCAGCAGCAGCAACACCACCAATACGCTTGCTTCGAGCAGCGCATGGCCAACGGTGGTGATGGCGCGCGAGATCAGCACACTGCGATCGTAGAAGACTTCGAGCTTGACGCCCTTGGGCAAGCTCGGCGCGAGCTCGTCGAGACGCTGGCGCACCGATTTGATCAACGACGATGCATCGGCGCCGCGCAGGCCGATGACCAGGCCCTCCACCGCTTCGCCCTGACCATCGCGCGTCACCGCACCGTAGCGGGTCAGGCTCTCGGTGCGCACCTCGGCCACGTCGCCGATGCGCACCGGGCCATGCGGCCTGGCGACCAGCACCACCGCGCGCAAATCGTCGAGACTCTTGATGGCGCCCTCGGCGCGCACGATCAAGGCTTCTTCACCGTCGCGCAGGCGCCCGGCGCCGTCGTTGCGATTATTGTGCTCGAGGGCGGCGATGACACTCGCAAAGCTCAAGCCCGCACGCGTCAGCGCGGCGTTGTCCGGCACCACGGTGAAGGTGCGTACTTCACCGCCCAGCGCATTCACATCGGCCACGCCCGGCAAGGTGCGCAGCGCCGGTCGTATGGTCCAGTCCAGCAAGGCGCGACGCGCCTGCGCATCGAGGTCGCCACCTTCGATGGTGAACATGAACAAATCACTCAAGGGTGTGGCGAGCGGCGCCAGCCCGCCGGCGAGATCAGGCGGCAGGATATCGGCGACATTCGCATAGCGCTCCGCCACCTGCTGGCGCGCCCAGTAGATGTCGGTGCCTTCCTCGAAGTCGACGGTGATGTCGGCAATCGCATACTTGGCGGAACTCCGCAGCACGGTCTGACGCGGGATGCCGAGCAATTCCATTTCGAGCGGCGCCACCACCCGCGACTCGACTTCCTCGGGCGTCATGCCCGGCGCCTTCAGGATGAGCTTGACCTGGGTCGGCGAAATATCCGGAAAGGCATCGATGGGCAGGCGCAAAAATGCGAACACACCGGCCACCACCAGCACCAGCGCGGCAACCAGCACCAACAGGCGCTGACTCAGACAGAATTCGATGAGGCGGTTCAGCATCTTCAATCTTCCAGCAGCGCTTTGAGCGCACTCACGCCGCCGACCACCACGGTGTCGCCATCCGCGAGCGCGCCGCTCACCACGCTGTGCGCGCCGCTGTCACCGACCACGCTCACCGGCAGGCACACATAGCCACTCGCGCGCTGCACGAACACATAGCTTTGCTCGGCAACCCGCGTGACGGCGCTGCGTGGCACCGCCAGAGACGCGGGCGGCGCCGGCAACAGCAATTGCGCGGTGACGCGCTGGCCGGGCAAGAGTCCGCTGTTGGCCGGCAGACGCGCGCGCACATGCACGGTCTGGGTGGCGCTATCGATGCTGTAGCCGCGCCCCTCGACGCCGGCCTCGATGGCGCCGACACGCAGCGCCGCGTGGTCATCGAGGGCTTGCGCGAGTTTGAGCGGCACCGCGACTTCCAGACGCCAACCGTTGTCGGCCGCGATCACGAACGCCACTTCGAGTTCCGCCAGCGCCGCGCCCGGCGTGACATGACGGGTGATGACGCGACCGGCCAGCGGCGCCGTGAGTGTGAAGCTGCCGGCGCCGACCCCGCCGGGGGCCAGGCCGTCGACACCGGCGCGCAGGGCGCTGACATTGGCGCTGGCGCGTTTGCGTGCGGCGCGACTGGCCTCGGCGCGCGTGGCGGCGATGATGCCGGCATCGAGCAAGGCCTGGTCGCGGGCGAGTTGCTGGGTGGCGAGTTCGAGCTCGGCCTCGGCGCTTGTCAGCAGCGCATGCTGCTCGGCGTAATCACGGCTCGCGATCACCGCGAGGCGCTGACCGGCCGTGACCGCGTCGCCTTCATCGACGGCGACACTCAACACGCGCCCGGCATAGGGCGATGTCACCACCGCGCTGCCGGCGAGCGGCAGCTGCACTTCGCCTATCAATTGATCGTAGGTCACATGCCGGGCCGTGACTGCCGGCGCGGTGCTCACGCCGAGCAGACGCGCCTGTTCGGCGCCGAGCACGATGGGCTTGTCGCTGACAGCGACAGCGGGCCCGGCCAAGGCCAGAAGGACAAGAAAAAAGCGGGCACGCAGCATGGGTTTGTGCAGTCCATTGAATGACTGCCGCGAGCTTAAGGAGCGAAGCTTGGGTTTCGCTTAAGGGCGCTTAAGGACGCTTACAGGACGGGCAGTCCGCCCAGCCTTACCTGCAACAGCCCGTCATGCAGACTGAACTCGAGTTCGAGCTGCAGCTGCCGGGCAATGGCCGTCGACAGTGCGAGACCGAGGCCCACGTGCTCGCGATCGAGCGGCGCACTGGCGGGGCGGAAATAGCGTTCGCCGAGTTGCGGCACATCCGCCGCGCCGAGCAGCGGCGCCGGATTGACGATGGCGAACGTCGCGCGTGCGTTCTCAATTACCACCGACAGCGCGACGCGGGCGCCATGGGGTGAGTGGTCGAGGGCGTTGCCGATGAGATTGCTGAGCACCCGTTCGAGCAGCGCGGCGTCGCTCTGCACCCAGGCCTCCGCTGGCAGTGCGGTATCGATGAGCAAGGCGCGCGCCGCGCTGCTGGCCACGCGTTCATCGCAAACACGCTTGACCAGCGCACACAGTTCCAGCGGCTCGATGGCCGGCGTTTCGAGGCCCGCTTCGTAGCGCGCCAGCGCCAGCAGTCCGTCGACGGTGCGCGTCATGCTGGCGAGACTGTCGTTCAGGATGGCCATGCGTGGCGCGGCCGACGCATCGTCCCGCGCGAGACGGTCCAGCGTGAATTGCATTTCGGCAAGCGGCGTGCGCAGTTCATGGGCAACCGCACGGGCAAAACGCTGCTCGCGCACCAGCGCGTCACCCAAGGCTTGAAAGGCGCGATCGAGCGAGCGCCCGATGGGCACCAGCTCGCTCGGCAAAAGCGGGGTGTTGGACGCGGCTTGCGGCGCCAGCGCGCGACGCGCGGCGTCTTCGCCAAATTCACGCAGCGGCTTCAAACCCGCGCGCACCGCCGCCAGCGTCAGCGCCAGCATCAACAGCAGCGCAAACGCGAGGCCGTAGCTCAGAATCAGGTGGATGCGCCACTCGAGCGCATCGACCGCCTCACGCTCACTCGCCACCACCACCGTCCACGGCGCCTGGCGCACAGTGCCGCCCTGGCGTGGCCACACCGCCAGCAGCACGCCTCGCCCACGATGGCCATCGGGCAGAGTCAGATCAAACAGCGTCGGTTCGGCATCGGCGGCGCGCGGCGGCCGCGCCAGATCGCCGCCACGATTGGAGGCCGCGCGCCCCAGCACTTCGCCGGCGGAATTCCAGATCTGGTAGAAATCTTCATGGCGGGTCGGCGCGAACTCGGGCCACGCATCCACCAGCTGGCGCTCGCTGGCTTCGCGCGCGGCGATGACATTGGCAAAGGCCTGCGCACGCGCCACCAGCGCGCCATCGAAGCGCTCATGCAGCTGGCTGTCGACCAGATGATCGAGGGTGGCGAACAAGGCCGCCAGCAGCGCGCCGCCGCCGATCACCATCCATAGTCCGAGACGCCGCGCGATCGAGCTCATGGGTTTTCGATCACATAACCGAAGCCGCGACGGGTCTGGATGACGTCGGGCGCGCCGGCCTGGGCGAGCTTGCCGCGCAAGGTGCTGACCAGCACTTCGATGACTTTGTCCGAAGCTTCACTGCGGCTGTCGTACAAGAGCTCGAACAGGCGACCGCGCGTCAGCACCGTGCCGCGCTGACGCAACAGCGCGACCAGCAGGGCAAATTCCTTGGGCGTCAGGGTCAGCGCCTGGCCCTCGACACTCGCCACGCGTCGCGCCGGGTCGACCTTAAGACCGGCTACCGTCAACTGCGGCTGCGGTGCCTCGATGCTACGCCGCATGAGCGCCTGCAGACGCGATTCGAGCTCGATCTCCGCGAAGGGTTTGACCAGGTAATCGTCGGCGCCGAGATTCAAGGCCTCGACACGCGCGGCAATCTCATCGCGCGCCGACAGCACCAGCACCCGCGCCGCCGCGCCGCTGGCGCGCATCTCGCGCAACACACGCAGGCCATCGACCTTGGGCAGCATGAGATCAAGGATCACGATGTCGTAGCTGTAGCGCGCGAGATAGGCCAAGGCCAGCGCACCGTCCTCCACCGCATCGACCGACGCGCCCTGCGCACGCAGGTGTTCGGCGAGGCTCTCGCGCAGGATCACGGAATCTTCGACGAGCAGAACTTTCACAATCAGGATGATTCGAAACGACGCGCGAGCCGACACGCCAGGGCCTGCCATCATCGCCCATGCCCCCCCGCCCCTGGCAAGCAGCGTGGCGGATGGCCTGGGCTGTGCTGGAGTGATTCAATACACAACGCCGACGCTCAACCGTCGCACATCCGGGGAGAACACTTCATGCGGCCTGCTGCATTCACTTATACGCGGCCGGCGACCTTGGCCGACGCCCTGCGTGCCATGGCCGGCGGCGCCGTACCCTTGGCCGGCGGCCAAAGCCTGCTGCCGGCCATGCGTCTGCGCAGCGCCACGCCGCAGGCGCTAGTCGATCTCGCGGGCGTCGCCGAGCTCAGCGACGCCATCACCTGCAACGACGATATCCTCACCATCGGTGCACGCGTCACCCACAACGCCTTGCTCGAACATGCATCACTGGCCAATGAATGGCCGTGGCTGCGCGCCGCCGCGCACGCCTTGGGCGACGTGCAGGTGCGCAATCTCGGCACCGTGCTCGGCAACGTGTGCTGGGCCGACCCGCGCGCCAACATGGCCGTCGCGCTGTTGGCCTGCGATGCGCTGGTGACGGCCGTCGCGCCGTCCCACGGCGACGGCGTGGATCGCATCGCCCTCAGCGATTTCTTCACCGGCTTTCGCAGCCACGCCTTGAACGGCCGTCTCGCCACCAGCATCGAAATCAAACGCCGGGTAGGCGCGCGCGGCGTCTATCTGGAATTCTCGCGTCAGCGCCAGGATCTCGCCTTGGTCAATGTATGCGTGGTGCGCGCTGCGCAGTACGCGCGCGTGGCGGTGGGCGGCATCGACCCGATGCCGGTGCGCTTGCCGGAAGTCGAAGCGGCGATAGTCGATGGCGACAGCGGCGACGTCGTGCATGCCCTGCATGAAAACCTGGTGCGTGGCCGTCATGCGCCGCCGCAGGACCATCACGGCACCGATGAGTACAAGCTCGGCCTCGCCGTGACCTTGATCAAACGCGCGCTCGCGCTCGGCGAGGTGCCGGCATGAGCGAAACACAGCGCGTCAGCGTCGTCATCGAAGTCAACGGTCGCTCAATCGCGGCGCGCGTCGAGCCGCGCCTCTTGCTGGTGGATTTTCTGCGCGACCAGGCCGGCATCAAGAGCACGCGCATCGGCTGCGAGGAAGGCGCCTGCGGCGCCTGCACGGTGGAACTCAACGGTCGCACCGTGAAGTCCTGCCTGGTGCTTGCCGTCGGCGCCGATGGCGGTCATGTCGCGACCGTCGAAGCGGTGAGTCGCGGCCGCGCGTTGAGCGCCGTGCAGGAAGCTTTCATCGGCTGCAACGCCATGCAGTGCGGGTATTGCACGGCCGGCATGGTGATGAGCGCCGAGGCCTTCCTGAAACAGCGCGGCGGCGGCGAGTTCAGCGACGAAGACATCCGTCATGCGCTGTCGGGCAACCTGTGCCGCTGCACGGGCTACCTCAACATTGTGCAGGCGGTGAAAGTCGCGGCCGGACGCGCCCAACCCTATGCCCGCGCCGAAACACCATTGCGCGACGGCGAACGCTGGACAGGTCAGCCACTCGCACGCCGCGAAGATCGCCGCTTAGTCACCGGCCGCGGCCGCTATTGCGACAACTACGGTGACAGCCACAGCCTGCATGCGGTGGCGGTGCGCGCCGAGCGCGCCCATGCGCGCATCAAGCACATCGACACCGCGCGCGCCAAGGACATGCCGGGCGTGCACCTGGTCATGACTGGCGCCGAGGCGCAGGCCCACTGGCATCCCATCGTCGCGACCATCGACATGGTGAGCTTGAACCTGCCCCATCGTTACGCGATGGCGGTCGACAAAGTGATCTTCTACGGCGAGCCCCTGGCACTGGTGGTCGCCGACAATCCCTACCAGGCCGAAGACGCGGCGCGCGCGGTGGTGGTGGAATATGAAGACCTGCCGGTCAATGTCGATGCCGTCGCGGCGGCGGCGGTCGGCGCCGACAGCGCCGCGCTGATCTATCCCGATTGGCACAGCAATCTGCAGATTGAACATGCTTTCAGTCACGGCGATGTGGACGGCGCATTTGCGGCTGCCGATCTCATCGTCGACGAACACATCGTGTCCCATCGTTACGGCGCGCAACCGATGGAAACACGCGTGGTGCTGGCGAATTTCGACCCCGGTGATGAAAGCCTGGTGGTGCGCAGCTCGACCCAGATCCCGCATCAGACGCGCATGTATCTCGCCAGGATTTTCGACCTGCCGGAAACGCGCATCCAGGTATTGGCCGACGATGTCGGCGGCGCATTCGGCGCCAAGCTGTCGGTCGATTGCGAACTGTTGCCGGTGCTGGCGTCGATAGTGCTGGGGCGGCCGGTGAAATGGTTCGAGTCGCGCTCTGAATGGATGCATGCCGGCCCGGCCGCACGCGATTACCACACGCGCTCACGCGCCGCCTTCACACGCGACGGCACTTTGCTCGCCATGGAGACCGACATCCTCGCCGACATGGGCGTCGACGGCGCCGAGCGCGCCGCGGGTCTCGGCATGCCGCTCAACGGTGGCAACTACGCGCCGGGGCCCTATGTGCTCGACACCTATCGCACGCGCGTGCGCTGCGTGGTGACCAACAAGGCGCCCTACTCGGCCTATCGCGGCTACGGCAAGGATCTCGCCAACATGCTCATGGAGCGGCTGCTCGACCAGGCCGCCGAGCGCCTCGAGATCGATCCGCTGGACATTCGCCGGCGCAATCTCCTGCATCGCTATCCGCACCAGGTGGTGACGGGCCCGATCATCGAGCAGGGCTCGGTGCGCGAGTCGCTGGAAAAGCTCGCGGAGGTGATGGACGTGCCGGCCTTGCGCGCCGAGCAGGCACGCGCCCTTGCGCAAGGGCGGCATCTCGGCATCTGCATGGTGCCCTACATCGAGCCCTCGGGTTTCGCCTTTCCCGGCAGCGCGTTTCAGAACTATGAATCGGTGGCGATGCGCATCCAGTCCGATGGCAGCGTGCGCGTCATGACCGGTATGCAGAACATCGGTCAGGGCATCGAGACTTCCTACGCGCAGGTGGTGGCCGATGCGCTCGGCGCGCCGCTGGCGGATGTCACCATCGCCTGGGGCGACACCACGTCGACGCCGTGGGGCTCGGGCACGTTCTCGAGTCGCGGCGCGATGTTCGCGGTCGGCGCGATAGGGGATGCGGCGGATAAACTCCGTGCGCGCATGCTGACCGGCGCCGCCAACCTGCTCGGCGTCGAGCGCGCCGGCATCGTCATCGACAACGGCATGTTCCGTCACGCGGCGAGCGGCAAGTCCATGAGCTTTGCCGAGCTCGCCTACGCGTGCTACGTGCAGCCTGGCTCCGACGTGGTGCTGGCCGGCGCCGATGCGCCGCTGCTCGAAGCCATCGGCACTTATCGCCATCCACAGGTGAACTGGACGCCCGATGCGCACGGCCGTATTCAAGTCTATGCAGGCCACGCCAACGGCGCCGAAGGCGCGCTGGTCGAAGTCGATGTCGAAACCGGCCGCGTCGATGTGTTGAAAGTCTGGATGGTCGCCGACCACGGCGTGGTGTTGAATCCGTTGGTGCTGGCCGGCCAGATCAAGGGCGGCGTGGTGCAACAGCTCGGCGGCACCTTGTACGAAGTCTACGACTACGATGAACACGGCAAGCCGCGCGCCAGCACCTTGAAGGAATACGGCATGCCGACGGTGTGGGCGGCGCCCGAGATTGAGATTCATCACCTGACCACACCCGCCACCAGCACCAAGGTCGGCTCCAAGGGCGGCGGTGAAGACGGCTGCATCGCGACCTCGACGGTGTTGATGGGCGCGGTGGAAGATGCCCTGCGGCCGCTGGGCGTGAAGGTGATGTCCAGCCCGCTGTCGCCGGCGCGGGTGCGCGCCATGATCGAAGCGGCGCGTGACGGCGCCAGCGCTTGAACATTCAACAGGAGGACAGACCATGGCACGCACTCTCATCGACATCTCCATACCCCTCGAAAACGACGTGCTGTCAGATCCACCCGGCTACGGGCCACAAATTGAATACCTCAATCATCAACAGTCGGCCAAGGACGTCGTGCAGTTCTTTCCCGGCATGCAGGAGAAAGATCTGCCCGACAGCGAAGGCTGGGCCATCGAGTGGGTGAAGCTCATGACCCACAACGGCACGCATCTCGACGCGCCCTGGCATTTCCACTCGACCATGAACCACGGCGAGCGCGCCATCACCATCGACGAAGTGCCGCTGGACTGGTGCTTGCAACCGGGCGTGAAACTCGACTTCCGCCATTTCGACGATGGCTACGTGGTGACGGCTGGCGACGTCGAAGCGGAATTGCGGCGCATCGGCCACACGCTTGCACCGCTCGAAATCGTGGTAGTGAACACGCGCGCCGGACAACGCTACGGCCAGCCGGATTACGTCGCCAGCGGCTGCGGCATGGGCCGCGAAGCGACGCTTTATCTACTCGAACGCGGTGTGCGCCTGACCGGCACCGACGGCTGGAGCTGGGACGCACCGTTCGTGCACACCAAGGACAAGGTCAGCGCCAGCGGCAATACCGATCTCGTGTGGGAAGGCCACAAGGCCGGCCGCGATATCGGCTACTGTCATCTCGAAAAACTGCACAATCTCGAAGCCCTGCCGAGCACGGGTTTCACCGTGAGCTGCTTCCCGGTCAAGATTCGCGGCGCCTCGGCCGGCTGGACGCGGGCGGTGGCCATCCTCGGCGCTTGAATGGCTTCATGGTGGGTCAGACTTCAGTCTGACATTCGAGGGGTGGCTTCGAGGTAGACCAGCTTCACGCATGTCAGACTGAAGTCTGACCCACAGAAGAGTTCATCCCATCAGGGTTCGTGATTACCTGCCACCGCGCTGTCGACCGCTGTGCATCGAGATCAATCGCGAAATGACGATGGCTAGAAACAGCACGCCGCTCATCTGTTCAATCATCACCACCGAGCGCGCGTAGTCCGACACCGGTGTGATCTCGCCGAAGCCAACGCTGGTGAGACAGGTGAAACTGAAATAGACCAGGTCCCACCAGCCGATCACGCCATCGGGATTGTTGGCGGGATTGATGTAGAACGAACCGGGCGCGAGCTGTTCGACGGCGGCGAGCAGGAAGCTGAAGGCGAACGCCATCAGGACATAGAGCGAAGCGGACGCGAACAATTCGTCGAGCGTCATTTCGTCATCGAACAGGATGTAGCGCAGCAGGCACACGATGACGAAGGTGTGAAACGCGCATTGCGCGAGCAGGCTGGCGATGATGGCGAAGTGATTGGGCCAGAACGCCACCACCGCGTTGAGCACGATGGCCGGCACCAGCAGGATGTAGCCCAGGCGCGATTCACTGCCGGACGAACGCGCGGCACGCAGCGCCAGCACCAGGATCACCCAATCGATGACCGCCAGCGCGGCCTTGCCGTGGGCCTGCACCTGCAGGAAGGGGTAGAGCGCGACCTGCGCAATCAATGCCAGCAGCAGGAACAGATTCGGGATCTGCCAGAGCCGCGCCATCATGCCGCGACGCTCACGACGCGACTCGCCACACGTAGCCCAGCAGCACACTGCCGGCCACCGCCGAGATCATGAGCGGCATGAAGCGCGTGGCGGTGCGCACGTACACCGCGTAGACCGCCGCGAACACACCGTGCGCGATAACGGCGCGCGTCAGCATCGGCAGCGAGGCCTGGGTGTAGGCCGACATGCTGTAGGCCGCATAGGCCAGCAACAAGCCGCTGGCAGTGAGAATGACGAGCACCATGCCGCGCAACAACAGGCCACTCACGCGCCGACGCTGCGCCACGGCCGGGTCCACCGGCGGTGGCGTGGGTCGGTCTTCACCCGCGCGGCGCGCCGACGCACGGCGCTCGCTGCGGGCACGGCGCGCGTCACTCACAGGAGGGCGCGGGCGTAATCATCGATGGCACGTTCCATCGCGTCCTGGCCCGGCACGAAGGCCGCCACCACCACCTGGTGCACGCCGGCATCCTCGTAGCGCTTGAGCATGTCGCGATCGCAGGCGTTGCCATAGGGTGAAACGGCAATCTGCACGTCCTTGATGTCACGCCCTTCGCGATCGCAATGCTCCTTCAAGAGCGCGAGTTTCTCCGGCACCTGCTCGGGCAGCACATCCACACCATACCAATGACCGAAACGCGCCACGCGACGCAGCGCGACATGACCCTCGCCACCGAACCACAGCGGCGGATGCGGGCGCTGCACCGACTTCGGATACTGCCAGCACTCGGGCAGGGTGTAGAACTCACCTTCATAACTGGCGGTGCCGTCGGCCCACAGCTTTTGCATCATGCGCAGGTAATCGTCGGAGCGTGCGCCGCGTCGATCGAAAGGCACGCCCAGGGCCTCGAATTCCTCCGCCAGCCAGCCCACCCCAATACCGAAATCGAAACGACCGCCCGACAACACATCGAGATCGGCCGCCTGCTTGGCGGTCAGCGCGGGGTTGCGCTGCGGCAGCACCACCACGCCGGTGGCCAGGCGCAGGCGCGTGGTATGGGCGGCGATGAAGCACAGGAGGCCGAAAGGTTCGAGGCCCAGCATCTTGGGGTCGACCGGGAAGGAACCGTCCTTGGCATAGGGATAGGCGGACGAGATCACTTTCGGGATGAGAATGTGATCGACCGCCCACACCGCGTAGAAGCCGCGCTCTTCCAGGCCGCGCGCAATGCGCGCCACGTAATCAGGTGCCGAGGTTTCGCCGCCGAACAGCGGCATGACTCCTACTTTCATGATGTGACTCCCCTTTGCTTGTGATGGTCAGCGCCGCAGTCTGCCGCAAGCGCCGCTCCGGTGCACGCGATGCGGGCGGCCGCCAACTCGCGCTAGAATCCGCCCGCATCAAATCAAGCAGCGAGAGTGCCATGTCCCAGTTCGACAACGTCAGCGTGGTCAAGAAGGCCAATGTCTATTTCGATGGCAAGTGCGTCAGCCACACCGTGGTGCTGGCCGACGGCACGCGCAAGTCCGTGGGCGTGATCCTGCCCGCGACCCTGACCTTCAACACCGGCGCGCCGGAAGTGATGGAATTGCTGGGCGGCCGCTGCCGCGTACGCCTGGCGGGGGAAGCCGCGTGGCAGGAGTACGCCGGCGGTTCGAGCTTCAGCGTGCCGGGCAACAGCAGTTTCGATATCGAGGTGTCAGAGGCGGTGGATTACGTTTGCCATTTTGGCTGAGCGGCCGGCGTTCCGGATTTCAATGTGCGAATTTTCTCGCACATTGAACCAATGCTTGTCGTTCGCTTTCGTTCGAATGTCAGACTGAAGTCTGACATTCATGGGCAGCATGGAATCTGCCCGAACGTCCTTCTACAGCTTTCCCGCCTCCCGCAGCCGCTTGACCTCGGCATCCTGCGTAATCGCGCCGTTGGCATACAGCGCCGCGACCCGCTCCGCGCTATAGCCCAACTGCCCCGACAGAATTTCTTCGTTGTGCTCGCCAAGATAAGGCGCGCGAAACGGAATCGACATTTCCAGCGTCGACAGCCGGAACGGTGAGCGCGCCACTGGCGTCGAGCCGAGTTCCGGGTGAGGCAATTCCTGGAACACTTCCCGCGCCGCGTGTTGGGGATGCTTCGGCACGTCGATGATGTCGAGTATCGGCGCCGACGGCACACGTGCCTCGGCCAGCACCGCGAGCGCGGCGGCGTCGTTGTCGAAGCTCTGCAACCAGGCTTCGACGATGGCCCGCACTTCCGGGCGCCGCGCGCAGCGCGCGACCTGGGTCGCATAGCGCTCGTCGGTTTCGAGATCGGGTCGGCCCATGGCGCGCACCAGCGCCGGCCATTGCGGCTCGAGCACCGCCAGCACCATGTAGCCGTCCTTTGAACGGTAGGTGCCATAGGGGCAGATGGACCAGAAGTCGCCGCCGAAGCGGCTGGGCTGCATGCGCCCTTCGCTCATCATCGCGAGTGGGATGTTGATGTAGTCGAGGTACATCAACGCTTCGAGCTGCGAGACGTCGATGTACTGGCCTTCGCCATGCAAGGCGCGATGGAAGAGCGCGGCGGCAATCGCGAAGGCTGCGTGCACGCCGGCATTGGGGTCGCCGAAATAATTGCCGACGTACTGCGGCGGGCCGTCGGGGTCGCCGGTCATGGCCATCACCCCGCTCTGGGCCTGGGCGATGATGTCGAAGCTGGTGAAATTGGCGTAGGGGCCCTCCTGGCCGAAACCCGAAATGGAACACATCACGAGCTTGGGATTGATGACTTTCAGGCTTGCGTAATCGAAACCATATTTCGCCATCACGCCCGGGCTGTAGTTTTCGATGACGACATCGGCGTCGCGCACCAGTTCATGCACCATCGTCTGCACTTCGGGTTTGGCGAAATCGACTGCCAGGGATTTCTTGCCGGCGCAGGCGGCAAGAAAGAATGCGCTCACACCGGGCGCGACGAAATGAATGCGACGGCCGTGGTCGCCACCGGGCGCGCGTTCAATCTTGATGACGTCGGCGCCGAACTCGGTCAACAGACGTGTCGCGGCCGGCCCCGCCAGGTATTGAGTGAAGTCGAGCACCTTGATGCCGGACAGCATCTTGCGAGCGGGTGACGCGGCGGACATGGCACAACCTCGGGTCAACGAAACAGCGGCACCGATTATGCGTGGCGCGGCCGTCGGTCTGTCAAATGGCGAGGCCTGGCCCACACCATCGAGTGGGTGCGGACTCGTGCCCACCGTCCTGACAAGCGCAGCCCCGGCCGTATAATCGAAGCGACTCATCCATCGGCCAGCACAGAGGAACGCCTGCGTGACTACACGACTCGATCAACATTTATCCCAGGCTGTCGCCAGCGGCGCGGTGCCGGGCGTGGTGGCCCTGGCGGCCGATGCCAACGGCATCATCTACAGCAACGCCTTCGGCCAGCGCGGCCCGACCGATAAGAACGCGATGGCGCTCGACACCGTGTTCCGCATTGCGTCCATGACCAAGGCCATCACGGCGGCGGCAGCCATGAAACTGGTCGAGGAAGGACGTATCGGCCTCGATCAGCCGATGAAGGAAATCGCCGCGCAGATCGGCCAAGCCCAGGTGCTGACCGGCTTCGACGCGAGCGGCAAGCCGCAGACCCGCGCGCCCAAACGCGACGTCACACTGCGTCACCTCCTGACCCACACCTCGGGCTATGCCTACGACCTGTTCAATACGCAGGTCGGCAACTACATGCAGTATCACCAGCTGCCGTCGATCGCGACCTGCAAATTCGATTCACTGAAGGCGCCGCTGGTGTTCGACCCGGGTGAACGCTGGGAATATGGCATCGGCATCGACTGGGCCGGACGCATCGTCGAAATCGTCAGCGGCATGAAACTCGCCGACTATCTCGACCAGCATTTCTTCAAACCGTTGAAGATGAATGACACCAGCTTCGTGCTGCGCGACGACATGAAGTCGCGCCTGGTGCAGGCGGCAGCGCGCACGCCCGATGGTGTGTTGTCGCCACTCGATTTCGAGTTTCCGTCCGATGGCGATTTCCACATGGGCGGCGGCGGCCTCTACTCCACCGGCCCGGATTACCTGCGCTTCACGCGCATGATCTTGGGCGGTGGTAGCCTCGATGGCGTGGAAGTACTGAAACCCGCCACCGTCAAGCTCATGGGTCAGAACGCCATTGGCGACATCGCCGTGCCGCCGTTCATGAGTGACAACCCGGCCATGGCGCTGTCGGCCGATCTGTTCCCCGGGCAGATTGCGCGCTGGGGTTTGTCGTTCGTCATCAACACCGAAGACATTCCCGGCTGCCGTGCCGCCAACAGCCTGGCGTGGGCCGGCGTGCACAATACTTTCTACTGGATAGACCCGACCAATCAATTGACGGCGGTGCTCATGATGCAACTGCTGCCGGCCAACGATCCCAAGGTGCTTGGCACCCTGGTCGGCTATGAGCAGGCCTTGTACGCGTCGCGCCGTTAAGTTTCTTTTTGGGCGACGCGTGTTCGATGCGTCGCCCCCACGAGAGGAGAGCAAGCCATGTCCATCACCAACAACAGCGTTGGCGTATTTCTTTATCCAGACAATTTTTCGGGCCCGGAGCTGGCCGAGGCCGCGCAACGCATCGAAGCGCTGGGCTACCAGGCGGTCTGGTATCCGGAAGTCTATTACTACGAGAGCTTCACGCTCGGTGGCTTCCTCTTGAGCCACACCAAGAACATCACGGTGGCGAGCGGTATCGCCAACATCTACGGCCGCGATCCCATGACCTGCGTGCAGAGCGGCCGTTCGTTGCGCTCTTTCTATGGCGATCGCTTCGTGATGGGTCTCGGTGTGTCCCATCCGTCCATCGTCAGCGGCGCCCATGGTCATGAGTACGGCAAGCCGCTCACCACCATGCGCAACTATCTCGACGACATGGAGCGCGCCAAGTCCCATCTGCGCGGCGAAGATCCCGAAGTCGTGATCGGCGCCATGGGCTGGAAGATGATCGAACTGTCGGGCGAACGCACGGCCGGCGCGCATCCTTTCAACTCACCGCCAGAGCATACCCGCCGCACCCGCGAGATCCTGGGCCCCGACAAGTGGCTGTGCACCGCGCAACACGTGATCTGGACCACCGACGCCAAGGCCGCGCGCGCCGCTGCGCGCAAGGCCCTGCAGTTCTATTTCGTCACGCCGAACCATTACAACAACTGGCTGCGACTCGGCTACACGCGCGAAGACCTCGAGCACGGCGGCAGCGATCGTCTGATAGATGCGCTGGTGGTATACGGCACGGAAGAACAAATCCGCGATCGCGTGCAGCAGCATTTCGATGCTGGCGCCACCCAGGTGATCTTGAACACCATCCGCCTGTTGCCGCCGGAAGAAACACCGAAGGTGCTGGCGGCGGGTGTGAACTACCAGTCGATACCGGACTGGAACGCGTTGGAGGCCTTGAGGCCGAGCTGATTCAAAGGGTGTACTTCATTGTGGGTCAGACTGAAGTCTGGCCCACAGAAGAGAGAGAGATCTATCGCTGCGCCGGCCCCTGCTTGCTGCGCCAGCGGTTCATGCCTTCCAGCCACCTGTCGATGTTGTCGACCTTGCGCTGCATGTAATCGCGCACCACCGGGTGCGGCAGCATGAGGAATTCTTCTTTGGCCATGGTTTCGATCACGCAGTCTGCGAGCTGCTCGGGCTCGATCATGCCGTCGACGCTGGCGACCGAGGCGCCGTCGGGCCTGTCGGTCATGGGCGTGCGCACCGCCTGCGGCGCGAGCACCGAGACCCGTATGCCCTTGTCGCGATACTTGATGGCGACCCACTCGGCGAACGCCACCGCGGCATGCTTGGTGGTCGCATAGGTCGCCGACTGGATATGGCTCAACAGCCCCGCCGCCGAGGCAGTGTGGATGAGATAGCCGCTGCCGCGCGCGACCATGCCGGGCGCCACCGCGCGCACCGCGTAGACATGGGCCATGACGTGGATGTCCCAGTTCAACTGCCATTCGTCGTTGGGCGCGTCTTCGTCACCGAGGCGCGCAATGCCGGCGTTGGAGACGAAGATGTCTATTGGGCCGAGCTCCGCTTCGGTGCGCGCGACGAGATGCTGGATGTCGCTTTCCTTGGCGACATTGCACGGAATGGCGAGCGCGCCGATGTCCTTCGCGACCTGCTGCAGGGCCTCGGCCTGCACGTCGGCAATGGCGACAGCCTTGGCGCCCTCGGCGTGAAAACGTCGCGCCAGCGCCGCGCCTATACCGCTCGCGGCGCCGGTGATGACGGCAATCTTGTCTTTGACTTGCATGCGATGTCCTTGGGTTCAGGGCGGCGCTGTTCGATCTACAGGGTGAACTCCTGTGCGGCGCCGTCGCGCACGCCGCACAGGCGTGCCCACGTTACGGGCAGGTGGCGGCGATGTGCTTGATGCCGCTGATGGACATGGTATGCACGGCGGGATCACCGCTCTTGACCGTGGTGCCGGTCAATTCGACCTTGTGACCGACATGGCCGGACAGGTCGGCGGTCGAAGCCGCGATGGCAACACTCTTGGGGCCATCGGCGAGTCCGAGATCGGTCAGTTCATAGCTGCCGGCAGCGCTGCCCTGGCGCAGGCAGCCGGTCATGCTGTGGGGCGCTTCATCGGCGGCCTGGGCCGCGGCGCCGCTGACGAGTACGCCGACAACACAGACGGCGTGGGCAAGTTTTGAAATTCGCATGGCAGAGCTCCTCGAATGGACGACCAACAAATGCGTACGCAAGCGGCGCATAGGCCGCCCGCGTTACATGAAGGCTGGAGTATAGCCGCTCACGCCTGGTAAAAAATCAGCGCGGCGGTGGTCACACGCAGTGGTGGCCGCAATCGTGATCACCGTGTTCACGTTGATGAATACGTGTTCAACTTGAGCACCGCGTGCGCCGCACTCATGCAAACTCATCTGCCGCGGCGCGTGTCGCGCACCAATGGCGGCGATGCTCGGCGCTGGTGCCGGCCAGCATCTCGAGAGCCATGAGGCGGCGCAGTTGACGGCCCAGCGCGAGC
>JADLGE010000044.1 GCA_020849475.1 Gammaproteobacteria bacterium
ACCAGAACCAGCCCTCCTGGTTGCGCAGCCAGTAGGTCATTGCCTGGGTCGGTCCCAGCGTGTCGCTCACGAGGTGCGCCTCGATGCGGGTGGCTTCTGTCGCATGGGCCACGACCATTCGGGTCAGAGCGAAAGCAATGACGGCTGCTCGCAGGTGGTTGGCGCCATTCATCTAACGCTTATCCGGGACTTGACCATCGCTGCAGAAGCTCACCTGGTAGGTGAGTATCTGGTCCTGACGTGATTTGGTTTCCAGCACGTCGCGCTGACTTGTTGTGACCTCCAACCGGCCGCAGCCGAATTGCGGCAATTTTTGCAGGCGTCGAACGTCGATTTCAATCGGGGCAGTGGTGTCGAAGCGGCGTCGAACGTAGTCGGCGCCGGGACCGTCCAATACGCCGTGTGCTTCCCCCCGCTCTGCAGCCACCATCAGCAGCGGTTTGATTTCAGTGACAGGCGTTCGCTTGGCCGAGTCCGAAGCTTCCGCCGGATGCGCTGGAATCAATCCGACAACCAGAACGATGGCAGCGGCGCCTATGAGCCGGCTGAAGGTGGTCACGTGTCGCGTCTCGCGAGTGGCCATATCATTTGCCGAAGTACGCATTGACGCGTTGCCGAGCCTGCTGGCCTAGGGCTTCGCTGTTCGGCATCGTCGGTGCTATTTCCGCATAGAACTCCGAGAGATCCATGCGCGAAAAGTCCAGACTCTGGAGCTGGGCAATCGTGAAGCCCGTGCAGTCCGGATCTTTGGCCTTCCCCCAGGTACGTGACAGCTGGGCACGGCCTTGTTCGTTCAAAATGCGCGCGAGCCGCGAGTTGAAGCAACAGAAGGTTTCGGTGGTCTCGACGCAGATGCCGACGAGCGGGATCTTCACCGAGCAATAGCTGCCGACGGCATGACACAACCGGTTGTCGTGCTTCATCGCCAAGATCTGCTCGGCTTGCTCGCAGGTCAGAAGGCCTGAGAGCTGGATAGCCAACATGGCCATCCCCCAAGGCCCCGGCCTCAACGATGGGACGAACGAGCCGACCGAGATGTCACCCGCGATGAGGCCCGCCAGCGCGGACGAGCCGCCGCCTGCCCCAAAGAGAGTTTCGAACCCCGCAATCACAAAATCGGGTGCGTCCGAGGTGAACAAAACATCAAAGGTATAGCTCGAGCCGACTGCGCCCATCAACTGACCGCCAGCACCGGCGATGAGGCTCATGTTCGAGAAGAGCGCGCCGTCGGTGCCGCCGCCGTTACAGCAATTGACGAGGCCGAAGAGCTTTTTGCGGCAGCGGTTATCGTGCCCCTCGAATACGACCAGCTTATCGGGGTCCAGGTAGCGACCCGCCTCGCGTTGCACTTCGAGGCCCGTGACGGCCCGCGCGAAATCGGGGTCGGGCGGGTGTGAAGTGTCGAAGCAGTGGCCTTCTAGGCAGAATTGTTGGCTACCGCAGTTCGTCACCGTCGAGCCGGCGCCGGTCGCGATACGACACTTCCAGGTTTGCTCAAACATCATGCAAACGCCACGGGCGCTGGACTCCACGCATCGCGACCCGACCTGGCTGCAACCGCGGTCGCGCAGAGACTGGCAGTCGTCCGTCATTCTCCGGGACACGCAGTTATATTGGGAGCGATAGCGCCAGCAGGCGCGGGTGACAGGATGGCCGCCAATGTTGCGAGTGGCGCGGCCTTCAACGCAGGTTTCCGAGAGCCGTACGCAGTCAGCCGCGTGCACAGCGGCCGCTGTGCACGCTATGACGGTGAGCAGTACGAGGGCACACCAGTGGCAGGGGAGGGTTCTCATCTCGCGCGGGCCTCCAGGGTCGCGCATTGGTCATCCCAGCTGTCGGTGAACGCTGTCGTGGTTGGCATGACAAACGTTTTCGCGCCGTAGTTGCTGGTGTCCTGGCAGGGATTGCTGAACCACACACCGATGGTGCAATTCACGTCCGCGCAGGTCTGGCTGTAATAGGTCTCGAAGCAGTAAAAGCCATCGAAGCGCGAAGGGCCGGCGGTGTTTGGGATGTGCGTGTTGAGTGAGCCGGGCACGTTCAGTGTGCCGAGTTCCGTGTTCACGCGCCCACTGTCCTTCTCAATCGTGAAGGCGTGCATCTCATAGCCGTTCGTACCACAGGTAAAGTCATAGGCAAGGTAGTCGACACAGGACGGGCAGGGATCGGCTGTTACATGCGTCAAGAACTGACCGGGCGTGCAACCTGGTGTCGCCACAGGCGTCACAATCAAAATCTTGTCGCAGGAGAGGCGCTCCATCGTCCGGGCTTGATGGCACATCCGTGTTTCGAAGATGGGCGGCTGCGCGGATGACTGAATAGTGCAGTCGCTATACGTGCCGGCGATGTTTCCGGCAATGGTCTGCGGATTGGCAGTGATGGTCTTCGCACCGGCCCGCAAGGGATCGTTGGGGCCTATCGTGAAACTTGGGCGGCGTGACGGATTGGTCTGCGAGAAATCGACGGCGTTGCAGCGCTGGCTCGCAAAGCTCCCTCCATCGCCACGCGCGTCAGCGCACGCGCGGGTAGCCGCGGCTGCGGGCGCCGAAATCCCGCTACCGCCGAAGTACGCCGCTTCGGGCGGATTCGCGGTGTAGCCCGGGACGTTCGACGTCGCGGCGCTGCTATTGAGCGTGTTGCGCGCCGCTTGATTGCCGCTGCGGCCGAGTGTGCCGCCCTGACTAAACGCGTCGGAGAGCGGTTCCGCGTACGCGCCGGTGCTCAAGAGAGCGAGCACGATGATGACATGGCGCCGCATAGTTACGAGCCCCGCAACCGCTCGATCAGCGTTGCGACGGCGGTTGCCAGCGCGGGGCGCTGCCGTGACATTGCGGCGAGCGCGTAGTCGAGACTGACGTCGCCGGCGACACTCAGATAAGAGGATGGCGTCGCGCACCCGTTGTGACATTGCGACTGGTCTGCCGTCTGTGTAGCGTCGTCCTGCGTGAGGACAAAGGTCGGGGCGACAGTCACCTGATAGCGCGCAAAGGCCTCCGGATCGATGACCCAGGCAACCCGGTGTGTTTCAATCAAAGGACGCACGGCGGCGAGTGTTTCGCGCAGAGACTGGGCCTGCAGCCCGCGCAGGACTAACGTCGCTCCCGCCCGCGACGCTTGGTTAACCAGGCGCTCAAGACTTGGTCGCGGCATCGCGAGTGATATGAAGATGCGCAACTGCGGCGTGCTGGAATGGACGGCTGTCGGTGCG
>JADLGE010000045.1 GCA_020849475.1 Gammaproteobacteria bacterium
CGAGGTTGTCGAGAAACTGCGGCGCGATGTGGGCGGCAGCCGCGCCATAGTCGGTGCCGATGCCGCTGACGCCGCCATCGGTTTGCGCGCTCGGGCGCGTAACGCCGGTGACGAAGCTGGTGACGAGACCGGACTGACCAAGAAATTCCCCTGCCTGATCGAGCAAGCGCACAGTGGGCACCGGCACCGTACCCTGCATGGCGGCAATTGCCTCGGCTTCGCGCTGGCGCCTGGTTTCAATGATGCTGTCCAAAGGATCGAGACGCAGCACCAGCCTTTCGGGCGCCGCGTGGTGAACATCGCTCAAGGTGAAGGAGAACATCTCCTTCGATGCCCCGCCGGCAAGGCGATGCACGTCAGTGATGCGCACCGCGCGACCCGTACGCGCCACGCACAGTCGCACGAGACGCTCACTTACGTCATCTTCGCGCAGCGCTGCGTAGGGACCGCATGCGCGCTTGGCCAAGGTGCGCGCCAAGATGGCGGCGATGGCGGGTTCAAGCTGCGCGCCGGGGGCGGAGGAGGGCGGCAGCAGTGCGCGTTCGTTCATCGGCACAGTCCTGCATGCATGGGGGTGCGTCGGTGGGGCCGCATTGATTTCCGTGCTCGGTACGGGGTTCGCCAATATGACCGCCCGGCGTGACTCGAACAAGGCGGCCGTCGCGGTCTCGATTTGTGGATACCGGCTCGCCACTGCATCTGCTATAGATGCCCGCGGTGCGAAGTCCATGCCGGTGCATGGCCGCCCAGGGCATGAGGGGAGACCATGAATACTTTGATACGCGCGCTGCGCGCGGCGCCGCTCGCTGCCGTGCTGATGTGGTGCGGGCTGGCGTGGGCCGCCGGCCCGGCCGACACCGACTGGCCGAGTTACAACAACACCGTTGACGGTCAGCGCTACTCGACGCTGGAACAAATCAATACCGCCAACGTCGCCACGCTCACAGAAGTGTGCCGGCTCAAGGTCGATGACTCGGGCACTTTCCAGCCCGGCATTCTGTCCATCGAAGGCACGCTCTATCTGACCAACGCCCACGACACCCTGGCGGTCGATGCCACTACTTGCGCGGTGCGCTGGCGGCACAGCTACAAGGCCGAGCAGCAAGAGGTCTTTCAGATCAATCGTGGCGTCGCGTTTGAGAACGGCAAGCTCTATCGCGGTACGCCCGATGCGCGTCTCATGGCGCTCGATGCCGCCACCGGCAAGCTCCTATGGAAGCATCAGGCGGGCGATCCCAAGCAAGGCGAGTTCTTCAGTTCGGTGCCGGCGGTGTGGCAGGGCACGCTCATCACCGGCGCGGCCGGCAGCGACTGGGGCATACGCGGCCGCGTGATGGGCTATGAGCAGGACAGTGGCCGTGAGCTGTGGCGCTTCTACACCATTCCGCGCGGCACGGAGACCGGCGCCGAAACCTGGACGCAGCGTGACGCTGCGCGCTATGGCGGCGGTGGCAGCTGGAGCACCTATGCGCTCGACATGTCGGCCGGCGAGATCTTCGTGCCGGTAGGCAATCCGGCGCCGGACTTCATGCCCGATCATCGTCCCGGCACAAATCTCTTTACCAACAGTGTGGTGGTGCTCGATGCGCGCAGCGGCGCCTTGAAGTGGTGGCACCAGATGGCGCCCAACGACGGCCTCGACCTCGATATCGGTTCATCACCGATGCTGTACTGGAACAGCAAGGGCGAGCCGATGATGGCGGCCGGCAGCAAGGACGGCCATGTCTATGGTGTGAATCGTGAAACGCACAAACGCGTATTCATGACGCCGGTCACCACCATCGAGAAGCCGAGCCAGGCGCCGAATGAAGCCGGCGTGCATACCTGTCCCGGTGCGCTCGGCGGCGTGGAGTGGAATGGCCCGGCCTACGACGCCAAGACCAGGCAGGTGGTGGTGGGCTCGGTCGATCGCTGCTCGATAGTGAAATCCGGCGAAGTGAAATTCGTGCCCGGCCAGTTCCTGTTCGGCGGCAGCTACGAGTTTGAAAGCGCCGGCACCGGCTGGGTGCATGCGCTCGACCCCGACAGTGGCGCGGTGCGCTGGAAGTATCACGCCGATGCGCCGGTGGTGGCCGGCATGACACCGACCGCCGGCGGCGTGACGCTCACCGGTGACATGGCTGGTAACTTCCTTGCACTCGATTCCGCGACCGGCGCGGTGCTGCTCAAGCATCCGACCGGCGGCGCCATGGCGGGTGGTGTCATCACCTACGCCAAGGACGGTCGCCAATACGTGGCCATTGCCTCGGGCAATACCTCGTCGCGCTTGTCTTTCGGTGAGAACGGTCAGCCGACGCTCATCGTCTACGCCTTGCCGAATGGCAACGACAAACCGCTGGCAGCAGCGCCGCCTGCCGCTGTGGCCGGCGAGCTCGATCCGAAATCTGTCAGTATCAGCAATGCCGACACAGACAATGGTCGCGAGGTCTACGCCAAGAACTGCGCCGCCTGCCATGGCGCCCAGGGCGAAGGCGGCGTCGGTCCCAAATTGCAGGGCTTGAAGGACAGACGCGACTTCACCGCCACGGTGACGTGGATAGTGCAGCCCTCGGTCAAAATGCCGAAGCTCTATCCCTCGGCGCTGAATGCGCAGGCGGTGGCCGACGTCGCGGCGTTCGCGCAGGGGCTGTAACGCAGCTACAGCGGCGTGGATCCCGATGCCGCCATCAAATGGCGGCGGTGCGCGCTTCCAGCCAGGCGCGCGCATCGCCCGTGAGCCGCGGCGCGAGGCGTTCACGCACCATGGCGTGATAGCCGTTCAACCACGTCCGCTCGTCTTCGCGCAGCAGCGCGAAATCAATGCAACGTGTGTCTATCGGGCACAGCGTCAAGGTTTCGAATTCCAGCATCTCGGCAAACGTATCGCCCTCTGGCGTGACGGCCGGCACGTTCATCACCAGGTTCTCGATGCGCACGCCCCAGTGCCCGGCACGATACACGCCGGGTTCGATGGAGGTGATCATGCCGGCTTCCATCGCCATCGTCGCATCGGGGATGGCCTTGCTGATGGTTTGTGGGCCTTCGTGCACGTTGAGGAAATAGCCGACGCCGTGGCCGGTGCCGTGGCCAAACTCGATGCCCTCCGCCCACAGTGGCGCGCGCGCGATGGCATCCAGCATCGGCCCGAGGGTGCCACGCGGAAAACGCGTCCGTGACAGGGCCAGCGTGCCTTTCAATACCAGGGTGTAGTCGCGCTTCATCGCCGCGCTTGACTCACCTATCGGCCACACGCGCGTGATGTCGGTGGTGCCGCCGAGATACTGGCCGCCGGAGTCGATGAGCAACAGGCCATTGCCTTCGATGACCGCATGCGACGCTGGCGTGGCGCGGTAGTGCGGCATGGCGCCATTGGCGTTGAAGCCGGCGATGACCGGAAAACTCAAACCGACGAAGCCAGGCCGGCGCGCCCGCGCCGCCGACAGTTTCTCGTCTATCGTCAATTCCGTGACGCGCTCGCGACCGAGCGCTTGTTCGAACCATGCGTAGAACTCACACATCGCGACGCCGTCTTCCAGCATGGCGGCGCGGATGTGCGCGGCTTCGTCGGCATTCTTGCGGCTCTTGGCGCGAGTGCTCGGGTTCAGCGCCTCGATAGTGCGCACGCTCTTCGGCACTTGCGCGATGAGGCCATGGGTGACGCGCCGCGGGTCGATGAGCAGTGTCGCTGCGGGCGGCAGGCTGCTCAGTGCGGCGCCCGCTTCGGCATAGGGCTCGAGTGTGACGCGGTCGGCGGCGAGTGTGGCGGCGAGCTGCGCATCCACCTTGCCGTCGGCAATGAACAGGCGCGCGCTGTCGGCATCGACGAGAAGATGCGCGAGGAACACCGGGTTGTATTGCACATCGGCGCCGCGCAGATTGGTCAGCCACGCAACGTCATCAACGCTCGATATGAAGTGGTGCGTGGCGCCGAGCTCGTGCATGGCCGCACGCAGCGCCGCCAGCTTCGCGCTGCGTGGCACGGTGGCATAGGGCGGTGCATGGGCATAGACCGCGTCGATGGGCAGCGCCGGGCGCGCGGGCCACACCAGACTGATGAGATCGCGGCTGGTGTCGAGCGCGATGCCCTTGGCGGCCAGCGTCGACTCCAGCGTGCGCGCCGCGGCAAGCCCCAGAACCGCGCCATCCGCCGCCACGCGGCCACCGCTGGGCACATGTTCAAGCAGCCAGTCGATATGCGCGTTGGCATTGCCGGCCGGGATCTTGACCAGCGCAATGCCGCTGCCGTCGAGCTCGGCCTCGGCCTGCACCCAGTAACGGCTGTCGGCGAACAGCGCGGCGTGGGTGGCGGTGATGGCGAGCGTGGCCATGGAACCGGTGAAGCCCGACAACCATTGGCGCGCCTGCCAGCGCGCCGGCAGGTATTCACTCAAATGCGGATCGGCGCTCGGCACCAGCAAGGCGTCGAGTGCGTTGTCGAGCAGGACTTCGCGCACACGCGCAATGCGTGTAAGCGTCGAGGAGCAAGGCGTATCCATGGACTGAACCGTGACGATGGCTGGAAGCGCGTGACATTGCGGTGTCGCGCGCGGTGCTGTCAACGGTTCGGGCAGGTCGGCGAGATGCTACTGCTGCGTCAGCTTTTACCAGCGCGCAGACCTTCGCAAATAAAAAGGGGACAGACCACAGGTGGTCTGTCCCCACTTGCCGGGACGGGCCGTCAGCGCGTGGCGACGCTGGCCTTGCCGGCATTGCCGGCGGTGAGCCTGTCGGTCACTTCACGCAGTTCCGCCATGGCACGGGTCAATGCTGCCAGCGAAGCTTCGCGGCTTGCGGCATCGGCGCGCAGCTCGGCCACTTCCCGTGCCAGCACCGCGCGATCGTCCATACGCGCAGCGTGTTCTTTCTTCAGCTCGTTCAACAGCAGGCTGGCGAGTTCATGGTAGGCGACGGTTTCGGGCTTGCCTTGTTCGTCGTAAACCACGAGCTCCGGCATCACCTTCGCAACGTCTTCGGCGATGAGGCCGAACTGCAGCGGGTGCTCGCCGTTTTCGTCGGCCTCCTTGTAGCGGAACGTGACCGGCTCGAGGGCCATCAAGGGGCTGCTCGTATCGGCCATCGGTGCGATGTCGGTCTTGAAGCGTTTGGACGAGGTCTGTACGCCGAGCTGGCCGGCACTGTTCACCATCACCGCCGCGCCGCGCGTGACGGTCACGCCGCGGATGCCGGCGATGAAAGCACGGGTCTGTGTGCCGGGCTTGCCGATGCGGATGGTGCGGGTGTCGCGCGCCGAGCCGGTGTTGGCTATGAGCACGTTATTGATACCGGTGGTGATGGCCGAGCCGGCGGCGTTGCCGAGCGCGGTGTTGTCGGTGCCGGTGGTGTTGGCCGCCAGCGCGCTGACGCCGACCGCGACATTGCGCGTGCCGCGCGTGTTGGCCGTCAGCGCCGACTTGCCGAGCGCGGTGTTGCTGCTGCCGGTGCTGTTGCGCAGCGCCAGGTGGCCGATGCCGGTGTTGTTGCTGCCGCTGACGTTGCTGCGCAGTACCGACACACCCATCGCCACGTTGTTCAGACCGGACACGTTGCCGAGCAGCGCGAAGTTGCCGAAAGCGGCGTTTTCGTTGGCGGCCACGTTGCTCATCAAAGCCTGGTGGCCAAACGCGCTGTTATTGATGCCGGTGGTATTGCTCGACAACGCCTCGACACCGGCAGCGACGTTGCTTGCGCCGGTGGTGTTGTTCTGCATGGCCTTGAAGCCGACCGCGACGTTGGAGGCGCCAGTGGTGTTGCCGCTCAGGGCGCGGCTGCCGAGCGCGGTATTGCCGCTGCCGGTGTTGATGCCTTGCAGGGCGATATAGCCAAAGGCGCTGTTGTCATTGCTGTCACCGACATTGCCCACCAGGGCATTGGCGCCGAAGGCGCTGTTGCGCGTGCCGATGCTATTGCCCTTGAGCGCCGAATCGCCGAAAGCAGTGTTGTCATCGGCGGTGTTGGCGGCCAGCGCGTCGAAGCCGAACGCGTTGTTGCGCTGGCCGACGAGGACGGTAGTCAAGGCGCCGCGACCGAAGGCGTTGTTTTGGGTGCCGGTGGTAAGCAACTGCAGGGCGGCGGCGCCGAAAGCGGAGTTGCCGCCGCCGCTGGTCACGGATTTCAGCGCATTAAAACCAAAGCCACTGTTGTTCACGGTGCCCGCGGTCAGTACATCGAACACGCCCGTGCCGATGCGGGTGTTACCGTCGGCGTCGCTGGTGAGTTCAGCGTGGACGACGGCGCTGCCGAGCAGCAGGGCGGTGGCCAGCGCGAGCGGAAGAGGGCGGTGTGAATGCGACATAGACGAGTCCTTGGATGGTGGGCTTATTGAGCGGTGTGATCGATAACATGGGCTTCCACCCGCTCGCAATCGACCGGTTCCGTTGACACAACTTTTACCAATTGGGCGTGGCGCGAAAGTGTCGCCACAGGCCGAGCAGGGCCAGGCCCAGCATCACATGCACGCCCAGCACCGGCGGCCAGCCGACGAGATAGATGACGTCGTTGGCGAGCCCGGTCTTGAACGGGCCGCCGCCAAACGCGAGGCCGCGAGTGCCGAACACGGCATTGGCCGCGGCGCCCAGGGTAAACAGCCAGGTCGAAACCAGCGCCGACCAGAAAAAAAAGGTGAATTGGCGTGGCGTCAGTTGCATGTAGCGCCCACCGAAAGCGAAGGCCATCAACAACAGCCCCTGGGTGATCGCTTCCATGTGCGCCATGCGCCAGGCGCGGCCGTCGTCGGGGATCGAGACGACGATGTCGATGGGCAGTGGCCACAGCACGATTTTTCCGAGCAGCGCGAAGAACCACACCCAGCCGAGCAGCAAGGCGAGGGCAATGAGGCCGGTGCCGTTGAAGAACAAGGCGGCGCGCATGCGTTCGCTCATGGTGATGGTCGGGGTGTTGCTCATCGGGGTATGCCTGTCAGGAAAAGGTCGCGGGCTCTGCTTCGTCGAGGCGCGTAGTGTCGAGCCTGGTCGCCGTGTGCGGCGCGGCCGCGAACAGACGTGCCCACGCCAGCGCCCAAGGTGGATCGGCCACCTGGCGCGGACTATAGCCCGGCACCAGGATGCGCAGCAGCCTGGGCGTGAGCTTGCGGAAGATGCGCGTCAGCACCCGCGCCAGCGCAAGACGTGAGCGCAGGTTCTGCCACAGACCGTCTTCCTCAAGCAGGGCGTGATAACCGCCGCGCGTCAGCATGAAGATGTGGGTGGTGGCGTAGAGAAAGCCGTACACACGGCGAAAGTAACCGCCAGCGACGTGTTCGAAGACATCGAAGGCCACGTTCTTGTGTTCGATTTCTTCAACGAAATGCCACAACACCAGCGACGCCACGCTGCCCTCGCTGGCGCCGAACAGATGCTCGCGGTCTTCAATGAGCATTTCGCCAATGGCGAGGGCCATCGATTCGAAGCCTTCCGCGTAGGCGAGATTGAACTCGAGGCTGCGCGTGGCGGCGAGTTGCGCATAGTCGGCGGCGAGGCGCGCCTGCAGCGCTTCGATGCAGCGGTAGCCGCGCGCCTGCAAGGTGTCGTTGAAGCGCCGATGCTGACTGAAATGCATCGACTCCTGGGCAACGTATTCGTCGAGGTCCTTTTGCAATTGCGCATCGTTGATGCGCTCGCGCGCCGCACGCATGGACTTGATGAGATAGGGCTCGAGATACGGCATCGCCAGCGAGGCCGCATTGACGATGTGCGAAAACTCCGGGCGCTGTGGGTTCCAATGGCCCGGCATGGGCGAGGGATAGGCGAAGGCGGGTCGCCGAACCGTCATACGATTACTGGTCACGCTGATGCTCCTTGTGCCGGGCGCTGAGCATGCCTGCTCGCAGGCGCGGAGAAAAGCTCCCGGGCCGGCCGCGGGGCTGTGTCGCTACCTTGCCCGGCAGGCTACATTGGATCAGGGTGACGAACGACGGGGGAGACCAATGACGACCAGCACACCACAAGAGGCAACAATCCAGCGCCACGTAGAGGCGCTAGCCGAGCACGGCTACACCGTCATGGCAGGCGCCATCGAGCCTGACCTCATCACGGCCCTGCGCGGCGCGCTCGATGCGGTCGAGCGCGAACGCGGCGGTGGTTATGGACAGTCGCGCTTCGAAGGCTACCAGACGGTGCGCATCTACAACCTTCTGAACCACGGCGAAGTGTTCTGGCAGGTGCCGCTGCACGACACAGTGTTAGCCGTTGCCGAGCGTGTGCTCGACCCCGAACTACTGCTCTCGTCATTGTCGTCCATCACGCTTGGCCCCGACCAGCAAGCCCAGCCCTTGCATGAGGACACCCAACAGATCCCCTTGCAAAGGCCGCGTCCGCCGATTGCGCTGAATGCCATGTGGGCCCTGAGTGAATTTACCGAGGCCAACGGCGCCACGCGCATCATTCCCGGCAGCCACCGTTACGATTCACCGCCGCCTTTCGGCGTGGAGTTGCCGACCGTACCGGCCGAGATGCCGGCCGGCAGCATCATGCTGTTTGACAGCCAGCTATGGCATGCGGGCGGCACCAACCGCACCAGCGCACGCCGCTATGCGCTGTCCTGCTATTACTGCGCGGGCTGGGTGCGGCAACAGGAAAATCAATTGCTGGGCATCGCACAAGAGACCGCCGCGCGCATGCCGCGCCGTCTGCAGGAGATGCTCGGTTACAGCGTGTGGCGCGGCCAATATGGCCATATCGACAATCACGACCCGATAGAACTGCTCGGCCGCGAGCGTTCTTCGCGCATGATCTGGGACGACGCGCGGGTGCAGGAATTGAGCGACGCGGCGTCGCGCTAACGCGTTCCGATGCGCGGCAGGACCGCGGCTTGGCGATAAACAAGGCCGCGGACGGTGCCTTTCGCCTCGCGCTCGCCGCCGGCGACGGCGAACGGTGGATACGCTGAATTCGAACAGCACTGCCCCGTTGCCCGCCGTGCCGCTCGGCTGTGCTCCGGTGATGAGGCCGGGCGGTTTATCCTGCATGCCGAGCGACGCGCGGCGTCGATGAGCTACATCCTTTGCATCGAGGTAGATATGGACCATCCCTACTCGGGCGGCTGTGCCTGCGGTGCCATCCGCTATTCATGCGCTGCCGAGCCGGCCTTCTCCTGGAACTGCCATTGCCGTGATTGTCAGCGCGCGAGCGGCACGGCGTTCTGTGCCGTGCTCTACGTGCCGCGCGCGGCGCTCAGCATTGCAGGGCAGGCCACTTACTACGAAGTGCGCGCCGAAAGCGGTCGCCGCGTCAGCCGCGGTTTTTGTCCCACCTGCGGCTCACCGCTGTTCATCCAGGCAGATCTGGTGCCCGACCTGCAGGGGCTGTGGGCTGCGAGTCTCGACCAGCCTGCCCGGTTCGAACCGCAGGTCGACGTGTGGGCTTCGCGTCGTCAGCCGTGGGATGCCATGACCCCCACGCTGCCGAAGATTGCCGAAGCGCCGACTGATGAAGAGTTTCACGCGCTGCTGGCGCAAGCCATGCAAAGGCGCTGAGTCGCGGTTCCTGGCTGCGCCCGACCAGGGGTGAGGCGCAGCCAGGTTGTCGCTCAGGCCTGCGGTAATACGCGCTCGCAACGCTACGCCTTGAGGACCTGCGCGCCGAGGGCGGGCACGAACAGCAGCATGGCACCCGGCAGCGGCACCGGTTGCAGAAGCGCGCGGAGAAGTAATAGCGGGGCTATTGCGACGACAAGCAACGCCGCATGGCGGTTCGAGAGCAAACCAATTACGAAGATTCATTGCGGGACAGCGCACTAGTTCATGGTTCCCTTCCTTCTGTCTGTGGGTGTGGCGTTGATGAAGGCGACAGGCACTGTCCGTGCGTCAGGGATTCATTCCCGTTCCAAGTGCTTTGGGTCAATGTCGATACGTCGGGCATGCCGGGCCGGGCCGGCGAAAACCTGGAGCGTTTCGAGTTCGGAGGGGCCAGCCTAGCTCTGGTCAAACGCCAATAGTGGGCTGTCCCCGACATTGAAAGGCACCGCTCACGGTTTGCGCGCAGGACGCCCCGCCGGCAATGCTCCATCGGCACGCGCCTTCAGATAGCGATACAACTGATCGACATGGGGCATGACATTGGGATTGCCCTTCCATGCCGGCATCGCGCCCACCTGGCCTTTGAAACCATTGGTCACCACTTCAACGAAGCGCGGATGATCGACCCGTTGATGAAAGCGGTCGAGAAGATTCGGTGCAAACGTCGAGCCCAAGGCGCTGCCGCCATGACAGACCTGACACTGCGCGGCGAAAGTTCGCCAGCCAACGTAGGTGTCTTTGTCGACCTGGCATTGTTCGGCGGCCGTGGCGCCGGTTTCACATTGCACCTCGTATGGGTGGCCGTCGTCAGCTGATGCCGCGGTGGGCGCCGTAGGTGCGGGTGGCGCAGCCGGCGTCTCGGTGGGTGGCGCGGTCGCTTGCGGCGCGGGCGTGGCAACGACACTTTCCTCTGGGGCGGCCGCGGGCGGCGCGGAATTTTCACTGGCCTGCGCTGTTGGGGTGGCAGAGCGGACTGTGGGTGCGACCGGCGCATCCCCGCCCGAGCAGGCCACCATCATCACGCCGAACGCGAGTGACAGAGAAATACGGAACATCTTCATGACGGCGGTCTCTGGATTGTGTGTCGTCGCGATTCTCGCAGGTCTACGACACGCTGTCGGATGACGTTCGTCAAATTTTTCGCGACACCGACAAATCGGCGACCGACCACGGCTTCTCCGTGGAGAGAAACCGTGGTCGGTCCACTGTTCTGTCTCTGGTTGAGCCGACACGCGCGCGCAGCCGTCACTGGCCGCCGTATTTCTTCTCCATTTCACGCGCCAGCGCCTCGGCGTCGGCGTCGGACATGTTCTGCATCTGTTCCATGGTCTTGCCGGTCACCGCCTGCAGCGCCGCGGCATTGCGTGGGTCGGCCATCGCTGCGGCGGCCTGTGCGGCGGCTTTCGATGCGTCGTCCATGGCGGACTGCTGGCGCTGCTGCATGAGTTGCATCAATTCGGCATCGCTCTTGCCCGCGGCCGTCGCACCGAGACTCTTGCGATAGCTGGCCATGAGTTCGGCGTGCGCCTTGGCCTCGGCGGCGGCGCGCATCTGCTGCGCTTGGCGATCTGCGGCCGCCTGTTTGGCTTCCTCGGCCTGGCGCGCGGCCTGTTCCTGGGCTTCAAGCGCGGCGTCGTAGTCGGCGTGAACATTGGTGGTGGCCAACAGTGCGACGAGGATGAGGGCAGAGTGGCGGTGCATGGCGTGTTCTCGATTGATGGAGTGTCCGTGAGTGTAGCGCGGTGCGCGCGCATGTATCGGGGCTCGTCACCGCCATCGGCGGATTTGTCAGCTAACGTAATGGAGGGGGAGCGGCTGTTCAGCAGGCGCATCGCTTCGCGATGCCCTGCGAACCCGGAACCTGGGTTCTTGTCCACATTACCAACACCAATAAACAAGAAGGCCACCCTTGCGGTGGCTTTCTTGACTTCGAGGCGGCGGAAGTTGTTGTCCTCACCCCCCAACAACGGCAGATTTTCACCGGCAATTCGGCCTTACGGCGTGCGCGAGGCAGGCAGTCACCAGGGTATGGTCTGGGCGCGCCAGTCGAAGAATCCACCGCTGTCCGCTGCCGTGAGCGTATCGATGACCGCAAGCAGATGGCGGGCCGCTGTCGTCGGTGAGTGGACTGCCGCGCCCTTCGCGACGTAACGGGCGGAGAGCGCGGTGGCGACCGTGCCGGGATGCAGCGCGACACACACCGCCTCGGGGCATCGCCGCGCCACCTCGACCGCCGCGGTGCGTACCAGTTGATTGAGTGCCGCCTTGGACGCTCGGTAGCCGTACCAGCCACCGAGCCGGTTGTCGGCGATGCTTCCCACCCGCGCTGACAGGGTCGCGAAGACCGCCTTACCGGTTCGCGGCATGCGCGGCAGCACGTGCTTCATGATCAGCGCGGGGCCGATCGCATTGATGGCAAAACATCGCGCGAGCTTATCGCCGTCGATCTGCGCCACGCTTTTCTCCGGTCCCTGCACTTCGTCGTGGAGGAATCCGGTCGCATTGATCACAAGGCGCAGCTCGCGCTGGCCGGCGGCGAGTATCGCGACGCGTTCGAGACTGGCCTCGTCCAGGAGATCGATGGATGGCGAGGAGCTGCGACTGAATGCCAGTACCTGTTCGAACCTTTGCGTGCCGCGCAGCGCTTCAACCAAGGCCCCGCCGATCCCGCCGTGGGCGCCGAACACCAGGGCGAGCCCGCCCGGTGGGAATGATTCGAGTTCTATGCCGCTTGCCGCCTCGACTGCGGCTTCGAACTGCCCGGTCACCTGCGCTTCTCCTGCTCGATGCTCGCCGATCGCGGCCGGGCCCCGCCGAGCAGGCGGGAGATGAGTGGCCGCAGCGGAAGAAATGCCCGATAGCCCCATTCCAGCGCCGCCAGAGCGCCTGGCCAGCGGGCCGCGCGCGCTGCCCAGCGCCACCCGGGCAACTGCGCCCAGACCTCGACGAATGCCGCGGCGCCGCTGAACACCCGTCCGTCATCGGCGCGGACATGGAAACGTTCCATCGCCTGCTCACGGGTGACGCCCTGCGGCGTCACGGCCCGTGGTTCGGAGACATCGACGAAACAGAAAGCACCGCCCTGATCCTGGCGACGGTAATAGCCGATTTCTGCCCGGCACAGGGGGCACGAACCGTCGAAATACACACTGGATGTCGAGTGTGTCGCGTCCACGGCTTTGTCCTGTCCAGGAGATGGTGATTGAAGCGGCACGTTGGTGTGACGAAGTGATCTCGAAGGGTGTTGTTGAACTACGCTGCCACTGACCGATTGGATCGTTTCCAGTCCCGCACTTGGGCGCAGCCCACCGCGCATGGATGGGCACGAAACCAAGCGCCGCTCGGTTGATGTAGCGCAGCGCCGGCTGCGCTGCCGGCCGCTTGCGCGGTGCAGGCGGGCGCGATATTCCATCACCATGCCGCGCTGCCCGGCTCGCCCTTGAACGGGCCGACCAGTTCGGGGGTGATCCATCCCCCATAGAAGCCGCCGGGCTGGGCGCACACGCGGGCCCCGTCGACCGTGCATTCCAGTGCCGCCGGGTAGAGCGCGACGCACTGGGCCAGTAGTTCGGCGTCGGCCATCGGCTCGGGATAACTCCAGGCGATCGACTCCAGACGGCGCGCACCGTCAATCAGACTCCAGTAGCGCGCCCGTCCCTTCCATTCGCACAGCGAAGTTCCGACCGCGAGCTCGAAATATTGCCGTGCAACGTCGTCCCAGGGCAGATAGAAACTCGGCGGGTGCGAAGTTTCGAGCACGCACACGGCGCGGCGCGTAGACGCGATTTCGCGGCCGCCCCACATCACTCTGACTTCTCGTGAGTCGCGTACGAGACGCGGCGGGCGCGGGAAGTCCCACACCGAGATCTGCCCCGGCGCCGGCACTGCGGCGAACGGCGGTCGTGCCTGGCCGCACCAGCGCCACTTGAGTCGGGCGGCCATGGCCCAGTCGGGGAGCTCAGTCATACATCGGCGCCCTTGCGACCGGTCGCCGCCGGCGACCAGGCCGGCGAGCACCTCATTGCGCGCCCGTCATACGACGCCGGAAATCCCAACTGGTGATACGCCGCGGTGCGATCTCGATCACCACCTCGGTCGCGATGCGAGAGAACAGCCATTGCCTGAGGCCGGGATCGCGTCCCTCCAGATAGTGATCGATCATCTGTTCGAGCCACGCGCTCGCATCCTCTGGGACGATGTGGGCCTCACCGTGCCCGCTCAGGCCGAAATAGGGCGGTTGATTGACGGCCAGTTCGAAACCGACCCGGGCGTTGTGCCGCAGATGACGCGCAATCACGGCGCCCTGCTGGGTGCAACAGAAGATGCGGCCGGCGGCGTAACGAAACCACAGCGAAGTGATGTGCGGGAAGCCGTTGCTGTCCAGGGACGATACCCGTAGCGGCAGCTGTGCGCCGTGCAAGAATTCGGTCACCCGCGCGATGTTCCACGCGCTCTTGGGGCTCAGGACCGCCGCGAGCGCGGCGTCGGATGGGTGAGGGTCTGATTGCATGATCCGCTCCAGGATTGATTCGGTGCATTTAGGGAACAGCCGTTTCGACTCGGACGATAGCAGGCACTCGTGCCGTGCCAAAGACGCCGCCGCACTTTCTCGCATCAACACCGTCGTCACACACCGGACTTCCATACAACATTCGAGGTGCACGAAGCGAGGTCTACTTCATCTGCGCAGATGCAGGGGCCCACTGAACAGCTCTGCCGGAACGCGGGACGCCAGGCTCAGCACCGCTTTTGAGGAGAGTCAGCAAGCTGTTCCCGACCTGCCAGACAGGTGTGTCGGCGCGAGTCACTTATCGCGACACAATGGCGCCGCAGATGTACGCCATGAGCTTATACTCGACGGACATGAAAATACCCGCGAGTCTCCAGCCTCTGATCGATGATGGAATAATCGATGAAGTCATCCGGCCGCTACGTAGTGGCAAGGAGGCGTCCATATTTGTTGTCCGCACGGGCGACAGGCTCTGTTGCGCGAAGGTCTATAAGGATCTGCGCCAACGCAGCTTCCAGCAACGTTCCCAATACCAGGAGGGTCGCCACGTCCGTAGCAGCCGTCAGTCGCGGGCGATGGGTAAAGGGTCCAAGTTCGGGCGCAAGGCACAAGAAGCGTCGTGGAAGAGCGCGGAGGTCGACGCCCTCGCGCATCTAGCGCGTGCTGGGGTCCGCGTTCCACGGACCTTTGGGTTCTTCAACGGCGTGCTGTTGATGGAGCTAATCGTCGACCACCGCGGCGAAATCGCACCGGATCTCGGTGAGGTGGAGCACTCTGCACAGCAGGCGCGAGACTTTCACCAGTTTCTGATCAGGCAAATCGTCGGCATGCTTTGCGCGGGCCTCGTCCATGGCGATCTTTCCGAATATAACGTGCTGGTCGATGGGTCGGGGCCGGTGATCATTGACCTGCCACAAGTGGTGAGCGCCGCAGGCAACAACAGTGCGCGCGGCATGCTATTGCGTGACGTCAACAATGTAACCGCAACGCTGGGACGTTTTGCCCCAGAACTGCTCGCCACGCGATTCGGCGAAGAAATGTGGGATCACTTCGAGCGCGGAACGCTGACGCCGGAAAGTGTGCTTACGGGTGAATACGTCGAGGACGAGCGCGCCCCCGATGTTGTCGGCTTACTGGCGACAATAGACGACGCACGTGAACAGGCCGAACTTCGCCAGGCGGGGCGCGACGCCATCGCGACAGAAGACTTCTCCCGACCTCGGACGGACCAAGGATACGAGCCCAATCCGAGTAGTGCTGGCTGAGCGCCGCGGAGCGGGCATGGCAAGACGCATACTCATTGCGGAATCCGTGACGCCGGACCAGGACCGTCTGACGCTGACGTTCGAGAACGGGCATCACGTCGTAAGGGTGCGTGATGAGGTGTTGATGTCGAGCCGCGTCAGTGGCTCGGAAGAGGCAATGGCCGCACTCGCATTGTCGGATCTCGCGCCCGGCAGCGACGCGCGCGTGCTAATTGGGGGACTCGGCATGGGTTTCACCTTGCGCGCCGTACTCGAGGAACTCGGATCCGCCGCGCAGGTTCACGTTTCCGAACTGCTGGAACCGATCATTGACTGGAACCACGGTCCGCTGGGATGTCATGCCGGTCGGCCATTGGATGATCCCCGCGTCGAAATCCTGGTGGGCGATGTCATGACGCATCTGGCGGCTGCGGTTCAAGCCTACGACGCCATTGTCCTGGATATCGATAACGGGCCGGAAGCGTTCACCGTTGCAGGCAACAACAGGCTTTATGCGCCGAGCGGATTGGCCATGGTGCATGCAGCGCTCCGTGCTGGAGGAGTGATGGTGCTGTGGTCCGCCTTCCGGAGTGGAAGCTTCGAGCGGCGACTGCGGGCCGCTGGCTTCAGTGCCACCAGCGTTACCGTGCGGGCACGCGGGGCAGTCGCCAAGGGTGCTCGACATACCTTGTTTCGAGCTAAGCGTCTGCGCGCATGAGCCCGACGTACGCCGACGGTTCCAGCAGGATGCGGGCTTGGATGATAGAGAGATGAAGTGCAACGCATAGTCGCAAGGTCTGATCGCGAGAAGTTTGGCCGCTCTACCCAAATATGCCGCGCGTGTGTGCCCTGAGCCACCTCCCCAGGCAGTTGCCAGTGGAGTCCCGGGGGACCGCGCCGTTCAGCGCAGCGCAGGAGGCGACGGCACCATCCTCGCGGCGGCAAGAGAAGGATCATCGCTAAAAATGAGGTTCTGCGACAGCGGACAAACTTTGATGGATGCGTCGCGTCCCGACTTGGCATAGCGGTATCGATGCGCGCTGCGCCTTTCGCTTTCGCTCAGGCCCGCCGGCGCAGCCGACGTTTTCGCATCGCTGTTCGCGATGCTCTTCGAACCCGGAACGCGGGTTCTCGTCCGGCTACCCCACCAATAACAAGAAGGCCACCCTAGGGTGGCCTTCTTGTTATTGGTGGGGTAGCCGGACGAGAACCCGCGTTCCGGGTTCGAAGAGCATCGCGAACAGCGATGCGAAAACGTCGGCTGCGCCGGCGGGCCTGAGCGAAAGCGAAAGGCGCAGCGCGCATCGATACCGCTATGCCAAGTCGGGACGCGACGCATCCATCAAAGTTTGTCCGCTGTCGCAGAACCTCATTTTTAGCGATGATCCTTCTCTTGCCGCCGCGAGGATGGTGCCGTCGCCTCCTGCGCTGCGCTGAACGGCGCGGTCCCCCGGGACTCCACTGGCAACTGCCTGGGGAGGTGGCTCAGGGCACACACGCGCGGCATATTTGGGTAGAGCGGCCAAACTTCTCGCGATCAGACCTTGCGACTATGCGTTGCACTTCATCTCTCTATCATCCAAGCCCGCATCCTGCTGGAACCGTCGGCGTACGTCGGGCTCATGCGCGCAGACGCTTAGCTCGAAACAAGGTATGTCGAGCACCCTTGGCGACTGCCCCGCGTGCCCGCACGGTAACGCTGGTGGCACTGAAGCCAGCGGCCCGCAGTCGCCGCTCGAAGCTTCCACTCCGGAAGGCGGACCACAGCACCATCACTCCTCCAGCACGGAGCGCTGCATGCACCATGGCCAATCCGCTCGGCGCATAAAGCCTGTTGTTGCCTGCAACGGTGAACGCTTCCGGCCCGTTATCGATATCCAGGACAATGGCGTCGTAGGCTTGAACCGCAGCCGCCAGATGCGTCATGACATCGCCCACCAGGATTTCGACGCGGGGATCATCCAATGGCCGACCGGCATGACATCCCAGCGGACCGTGGTTCCAGTCAATGATCGGTTCCAGCAGTTCGGAAACGTGAACCTGCGCGGCGGATCCGAGTTCCTCGAGTACGGCGCGCAAGGTGAAACCCATGCCGAGTCCCCCAATTAGCACGCGCGCGTCGCTGCCGGGCGCGAGATCCGACAATGCGAGTGCGGCCATTGCCTCTTCCGAGCCACTGACGCGGCTCGACATCAACACCTCATCACGCACCCTTACGACGTGATGCCCGTTCTCGAACGTCAGCGTCAGACGGTCCTGGTCCGGCGTCACGGATTCCGCAATGAGTATGCGTCTTGCCATGCCCGCTCCGCGGCGCTCAGCCAGCACTACTCGGATTGGGCTCGTATCCTTGGTCCGTCCGAGGTCGGGAGAAGTCTTCTGTCGCGATGGCGTCGCGCCCCGCCTGGCGAAGTTCGGCCTGTTCACGTGCGTCGTCTATTGTCGCCAGTAAGCCGACAACATCGGGGGCGCGCTCGTCCTCGACGTATTCACCCGTAAGCACACTTTCCGGCGTCAGCGTTCCGCGCTCGAAGTGATCCCACATTTCTTCGCCGAATCGCGTGGCGAGCAGTTCTGGGGCAAAACGTCCCAGCGTTGCGGTTACATTGTTGACGTCACGCAATAGCATGCCGCGCGCACTGTTGTTGCCTGCGGCGCTCACCACTTGTGGCAGGTCAATGATCACCGGCCCCGACCCATCGACCAGCACGTTATATTCGGAAAGATCGCCATGGACGAGGCCCGCGCAAAGCATGCCGACGATTTGCCTGATCAGAAACTGGTGAAAGTCTCGCGCCTGCTGTGCAGAGTGCTCCACCTCACCGAGATCCGGTGCGATTTCGCCGCGGTGGTCGACGATTAGCTCCATCAACAGCACGCCGTTGAAGAACCCAAAGGTCCGTGGAACGCGGACCCCAGCACGCGCTAGATGCGCGAGGGCGTCGACCTCCGCGCTCTTCCACGACGCTTCTTGTGCCTTGCGCCCGAACTTGGACCCTTTACCCATCGCCCGCGACTGACGGCTGCTACGGACGTGGCGACCCTCCTGGTATTGGGAACGTTGCTGGAAGCTGCGTTGGCGCAGATCCTTATAGACCTTCGCGCAACAGAGCCTGTCGCCCGTGCGGACAACAAATATGGACGCCTCCTTGCCACTACGTAGCGGCCGGATGACTTCATCGATTATTCCATCATCGATCAGAGGCTGGAGACTCGCGGGTATTTTCATGTCCGTCGAGTATAAGCTCATGGCGTACATCTGCGGCGCCATTGTGTCGCGATAAGTGACTCGCGCCGACACACCTGTCTGGCAGGTCGGGAACAGCTTGCTGACTCTCCTCAAAAGCGGTGCTGAGCCTGGCGTCCCGCGTTCCGGCAGAGCTGTTCAGTGGGCCCCTGCATCTGCGCAGATGAAGTAGACCTCGCTTCGTGCACCTCGAATGTTGTATGGAAGTCCGGTGTGTGACGACGGTGTTGATGCGAGAAAGTGCGGCGGCGTCTTTGGCACGGCACGAGTGCCTGCTATCGTCCGAGTCGAAACGGCTGTTCCCTAAATGCACCGAATCAATCCTGGAGCGGATCATGCAATCAGACCCTCACCCATCCGACGCCGCGCTCGCGGCGGTCCTGAGCCCCAAGAGCGCGTGGAACATCGCGCGGGTGACCGAATTCTTGCACGGCGCACAGCTGCCGCTACGGGTATCGTCCCTGGACAGCAACGGCTTCCCGCACATCACTTCGCTGTGGTTTCGTTACGCCGCCGGCCGCATCTTCTGTTGCACCCAGCAGGGCGCCGTGATTGCGCGTCATCTGCGGCACAACGCCCGGGTCGGTTTCGAACTGGCCGTCAATCAACCGCCCTATTTCGGCCTGAGCGGGCACGGTGAGGCCCACATCGTCCCAGAGGATGCGAGCGCGTGGCTCGAACAGATGATCGATCACTATCTGGAGGGACGCGATCCCGGCCTCAGGCAATGGCTGTTCTCTCGCATCGCGACCGAGGTGGTGATCGAGATCGCACCGCGGCGTATCACCAGTTGGGATTTCCGGCGTCGTATGACGGGCGCGCAATGAGGTGCTCGCCGGCCTGGTCGCCGGCGGCGACCGGTCGCAAGGGCGCCGATGTATGACTGAGCTCCCCGACTGGGCCATGGCCGCCCGACTCAAGTGGCGCTGGTGCGGCCAGGCACGACCGCCGTTCGCCGCAGTGCCGGCGCCGGGGCAGATCTCGGTGTGGGACTTCCCGCGCCCGCCGCGTCTCGTACGCGACTCACGAGAAGTCAGAGTGATGTGGGGCGGCCGCGAAATCGCGTCTACGCGCCGCGCCGTGTGCGTGCTCGAAACTTCGCACCCGCCGAGTTTCTATCTGCCCTGGGACGACGTTGCACGGCAATATTTCGAGCTCGCGGTCGGAACTTCGCTGTGCGAATGGAAGGGACGGGCGCGCTACTGGAGTCTGATTGACGGTGCGCGCCGTCTGGAGTCGATCGCCTGGAGTTATCCCGAGCCGATGGCCGACGCCGAACTACTGGCCCAGTGCGTCGCGCTCTACCCGGCGGCACTGGAATGCACGGTCGACGGGGCCCGCGTGTGCGCCCAGCCCGGCGGCTTCTATGGGGGATGGATCACCCCCGAACTGGTCGGCCCGTTCAAGGGCGAGCCGGGCAGCGCGGCATGGTGATGGAATATCGCGCCCGCCTGCACCGCGCAAGCGGCCGGCAGCGCAGCCGGCGCTGCGCTACATCAACCGAGCGGCGCTTGGTTTCGTGCCCATCCATGCGCGGTGGGCTGCGCCCAAGTGCGGGACTGGAAACGATCCAATCGGTCAGTGGCAGCGTAGTTCAACAACACCCTTCGAGATCACTTCGTCACACCAACGTGCCGCTTCAATCACCATCTCCTGGACAGGACAAAGCCGTGGACGCGACACACTCGACATCCAGTGTGTATTTCGACGGTTCGTGCCCCCTGTGCCGGGCAGAAATCGGCTATTACCGTCGCCAGGATCAGGGCGGTGCTTTCTGTTTCGTCGATGTCTCCGAACCACGGGCCGTGACGCCGCAGGGCGTCACCCGTGAGCAGGCGATGGAACGTTTCCATGTCCGCGCCGATGACGGACGGGTGTTCAGCGGCGCCGCGGCATTCGTCGAGGTCTGGGCGCAGTTGCCCGGGTGGCGCTGGGCAGCGCGCGCGGCCCGCTGGCCAGGCGCTCTGGCGGCGCTGGAATGGGGCTATCGGGCATTTCTTCCGCTGCGGCCACTCATCTCCCGCCTGCTCGGCGGGGCCCGGCCGCGATCGGCGAGCATCGAGCAGGAGAAGCGCAGGTGACCGGGCAGTTCGAAGCCGCAGTCGAGGCGGCAAGCGGCATAGAACTCGAATCATTCCCACCGGGCGGGCTCGCCCTGGTGTTCGGCGCCCACGGCGGGATCGGCGGGGCCTTGGTTGAAGCGCTGCGCGGCACGCAAAGGTTCGAACAGGTACTGGCATTCAGTCGCAGCTCCTCGCCATCCATCGATCTCCTGGACGAGGCCAGTCTCGAACGCGTCGCGATACTCGCCGCCGGCCAGCGCGAGCTGCGCCTTGTGATCAATGCGACCGGATTCCTCCACGACGAAGTGCAGGGACCGGAGAAAAGCGTGGCGCAGATCGACGGCGATAAGCTCGCGCGATGTTTTGCCATCAATGCGATCGGCCCCGCGCTGATCATGAAGCACGTGCTGCCGCGCATGCCGCGAACCGGTAAGGCGGTCTTCGCGACCCTGTCAGCGCGGGTGGGAAGCATCGCCGACAACCGGCTCGGTGGCTGGTACGGCTACCGAGCGTCCAAGGCGGCACTCAATCAACTGGTACGCACCGCGGCGGTCGAGGTGGCGCGGCGATGCCCCGAGGCGGTGTGTGTCGCGCTGCATCCCGGCACGGTCGCCACCGCGCTCTCCGCCCGTTACGTCGCGAAGGGCGCGGCAGTCCACTCACCGACGACAGCGGCCCGCCATCTGCTTGCGGTCATCGATACGCTCACGGCAGCGGACAGCGGTGGATTCTTCGACTGGCGCGCCCAGACCATACCCTGGTGACTGCCTGCCTCGCGCACGCCGTAAGGCCGAATTGCCGGTGAAAATCTGCCGTTGTTGGGGGGTGAGGACAACAACTTCCGCCGCCTCGAAGTCAAGAAAGCCACCGCAAGGGTGGCCTTCTTGTTTATTGGTGTTGGTAATGTGGACAAGAACCCAGGTTCCGGGTTCGCAGGGCATCGCGAAGCGATGCGCCTGCTGAACAGCCGCTCCCCCTCCATTACGTTAGCTGACAAATCCGCCGATGGCGGTGACGAGCCCCGATACATGCGCGCGCACCGCGCTACACTCACGGACACTCCATCAATCGAGAACACGCCATGCACCGCCACTCTGCCCTCATCCTCGTCGCACTGTTGGCCACCACCAATGTTCACGCCGACTACGACGCCGCGCTTGAAGCCCAGGAACAGGCCGCGCGCCAGGCCGAGGAAGCCAAACAGGCGGCCGCAGATCGCCAAGCGCAGCAGATGCGCGCCGCCGCCGAGGCCAAGGCGCACGCCGAACTCATGGCCAGCTATCGCAAGAGTCTCGGTGCGACGGCCGCGGGCAAGAGCGATGCCGAATTGATGCAACTCATGCAGCAGCGCCAGCAGTCCGCCATGGACGACGCATCGAAAGCCGCCGCACAGGCCGCCGCAGCGATGGCCGACCCACGCAATGCCGCGGCGCTGCAGGCGGTGACCGGCAAGACCATGGAACAGATGCAGAACATGTCCGACGCCGACGCCGAGGCGCTGGCGCGTGAAATGGAGAAGAAATACGGCGGCCAGTGACGGCTGCGCGCGCGTGTCGGCTCAACCAGAGACAGAACAGTGGACCGACCACGGTTTCTCTCCACGGAGAAGCCGTGGTCGGTCGCCGATTTGTCGGTGTCGCGAAAAATTTGACGAACGTCATCCGACAGCGTGTCGTAGACCTGCGAGAATCGCGACGACACACAATCCAGAGACCGCCGTCATGAAGATGTTCCGTATTTCTCTGTCACTCGCGTTCGGCGTGATGATGGTGGCCTGCTCGGGCGGGGATGCGCCGGTCGCACCCACAGTCCGCTCTGCCACCCCAACAGCGCAGGCCAGTGAAAATTCCGCGCCGCCCGCGGCCGCCCCAGAGGAAAGTGTCGTTGCCACGCCCGCGCCGCAAGCGACCGCGCCACCCACCGAGACGCCGGCTGCGCCACCCGCACCTACGGCGCCCACCGCGGCATCAGCTGACGACGGCCACCCATACGAGGTGCAATGTGAAACCGGCGCCACGGCCGCCGAACAATGCCAGGTCGACAAAGACACCTACGTTGGCTGGCGAACTTTCGCCGCGCAGTGTCAGGTCTGTCATGGCGGCAGCGCCTTGGGCTCGACGTTTGCACCGAATCTTCTCGACCGCTTTCATCAACGGGTCGATCATCCGCGCTTCGTTGAAGTGGTGACCAATGGTTTCAAAGGCCAGGTGGGCGCGATGCCGGCATGGAAGGGCAATCCCAATGTCATGCCCCATGTCGATCAGTTGTATCGCTATCTGAAGGCGCGTGCCGATGGAGCATTGCCGGCGGGGCGTCCTGCGCGCAAACCGTGAGCGGTGCCTTTCAATGTCGGGGACAGCCCACTATTGGCGTTTGACCAGAGCTAGGCTGGCCCCTCCGAACTCGAAACGCTCCAGGTTTTCGCCGGCCCGGCCCGGCATGCCCGACGTATCGACATTGACCCAAAGCACTTGGAACGGGAATGAATCCCTGACGCACGGACAGTGCCTGTCGCCTTCATCAACGCCACACCCACAGACAGAAGGAAGGGAACCATGAACTAGTGCGCTGTCCCGCAATGAATCTTCGTAATTGGTTTGCTCTCGAACCGCCATGCGGCGTTGCTTGTCGTCGCAATAGCCCCGCTATTACTTCTCCGCGCGCTTCTGCAACCGGTGCCGCTGCCGGGTGCCATGCTGCTGTTCGTGCCCGCCCTCGGCGCGCAGGTCCTCAAGGCGTAGCGTTGCGAGCGCGTATTACCGCAGGCCTGAGCGACAACCTGGCTGCGCCTCACCCCTGGTCGGGCGCAGCCAGGAACCGCGACTCAGCGCCTTTGCATGGCTTGCGCCAGCAGCGCGTGAAACTCTTCATCAGTCGGCGCTTCGGCAATCTTCGGCAGCGTGGGGGTCATGGCATCCCACGGCTGACGACGCGAAGCCCACACGTCGACCTGCGGTTCGAACCGGGCAGGCTGGTCGAGACTCGCAGCCCACAGCCCCTGCAGGTCGGGCACCAGATCTGCCTGGATGAACAGCGGTGAGCCGCAGGTGGGACAAAAACCGCGGCTGACGCGGCGACCGCTTTCGGCGCGCACTTCGTAGTAAGTGGCCTGCCCTGCAATGCTGAGCGCCGCGCGCGGCACGTAGAGCACGGCACAGAACGCCGTGCCGCTCGCGCGCTGACAATCACGGCAATGGCAGTTCCAGGAGAAGGCCGGCTCGGCAGCGCATGAATAGCGGATGGCACCGCAGGCACAGCCGCCCGAGTAGGGATGGTCCATATCTACCTCGATGCAAAGGATGTAGCTCATCGACGCCGCGCGTCGCTCGGCATGCAGGATAAACCGCCCGGCCTCATCACCGGAGCACAGCCGAGCGGCACGGCGGGCAACGGGGCAGTGCTGTTCGAATTCAGCGTATCCACCGTTCGCCGTCGCCGGCGGCGAGCGCGAGGCGAAAGGCACCGTCCGCGGCCTTGTTTATCGCCAAGCCGCGGTCCTGCCGCGCATCGGAACGCGTTAGCGCGACGCCGCGTCGCTCAATTCCTGCACCCGCGCGTCGTCCCAGATCATGCGCGAAGAACGCTCGCGGCCGAGCAGTTCTATCGGGTCGTGATTGTCGATATGGCCATATTGGCCGCGCCACACGCTGTAACCGAGCATCTCCTGCAGACGGCGCGGCATGCGCGCGGCGGTCTCTTGTGCGATGCCCAGCAATTGATTTTCCTGTTGCCGCACCCAGCCCGCGCAGTAATAGCAGGACAGCGCATAGCGGCGTGCGCTGGTGCGGTTGGTGCCGCCCGCATGCCATAGCTGGCTGTCAAACAGCATGATGCTGCCGGCCGGCATCTCGGCCGGTACGGTCGGCAACTCCACGCCGAAAGGCGGCGGTGAATCGTAACGGTGGCTGCCGGGAATGATGCGCGTGGCGCCGTTGGCCTCGGTAAATTCACTCAGGGCCCACATGGCATTCAGCGCAATCGGCGGACGCGGCCTTTGCAAGGGGATCTGTTGGGTGTCCTCATGCAAGGGCTGGGCTTGCTGGTCGGGGCCAAGCGTGATGGACGACAATGACGAGAGCAGTAGTTCGGGGTCGAGCACACGCTCGGCAACGGCTAACACTGTGTCGTGCAGCGGCACCTGCCAGAACACTTCGCCGTGGTTCAGAAGGTTGTAGATGCGCACCGTCTGGTAGCCTTCGAAGCGCGACTGTCCATAACCACCGCCGCGTTCGCGCTCGACCGCATCGAGCGCGCCGCGCAGGGCCGTGATGAGGTCAGGCTCGATGGCGCCTGCCATGACGGTGTAGCCGTGCTCGGCTAGCGCCTCTACGTGGCGCTGGATTGTTGCCTCTTGTGGTGTGCTGGTCGTCATTGGTCTCCCCCGTCGTTCGTCACCCTGATCCAATGTAGCCTGCCGGGCAAGGTAGCGACACAGCCCCGCGGCCGGCCCGGGAGCTTTTCTCCGCGCCTGCGAGCAGGCATGCTCAGCGCCCGGCACAAGGAGCATCAGCGTGACCAGTAATCGTATGACGGTTCGGCGACCCGCCTTCGCCTATCCCTCGCCCATGCCGGGCCATTGGAACCCACAGCGCCCGGAGTTTTCGCACATCGTCAATGCGGCCTCGCTGGCGATGCCGTATCTCGAGCCCTATCTCATCAAGTCCATGCGTGCGGCGCGCGAGCGCATCAACGATGCGCAATTGCAAAAGGACCTCGACGAATACGTTGCCCAGGAGTCGATGCATTTCAGTCAGCATCGGCGCTTCAACGACACCTTGCAGGCGCGCGGCTACCGCTGCATCGAAGCGCTGCAGGCGCGCCTCGCCGCCGACTATGCGCAACTCGCCGCCACGCGCAGCCTCGAGTTCAATCTCGCCTACGCGGAAGGCTTCGAATCGATGGCCCTCGCCATTGGCGAAATGCTCATTGAAGACCGCGAGCATCTGTTCGGCGCCAGCGAGGGCAGCGTGGCGTCGCTGGTGTTGTGGCATTTCGTTGAAGAAATCGAACACAAGAACGTGGCCTTCGATGTCTTCGAACACGTCGCTGGCGGTTACTTTCGCCGTGTGTACGGCTTTCTCTACGCCACCACCCACATCTTCATGCTGACGCGCGGCGGTTATCACGCCCTGCTTGAGGAAGACGGTCTGTGGCAGAACCTGCGCTCACGTCTTGCGCTGGCGCGGGTGCTGACGCGCATCTTCCGCAAGCTCACGCCCAGGCTGCTGCGCATCCTGGTGCCGGGCTATAGTCCGCGCCAGGTGGCCGATCCACCTTGGGCGCTGGCGTGGGCACGTCTGTTCGCGGCCGCGCCGCACACGGCGACCAGGCTCGACACTACGCGCCTCGACGAAGCAGAGCCCGCGACCTTTTCCTGACAGGCATACCCCGATGAGCAACACCCCGACCATCACCATGAGCGAACGCATGCGCGCCGCCTTGTTCTTCAACGGCACCGGCCTCATTGCCCTCGCCTTGCTGCTCGGCTGGGTGTGGTTCTTCGCGCTGCTCGGAAAAATCGTGCTGTGGCCACTGCCCATCGACATCGTCGTCTCGATCCCCGACGACGGCCGCGCCTGGCGCATGGCGCACATGGAAGCGATCACCCAGGGGCTGTTGTTGATGGCCTTCGCTTTCGGTGGGCGCTACATGCAACTGACGCCACGCCAATTCACCTTTTTTTTCTGGTCGGCGCTGGTTTCGACCTGGCTGTTTACCCTGGGCGCCGCGGCCAATGCCGTGTTCGGCACTCGCGGCCTCGCGTTTGGCGGCGGCCCGTTCAAGACCGGGCTCGCCAACGACGTCATCTATCTCGTCGGCTGGCCGCCGGTGCTGGGCGTGCATGTGATGCTGGGCCTGGCCCTGCTCGGCCTGTGGCGACACTTTCGCGCCACGCCCAATTGGTAAAAGTTGTGTCAACGGAACCGGTCGATTGCGAGCGGGTGGAAGCCCATGTTATCGATCACACCGCTCAATAAGCCCACCATCCAAGGACTCGTCTATGTCGCATTCACACCGCCCTCTTCCGCTCGCGCTGGCCACCGCCCTGCTGCTCGGCAGCGCCGTCGTCCACGCTGAACTCACCAGCGACGCCGACGGTAACACCCGCATCGGCACGGGCGTGTTCGATGTACTGACCGCGGGCACCGTGAACAACAGTGGCTTTGGTTTTAATGCGCTGAAATCCGTGACCAGCGGCGGCGGCAACTCCGCTTTCGGCGCCGCCGCCCTGCAGTTGCTTACCACCGGCACCCAAAACAACGCCTTCGGTCGCGGCGCCTTGACTACCGTCCTCGTCGGCCAGCGCAACAACGCGTTCGGCTTCGACGCGCTGGCCGCCAACACCGCCGATGACAACACTGCTTTCGGCGATTCGGCGCTCAAGGGCAATAGCATCGGCACGCGCAACAGCGCCTTCGGCGCCAATGCCCTGGTGGGCAATGTCGGTGACAGCAATGACAACAGCGCCTTTGGCTATATCGCCCTGCAAGGCATCAACACCGGCAGCGGCAATACCGCGCTCGGCAGCCGCGCCCTGAGCGGCAACACCACTGGCGCCTCCAACGTCGCGGTCGGCTTCAAGGCCATGCAGAACAACACCACCGGCGCAAGCAACGTCGCTGCCGGTGTCGAGGCGTTGTCGAGCAATACCACCGGCATCAATAACAGCGCGTTTGGCCACCAGGCTTTGATGAGCAACGTGGCCGCCAACGAAAACGCCGCTTTCGGCAACTTCGCGCTGCTCGGCAACGTGTCCGGTCTGAACAACGTGGCGATGGGTGTGTCGGTACTGCGCAGCAACGTCAGCGGCAGCAACAACACCGGCATCGGCCACCTGGCGCTGCGCAACAGCACCGGCAGCAGCAACACCGCGCTCGGCAAGTCGGCGCTGACGGCCAACACGCGCGGCACGCGCAATGTCGCGGTCGGCGTCAGCGCGCTGGCGGCCAACACCACCGGCACCGACAACACCGCGCTCGGCAACGCCGCCGGCTCGGCCATCACCACCGGTATCAATAACGTGCTCATAGCCAACACCGGCTCGGCGCGCGACACCCGCACCATCCGCATCGGCAAGCCCGGCACACAGACCCGTGCTTTCATCGCCGGCATCCGCGGCGTGACCGTCACGCGCGGCGCGGCGGTGATGGTGAACAGTGCCGGCCAGCTCGGCGTACAGACCTCGTCCAAACGCTTCAAGACCGACATCGCACCGATGGCCGATACGAGCAGCCCCTTGATGGCCCTCGAGCCGGTCACGTTCCGCTACAAGGAGGCCGACGAAAACGGCGAGCACCCGCTGCAGTTCGGCCTCATCGCCGAAGACGTTGCGAAGGTGATGCCGGAGCTCGTGGTTTACGACGAACAAGGCAAGCCCGAAACCGTCGCCTACCATGAACTCGCCAGCCTGCTGTTGAACGAGCTGAAGAAAGAACACGCTGCGCGTATGGACGATCGCGCGGTGCTGGCACGGGAAGTGGCCGAGCTGCGCGCCGATGCCGCAAGCCGCGAAGCTTCGCTGGCAGCATTGACCCGTGCCATGGCGGAACTGCGTGAAGTGACCGACAGGCTCACCGCCGGCAATGCCGGCAAGGCCAGCGTCGCCACGCGCTGACGGCCCGTCCCGGCAAGTGGGGACAGACCACCTGTGGTCTGTCCCCTTTTTATTTGCGAAGGTCTGCGCGCTGGTAAAAGCTGACGCAGCAGTAGCATCTCGCCGACCTGCCCGAACCGTTGACAGCACCGCGCGCGACACCGCAATGTCACGCGCTTCCAGCCATCGTCACGGTTCAGTCCATGGATACGCCTTGCTCCTCGACGCTTACACGCATTGCGCGTGTGCGCGAAGTCCTGCTCGACAACGCACTCGACGCCTTGCTGGTGCCGAGCGCCGATCCGCATTTGAGTGAATACCTGCCGGCGCGCTGGCAGGCGCGCCAATGGTTGTCGGGCTTCACCGGTTCCATGGCCACGCTCGCCATCACCGCCACCCACGCCGCGCTGTTCGCCGACAGCCGTTACTGGGTGCAGGCCGAGGCCGAGCTCGACGGCAGCGGCATTGCGCTGGTCAAGATCCCGGCCGGCAATGCCAACGCGCATATCGACTGGCTGCTTGAACATGTGCCCAGCGGTGGCCGCGTGGCGGCGGATGGCGCGGTTCTGGGGCTTGCCGCGGCGCGCACGCTGGAGTCGACGCTGGCCGCCAAGGGCATCGCGCTCGACACCAGCCGCGATCTCATCAGTCTGGTGTGGCCCGCGCGCCCGGCGCTGCCCATCGACGCGGTCTATGCCCATGCACCGCCCTATGCCACCGTGCCACGCAGCGCGAAGCTGGCGGCGCTGCGTGCGGCCATGCACGAGCTCGGCGCCACGCACCACTTCATATCGAGCGTTGATGACGTTGCGTGGCTGACCAATCTGCGCGGCGCCGATGTGCAATACAACCCGGTGTTCCTCGCGCATCTTCTCGTCGATGCCGACAGCGCGCGCCTGTTCATTGCCGACGGCAAGGTGGATGCGCAGCTCGCCGCCACACTCGCCGCCGACCGCGTCACACTCGAGCCCTATGCCGAAGCGGGCGCCGCACTGAGCAGCCTGCCGCCCGCAGCGACACTGCTCATCGACCCGCGGCGCGTCACCCATGGCCTCATCGCGCAAGTGCCGAAGAGCGTGCGCACTATCGAGGCGCTGAACCCGAGCACTCGCGCCAAGAGCCGCAAGAATGCCGACGAAGCCGCGCACATCCGCGCCGCCATGCTGGAAGACGGCGTCGCGATGTGTGAGTTCTACGCATGGTTCGAACAAGCGCTCGGTCGCGAGCGCGTCACGGAATTGACGATAGACGAGAAACTGTCGGCGGCGCGGGCGCGCCGGCCTGGCTTCGTCGGTTTGAGTTTTCCGGTCATCGCCGGCTTCAACGCCAATGGCGCCATGCCGCACTACCGCGCCACGCCAGCGTCGCATGCGGTCATCGAAGGCAATGGCCTGTTGCTCATCGACTCCGGCGGCCAGTATCTCGGCGGCACCACCGACATCACGCGCGTGTGGCCGATAGGTGAGTCAAGCGCGGCGATGAAGCGCGACTACACCCTGGTATTGAAAGGCACGCTGGCCCTGTCACGGACGCGTTTTCCGCGTGGCACCCTCGGGCCGATGCTGGATGCCATCGCGCGCGCGCCACTGTGGGCGGAGGGCATCGAGTTTGGCCACGGCACCGGCCACGGCGTCGGCTATTTCCTCAACGTGCACGAAGGCCCACAAACCATCAGCAAGGCCATCCCCGATGCGACGATGGCGATGGAAGCCGGCATGATCACCTCCATCGAACCCGGCGTGTATCGTGCCGGGCACTGGGGCGTGCGCATCGAGAACCTGGTGATGAACGTGCCGGCCGTCACGCCAGAGGGCGATACGTTTGCCGAGATGCTGGAATTCGAAACCTTGACGCTGTGCCCGATAGACACACGTTGCATTGATTTCGCGCTGCTGCGCGAAGACGAGCGGACGTGGTTGAACGGCTATCACGCCATGGTGCGTGAACGCCTCGCGCCGCGGCTCACGGGCGATGCGCGCGCCTGGCTGGAAGCGCGCACCGCCGCCATTTGATGGCGGCATCGGGATCCACGCCGCTGTAGCTGCGTTACAGCCCCTGCGCGAACGCCGCGACGTCGGCCACCGCCTGCGCATTCAGCGCCGAGGGATAGAGCTTCGGCATTTTGACCGAGGGCTGCACTATCCACGTCACCGTGGCGGTGAAGTCGCGTCTGTCCTTCAAGCCCTGCAATTTGGGACCGACGCCGCCTTCGCCCTGGGCGCCATGGCAGGCGGCGCAGTTCTTGGCGTAGACCTCGCGACCATTGTCTGTGTCGGCATTGCTGATACTGACAGATTTCGGATCGAGCTCGCCGGCCACAGCGGCAGGCGGCGCTGCTGCCAGCGGTTTGTCGTTGCCATTCGGCAAGGCGTAGACGATGAGCGTCGGCTGACCGTTCTCACCGAAAGACAAGCGCGACGAGGTATTGCCCGAGGCAATGGCCACGTATTGGCGACCGTCCTTGGCGTAGGTGATGACACCACCCGCCATGGCGCCGCCGGTCGGATGCTTGAGCAGCACCGCGCCGGTCGCGGAATCGAGTGCAAGGAAGTTACCAGCCATGTCACCGGTGAGCGTCACGCCGCCGGCGGTCGGTGTCATGCCGGCCACCACCGGCGCATCGGCGTGATACTTCCAGCGCACCGCGCCACTGTCGGGGTCGAGCGCATGCACCCAGCCGGTGCCGGCGCTTTCAAACTCGTAGCTGCCGCCGAACAGGAACTGGCCGGGCACGAATTTCACTTCGCCGGATTTCACTATCGAGCAGCGATCGACCGAGCCCACCACCACCTGCCTGGTCTTGGCGTCGTAGGCCGGGCCATTCCACTCCACGCCGCCGAGCGCACCGGGACAGGTATGCACGCCGGCTTCATTCGGCGCCTGGCTCGGCTTCTCGATGGTGGTGACCGGCGTCATGAATACGCGTTTGTGCGTTTCACGATTCACACCATAGACATGGCCGTCCTTGCTGCCGGCCGCCATCATCGGCTCGCCCTTGCTGTTCCAGTACAGCATCGGTGATGAACCGATATCGAGGTCGAGGCCGTCGTTGGGCGCCATCTGGTGCCACCACTTCAAGGCGCCGCTGCGCGCATCGAGCACCACCACACTGTTGGTAAAGAGATTTGTGCCGGGACGATGATCGGGCATGAAGTCCGGCGCCGGATTGCCTACCGGCACGAAGATCTCGCCGGCCGACATGTCGAGCGCATAGGTGCTCCAGCTGCCACCGCCGCCATAGCGCGCAGCGTCACGCTGCGTCCAGGTTTCGGCGCCGGTCTCCGTGCCGCGCGGAATGGTGTAGAAGCGCCACAGCTCACGGCCACTGTCCTGCTCATAGCCCATCACGCGGCCGCGTATGCCCCAGTCGCTGCCGGCCGCGCCGGTGATGAGCGTGCCCTGCCACACCGCCGGCACCGAACTGAAGAACTCGCCTTGCTTGGGATCGCCCGCCTGATGCTTCCATAGGAGCTTGCCGGTGGCGGCATCGAGCGCCATGAGACGCGCATCGGGCGTACCGCGATAGAGCTTGCCGTTCTCAAACGCGACGCCACGATTGATCTGAAAGACCTCTTGCTGCTCGGCCTTGTAGCTGTGCCGCCAGCGCACCGCGCAAGTAGTGGCATCGACCGCCAGGGTGTCGTGGGCGTTGGTCAGATAGAGCGTGCCTTCGATGGACAGAATGCCGGGCTGGAAAGTGCCCGAGTCATCGACCTTGAGCCGGCACACTTCTGTGAGCGTGGCGACGTTGGCGGTATTGATTTGTTCCAGCGTCGAGTAGCGCTGACCGTCAACGGTGTTGTTGTAACTCGGCCAGTCGGTGTCGGCCGGGCCGGCGGCCCACGCCAGCCCGCACCACATCAGCACGGCAGCGAGCGGCGCCGCGCGCAGCGCGCGTATCAAAGTATTCATGGTCTCCCCTCATGCCCTGGGCGGCCATGCACCGGCATGGACTTCGCACCGCGGGCATCTATAGCAGATGCAGTGGCGAGCCGGTATCCACAAATCGAGACCGCGACGGCCGCCTTGTTCGAGTCACGCCGGGCGGTCATATTGGCGAACCCCGTACCGAGCACGGAAATCAATGCGGCCCCACCGACGCACCCCCATGCATGCAGGACTGTGCCGATGAACGAACGCGCACTGCTGCCGCCCTCCTCCGCCCCCGGCGCGCAGCTTGAACCCGCCATCGCCGCCATCTTGGCGCGCACCTTGGCCAAGCGCGCATGCGGTCCCTACGCAGCGCTGCGCGAAGATGACGTAAGTGAGCGTCTCGTGCGACTGTGCGTGGCGCGTACGGGTCGCGCGGTGCGCATCACTGACGTGCATCGCCTTGCCGGCGGGGCATCGAAGGAGATGTTCTCCTTCACCTTGAGCGATGTTCACCACGCGGCGCCCGAAAGGCTGGTGCTGCGTCTCGATCCTTTGGACAGCATCATTGAAACCAGGCGCCAGCGCGAAGCCGAGGCAATTGCCGCCATGCAGGGTACGGTGCCGGTGCCCACTGTGCGCTTGCTCGATCAGGCAGGGGAATTTCTTGGTCAGTCCGGTCTCGTCACCAGCTTCGTCACCGGCGTTACGCGCCCGAGCGCGCAAACCGATGGCGGCGTCAGCGGCATCGGCACCGACTATGGCGCGGCTGCCGCCCACATCGCGCCGCAGTTTCTCGACAACCTCG
>JADLGE010000046.1 GCA_020849475.1 Gammaproteobacteria bacterium
ATCAAGATCGTCATGACGGGCGCGGCCAGCGATCCCGTCGAATGGCAGCAGCACATCGGCAACAAGGCGCGCCGCGACGCGCTGGCCAAGCGCGCCCGCAAACCGCAGGACCCATTGCGCCTGGTGATTGTGCGCGACATGTGGCTGACGGGCTTCGATGCGCCCAGCATGCACACCATGTACATCGACAAGCCCATGCGTGGCCATGGCCTCATGCAGGCCATCGCCCGCGTCAACCGCGTGTTCAGCGACAAGCCGGCGGGCCTCATCGTCGATTACATCGGCATCGCCCAGAACCTGAAATCCGCGCTGGCGCAATACTCCAAACCCGACCAGGACGAGACCGGCATCGATGAGGCCGAAGCCGTGGCGGTGCTGTTAGAGAAGTACGAAATCGTGCGCGACATGTTCCACGGTTTCGACTACCGCACGGGCCTGGGCGGCACGCCCGGCGAGCGACTGGCGATGATGGCCGGTGCCATCGAATGGATACTCGACAAACAACAGCAATGGGCTGCGGCGGAAAAGACCCCCGACGCCAAGAAACAGGCGCAGCGGCGCTTCGCGGATGGCGTGCTGGCGCTTACCAAGGCGTTTGCGCTGGCCGCAAGCTCAGACGAGGCGCGGGGCATTCGTGACGAGGTCGGTTTTTTTCAGGCGATCCGGGCGGCACTGGTCAAGTCGGCGACCAGTGCCGGAACAACGCGGCAGGACAGGGAGCTGGCTATCCAGCAGATAGTTAGCCGTGCGGTGGTGTCCACCGAGATTGTCGACATCCTCGCCGCCGCCGGCATTCAAACGCCGGACATCTCCATCCTGTCCGACGAGTTCCTGCTTGAAGTGCAACAGATGGAGAAGAAGAACCTGGGTCTTGAGGCCCTGCGCAAACTGCTCAATGACAGCATTCGTTCCCGCACCCGCAGCACCGTAGTCGAGACCCGTGCTTTCACCGAACGATTGGAAGATGCCATCGCCCGCTACCACGCCAATGCGATTACTACCGCCGAGGTTCTGCAAGAACTGATCAAACTCGCCCAGGACATCCGCGCCGCACGCAAGCGCGGTGAAGAACAAGGCTTGTCTGACGAAGAGATCGCCTTCTACGACGCGCTAGCGGAAAACGAATCCGCGCTGGAGGTGATGGGCGATGCCAATTTGCGGGTGATTGCCCACGAGCTCTTGGTCAGCCTGCGCGAAAACGTAGCCGTCGATTGGGCCCACCGCGAATCGGCCCGCGCCCGGCTGCGTGTGCTGGTCAAGCGCATCCTCCGCAAGTACGGTTACCCGCCGGACCTGCAGGACGCAGCGGTTCAGACAGTGCTTCAGCAAGCCGAGGTGCTTTCGGCGGCTTGGCAGACGGCCTGAAGGATTCGCAAAGGCGGGGCTCCCGGATATCCTTTTTTCTGTCAGCAGTGCTGACAAGCCAATCTATCTGCGCGAACTTCTCATGGATGCGCTCGATGGGCATCCAGTCCAATTGGTCGCGACGCACCGCTGCCCAGCACAATCTCAGCCGGGATTTCGCAGCTACTCCACTTAGTGATTCAAGATTCGCCTTTCGTTGAATCGCGTTCCTCGCTCCTCGTGGTGCCAACGTGAATTCGTTCTATCGTTGTCGCTGGTGTATTTCATTTCTGGTAAGTGTTTCTGTCCGTCTCGCACGCCTGGGCGTAACGAGAACTGCGGGGAACACGGGACACCACGCCCGTTTTGTGCCGAGTCTCTTTCTGTTTGCCTACCGCGGCACGCGGCATTAGCGTCGATGGTCCTTCCAGTTGAAGACTTTCCATCGAGGTGAGCCATTGACCCGAGGCTCGGGGGTGCGTCTTGGGGGCGCGTTGCTTGAGGACACCTGCGACAGCAGGTAAAGACAAACCGCATTGCGCGGCAACTAGAGAATGATGCGCCAGTGAGCCCGTCACTTGGGGCCGTCACTTACGACAGTGCCCTTCAAACCCTTGCGGGCTGGGGCTTGGAGCGCGTCGTCACTACTGGCTGCTGCCGCGTAGTGACGACGCAGTTGGCGCAGGCGGAATAGTCGACGATTGGCGCAGAGCGCGACAACGTCGACTGTCGCAGGCGCGATCAATAACGGTTGAGAGAAGTGTCTGACGAAGATCTCCAACCTTGCGGTCGCCGGCTTGCAGGAGATGAGGCAGGTTAGGGCACTCGCATGAGCGAGTAGAGCGATGCAGTAACGGGCATCAACCGGGCTGACTCAGCCAGCGTGATATCTGAGTAATAGTGTTTCAGCAGTCAGGTCATACTTGCAAGTACATTGGCTTGCGCCCGTGGCCTTCCGCGTTTACCAGCGCACGCCGTTGAGTGCGACAGCGCCCATTAGCGCATCGCTGCGTTCTATATGTTCTTTATGCCGGCCGTTGAGTGTTTGAATGCCTGGCTCTCTGCGCAGGAATTCAAAAATATAGGGGGCCTGCTACAGTTGCTACTCTCGCTACACTTCGACGGCCATTCGAGCCAACTGTAGCGAGAGTAGCAACTGTAGCAGGGACATTAGATTCGTACGGTGTGATGGCGGCATCGCAACTTCGCGCACCAAACAGTGCGCTCGCGAACGAATTTGGGATCGTCGATGTTTGCGACAGCGACTCCCGCGACAGTTGCGACAGATTCCGCCGGTTGTCTGAGACAGTGTCGCAGATGTCGCAACTGTCGCTGTCGCAGATTTCTGGAATACGAAATCGAAGGAGATCGCGTGCCGACGAACGCTTTCGAGCATGCAAGCTCGGCAGGCATAATTATTTGGCGTTTTGAAGGTCCCGGCTATTTTGGCTATTCCTGCTAGTCCTGGTGCTGACTCTTGTCGCTGACTAGCAGGAATAGCCAAAATAGCCGGGGTGGTAAAAAGGCGTGCTGCAGGGATCGGGTCCGATTTGACGGAGGCAAAGCCCAGATTAATTGCGGCGAGCGAGAAGCAGGCGTTACGTTGTTCCTCGTGCCCTTACTTACCCACTACTGCCGTCGCGGCCCTCACGCAGTACGCGGCAACTTCACCACCTCGGCGCCGGCCTTCAGCTTGTCCAGGTAGTCCGCCCACTTCTGCATCATCTTGCGTCGCTCCGGCAGATGGGCGGTGCGGTTGTACGCGCGGCCGTGCGGGTCGCGCACCGCGTGGGCCAACTGGTGCTCAATAAGGTCCGGTCGAAAGCCCAGCACCTCGTCGAGGATGGTCCGAGCCATCGCGCGAAACCCGTGGCCTGTCATTTCCTCCTTGGCGATGCCGGCATTCCGCATGGCGGCCAGGATCGCATTGTCGCTCATGGGGCGGCGGCCGGAGCGTGCACTCGGAAAGACATACTGGCCGCGCCCCGTTACCGGCTGGAGGTCGCGCAGAATTTTCAGCGCCTGCCGCGACAAGGGCACAATGTGAGCTGTATCGGTCTTGGTGACCGTATAGCGCCACTCCGCAGTATCGAAGTCGATGTCGGCCCATCGTGCCGAGCGCAACTCACCTGGACGGACAAACACCAAGGGGGCGAGCTTGAGTGCACAACGTACGGTCAGCGTCCCTTGGTAGCCTTCCAGCATGCGCAAGAGATCGCCGGCGCGTTTGGGCTCGGTGATGGCCGCGAAGTGCGCACCCTTTACCGGCGGCAAGGCTCCGCGTAGATCGGCGGCTGGGTCGCGCGGTGCACGCCCGGTCGAGATTGCGTAACGGAATACCTGGCCGCAGTTGCCGAGCGCGCGGTGAGCTGTCTCAAGTGCGTCGCGTTCTTCGATACGACGCATGACGGCCAGCAACTCGGGCGCGGTGATATCGACAATCGGACGGGACCCGAGCCAGGGAAATATGTCTCGTTCGAAAAGCCGGATCACCCGCTTGCTGTGGCTGGCCGCCCAGTTGTCAGCATGCTTTGCATACCACTCCCGCGTGATGACTTCGAAACTGTTCGCTGATTCTTCGGCGCGTGTGGCCTTCGCCGCCTTGCGATGGGCGCTCGGGTCAATGCCTGCGGAAAGTGCCTTGCGCGCATCGTCACAACGCACGCGCGCATCCTTCAAGGTGACATCGGGAAAGACGCCTAGAGAAAGGCGCTTTTCCTTGCCTTCAAAGCGATATTTGAAGCGCCACCAACGGCCGCCGCTCGGGGCGAACTCGAGATACAGTCCGCGACCGTCGAAGAGCTTGATCGGCTTGTCGCCGGCCTTGGTGCTTTTTATCTTGACTTGCGTAAGTGACATTTTGGGGGCAACTCCTTTTGGCCCAAGCCAGTTGCCCCCAATGTTGCCCCCACTCGATTTTGGCTGTCAATAATTCTGCCTAACCCGAAATGGACGAAAAACCCAGAAAAAAGCCCGCATTGCGCGGGCTTTAGGAAGTCCTCGGACTTCTTGAAATATCAAAATGGTGGAGCCGGGGGGGATCGAACCCCCGACCTCCGCATTGCGAACGCGGCGCTCTCCCAGCTGAGCTACGACCCCATGCTTTCGTGAAGACACCGACGCGGGCTGGGGGCCCGTGTCGGCAGCGTGATTGTACCCACCAACGGCGGGTTTAGTTAAGCCCGTACGGCTACGATCTGGGGTGGCGGCGCGCGTGTTATCTTCGCGCAGAAACCAAGCTCTGGAGCACGCCATGGGTCTCATGACCGCCGCGCAATACCGCGCCTCCTTGAACGACGGCCGCGTCATCTACTGGGGTGGCGAGAAGATTACCGACGTCGCCAATCACCCGCGTTTCCAGGTGCCGATAGCGGTGGCCTGCCGGGACTACGCCTACGACGACCCCGAGCTCGAGCCCATCATCACCTACCGCACCGAAGACGGCACCACCGCCCACCGCGTGTACCAGGTGCCGCGCACCACCGAAGAGCTGGAAATGCGCCTGGAGCTCGGTCGCCACATGAGCATCGTCGGTGGCGTGACGGGCGTGTACATGGCGCTGTTGCAGGTCAAGGATCGCCTCAGTGCTATCAGCCCACGCTTCGCGCACAACATCGAGCGTCTATATCTGTACGCTCGCGACAACGACCTGCGCGCGGCCGAGGTCATCACCGACGCCAAGGGCGACCGCTCGAAGAAAGCCCATGAGCAGCACGACCCGGACATGTATGTGCGCATCGTCGAGCGCCGCAACGACGGCATCGTGGTGCGCGGCGCCAAGCTGCATATCACCGGCGCGGCCTTGGTGCACGAGCTGGTGGTGATGCCGACCAAGTCCATGCGGCCCGAGGAAGCGGACTACGCGGTGGCCTTCAGCATTCCCGTCAACACACCCGGCGTCAGCATCATCAACCGCAGCTTCGCGCCCGCCGAGTTGAACGAATTCGACTACCCGGCCAGCGCGCGCCACAGCATGCCGGAAGGCTTCGTGGTGTTCGACGATGTGTTCATTCCCTGGGACCGCGTATTCCTGGCCGGTGAATGGCAGCTGGCCGGCGCCTTTGCCGCCGCGCTCGGCCTGTGGGAACGCACTCTGGGCCTGGTCATCGCCCATCACGAAGCGGAAGTGATGACCGGCCTCGCGCAGCTCGTGTCCGAACAGCAGGGCAAGGATCGTGACGCGCATATCCAGGACACCATCGCCGAGCTCATCTGCTACACCGAGACCATCCGCATGGGCATCGACTACGCGGTGCGCCATTACGAATCGACGCCGGACGGCATGCTGCATCCGAACATCCTCGGCATCAACGTCACCAAGTACTACTACGCCTCGCACTTCCACGAGATGGTGAAGCATCTGCAGGACGTGGCCGGCGGTCTCGTCATCACCCTGCCCGAGGAAGCAGAACTTCGTCACCCGGAAGCGGGCGCGTATCTGCGTAAATATCTCGCCACCGGCGCCAACACCGATATCGAGTTGCGCATGCGGGTTTACACCCTGATTCGCGATCTGACCGCCGATGCCTATGGTGGCTGGAACCTCGTCACCGCGCTGCAGGCCGGTGGTGGTTTGAAGGCGCAGCGCATCATGATGGCGCGCACGTTTGACATGGGGCATGCGCGCAAGGCGGCCTTGCAAGCGGCGGGCGTGAAGCGGTGACGCAGAAACGGTGCGGTTGTCGTTTTGCGGGTCCCATTTCAATCGGACACTCAATCGGCGGCTCGAAACCATGACCGCCTACTACGCCGATCAACCCGAACACATCACCCTGCTGCGCGATACGCTGCAACGCTTCATCGCCGACAAATCACCGCGCGACAAGGCGCGTCAATGGGAGCGTGATCACCACTTCCCCATCGCCGAGTTCGCCGAACTGGCCGAACTCGGCGTGCTGGGCCTGACCTTCGGCGAGGAATACGGCGGCGCCGGCCGCGACGTGGTCGCGGCGCTCATGGTCATCGATGAACTATGCACCCGCGGCACGGCGTTGGCCGGGCCGTTCGTGCATTCAGCGATGTATGCCGGCCTCAACATCACTGAATCCGGCTCCGAGCAGCAGAAGCGCGAGCTCTTGCCGCGCGTGGCGGCCGGCCAATTGCTGCTCGCCTACGGACTCTCGGAGCCCGATGTCGGCGGCGATCTGGCGAGTGTCAAAACCCGCGCCGAGAAAAGCGGCGAGCGCGTGCGCATCAACGGCGCCAAGCGCTGGTGCACCATGGCGCGCGACGCCGATTACATCTACTGCCTGGTGAAGTCAGACACAACGGCCGCGCGCTACGAGAATCTGTCCCTGGTGCTGGTGCCGCCCTCCACGCCGGGCGTGACCATCACCGACATCGATCACATCGGTCTGCGCTATACGCGCACCTGCGACGTGCATTTCGACGATGTGGAAGTGCCCGTCGACAATATCGTCGGCGGCCCCGAACACTGGAACCGTGGCTGGCAGAAGCTGGTCGGGCCGGCGCTCGATGTCGAACGGCTGGCGGTGGCGGCGATGGCGCTCGGCATCACGCGCGGCGCCCTCGAAGACGCGTGGCGCTATGCCGGCGAGCGCAGACAGTTCGGCAAGCTCATCGGCGAACACCAGGCGGTGCGTCACAAGCTTGCGGATCTCCGTACTTTGTTCCAGGCCTGCGAACACATGCTCTATCACGCCGCGTGGCTGGCCGATCAAGGGCGCCCGTGCGCGGTGGAAAGTTCGATGGCCAAAATGTTCGTCACCGATCACGGTCTCGACATCGTCATCCAGTGTCAGCAGATCCTAGGCGCCTATGGCTGCGCCGAGGAATACGACATGGAACGCCATGTGCGCGACATGACCTGCCTGCCCATCGTCGGTGGTTCGTCGAACATGCAGCGCAACAACATCGCCAATCGCCTGCGGCTGGCGCGTTCGTGAGCAGCACGGCGCCCGCGAGCGGCCCGCTGGCGGGCGTACGCATTCTTGATCTGACGGCGGTGGTGCTGGGCCCGCTGGCGACGCAGATCCTGGGCGACTACGGCGCCGACATCATCAAGGTCGAGCCGCTGGAAGGCGACCTCATGCGCGCCAACGGCGTCAGCCGCAACCCGGGCATGAGTTCGGTGTTCCTCGCTCTGAATCGCAACAAGCGCTCACTCGCCATCGATTTGAAATCCGCGCAGGGCGCGGCGGTCTTGAAAAAGCTCATCGGCGACTGCGACGTGCTCGTGCACAACATGCGCGTGCCGGCCATCGAGCGCCTGGGTTTTGGTTACGAGGCGGTGGCCGCCATCAAGCCCGATATCGTCTACTGCGTGGCGACGGGCTATGGCCAGGACGGTCCGGACGCCGACAAGCCCGCCTTCGACGACATCATCCAGGCCGCCTGCGGCCTGGTCGGTTTGAACAGTCTTGGTCGCGATGCGCCCGACTATGTACCGAGCCTGATTGCCGACAAGACCACCGGCATGGCGCTGGTCAACGCGGTGCTGGCGGCATTGTTCTGTCGCGAGCGCAGCGGCCAGGGCCAGTACGTCGAGGTGCCGATGCTCGAAACCATGGTGGCATTCACACTCGCCGAGCATTTGGGTGGGCTCACTTTCGAGCCACCGCTGGGGCCGGCCGGCTATCAACGCCTGCTCGGTGGTGGCCGCAAGCCGGCGCAGACCTTGGATGGTCATATCGCGCTGCTGCCGTACACGGCCGAGCATTGGCGCGCGTTCTTCACCGCCGCCGGCCGCGCCGATCTCGCCGCCCGTTACGGTGACTGCGATCGCGCGGCGCGCAATGCGCAGATCGCCGACATGTATCGCGACATGGTGGCGGCGACGCGCGAGCGCAGCACCGCCTACTGGCTGGCCTTGTGCGCGGAACTGGATATCCCCGCCACCGAAGTCCACGACATCGACGCTTTGCCCACGCATCCGCATCTGGCGGCAGTCAAGCTCTTCGAAATCAGCGAACATGCCAGTGAAGGTGCGTTGCGCCAGGTGCGGCCGCCGGTCAAGTTCAGCGCCACGCCGGCCAGCGTGCACAGCGGCGCGCCGCGGCTCGGTGAACACAACGACGAAGTGCTGCGCGAGGCAGGGTTTGCCGGCGACAAGATTGCAGCGCTGCGTGCCGCACGGGTGATCCTGTAGGCCTGCCCCAGTCATTCAAACGATTCAATCACGAGGAAACCCCATGACCGGTAAAGTTCTCATCGCCGGCGCCAGCGGCCTGGTCGGCACCGCCGCCGCCATCGAATTCGCGCAGGCCGGCTGGCAGGTGGTCGCGCTGTCACGTCGCGTGCCGGAACTGCTGGACGGGCTGCCGATACAGCATCTCGCGCTCGATCTCACCGATGCCGAGGCTTGTCGCGCGGCGGCATCACACTTAAGTGACGTGACCCATGTGGTCTACACCGCGGTCTATGAATTGCCGGGCCTCATGGCGGGCTGGGCCGACCCCCATCAAATCGAAACCAATGGCCGCATGCTGCGCAACCTGCTCGAGCCTCTGAGCGCCAGCGCGCGCTTGCAGCATGTGTCGCTGCTGCAGGGAACCAAGGCCTATGGCGCGCCCTATCGCGAGATGCGCGTGCCGGCGCGCGAAAGCCAGCCGCGCGTCGACCATCCGACTTTCTACTGGGTGCAGGAGGATTACCTCAAAGATCTCGCCGAGCGCAGCGGCTTCGGCATGACCGTGTTCCGTCCGCAGTTGATAGTCGGGCCCAACCACGGCGTGGTGATGAACCTGCCGCCGGTGATTGGCATTTACGCCGCCATCCGCAAGGAACTCGGCCTGCCGTTTTCCTTTCCCGGCGGTACGCAATGGGTGTGGGAAGCGGCCGACGTGCGCCTGGTCGGCGCCGCGCTCTTGTGGGCGTCCAATGAACCGCGCGCACACGGCGAGACCTACAACCTCACCAACGGCGAGGTGTTTTCATTTCGCGACATGTGGCCGACCCTCGCCGCGACCTTGGGCGTTGAGACCGGCCCGGATGAATCGATTTCCCTGGCGGAATATCTGCCGCGACATGCAGCGGTCTGGCAGCAGGTGGTGGAGAAGCACGATCTGCGGCCGATTCCGCTCGCCGAACTGCTCGGCGAATCCCATCACTATGCCGACATGAGCTTTCTGTACGGCGTGACGGAATCGGCGCCGGCCATCTTCAGCAGCTCGGTGAAAGTGCGGCAGCACGGCTTCACCATGGTCTGGAATACCGAGGAAAGTTTTTGCTTTTGGCTGCGCGATCTCATGGCGCGGCGCATTCTGCCGCTGGGCGACATCGCGCCGGACATGCGCCTGGAAAATTTCCACGACCCGCGGGCACGCCTGCTGGCGTCCGCGCGTTGACGGCCCCGCGACCGGCGGTGTAAACCATCACTACAGCGCCCCAATCTCACGGGCGCACGGAGGCCATTTGATCCCACGTCTCGTCCATCGCTGTGGTCGCGCCCTGGCCGGCGCGGCGCTCATGCTGTGCGCCGCGTCGGCGAGCCACGCCGACAGCCGCTTCGCCTGCCCGCGCGCCCTGAGCGCCGACATCCCCGCGCGCCCCGCCGGCACGCCGGGCGGCGCACGTTTTGCGCGCAATGTCGCGACCCTGGTGCGCGGTGCGCGCGATGCCGAGACCTTGCGCGCGGTGCTCCGCGGAGACATCCCGGATTTTCTGCGCCGCCTGCAGCCAGTAGAGCTGCGCGCCTACAGCAGCGACGGCCGCCCGCTGCACGCCACGGTGTGCGTGATGCCCGATTACCTCGCGGTGGGTAACGACCAGGACTTTCTGCGCATGCCCATGGGCTTGAAGGCGGCCACCGAAGTGGCCGCGCGCCTCGGTTTCGTGCTGCCCACACCGCGCATGGTCGACGCCATCTACCGCGAGTCGGCGCGTCATCTACGCCCGCAGCCGCTCAGCGCCGGGCCCGCGATGCGTTCCACCGCGTACTTCACGCGCCACAACGCCGACATCGTCGCGCAGTTGAAGCGCCTCGGCATCGCGCCCGGCGTGCTGCTCGCCGGTCACAAGAAAGACGTGGTGATTTCCAATCGCATGGACACGCATCCCGGCCGCATCGCCATCTACGGCTGGCATCAAACGAATGGCGAACCGATACAGCCCTTGAGCACCGCCCATGGCGTCGAATACGTCGACTACAGCCACGGCATCCGCCTGGTCAGCGACGTGATGCTGTTGAATGGCAAGGTCACTTCAGTGCACAAGGTGCTGGCCAACGCGCGCCTGGCTCCGGTGCTGAGTGACGAAGGCCCGGTGCCCGGGCTCGCCCATTACATTCCGGAAAAGCCGCGACGCCTGGCCGATGCGCGCAGCGCGATACTGACCATGGTCGCGCGCTGAACGCTGACCGGACCGCTGCTTGAATCGAATCTTCGCAACCCCTCGCTGATCGCTCTCAAGGGCGATGCTCTTCAAAACTTTGCGCCGCAAGCAACGCGCTCGCGGCGCGTGAGGCCGACATGACTGAATTTGAAGTGACCGAGCGCAACAAGCTCAAGCGCTACCCGAAACGCGGCTCGTATGACACCGAGACCATCTATCCCATCCTCGATGAAGCGCTGCTGTGCCATGTGAGCTTCGCCATCGACGGCCAGCCGTTCATCATTCCGACCATACACGCGCGGCAGGACGATCGCCTGCTGATCCACGGCCTGAAGGGCGGGCGCATGCTCGAACATATCGAGGCCGGCAATGCGGTCGCGATTGCGGTGACTTTGCTCGATGGCCTGGTGTGCGCGCGCACTGCGTTCAACCATTCCATGAATTTCCGCTCGGCCGTGGTGTTCGGCACCGGCGCGGTGATTACCGACGCAGAAGAAAAGCTCGAAGCCCTGCGCTGCCTGACCGAGCGCCTGGTGCCCGGTCGCTGGCCGCACGTGCGCGCCCCTGACGACAAAGAGTTGAAGGCAACCACCATTATCGCCATCAATATCGAACAGGCGTCGGCGAAAATACGCCGAGGCCCGCCCGGCGATGACGGCGCCGATCTCGATTTTCCGGTGTGGGCGGGCGTCATCCCGCTGCCGGTGATCCCGCAGGCGCCGGAGACGGATCCCAAACAGGCGGCCGGCTATCCGATACCCGAGCATATCGCCAAGTACAAACGACCGACGGAGTGAGCTATTCGCTGGATGAGTCGTGCTTGACGGTCTTGCAGCAGCGAAAGCCCAGGTGATAGTTGGCGTGACTGTGCGCGTCCATCACGCGCCCGCCGTGCCAGAACGGCGCGCGCCAGCGGCACCAGTCGGGATGGGCGCGGTAGGTGTCGAAGATGAACCAGCTGCCTTTCATTTCCGTGACGCCGAGCTCCGTGCTGCCGGTGCTCGCCATCTGCGCGGGACGGAGCGGCAGGTTCATATGTTCGGCGGCGTTGCCGTTCAAGTCGTAGACCCACAACGGACTGTGGCAGGCGGGAAAGTCGCCGGTCGGATAGGTGTTGGAGCCGCACTGGCCATAGCCGCCACCCTGGCAGCTGGCTGACTTGCGGCCGGCCTGCGCGCACACGCCGCGCTCGAACTCGGCGCCGTAACTCCAGCGCGCGTCGGCGGCGTAGCTGCGATTGTGCGCGGCGCGCATGCGCGCCACGGCATCACCATCACCCATGCCCTTGGCGAGATCAAAACGGTAATCCGGCGCGGTGAGCGCGCCGTCACAGGCGCCTTCCCATTCATGGGCGTCGCACAGACGCTTGCCGAGCGCGCTGCACACTTCGGCCGCTTCCCGTGCCTTCACCCACACCACCGGGTATTCGCAGGGGATGTCGGGGAATTCGTATTGATCGATGCAGGCGCGCGCCTGCTGCGCGCTTTCTTTGGCAGGATCGTAAAGCGGCGCCATGTAGGCCGCGCCACAAATCTTTTCGAACTCATCCTTGGGGTAAGGCGCGGGCGCGGCTTCGCTGCGTGCCAGGCAGGCTTCGCGGCTGTCGGCGTGCACGGTGATGTCGGGATTGCCTTGGCCCATGTAGGGCGAGCCCAGCAACAATGCACGCAGCCTGTCCATCTGTTCAGCGCTGTAGCCATGCGCGGCTGCAATGCGCGCCAGCAATTGTTCATTGCGTGTGCGCAGTTCGCTCTTGCTGTCGGCGTGGACGGCCAGCGCCAGCAGCATGCCGAGCAGCGTCAGCAGAGTCTTGAGCATCACGGCGCGCGCGGCGCGGCGCGACGCGTGAGATAAAAGAAATCCCGATTGTCGGGCGTCGCCAGAAAGCGCGGCACGGGCGCGCCGTGCAGCACCGGGTCGCCCTGGCTCATGTCGCGCACCACGTGCTCGATGGCCACGTCCCGATCTTGCTGTCGATACAGCGCGAGATAGGTATGCACCAGCGCGTTCATGTCGAGCAGCATGGCGTAATCGCAGTCATAGGCCTGGAACACGCGCGCCATGACCGACGGCGTGGCGGTGGAGAAATAGGCATAGATGAGCATGCTGCGACCCGCGTGCCGCGCCATGCATAAACCAGAGCGCAGCGCGCGCAGGCTCGATTCCGACGAGCCCGACCAGTTGCCCGGTCCCCAGCGATTGACCAGCAGGCCCGGCACCGACTCGCCGCTGTCGTGGTCGCGTTCGACCAGCGCCACGCCGTTCTGGCGCGCATAGCGCACCAGTTCCAGCTTGCGCGCGTCACGCTCGGTCCAGGTGCCCATGTGCACGCTGCCGTCGACCAGCACATAGAGCGTGGCAAGGCCGGTCTTGAGTGACGACAGCACCACGCCCTCTTCGACGAAGCCATAGTGATTGCCGTTGTCGCTGCGCGAGAACGCACCGTACTTGAAAGCGCCGTGATCGCGCTTGAAGCCGCCGATGAACGTGGCCGCGGTGCGCGCGGTCTGCCACGGCGGCACCATGCCGGTCATGGCCAGCGGACTCAGCGTGGCGAAACCATCGGGGCCGGCCCAATCAGAACTCGCGTGGGGCGCGAAGGCACGCGGTGACCAATCGACGCGCGGATGATCGGTGCCCATGGTGAACGCCATGTCGAACTGCTCGAGATCGAAGGCGACGAGATAAACCAGCGCCGAGCGTTCGACCGCGTCGAGCGCGTTGACGCTGCCGAGATTGCGTTCGAGGATCTCCGGCGCGACGGCATCGCCTTCCATCACGCTCACGTATACGCCGGCCTGCGCGCGCGCCGGATACCACCGGCCGGTGAGCATGCTGCCCGGCGCGTCGACCTCGATGCCGAGCCGCTCGCTGGCGATGGCGGCGTCGGCGAACTGCGGCGCGACGCGCGCCGCACGCGGACCGTCACGCACCGTGCCCTGCGCATCGGCGCGGGTGGCGATGGCGCCGACTTCGCGCTCGGCGTCCTGCAAGCGCGCTTTCACCGCGTCGACTATCTGTTCACCGCCCCACACTTTGTCGCGCAGGAATTCCACCACGCTTTCCAGAGATGTCTCGGCGCCGCGCAGACGACGGCGCAGATACAGCTTGCCGTCGCACAGCGGCACATAGGGCAGCTTGCGCGTGGCCGCCACGGCCAGGCTGTTGTCACCGCGCAGCTCGCAATGCAGATCGCCGTCGGGGCTCGTGATCAGCACACTGGCGCCGTCGGCCGAATCCAGCAGCAGCCTCTGCCTGTCGGGCTGGGGCAGTTGCAGGTGATAGGCGACGCGTTTGCCATCAGCGTCGCCTACTTCGAGCACATACCAGGCGTGCATGACTGGATTGAGATCGGTCAGCACCGCGCCCGCCTCTTCGTCGCCGCCGGCCATGCGACCGCGGGTGGTCTGGCGAAAGGCCTGCAGTTCGACCACCGAGCGCGCCGCCGGCGCGTGGGGCGCTTCGATGGCATCCTCGGCGCGCAGCGTCGCACTCGCCAGCAGCGCCAACAGCACAGCGGCGCGCGCGCGGCGCGGGCCAGTCGGGCGTGAAGTGACAGTATTCAAGGGCGGTGCTTGAGCCGGTACGCGCGTTGTGTGACGAAGCCATGCGCAGTCATGGGCCGCGCGCCGGGCATGATAACAGCAGCATCCGCGGCTGCGGCTTTCCTTTCAGTCGATTGTGCCGGGGGCTTCTACACAATCATGCGCTGAAAGCGCCGCGCCGCCAGCAGCAGGATCACGAGCCCCATCACGGCCAGCACCAGCGCATCGCCCCACAGCTCGGCCAGCCCCGCGCCGCGCAGGATCACGCCGCGCGCGATGTCGACCATGTAGGTGGCCGGCACCAGGTAGCTCATGCCGTAGAACAGTAGCGGCATGGTGTCGCGCGGGAAAATATAGCCGGACAGAAAAATGCTCGGCAGGATGCTCATCATGCCGAGCTGCAAGGCCTCGGTCTGGGAGTTGGCGCGCGTCGAGATCAGAAGACCGATGGTGAGATTGACGAACAGATAGCCGGTGGTCAGGCACACCAGCAGTAAAGGATTGCCGTGCATGGGCACGCTGAAGGCAAAGCGCATGAACAACAGGATCACGACCAGTTCGACCAGCCCCAGCGCGAAGTACGGCATGATCTTGCCGAGCATGATGCCGAGCGGCCGCGCCGGCGTGACCAGCAGTTGTTCGAGGGTGCCGCGCTCCTTCTCACGCACGATGGAAAACGCCGTCAGCATGGTGGTGACGAACAGCAGCAGCACCGTCATCAATCCCGGCAGGAAGAAATTCGGCGAGCGCGAATCGGGGTTGAACATGAGCTTGGGGCGCACATCGATGACCGGCTTGACGCCCTCCGGCAGCATGCGCTTCAGCGATTCATCGAGGCCCACCTGGGTGGCGACATTGAGCGCCTGGCCGGCCACCGCCGAATCTGAGCCGTCGACCATCACCAGCACCTGGGCCTGGCGGCCGGCCAGCAGATCCCGCGCGAAAGTCAGTGGAATCTTGATGGCGACACGCGCACGGCCGGCGACCATTTCCTGGTTGAGCGCATCATCCGAATCGACATAGCGATACACGCGATAGGTGTCGGTGTTGCGCAGGCGATCGATGAAAGCGCGACTCGCCTGCGTGCCGAGCAGCGCCGTGCCATCGCGCTGATTGGCGCCCGAGGCGTCGAATACCACGGTCGGCACCTGGCGCACATTGGTGTCGATGGCGGTGCCGAGGATCACCATCTGCATGAGCGGCATCATGAGCGCGAACACGATGGCCAGACGATCACGCCGCGCGTGCAGCATTTCCTTGTAAAACACCGCGCGAAAGCCGCGTAGCGCACTCATGCGCCACCCTCGATTTCGCGCTGACGTCTCTCGGTGAGTTCGACGAACACGTCTTCGAGACTCGGCACCAGCGGCCGGCATTCATCGACCGTCACGCCGCCGCGGCGCAGCGCGGCGAGGATGGCATCGATGTCGACGTCGGCGTCGACCAACAGATGCACACTGCGACCAAAGATGGTGCTGGAGCGAATGCCAGGCACGGCGGCGGCGATGCGCCGGGCGAGACCGGCGTTGGCGGTGCTCACGCCGTAACGGCGTGTGCCGGCCGGCGTCACTTCCGGCAGCCGGCTCAGATTCTCCGGCGTGCCGTCGGCAATCAGGCGGCCGTAGTAGAGATAGGCGAGATGGGTGCAGCGCTCGGCTTCGTCCATGTAATGGGTAGTGACGAAGAACGTGATGCCCTGCGCCGAGAGTTCGAACAGCAAGTCCCACAGTTGGCGGCGCGCGACCGGATCGATGCCGGCGGTCGGCTCATCGAGATACAGGATGCGCGGCGCATGAATCATCGCGCAGGCCAGGGCCAGACGTTGGCGCCAGCCGCCGGACAAACGCCCGGCCAGGCGGTCGCGGTAGGGCCCCAAGGCGTTGCGCTCCAGGGCGCTGTCGATACGCGCGCCGAGATGCGTGCCGCTCAAGCCATAGGCCATGCCATAGAAGCGCAGGTTCTCGAGCGCGGTCAGGTCGTCATACAGACCGAACTTCTGGCTCATGTAGCCGATGCGGCTGCGCACCGCCTCGGCTTCGCGGCTGACGTCGAGGCCGTCAATGAAGGCGGTGCCGGCACTCGGCGGCAGGAGGCCGGTCAGCATCTTGATGGTGACGGTCTTGCCGCTGCCGTTGGGACCAAGGAAGCCGAAGATCTCGCCTTGCGCGACTTCGAACGAGACATCGTCGACGGCGGTGAAGTCGCCGAAGCGGCGCGTCAGATGTTGCGCAACGATGGCGGCGCTCATGGCGCGCGTGGCGGGAAATGCACCTCGGCGGCGGTGCCGGCGCGCAGTTCGTCACGGCCCTCCTCCACGCGCACCTTCACGCCTATCACCTGGTGCACGCGCTCTTCACGGGTCTGCACATTGCGCGGCAGGAATTCGGCGCGCTGACGAATCTGCTCGACGCGGCCGCGAAAGCGGCGACGCGGAAACGCATCGACGCCGATGTCGACTTCCTGGCCGAGATGCACTTCGCCGATGCGTGGCTCCGGCACGAAGACCATCACGTAAAGCTCCGCGCTTTCGAGCAGACGCGCGACCGCGGCATTGGGAGCCAGCAGGTCGCCAGGGCGCAGATCGAATACTTCGACGGTGGCATCGCGCGGCGCGCGCACCAAAGTTTCATCGAGACGCGCGCGGGCCAAGGCGAGTTGCGCCTCGGCCTCGGCCACCGCCGCGCGCGCCGCTTCGATGTCTTCAGCGCGATAGCCATTGACGGTGCGTGCCGTGACCGCAAGCGCGGCGGCCTGGCGGCCGGTGGCCGCGGCCAGCGCATGGTCTGCCGCGCGCAAGGCGGCGCGGGCCCCGTCGGCGGCGGTCGCGGCATCGTCGTGGGCCTGCTGCGCAATCATGCCGCGCGCCAACAGATCGCGACTGCGCGCGAGGCGTCGTTCGGCATTGGCGGCATCGGCGGCAAGACGCGCTTTATCGGCGCGGGCCTGCGCAATCTCATCGGCGCGAAAGCCCGCGTTGCCGCTGGCCGCGGCGCGCGCTTCGGCGATGTCTTCGACACGCGAACCGTGTTCGCGCTTGCTGAGTTCGGCGCGTGCGGCGGTGAGCGCCGCTTGCGCCAATGCCACCGCCGGTGCGAGTTGGTCATCATCCAGGGTCACCAGCACCTGGCCGGCACGGACCTGCTCGCCTTCATGGGTGCCTAAAGATTTCACGCGGCCGCCGACCTTGGAACCGACCTCGATATCACGCGCTTCGAGCGTGCCGTAGGCGGTCAGCGGCGCGCTCTCGAGGTGAGCGTGCTGTTGATAGGCCCATGCCAAGGCGACGCCACACAGGAGAACGAACAGCACGACGCGCTTCATGAACCTGCCTCGCCGACTGACGGGGACGAACGATTCGACGGACGCTGGCAAGGGATTCGGCGCGTGAACATGGCTCTCACTGTAGCGCGGACGGGCACTGCGCCGAACACCGGTGGGCACATGGGCGCGCCGGACGCGCGCGCGCCTGACGGGCGGCCATCACGAAATCGCTGTCTTTGTCGAAACAGGCGGAGTACTATCGGGCGCATCGAGCTTTAATGCGCAGCCCACTAGGCAGCGCGCATTCCATCCTAAGCAAGCCTCCCTTTGACACTGTCTCTCATCGGCCGCTTCTTTAGAACCAAGGCATTTGCCGTTCGACGGCGGATCGAGAAACGGATGACTTCGTGTCATGGACTCCGTATCTCGCTAAAACTGACAAGACACACCTCTGTGAGATTTGAATGAATATATATGTTGGCAATTTAGCCTACGGCGTCACCGATGCCGACCTGCACGCGCTGTTCTCGGCTTCGGGTGAAGTCTCCGCCGCGTCGGTGATCATGGACAAGATGACTGGCCAGTCCAAGGGTTTCGGCTTCGTCGAAATGCCGAGCAACGCCGATGCCGCGTCCGCAATCAAGGCGCTCAACGAACAGCCGCTGAAGGGACGCAATATGCGCGTCAATGAAGCTAAGCCGCGGGAGCCGCGCGCACCGCGCTACTAAAGCGCGGTCCGCCCTGTAGGTGCGAATTTATTCGCACATTCCAGGTGCGGCGCGACGATTCCAAGGTGCGATTGAAATCGCACCTTCAGGAATCTCGCAAGAGCCGAGGCCGCCTTAAGGGCGGCCTTTTTTTTGTTCTGCGCAAATCTCCCCGTGGCGTTGAAACGGCGCCGCAGCTTGCCTCCGGGTCATCGCCGTCCTAGCGTTACAGGGTCACGTCCGTGACGCGCCGGCCCGGCAACACATCACTGCGGGGGATAATCATGTCTGACAGCACACACAAAGACAGCAACGAACGTTGGCTTGCGCGCCTGCTGGGCGGCGATTTCCTGCTGTGGTCGCCCAATATTCAGGCCGAAGGCTTTCTGCACTGGGACAGGATCTTCGCCACCCGCCGCGTGCCACGCCCGGCACAGGCACAGCCACTGGCCACGGCGGGCCGCACGCTCGACGTGCGTTACACCGATTACGGACGCAGCTGTGGCACCGATGACCTCATGCGTGATGAGCACTTGAGTGGCCTGCTCGTCCTGCATCACGGCCAGATCCTGCTCGAACGCTATGCCTTGGGCCTTGATCCGACGCAGCGCTGGCAGTCGTCGTCGATGGTGAAATCCATCGCCTCGACCTTGATAGGGGCGGCCCTACATGATGGCTTGATCAAGAATCTCGACGATGCCATGACGCGCTATCTGCCTGACTTCGCCGGCACCGCCTACGAGGGTGTGACGATACGGCATCTGCTCAACATGACCTCGGGCATCGGCTGGACCGAAGACTACGAGGATCTCCGCGCCGATGTCGCCGAACATTACATCCTGCCCATCGCCGAGCGACGCGCGGGTTACATCCGCGCCTATCTCAAGACCTTGCGGCGCCTCGACCCGCCCGGCACGCAGTTCTACTACAACACCGGCGATACGTTTCTATTGAGCCTCATCCTGTCGACCGTCACCAGCAAGACCGTGGCCCGCTATTGCGCGGAAAAAATCTGGGGCCCTTGCGGCATGGAAGTGGACGGCTACTTCATGCTGGAGTCGGACGACGGCGACGAGATCACCGGCAGTTGCTGTGGCGCATCGCTGCGCGACTATGGGCGCTTCGGCCAGTTGATGTTGAACGATGGCGTGGCGCCCGATGGCACGCGCGTGCTGCCGGTGGGCTGGACGGCGTTGGCCACCGCGCCCTCGGCGCCAAATTTTCACAAGGACATTGGCGCGCGGCCGCGCCTCGATACGTCGTCCTTCACCGGCTATGGCTATCTGTGGTGGGTGCATCACCCCGGCAGCTTCATGGCGCTCGGCGCCTACGGGCAATGGATACACGTAGAACCGGCCCACGGCCTGGTATTTGTGATGGTCGGCGCCATGCCGCGCGAAGTGTTCATGCGCGCCGACGAGCCCGCCAGCCGCGAGAAAGGCTCGCAGCATGGCGGACCGCGGCGGCTGGCTTTCATCGAAGCGGTGAAGAATGCCCTGGGCTGAAACCCGTCAAGCGCGCACCGCGTAGAAGAGATTGGTCGGGCTCTTGATGTCGAGGGTCGCGGCGCTGCTGAAGCCGGCCTGGGCAAACAATGCCCGGGTGCGGGTCGGGCCGAGACAGGCGCCGAGGCCCGCGCCGCCGTGGGCCAGCGACTGCGTCATGCAGTGGAACATGCTGAAGCCGTAGAACATCGCCGCCAGCGGATTGATGTTCTCTTCGAGATTGTCCGACACGCGCGGCTCGATGACCAGCAACACGCCTCCTGGCGCGAGGCGCGCGCGCAGCCCTTCGAGCACCGGGATGGGCGCCGGCAGATCATGCAACACGTCGCACAGAGTGATGAGGTCAAACTTGCCGGTGTCGGCCAGTGCGTCACTGGTGGTTGCTTCATAACGCGCCGCGACGCCAGCCGCGGCGGCGCTGGTGCGCGCCTCGGCAATCGACGCGGCATCCGGATCGACGCCTATGCATTCGGCGTCCGGAAACGCTTTCTTCACGGCCAGCACCACGAAGCCGCGACCGCAACCGACATCGAGCATGCGACCACCGTTGCTGAGCGCCGCGCTGACCTCGGGCAGTTGCTTCAACCAGTAGTCGACCAGGCGATGCTCGTAGTTGCCGCGGTTCATGTGATCGATGGCGTGACGACATTCGGGCGCGTAGTCGGCGAACGGCACGCCGCCGCCGTCGCGGCAGGCGGTGGCCACGCGCGGCGCCACCGCCAGCAAGGGCGGCAGCATCGCGAACATGCCGCCCATGAAATGATCCGTGCCATCGGAGGCGAGCAGAAACGCATGCTCGTCGGGCAAGGTGTAGGTGGCAGCCTGCGCGTCGTAGTCGAGATAGCTCGCCGCCACCATGCCCTTCAGCCATTCCTCGACGTAGCGTGCCTGCAAGCCACTGGCATTCACCACTTCGCTCTCGGTCATCGCGCCGCGGCCCTGCATGGCGCGAAACAAGCCGGTCTCGGTGCCGACGAACGCGAGACCAGCCGCCATGCCGCCCGCCATGTCGCGAAACACTCGGTCGGCCATTACGCGCATCTTGTCTTTGTTCATGGGCTGCCTTTGCTGGTTTGAATGGAAGGGCCGGATTATCTCCGGGCCGGAGGCTGTTTCAACATGTGAAACGCGCGGGTCGCCGCCAACATGCGGCGCGCAGCGCGGACCTCACGCGCAAGCGTGCCCGGGCACGGGCTCGGCCGCGAATTTCCCGGGGATTGTGCACGCAGCCTGGCACAGGCTTGTCAGGCACGCGCGCGACGGATACGGTTGTTCTGTATTTCGAATCTTCGTTCCGAATAATGGAACATTTATGACCACCATCGACAAGGCGCTCGACGCCCTGTTTCTGCTCAGTGAGCGCGCCCAGGCGCTGCGCCTGGCGGAAGTCGCGCGCGAACTCGGCATGCCGCGTTCGAGTGCGCATCGCATTCTCGCGCCGCTGCTGCGTCGTGGCCTCGCCGAACAGGACAGCGACGGACGCTATCGCGCCGGCTTTGCCTTGATGGCTCTCGGTCTCAATGTCGCCAGTCGTGAACCGCTGGCGACCGCCGCCAAACCGGTGCTGGAAAGCGCGGCGGCGGACTTGGGCGAGACTTTCTTCCTGGTGGTGGCGCGGGCCGGCAAACTGGTGGTGCTGGAAAAGGCCGAGGGCAGCGGTTTTCTGCGCGCCGCGCCGCGCCTCGGCGCCGACGTGCCGGTGCATGCCACGGCGGTCGGCAAGCTGTATCTCGCTTTTGCGCCCGACGAAGTCGAGATCAACGACCTGCCGCGTTATACGCCCGGCACCTTGCGCAGTCGCAAAGCCCTGCTGGCGGAAGTCGAGCGCGTGCGCGCGCAAGGCTGGGCGACCAACATCGAAGAATGGCAAGCGGGCCTCGCGGTCTCGGCCGCGCCGATTTTGAGTCACGGACGCATGCACGGCGCGGTGGCCTTGGCCACGGTCGCCGCGCGTTTCACCGCCATCGGCATGACCACCGCCACCCGGCGCGTGGTCCACGCGGCCGAAGGCATCGCATTACGTATCGAAGGACGCTCCCCATGAAAGTCTGGTATCGCAATCACATCGGCGACGCGCGCGAGTGTCGCATCTCCATCCTCGACCACGGCCTCCTGTATGGCGATGGCGTATTCGAAGGCATACGCATCACCGGTGGGCGCGTGTTTCGTCTGCACGATCACATCGCGAGACTCGAACGTTCGGCGCGCGCCATTGGTCTTGAGCTGCCGCTGCGTGGCGCGGCGCTCGCCACCGCGGTGCTCGACACCGCGCGCGCCAACGGCGAAGCCGAGGCCTATGTGCGACTGGTCGCGACCCGAGGCGTGGGTGAACTCGGTGTCGACCCGGCATCGTGCGTCGAGCCGGAGTTGTTCTGCATCGTTGCGTCCTTGCGCATGTTTCCGGCCGAAGTGCGCGCCAAGGGCCTGCGACTGCTGACTTCGTGGCTGCGCCGGCCCGCCGCCGACATGCTCGATCCGCAGGTCAAAAGTCTCAACTATCTGAACAATGTGCTGGCCAAGCGCGACGCGCGTCTGAAGGGCTATGACGATGCGCTGCTCTTGAACAGCATAGGGCGCGTGACCGAAGCCACCGGCGCCAACCTGTTCGCGGTGATCGACGGCACGCTCGTCACACCGCCCACCGCCGATGGCGCGTTGCCCGGCATCACGCGCGACAGCGTGTTGAAAATGCGCGCCGAGATGGGCGCGCCAGTCGAGTGTCGTTCACTTACACGTTACGACCTGCTGGCGGCCGACGAAGTGTTCCTGTCGGGCAGCGGCGCGGGTCTCGTCAGTGTCGCCAGCATCGATGACACGCCGATAGGCAGCGATGCGCGTCCGCTGTGCGAACAGTTGCGCGAGACTTACGGCGACTACGCAGCGCGCCACGGCGTGGCGTTCTGAATGACGCACGGCGCCGGGCTTTCGACTTGAAAGTTCGGCGCTATACTGCGGCCACCGTTCAATCCACCTCAAAGGGGAGGGGAGTGCCATGGTGGATATCCACGACGCAACCGACAACTATCGGCCGACGCCTGATGATCGCCGTCTCATCGAAGAATTTCGCAAGAATCCCATCGGGCATCACAGCCCGGACCTGCAACGACTGCTCAATCGCCTGCGTGGCGCACCGATGGCGGACAAGTTCTGCCTGGTGGTGGTGAAAGCCAATCGCGAATGGCAGCTGGCCAAGACCAGCGGCGTGCGCGGCAAACCACTGAAGATGCTCGAGCAACGTTTCACCAGCATGGCCGACGCCGAGTGGTATGTGTTCCGTCAGCGTTGGAAAGCCTTGACCGGCGAATCCCTGCGCGATTAGCGCCGCGACACGGCGCATGCCACGCATGCGCGTCTCGCCTTTCACCGACTTCCCAACAGCGCACCCAGGCGCCGCAGCGGCCACGCCGCCGCCTGGGTACGCCGGCAGCGATGAGGAACTGAATCATGATGAAAATCACCGCCTATGCCGACCGCGTCAGTGTGGCGCCCGGCGAAACCATCAACTTCATGGTCAACTGCGAGGCGCGGCGTTTCACCGCCGACATCGTGCAATTGATCTGCGGCGATCTGAATCCCGATGGCCCGGGCTACCGGGAAAAGCCGGTCAAGACACCGGCCAACGGCACCTACAAGGGGCGACGCCAGGTCATCCATGCCGGCTCGTTCGTGGAAGTGGCGGCCAGCGAGCCGCTGAGCTCGCTCGAAAGCTTCACCTTCGCCGCCTACATCTGGCCAACCACGCCGGCGCGCAGCGAACAGGCGGTGATCTCGGCATGGTCCCATGGCGCGCAGCGCGGCGCGGCGCTGGTGATTGGGCCCCAAGGTCTCGGTCTGCGCATCGGCGCCGGCAAAGGGCGCGTTGAAACAATCAGAACCGGCAAAGCGCTGCTGTCGCATGAATGGTATTTCGTGGCCGGCAGCTACGACGCCAAGACCCGCAGCGTGCGCCTGCTGCAGGAACCGCTGCATCAGCATGTCGGCGCGCGCGACGCGGCCAGCAAGAACACCAAGGCCAAACACGCGGCGGCCTTGGGTCACGGCGAGCCGCTCATCATCGGCGCGAGCTTCAAGCAATTCGACGCCGGCCGCACTGCCTGCGCGGAGCATTTCAACGGCAAGATTGACAGCCCGCGCATTGCCTCGCGCGCGCTCAGTGACGCCGAGCTGCAGGCATTCAAGGCCAAGCGCGTCAGCGGTGCACTGCTGCATGACCTCGTTGCGGCCTGGGATTTCGGCGCCGACATCACCAGCGTGAATGTCAGTGATACCTCGCCCAATCGCCTGCACGGACGCGTGGTCAACATGCCCGCGCGCGGCATGACCGGCTACAACTGGAACGGCGAAGAAATGTGCTGGCGCCACGCCCCCGATCAGTACGGCGCGATTCACTTTCACGATGACGACATTCACGACGCCGGCTGGCAGGTGGATGTTTCACTGACCGTACCGAAGAATCTGAAGAGTGGGCTGTACGCCGCGCGCCTGCGCTGCGGCAAGAATCTCGAAGACGAAGATTACGTGCCGTTCGCCATCCTGCCGCCGCGCGGCCAGGCCACCGCCAAGATCTGCTTCCTGCTGCCGACCGCGAGCTACATGGCTTATGCCAACGAGCACATGGGCTCGGACGCGCCGATAGCGCAGTTGCTGGGTGGGCGGCTGGTCGAACACGAGCGCCAGGATCTTTACCGCAACGAGCATCGCGAATACGGCGCGAGCTGCTATGACACCCACAGCGACGGCTCCGGCGTGTGCTACACCTCGCGCCTGCGTCCGATCCTCAACATGCGTCCCAAATACCGCTCGTGGCTGGGCGGCACCGGCTCGACGCTGTGGCAGTTCAACGCCGACACCCACACCATCAACTGGCTGGAGGCGATGGGCTACGACTACGACGTCATCACCGATGAAGAGCTGCACTACGACGGCGTGGCCGCGCTCGAACAGTACAAAGTGGTGATCACGGCTTCCCATCCCGAATACCACTCGAAAGAAATGTGGGATGCGATGGACGCCTACCAGCAACGCGGCGGACGCTTGATGTACCTCGGCGCCAATGGCTGGTACTGGCGCGTGGCCTATCACAAGGAACAGCCAGGCGTGATGGAAGTGCGGCGCGCTGAGGGCGGCATTCGCGCCTGGGAGGCGCGCACCGGCGAGTACTACCACTCCTTCACCGGCGAATACGGCGGTCTGTGGCGTCGCAATGGCCGTGCGCCGCAGCGCATCGTCGGCACCGGCTTCACCGCCCAGGGCTTCGATATTTCTTCCTACTACCTGCGCAAGCCGGACAGCATGAAGAAAGAAGTGCAGTGGATCATGGCGGGCGTCGGCGCGAACGAGCGCATCGGCGACTTCGGCCTGATTGGCGGTGGCGCGGCGGGTCTCGAACTCGATCGCTATGACCGCAACCTCGGCACACCGCCCGGCGCCTACTGGCTGGCGTCGTCCGTCGATCACACCGACATCTACCTGGTGGTGTGCGAGGAGCTGCTGATCAATTACCCGGGCACTGGTGGCCAGGAAAGCGAACTGGTGCGTGCCGACATGGTGTTCTACCCGACGTCCAACGGTGGCGGTGTGTTCTCCACCTCGTCGATTGCGTGGCCAGGGTCCTTGGCCCACAACAAGTACAAGAACAACGTGTCGCGCATCACCAAGAACGTGCTCGACCGCTTTGTCGGCAACAAGCCCTTGCTGGACTGAGGGTGGGCTGCGCGCGCCGCGCCTGGTGGGAACCGGGTGCGGCGCCTGGTATCGCGGGCGCAGAAGTGTGTTACGGGATTTGCCTCACTTATTCATTTCAGGAAACACGTTTATTCCAAAATGATTGTTGCGACGCACCAAAATCTCGATATGATGCATCGCACCAGGACAGCAATCGACCTCCCCTCGAAACGCTGTCCTCGGGACCTCCCCTCGCCCGGCCCCCAAAGGCCGGGCATTTTATTTTGGGGGCCGGCAATACGCCCTGCAGGTTTTGGAAACAGAGTTGTTCCAATTCAATTGTTGCACTGCCGCATATTTACGGTAAGATGTGCCTCACCAAGACAGACAACGACCTCCCCTCGAAGTCTGTCTCTGGGACCTCCCCTCGCCGGGCCCCTCAAAAGGCCCGGCATTTTATTTTCCGGCCTCGAAAAATACCGCTCACTCGCGGCGCGCACTGTTCCTGCGCTGGCGCACCAGTCGGGCCAGTCCCGGCAGGCGCCACACCGCCACCACACCGACATAGCACAATACCGCCGCACCACTCGCCATGATGGCGAGCCCGACCAGCAGCGGCTCACCCATCGCCGTCAGACGCTCCATGAGCGGCAGGTCGCTCAGGGCGACATCGGCCAGCGGCGCCGGCGTACCCAGCACCGCCATGCCCAGGTGATAGCCGGCGAGCAGGATGGCTGGCGTGGTCAAGGGGTTGGAGACAAAAGTCGCGAGCACCGCGGCAGGCAGATTGGCGCGCAGAAGCAGCGCCGCGACGCAGGCAAACACGGTCTGCCCGACCGGCACCAGCAAGCCCAGGAACAGACCCGATGCCAGACCGGCGGCGATGCCGTGGCGATTGGCGCGCCACAGCCAGGCGCGGTCGAGTAGCGGTCCCATCCAGCGCAGACCGCGGTGGGCGCGCAATTTGTCAGGGTCAGGCAGCCAGCGACGAAGCAGAGGACGCAACATGGGCCGCAGTCTTACCCATTATTGCGCCGCGGCATAGCGCCGCGGTCGCCAATCAGATGCCCAGATAACGTTGTGCGAGGCGCGCGGCCCAGCCGTCAAAGATGAGGGGTCCGGTGGTCGCGGCCAGGCACAGGCATTCGCCGCGGGTGGTCACGATGGGCTGGTGGCGGGTGCTTTCATCGGCGTCCTCGAGGCAGCCGACACTGAAGACCTGGTCATCGATGACATAGGCGCCCTGCAGAACGACCGTCAGTTCACTGCCATGGTGGCTGTGGCGCGGCAACACCGCGCCTGGACGCGCGCGTAACAGCCACAGGCTGTCGCCTTCGCCGCTGCGCAGTTTCGCCACCGCCACGCCGCCCATGCCACGCCAACGCAGTGCCGACTCTCCCAGCGCAAGGTAGTTGCCCGCCACCGCGGCCAGCGCCGGCTCGCCGCTCATCGAACCACTCGGTCGCCAGCCCGGCATGTCGGGCGCCGCGCGCTGACTGGTGAAGATGTCGTCGGCGGCGGTCGCAGGTGCCAGCGCACCATCGTTGACCATTACGTCCGCCGCCAGCCCTTCCGCCAGCTGCAGGTCGGCTCGACAACTCGGGCACCCGAGCAGATGGGTGGCAATCACGATATCGAACGCGGGACTCAAGTGTCCGCACGCGTAATCCATCAACCAGCCGCTGGCCGGGTGCTGCATTGCGTTCATCGTGCTTCTCCGAATGCTGCCCGCACGCGCTCGAAGGCGAGCCGCGCGCGGGATTTGACCGTACCGATGGGCACGCCGCTTTCCTGGGCAATCTCGCGCTGCGATTTGCCCTCGACATAGCATTTGATCAGGACCTCGCGCTGTTCGGCAGGCAACTGCCCCAGCATCGCGCCGACCCGCGCGCCGAAAGCCTGCGACAAGAGGTCGACTTCGTAACTCTCGACGCCACCGTCGTTGCGCGCGTAATCCGCCACCAGGCGCTGATCACGCTGCGCGGCGCGTTCCAGATCGATACGCCGGTTGCGCACCAGCGTAAATATCCAGGTGCGCGCCGAGGCCAGGCGCGCGTCGAACATGGATGCCTTGCGCCACACCACCAGGAATACATCCTGCAGCAGGTTTTCGGCGTCGGCCGGCGCCATGCCGCCGCGGCGCAGGTGACTGTTGATGCGTGGCGCCAGCATTTCGAACAGGCGTCTAAAGGCGTCTCGGTCGGACTGCTCGCGCACCTTGATCAGAAGCGCGGTCTCCTCGTCGCGTTCCTGCGCGGCGCGGTCGACAACACTCGCACGCTCATCCGGCGCTGGAAACGGCAGGATGGCGGCGTCTTCTGGTGGCAATCTTTCGGACATGGAGCGTTTCATCATGCCAGCTTGTACGCCGCCGGCCTACGCCCGGATCAACGGCAGCGGGTGATCCGTCGTCATCACACCAGCGTAACGGTAGCTGTCATCAACAGTCGGGCGCGGACATGTCGCTACAAACTGAAGGCGGTGCACCGCTCAATATCGCGGTGGTGGGCGGCGGCATCGCTGGCTTGAGTGCCGCCTGGCTGCTGGACCGTCGCCATCGCGTCACGCTGTATGAGGCCAATGGCCATCTGGGCGGCCACAGCAATACGGTGACGGTCGATGACGCAGGCCGGTCGCTCGCCATCGATACAGGCTTCATTGTCTACAACGCACCCAATTATCCCAATCTCGTCGCACTGTTCGAGCAGCTCGGCGTCGCCACCCACGGCAGCGACATGTCATTCGCCGCGTCGCTCGATGACGGCCGATTCGAATACGCCGGCAGCGACCTCGCCGGTCTGCTGGCCCAGCCGCGCAACCTGTTGCGCCCACGCTTCTGGCGCATGCTCGGCGACGTGCTGCGCTTTTACCGCGAAGCGCCCGATTACCTCGCCGGCGCCGATGCCGACCTGCCGTTGGCGGCGCTGCTCGAGCGCCATGCCTACTCACAGGCATTCAGTCGCGATCATCTGATGCCGATGGCGGCTGCCATCTGGTCGGCCTGCGCAGCAGACATCCGTCAGTATCCGGCACGTGCCTTCATCCAGTTCTGCATGAATCACGGCCTGCTGCAGCTCTCCGACCGACCGCAATGGCGCACGGTGGTGGGCGGCGCGCGTGAGTATGTCGAGCGTCTGCGCGCGCAACTGAGCGGCGCCGTGCTCGCCGATTGCGCGGTGCGGAGCATCGAACGCCTGCCACACGGCGTGGCCTTGGAACGCGTCGACGGCCGCATCGATCATTTCGATCATGTGGTGGTGGCCACCCACGCCGACGACGCGCTGGCCCTGCTGAGAACACCGAGCGCGGACGAGCAGCGCCTGTTGGGGGCATTCCGCTACGCGCGAAATGTCGCCTACCTGCACACCGACGCGCGGCTCATGCCACTGCGTCGGCGGGCGTGGGCGAGCTGGAATTTTCTCGAGCGTGGCATCGCAGATGATCACAGCGCCCTGTGCGTCAGCTACTGGATGAATCGCCTGCAGCCGCTCGCCAGTCGCCAGCAGTGGTTCGTCACGCTGAACCCGGGCGCGGCGCCGGCCGCTCACGCCACGCACTACAGCACGACTTATCATCACCCGCAGTTCGACGGTGCGGCGCTGGCCGCGCAGCGCGCGCTATGGGACATCCAGGGCGTGCAGCGCACCTGGTTCTGCGGCAGTTACTGGGGCTATGGCTTCCACGAAGATGGCCTGCAGTCGGGCTTGCTGGTGGCCGAACAACTCGGCGGTGTGCGGCGGCCGTGGGCCATGCCTGCGCAGACGAGCCGCGTGCCCCTGCCGCCGGCCGCTGTCGCCGAACGCTGGGCAAGCGCGGCGTGATGTCCAGTCTCAAAGCCGACCTGCCCACTGGGCCTGAGCTGTGCGTGGGCAACGTGGTTCACCATCGCCTGCGACCGGCGGACCATCACTTCAGCTACAAAGTGTTCTTCCTGCGCATTCCACTGTCGCGCTTGCAGGCCTTGCCCAATCGCTGGCTCAGCCGCGAGCGCTTCAACCTGCTGTCCTTCCACGCCCGCGATTACGGTGCGCGCGATGGCTCCGATCTGCTCGTCTGGGCACGCGCACAGCTGGCCGCCGCCGGGCTCGCGCACATCGATGGCGAGGTGGTGCTGCAAACCTTTCCCCGTCTGCTCGGCTACGTCTTCAATCCCATCAGCCTGTGGTACTGCCACGACAGCGCCGGCGCACTGCGCGCCGTGATTGCCGAGGTCAACAACACTTTCGGTGAACGTCACAACTACGTGCTGTGCAATCACGATGGCGATGTGATCGCGCCGGGCGCTTGGTTGAGCACGCGCAAGCAACTACACGTTTCGCCGTTCTGCGAAGTCCGCGGCCATTATCGTTTTCGCTTCGTGCAGGACAGCGTGCGCAGCCTTGCGCATATCGACTATTGCGACGGGCCGAGCGAGGACGATCGCCTGATTCTGACCACCATCGTCGGCAAACCCCGGGCGCTCGACGCGCGCTCGACCTTGCACGCATTCACGCACTACCCCTTGTTCACACTCGGGGTGATGGCGCGCATTCACTGGCAGGCCTTCAAGCTGTGGCGCAAACGCGTGCCATGGTTTCGCAAACCGCCGCCGCCTGAATTTGAAACCTCCCACTGAACGACTGGACCATGGCTACAGAAAATCTGCACAAGATTCACGCCTCGCGCGCGACCCCCGCCAGCGCGCGCGCCTTCATCGCCCTGCTGTCGCAGCTCACGCATGGTGAATTGAATTTCACCGCACCGGACGGCGCGCGCATGTGCTTTCGCGGCCGCGAGCCCGGCCCGCAGGCCGATATGGAAATCAGTGACTGGGGCGTGGCAAGTGCGATGCTGCGTGCCGCCGATGTCGGCATGGCGGAGTGCTACCGTGATGGCCGCCTCGAGACCACCGATCTCACCGCGCTGTTGATGCTGTGCGCCACCAATGAAACAGCGCTCGCGCAGTATTTCTACGCACGACCACTGGTGGGGCTCTACCTGTATTTGAAACACACGTGGCGCGCCAATACACGCACGCAGGCCAAGCGCAACATCGCCGCCCACTACGATCTGTCCAACCAGTTCTACGGCCTGTGGCTGGACGAGACCATGACCTATTCCAGCGCCTGCTTCGATGGCGACAGTTCGCGGCCGCTGGCGGCGGCGCAGGAAGCAAAATACGAGCGTATGCTCAACCTCATCGATGCGCGGCCAGGCCAGCATGTGCTCGAAGTGGGCTGCGGCTGGGGCGGCTTCGCAGAATATGCAGTGCGCACCCGCGACGTGCGCGTGACCGGCATCACGCTGTCCGCCGCGCAGCTCGCCTACGCCCAGGCGCGCGTGCACAAGGCCGGCATGACGGAGCAAGTGCATCTCCAACTCATCGACTATCGTGACCTCGGCGGCCAGTTCGATCACATCGTCTCGATAGAAATGTTCGAGGCGGTCGGCGAACGTTACTGGCGACGTTACTTCCAGGCCTTGCAGGCACGCCTCAAGCCCGGTGGTCGCGCCGCGCTGCAGGCCATCACCATCGCGCCTGAAGTCTTTGCGCAATACCGGCGCAGCAGCGATTTCATTCGCGAATACATTTTCCCCGGCGGCATGCTTGCGCCGGAACAGCGCATGGTGGCGGACGGCGCCCGCGCCGGCCTCAAACTCGAGCAGGCAATGCGCTTTGGTCATGACTACGCCACCACCTTGACGCTGTGGCGTGAACGGGTGCAGGCCGCCGCCGCGCCGATACGTACTCTCGGCTTCGACGAGCGCTTCATGCGCCTGTGGCAGTTCTATCTGTGCTACTGCGAAGCGGGCTTTCGTTGTGGTCGCACGGATGTCGTGCACCTCGCCTTCAGTCATGCGCGCTGAATCGACGCGTGGCTGGCGACTGTGGGCGCTGCTGGCCCTCGGCCTGTGTCTGTGCCTGCCGGCGACTGCCCGCGAACTGCCGCCGGCGCTGCGCGCCCATGCGCCGGAACTGGTCTTGCACGGCAGCGCCGACATGCGTCACTTCGGTTTCAAGATTTACACCGCGCGCCTGTGGACCACCACGCAAGGTTTTGACGCCGACACACCCTTTGCGCTCGACATCGAATACGCACTCGACGTCGAAGCCGGTGCGCTGGTCGAGACCAGCATCGCCGAGATCCGTCAGCAAGGCCGGCGCGACGAAGCGCAGCTGGCGCAGTGGGCGCGCGACATGCGTGAAGTATTTCCCGACGTGCGCAAAGGCGATCGCTTGATAGGCCTTGCGGTGCCGGGCGTCGAGGCGCGCTTTTATTCTTCGCAGGGTTATATCGCCAGCATTCGCGATCCGGCATTCGTCGACGCCTTCTTCGGCATCTGGCTGCGCGCCGACACCAGTGCGCCCAAGGTGCGCGCGCGCCTGCTCGGCGCGGCCGCCGCGACCCTGTGAAGCGCCTGCCCGCCGCGCGGTTGCTGGCCTATGGCGCGCTCGCCGTGCCGCTCGCGATGCTGTCGCTGCCGCTCTACGTGCATGTGCCGAAGCTGTATGCCGAGCACTTCGGGCTCGCGCTCGGCACCCAGGGTCTGCTGCTGCTGGCAGCGCGCTCGCTCGATGCGCTGCAGGACCCGTGGCTGGGCACACTCGGTGATCGCGCCCGCGCACGCGGCATCGGCCGCCGCGCGTGGCTGCTGGGCGGCGCGCCGCTGCTGGCACTCGCGACGCTCGGGCTGTTCATGCCGCCGCCATGGGCACACGCTCACATCGCGCTGTGGTTCATGGCGATGCTGGTGCTGGTCCACGCCGCACTGGCGATGGTGCAGATCAACTACCAGGCGGAAGGCGCGGAGTTGTCGGAGCTTGCCACCGAGCGCACCCGCGTCACCGCCATGCGTGAAGGCCTCGGTCTGCTGGGTGTACTGGCCGGCGTACTGCTGCCGACCTGGTGCGTGACGCAGGCCGGTCCCGACGCCGGCTATGGCTGGTTTGCCGCGCTGGTGGCGGTGCTGCTGCTGATGGCCACCATCGTCACCGTGCACTTGTCGCCGCCGGCCCTCAGCTGGCAGTCGCCGGTCGAACACAGCGGCCACTGGCGCGCCATCATGCGGCCATTGGGCAACCGACGCTTTCGGCATCTGCTGCTGGTGTTCGTGCTGAACGGCACCGCCAATGCCATTCCCGCCACGCTGGTGCTGTTCTACGTCGACAAGGTACTGGGCGAGAGCGCGCTGGCGCCGCTGTTCCTTGCCAGCTACTTCGTGGCCGGCATGCTCGCCATGCCCTTATGGCCGTGGCTGGCGCGGCGCATGGCCCTGCATCGCGCCTGGCTGCTCGGCATGCTGACCAGCATCGCAGCGTTTGCCGGCGCGGCCGTGCTCGGCCCCGGCGACGTGCTGCCCTATCTCATCATCTGCGTGGTATCGGGATGTGCGCTCGGCGCCGATCTGGCCTTGCCGCCGGTGCTGCTGGCCGCCAGCATCGACAGCGGCGCAGCGGCGGGACACGGCCATGGCGGCGGCGCCTACTTCGGGCTATGGGCGCTGGTGACCAAACTCAGTCTCGCCCTCGCCGCCGGCATCGCGCTGCCGCTGCTCGGTATGTTCGGCCACGATGCCGGTCACGGCGCGACGTTCGCCAACGTCAGCGCACTGGCCCTGCTCTATGCGTTGTTGCCGTGCGTACTGAAAGGCGCCGCCTGCCTGGTGTTGATGCGCGGTGATGGGCAGCCGCGGGCCGCCACCGTGGCGTGGGTGTAATGAGTATGAACAACGCCATTCGCGACTGGCGCGCGCAGCGCGTGTGGTTGCTGGGCGCATCGACCGGCATCGGCGCCGCGCTCGCCACCGCGCTGCTGACGCGCGGCGCGCGGGTCGCGGTGTCGGCGCGCCGCGCGCAGTTGCTGGAACAGGTGATTGCGCCCTTCGATGCCAGACAATGCTGTGCCCTGCCGCTCGATGTCCGCGATGCCGACAGCGTCGCGCGCGCCGAACAGGCCTTGAGCGCAAGCTGGGGGGGTTACGATCTCGTGGTGGTGCTGGCCGGTGACTATCAGTCGCACATCCTCGCGGAGTTCAATCTCGCCAGCGCGCGTCACATCCTCGACACCAACCTCGGCGGCGTCTACAACGTTCTCGCGGCCGTCGTGCCGCGCCTGCGCGCGGCGCGTGCCGGCGGCCTGGTGCTGGTGTCGAGCGTGGCCGGCTACCGTGGCCTGCCGCGCAGCCTCGTCTATGGGCCGAGCAAGGCCGCGCTCAACAACCTCGCCGAGGCTTTATATCTCGAACTGAAAGACGACAACGTCGCGGTGAGCCTGGTCAATCCGGGCTTCGTGCGCACGCCCTTGACCGCCCACAATCCGTTTCCCATGCCGGCCATCATCGAAGCGCCCGCCGCCGCTGAAGCCATCATCGCCGGACTCGAGCGCGGCGCCTTCGAGATTCATTTTCCGCGTCGCTTCACCTGGGTCATGAAAGCGCTGGCCCTGCTGCCGGCCGCGCTCTACCTGCCGTTGATGCGCTGGCTGACGCGATGACGATAAGCGACCCACGCGTCACGACGGTCTGCAGGTTGTGGGAGACCTTGAGCCCCGACTCGCTGGCCACGCTGGCGAGCGTCTATCACGAGCAGGTGCATTTCATCGATCCCTTCAATGACATCCGCGGCACGGCCGCGCTGCAGGCGCTGCTGACGCGCATGTTCGAGCGCCTCGCCGAGGCGCGCTTCGTGGTGCTGGAGGTCGCCCTGCAGGCCGACGGCGCCGTGCTGATCTGGGATTTCCACTATCGCCTGCGTGACTGGCAGCCGGCGCGCCAGCGCCTCATCCATGGCCTCACCCACCTGCGCTTCGATGATGATGGCCGCGTGCTCGAACACCGCGACTACTGGGATGCCTCGATGCAGGTCTATGCCCAGTTGCCGCTGCTCGGCGCCGTGCTGCGCTGGCTGCGCCGGCATATCGGCTGAGGTCGCCGCGGGGCGTGCGAGAATGGCGCCGCCGTCGTCGCCTCGACACTTGCGGAAGCGCCACCCCATGCATCCCATCCTCGCCACCATTGGTCTGTTGACCGCCAGCAATGTCTTCATGACCTTCGCCTGGTACGCGCATTTGAAAACCCTCAATCACAAGCCATGGCTGGTGGCGGCCCTGGTGAGCTGGGGTATCGCGTTGTTCGAATACCTGCTGCAGGTGCCGGCCAACCGCATCGGTCACAGCGTGCTGTCGGTCGGCCAGCTAAAAATTCTGCAGGAGGTCATCACCCTCACAGTGTTCGTGCCCTTCGCCTGGCTGTATCTGAAAGAGCCGCCCAAACTCGACTACCTGTGGGCCGCCCTATGCCTTCTGGGTGCGGTGTTCTTCGTGTTTCGCAGTCGTTGGTTCGGCGGCTGAACGTAAGTCGCTATACTCAGGCGCATGAATAGATCACACCCCCACCATCGCATTCTCATCACCAACGACGACGGCATCCACGCGCCCGGCCTCAAGCTCCTCGAAGAGATCGCGCACACCATCACCGACGACGTATGGATAGTGGCGCCCGACGCGGAGCGCAGCGGCGCCGGTCATTCGATTTCACTGACCTTGCCGATACGCATGCAGGCGCTCGGCCCCAAGCGCTTCCAGGTGGCGGGTACGCCGACCGACTGCGTGTTGATGGCGCTCTCGCAATGCATGACCGACGGCCCGCCGACGCTGCTCTTGTCGGGCATCAACAGCGGCGCCAATCTGGCCGAGGACGTCACCTACTCCGGCACCATCGCCGCAGCCATGGAAGGCACGCTGTTCGGCATCCGCTCGATTGCCCTGTCGCAGGTGCGCGCGCCGGGCGCGGTGGCCGATTTCACGCCGGCCGCGAACTGGTGCCCGGAAGTCCTGCGCAAGGTCGTCAGCCTCGACGAGTGGCCGGCGGGTTCGTTCATCAACATCAACTTCCCGGACGTACCGGTGGCCGAGATCAGCGGCGTGCGCCTCACCACCCAGGGCCAGCGTCCGCCCGGCTCGTTTTCCATCATGCCGCGCGTCGATGCGCGCGCGCAGCCCTATTACTGGGTGAAGATTGCCTATACCAGCGGCAATACAATTGCGAACACCGATCTGCACGCCATCGCCGACAAGGCGGTGTCGGTGACGCCGATCAAGATGGATTTCACCGACCAGGCCTGGCGCGACAAGCTCGCCGCCGCGATGGTCTGAGGAGCAGCGCATGCAAGGGGTATTTTTCGATCTGGGCGGCACGCTCTTCAGCTATCGCAACGTGCCACGCGCGACCGCGCCGCTGCTGGTCGAAGCGGCCCAACGCCTGGGCGTTGCCGCCGGCCGCGAGCAGATTCGCGATGCCTATACACAGGCGTCGCGCGACATGACCTTCACCTACGCCGACAAGGCCTATTACCTGCACGCCGATTTCTTCCACGACACCTTCAAACGCTTCACCGAGCTGCTGGCCGCGCCCCACGATGAGGCGGTGCACGACTGGTACCGCGAAGCGCATCGCGTCGCCATC
>JADLGE010000047.1 GCA_020849475.1 Gammaproteobacteria bacterium
ACTGGCACAGCTGTTGGGTCGCAACCCCGACGGGGTTGATTTGCGCAAACGCATTCTGAATCCCCTGGTCGCCCGCAAACAGTTGCAGCGCGCATACCCCAACCCGAACGATCCACGCCAGGCTTACTCGGCCAGCACGACGAAATCTGACGCATGAACACCTCCTCCCTCGTCCAGAAAGTCTGGAACTTTTGCCACACCCTCAAAGACGATGGCGTGGGCTATGGCGACTACCTGGAGCAGCTCACTTACCTGCTGTTTTTGAAGCTGGCGCACGAATACGCGCAAGAGCCCTACAACCGCGACACGCACATCCCCAACGGCTATGGCTGGGCCAGTCTGACCAGCAAAGTGGGCGAGCCGCTGGAGGCGCATTACCTGGCCACGCTGCACCGGCTGGGGCAGGAGCCGGGCATGCTGGGCGCCATCTTTTTCAAGGCGCAGAACAAGATTCAAGACCCGGCCAAGCTCTCGCGCCTGGTGCAGCTGATTGATGCCGAAAGCTGGATCAGCCTGGATGCCGACACCAAGGGCGACTTGTATGAAGGCCTGCTGCAAAAAAATGCCGAAGACACCAAGAGCGGCGCAGGCCAGTATTTCACGCCGCGCGCGCTGATCGAAGCCATGGTGGCCTGCGTGCGGCCCGAGCCGCTGAAGACCATCGCCGACCCGGCCTGCGGCACTGGTGGGTTTTTCTTAGGCGCCTACAACTGGTTGAATCGCCCGGACGCCAAGCTCGACAAGCGCCAGAAAGCCTTCCTGCGCGACAAGACCTTTCACGGCAACGAGATTGTGGCCAACACCCGTCGCCTGTGCCTCATGAATCTCTTTCTGCACAACATCGGCGAATTGGACGGCGAGCCGTCGGTCGATCGTTCCGATGCGTTGCTGTCCGAACCCAAATTCAAAGTGGATTACGTGCTGGCCAACCCGCCCTTCGGCAAGAAGAGCAGCATGACCATCACCAACGAGGAAGGCGAGGAAGATAAATCCGCGCTCACCTACGAGCGCCAGGATTTCTGGGAGACCACCTCCAACAAACAGCTCAATTTCCTGCAGCACATCGTCAGCATGCTGAAGGTGGACGGCAAGGCGGCGGTAGTACTGCCGGACAATGTGCTGTTTGAAGGCGGCGCCGGCGAGAAGATTCGGCGCAAGCTGCTGGAGAACTGCGACGTGCATACCGTGCTGCGGCTACCAACGGGCATCTTCTATGCGCAGGGGGTGAAGGCCAACGTCGTGTTCTTCGATGCCAGACCTAAGGACGGCGAGATTCACACCCGGGGCGTGTGGTTCTATGACCTTCGCACCAACAAACACTTCACGCTCAAGACCCGCACGCTCAAGCTCGAGGACCTGCAGGATTTCAGTGCCTGTTACAACCCTGAAAATCGCCATCAGCGCGTCGCGAATGAGCGCTTCCGGTTTTTCAGCTATGACGAACTCATGGCGCGCGACAAGGCCAGCCTGGATATCTTCTGGCTGAAAGACGACAGCCTGGACAATCTCGATGACTTGCCGCCACCTGATGTGTTGCAGCAGGAGATCATCGAACACCTGGAAGCGGCGCTTGCGGCTTTCAGGGATGTGGCGGCGGCTTTGCCGAAGTCGGACGGGTGAGAGGAAAGCGCCATTACAGCGAAAAGAGGGTGCCGGCGCTTCAGAAATTCAAATTCAACCACTTCGGTCATGACCATGTGGTGCTCCATGAGAACGAAATTCGCGAAGAGAAGGGGGTTTTCAAGTTCGTCAATGAACAGCACCGAAATCAGTTTCTCAATGAATTGACAGGCATCATCGAGGCAGGGAATTTCATTCTTATTGCGCGCATCATCGAAAAAGAGAACCTGAGTGGTCGCGAGGCGATATCAAATCCTTATCACATCGCGCTGGGCTTCTGTTTAGAAACCTTGCACAAGTTTTTACTCGAAAAGAACCAGGACGACACGCTAACGCATGTTGTCTTCGAGTCCCGAGGGAAGAAAGAGGATGACGAGCTTGAATTGGAGTTCAGGAGGATCTGCGATGGCGCTAATCGACAAGGAAGGAATCTTCCGTGCGGCATCATTCTGGCTGATAAGAGATCCAATTCGTCCGGGTTGCAGTTGGCAGACTTGGTCGCGCGACCAATCGGCCTGAGTGTTCTGCGGCCGGGCCAGGAAAACCGAGCGTTCGAAGTGCTGAAGCGAAAATTCTTCTGTAGCGGCGGGCGGGAACAAGTCGGGGTGGGATTCGAGAATTGGGGCTTGAAGATTTTCCCGAGCCCAGAAAGCGAAAAGCCCCGATGAATCTCACCGAGGCTGTGACGCCGACCGGGATCCCCCAGTCCACTTGGGCATATTTTAGGCTTAGCAGCGCGACTCCGGCAAGGCAATGTTTGATGTTTTTAGCACGGCGTCCCCGCAGAGGCCTGATGAAGCCTGGCAACCCTATAAGCGGGTAGGAAAGCGGGTACAAATCGCTCACCGGATAGGCCCTATCCAGCATTGGCGCGCGCCTTGGTCCCAACTTCCCGTTCAACGTCTAATCGCCCTGGTCCAACGAGCAGCGGTAGCGATGCGGACCAGCGACTTCTGCCACGACGAGCATCCAGATAATTCCAGTCGTTACGATAGACGTGACGCCTGACCGCTAGTTATCCTGCCTCAGGAACGGGAGGCTCCGCGACAAACGCACCCGCGAATTCGTGAAGGGGCGTTAGGTCAAGGCGTCTCGGCCTCTCTACCCGCAAGCGCGAGCCAATCCCTGCCGGGCATTCCATCGGACATGCATGCGACTCAAGAATTATTGATTGCACCGCAGGGGCGGCTGTTGATGCGCGCGGCGCAGGATGCCGACATGGCATTGGACGACGCGCTTCATGAGGCTTTCGCCACCAGCTCCGCCCATGGTTTGCTGGCCCTGGCGGCACGGCGCCGTGAGGCCCAGACCTGGCCATCGGCCTGGCTATTCTGGCGCGAGTTTGTCGATGCCTACTTGACGGCGCTGGCGCACACGCCGGAGGTCGGCGATGACGAAGACATCGCCCCGGTCGCGGCGCCGCCGGCGCTCTTTTCTACATTCGCGTTGCGCGTGCCGGCCATGACAGGCGCGGAGTATGCCGCGCCGGAAGTCTTCGCGCGCTTGTGGCAGGAACTTGATGCGCATGCGCGGCGCGCGGCGCGCAGCGCCGGCGGCTTGAAACCGTGGCTGCAGCGCGTCCGCCCGGCGCTTCATCTGCTCGGCAAAGTCACCTTCCATCTTGCCGAGAACAAGCGCTCGCCGAGCACGCCGTTCGCTTTCATGGCGACCTATACGCACCGGCTGTCGGCCCAGGACAAGCCTGTGCATTTGCCGCTGGGGCGCGCACTTGAGCAATATGCTGGCGCCAAGAACCAGGCTGCGTTGCGCTCGCTGCTTGAGCCGGTACAGCAGGCCGCCGCGCACAGTGTCTGGACCCGCGCTTTGCTCGACAGTCAACGCGTCTTTCAGGCGCAAGCCTGGCGGCCGGCCGAGGCCTACGCGTTCTTGCGCGAGGTGCCGGTGCTTGAACAGAGCGGCATCATCACGCGCATCCCGGACTGGTGGAGAAATGGTCGCGGCCCACGCCCACAGGTGAGCGTGCGCGTCGGCGGCGCTGTGAAGGGAGGCGGGCTCGGCCTTGAATCCTTGTTGAATTTTTCGGTCGCGGCCACGCTCGATGGCACCGCCCTTACGCCCGCGGAGTGGCGGACATTGATGAATGCTGGCAGCGACCTCGTATCGTTGCGTGGGCAGTGGGTTGAGGTCGACAGCGAGAAGCTCGCCAGCGTGCTCAAGCATTGGCGACAGGTGCAGGCCGATGCCGCCGGTGATGGCATGTCGTTTCTCGAAGGCATGCGTCTGCTGGCCGGCGTGCGGCTGACAGGCAGCCGTGCAACGGAGACTTCGACGGCGGACTGGAGCGAGGTGCTCGCCGACGGCTGGCTGCGCGAGACCTTGGAGGCGTTACGCACACCCGACACACTCGCGGCCTTCGACGCGAGCAGGCATCTCGCCGCTACGTTGCGACCCTATCAGGCGACAGGCGTGAGCTGGTTGTACCTGTTGCAGAGTCTTGGGCTCGGCGCCTGTCTGGCCGACGATATGGGGCTCGGTAAGACCATTCAAGTCATCGCACTGCTGCTGCAGTTGAAGCACGGCAGCGCGCTCGACAACGCTGCCCGCTCCCCCTCCGCGCGGCGCCGCAAAGCAGCGAGCGGCACCGCCAACAAGCCCGGCCCGACCTTGTTGGTAGCCCCCGCCTCGCTGCTTGCCAACTGGAAAAGCGAGCTCGCACGCTTCGCACCGAGCCTGCGCGCCAGCTTCGCGCATCCCGCCGAGAATCCCGCTGGCACCTGGCGCAACGACGCGACCGCCGACGCATTTCTCGCCGATCAGGACGTGATCTTGACGACCTACGGACAGGCCACGCGACTGCCATGGTTGGCCACGCGCGAATGGCGATTGCTGGTGCTCGACGAAGCGCAGGCGATCAAGAATCCCGGCGCGCGTCAGACCCGCGCGATAAAAGGCCTGCGCGCGCGGGCACGCATCGCGCTCAGCGGCACGCCGGTCGAAAACCGCCTGGGTGATCTGTGGTCCTTGTTCGACTTCCTCAATCCCGGCCTGCTCGGCACCGCCCCTGAGTTCACTCGCTACGTAAAGGCTCTCCAGGCGGCCGACCCACCGAATTTCGCGCCGCTGCGGCAACTCGTGCGACCCTATCTGCTGCGACGCCTTAAAACCGATCGCAAAGTCATCGCCGACTTGCCTGACAAGACCGAACTGACGGCCTGGTGCTCACTCAGTCAACGCCAGGCCGCGCTGTACGAGCAGAGCGTGCATGAACTGGCGGAGCAGCTCAGCACCCCGCGTGAGGGCATCGCGCGGCGCGGCCTGGTGCTGGCGTTCCTGACCCGCTTCAAGCAGATCTGCAATCACCCCAGTCATTGGCTGGGCGACGACGAATACGCCGCCGGCGATAGCGGCAAGTTCCAGCGACTCGCAGAGCTGTGCGAGGAAATCGCTGCGCGCCAGGAGAAGCTGCTGCTCTTCACCCAGTACCGCGAAATGACCGCGCCGCTGGCCGCGCATTTGCGTGACCTGTTCGGACGCCCTGGCCTCACACTCGACGGCTCGACGCCCGTCAAGCAACGACAAGGGCTGGTCGATGCATTTCAGCGCAATGATGGCCCGCCATTTTTCGTGCTGTCGCTGAAGGCCGGCGGCACCGGGCTCAATCTCACCGCCGCCAGCCATGTGCTGCACTTTGACCGTTGGTGGAACCCTGCGGTGGAAAATCAAGCCACCGATAGGGCATTCCGCATCGGGCAGAAAAGCAATGTGCTGGTGCATAAGTTCGCGTGTCGCGGCACGATTGAAGAGCGCATCGATGCCCTTATCAAGGACAAGCAGTCGCTGGCCGAAGCGGTGCTGGGTGCGGCCGGTGGCGCCGAGAAATTGCTGACCGAGATGTCGAATGAAGAACTGTTGCGCTTCGTCGCGCTGGATCTCAAGTCGGCCAGCAGTGATTGACCGCCGCACGCCCATCCACCCTGACCGCCAGCGAGAGAATTGATGGCCTGGTATTCCTATCGTCCCTATGTCACGGTCGCTGACCGTCGACGCAAAGCCCAGGCCACCGCGCGCAAACTGGCAAAGCAAGGTCGCGTGCTTGCGCCCGTGGAATTGGCCAGCAGTCGCATCGCCACGACTTTCTGGGGTAAGGCCTGGTGCAAAAATCTCGAGGACTACAGCGACTTTGCGAACCGCTTGCCGCGAGGTCGCACCTATGTGCGTAACGGCGCGATCATCGATTTACAGATCACTACCGGTCAGGTCGAGGCCTTGGTGCAGGGCTCCGAGCTCTACCGCGTCGTTATCACCTTCAAGCGTTTGGCGGCGAAGCGCTGGCAGGGCTTCAAGAAACACTCCGCCGGCAAGTTCGTCAATCTGCTTGACCTGCTGCAAGGCCGCTTGTCGCAGGACATCCTCGCTACCATCACTTCACGTGACAATGGCCTTTTCCCCGCGCCGCTAGAGATCAAGCTCGGCTGCTCCTGTCCCGACTGGGCGACGATGTGCAAGCACGTCGCGGCGGTCCTCTACGGCGTTGGCGCACGGCTCGATCAAGACCCCGAACTGTTCTTCATCTTGCGCGGTGTGGACATGCAGGAGCTCATGAAGGCCGCCACCGCTTCTGCTGTGCGGGCGCCAAAGGGCCGCACGTCCGCGACAGCAAAGGCCATCGCCGACCAAGACTTAAGCGAGATTTTCGGCGTGGAGATCGAGACCGCGCCGCCTGCGACCGCGCGACCGCGCAAGCGCGGTGTGAAAATGAAATCCACGGCAAAACGAGGTCAGGCAGCAGCCCAGCCCGAATCCGCCAAGAAGACCAAGCCCGTCGCGAAGGCCAAGCCGCGCAAACCACATGCCCACCACTGACGAGCGCGCAATGTCAGGCCGAAGTCGGACCCCGTTAGAATTCGGCTATGAATGCGGCTGCAACGTGCTTTGTATCGGCATCGCCAGGTGTGGCCTCGGTTTGCCTGTCGAGTCACGTTGCCGTCGATAAAAGAGGTTTACGGGCGCGGTGCACGAGCTTCGCGACGGGTCACCCACACACGTCGTACATGGGCGCCGTGCGCGCCGGCGGTGAGAATCACCTGGCCTTCGGCCAGTTCAACCTGCGCATGGTCGTCACTTTCGGCGCGTGCCTGCCATTGCTCATGCGACAGCCCGGCAATGCGCAGCCCCACCGACTGCCCGCTCTTGAGCAACACACCGACGTGGCCGGCCGCATCGAGGGTGGTCACGGCGCTGCCGATGGCGAAGAAGTGGCCGGGGATATTCACGCCCCGGGCGTCGCTGCGGATGCCGATGCGCCCGTCGGTGCGCGCGAATATCTGCGAGCGGAATGTGTAAGGCTCGCGCCCTTCGAAATTCACCAGCCGATAGCGGTCGCGGAAATCCTTGCGCGCCAACAGTTCGCGGCCGCTGCGATAACAGCCGTGACTGGCGCCTTGCGGGAGACAGGGCAGCACCAGGTCCGGCGCGCGCGACATCACGTATTCACCGTTGCCGAGCTCATGGCCCACACGCCCATGCCCGAAATCCGGCGGTGGATGACTGGCGAGAAACTTATCGTTGATGCCGAGCATGTCGAGTGCCGGCAGGCGTGAGAAATAGGGCAGGCAGCCGGCGGCATCGACCGCCAGCAAAGGTTGCTCCGCTTGATAGGCGCGGCCGAGCAGGCGGCCGACGACTTCGCCGTCCCATTCCCAGCGCTCGGTGGTGGCGAGCATGTTTTGTGGGTCGCTGGTCGTCAGTTCGATTTGCAGCGCGAGGCTGAGCAGCGCGAGCGGCAGCAGCACCGAGCGCGCACGCGTGACCGCGAACGCTACACGCAGACCCACCGCCAGCACGAAGCCCACCGCCACCAGCACGGGCACGATGTGACGGCGCGCCGGAAAGATATCGCCGCCGATGGTCGTGACATACAGCGTCCACAGCGCGATGACGCCGAGCGCCGGCGCCATGGGCCGCCACGCACGACGCGCGACCACCAGCAGCAGCACCGCGAGCGCCAGCAGCGGCCACAGGTGCAGGCCCGCATCGAGCACGTAGATCACGCCATGGATGAGACGGTCGACGCTCAGGGCGAGCTTGGCGCGCGCGGAGTTCGGCACCCACTCGCCATAGTAGGCAAGGCGGAACGCGAGTTGCGCGCCGACCGCCGTCGCCGCCATCACGCCGATGATGAGCACGCGCGGCAAGGCACGCCAGCCGAGCGCACTCAAGAGCCCCGCCAACAGGCCGACCACCAGCACCGGACTGTCGGGCCGCGTCAGGCATAACGCGGCAAGCGGCAGGGCGCAGCGCCACGGTTGGCTGATGCTCGATGATTCGATGCAGCGCGCGGCTTCGACCAGTGCCAGCGCCAGAAACAAGGCGATGAACGCTTGCTCGAGTCCGCCGACGGCCCACACCGCCAGCGGCCCGCTGAGCGCGAGACCGCAGGCCGCCAGCGCACCCGCGGCCCAGGCTGCGCGCTTGTCGCTGACGGTGCAGCGCGCGACGCACACGAGTGCACCGCTCATGCCGATGATGCCGAGCACACGCGCGGCGCTGATCAGATCCATACCTAGCGCATGCAGCGCGGCGGTGGCCAGCACCCAGGCAAGATTCGAATAGCCTTCCACCCGTTCGCCATCGTTCCAGGTGAGCCCCAGGCCCTGCACGAAGCGCTCGGCATAGCGCAGCGAAATCAAGGCATCGTCGGCGAAGAAGGGCTGGTAGAGGGTGATGTGCAGGGCGAGCAGCAGCAAAGCCGGTGCGGCCGCCAGCAGTGTGCGAGGCCAATGGGTGCGCGACACCGCTTCCAGCAATTTACTCGCGCTCCTGGGCCTTCACGCCGCGCGCTACCTCGCGCTGCGCATCGAACTCGGCACGCCTCGCCGCGAGTTCCTGTGGCGAGAGCCGCGCGATATTCGAGTAGTCGAGCTTCCAGTCGGGCTTGACAGACCAGCGCAGCGGCGACTGCAGCGTGCTGCGCGGCCCGCACGCGCTTTCGAGCAGCCGCAGCGCGAGTTCCAGTGTCGTGTCTTGCGACGCCACGTCGTGTGGACGGCCGGCGGCATTGCCGAGCGGAAAATCACTGAACAGAAAGCGCGGCACGCCGACGCCCTCGACGATGTCCTTGGCGCAGCCGAGCACCACGGTCGCGATGCCGTGTGCTTCGAGATACCGGGCAGCCAGACTCACGGTCTGGTGACAGACCGGTCAGTTGGCGACCAGCAGCACCGCGTCGGTGTGGTCCTCGCGACAGCGCTTCAGCAATTCCACGCAATCGACATCGAGCGTGGTGCGGTGGGAGCGGTTGGTCGGCGCGCCATGAAAGCGCGGCGCGACGCGGCCGATGCGTCCGTTCTCCGCCGCGCGCCGCAGCGCCGGCAGGGGAAACCAGGTGTTCTGGTCTTGCGCGCTGGTGTGCTGGCGGTCGTAGCTGATGTGGGAAATGCGCACATCGTGATCGCGCGCGGTGTCACCCGAGTAGACGCTGAAAAACTTGGCGCTGGCGTTATAGGGGGCGCCCGGCCCTTGCTCACCTTTGTCGGCCTGATAGGGCGCGGCCGTGGTGACGAGGCCGATGGTCGTGGCCGTCAGCGGTTTCGTCAACGGCGCGAACGGCACATCCACATACTGTGCCCAGCGATAGGGCGCGCCATAGCCGAGCGTCGCGTAATACTCGCGGATGCGCGCGAGATAGGGGATGGCGGTGTCGTGCGGCGCGGCGAAGCCGAGCGCTTCGTCCTGGGTGTCGGTCATGCGATGAGCCCGTGCTGTAGGTGCGAATTCATTCGCACATTAAAACGGCGTCGCCCATTTTCCAATGTGCGAATGAATTCGCACCTACAAGGCTGCGGCTAAATCACCCGCCCGGCACGAGCCCAATCAAATCGATGGCCACCTTGCAGCCCGGCACCAGCAAGGGATTCGGCACGCGGATGGTGGTGCTGGCCGGTGGTGCGCTGGGGAAGGCCTTGCCCCAGGTGGCGAAAGACGTGAAGAACTCGCTGAAGTCGGTGTAGAAGCCGCGGCGGCGCACAAGCTGGTCGGCGCTGGTGCCGGCAGCTTCGCAGATGGCCGCGACGTTCTTGACGATGTACAAAACCTGGCTCGCGGACTCCGATCCATAGAAAGGAAACGCCGGATTGAGCTTGGCCTCGGCCGGCACGCCGGTGCGAAAGTCGGTGGCCATCTGCTGCGAGAAGAACAGTAGCGGGCCGGCTTGTACGGCCTGCGGTTCATGGGCGAGCGGGCGCGGTGCGGCGTCGGTGCTGATGGTGCGGCGAATGTCGCCGGGACCGGGCAGATAGGCGATGAGATTGATCGCCATGCGCGCGCCGGGCACGCCGAGACTCTTGACCGGCGCGGTCGTGCGCGCCGGCGGGTCGACCGGAAAGAATTCGCGCCACACCTCATCGAGACGGAAGAAATCCTTGAGGTCGGTGAGGTAGACCTCGGCCTTCACCACGTCCTGCAAGCTCGCACCGCCGGCGGCGAGCACCGCCTCCAGTTGTTTGAGCACATGTGCGGTCTGCAAGCGACCGTTCTCGCCGTAGTAGGGAAACGTGGCGGTGGTGCCCGCATCGGGGGCGATGGCGTCGTTGAAATCGGTGGCCAGCAAACCGCTGGTGAAGATCCACTGGCCGCATTTCGCACCGTAGTGATATAGCGGCGAACCGTCGAGACCTTCCGGCAGCGCGCGCGGCAAGCTGGTGGGGTTCAGCATTTCGATGCGCTGCCCGGCCGGCGGCACCAGCGCGACGAGATCGATTTCCGAGCGGCAGCCCGGAATCGGCAGTTCTTCCACCAGGATGGTCGAGGTGGGTGGCGGCGTGCCGCCGAAGCACGCTGCGAGCGCGGCACTCGCGCCGGCCTGATCGTCGGCTTCCGTCAGGTAGTTGGTCAGGTGCACGACGTGTTCCAGTCGCGCGCCGCCGGCGCGCAGACAGGCGTCGATGTTTTCGCCGATGTAGCGCGTCTGCCGCGCAATCTCGGAACCGTGGTGCGGAAAGCGTGGATTGATGGTCGCGTGCGGCGGCGTGCCGGTGTTGAGATCCGACGCCAGCTGCCCTGACACAAACACGAAAGGACCGGCCTTGATGGCGGGCGAGTAGGCAACGCGCGGGCGCGGCAGTTCCGGCGGGAACAAGGCTTCCTTGATCATCACGACATTCTCCTTCCGGGTTTATGTGGCGGCGACTCATCGCGAGTCACCGCGCCATCCATCCTGAGCAACGACAGGCGCGCCGCGTTACTTCTTCGCCACCACTGCCGCGCGCGCCTGCTGGCGGATGTAGTGCATGAGACCATCGATGTCCTTGTCGGTGAATTCGCCGAAGCGCGGCATGCCGTTAGGCACTTTCACACCGTTGACGACCACATCCTTGAACGCATCGCGGCTGGTGGCGATGGGCGATTCGCGCAGATCAGGCGCGGTGCCACCGGACACCACGCCGCCGCCGTGGCACCACATGCATGAATGGGCGAAGCGCGTTTTGCCTTGCTCGGCGAGCGCGTCGTCGATTTTGAAATCGGGCACGTCGACGGGCGTGGCGAAGGCGGGTGGCGGTGAGGCCGGGAGCGGCGCCTTGCCATCGAGCACGAAAGTGAACAAACGACGCGGATGCACCTTGTACTTCCAGCCGTGCTGCGCGGCGGTCGAGCCGAGCAGCGTACCGCCGCCGCCCCAGCCGACCAGCAAGGAGATGTATTGCTTGCCATCGACCGTGTAGGTGATGGGCGGCGAGGAAATACCGTTGCCGAGCTTCACAGCCCACAACTTGTCGCCGGTGGTGGCGTTGTAGGCATCGAATTCACCATCGGCGCGGCCCTCGAACACCAGGTTGCCCTTGGTGGTCATGGTGCCGGCGTTCCACATCGGCGGCAGCGGCAACTGCCAGACCTTCTTCTGCTTGACAGGATCCCAGGCCAGAAGCGACGCGGTGCTGTAATCCTTGGGTGTGTCTTCACCGCCGAACACCACGCCAGGATCGATATAGAAATGTGGTGACTGCCACTTACCCAAGTCCATGCCCTTGTCCTTGAACACGCCCGCCATCTCGATGGTCGGCATGTAGACAAGCCCGGTGTCGGGGTTATAGGACATCGCATGCCAGCTGTGTGCACCGAAAGGGCTCGGCCACACCGTCTCTTCACCGTCTTCGTAACGCGCACCCTTCACTTCTACCGGCCTGCCGGTCTTGAGATCGATGCGTTCAGCCCATGTGACCTTGGCGAATTTCTCGGCCGCCAACAGCTCACCGTTGGCGCGATTGATGACGTAGAAGAAGCCGTTCTTGGGTGCGTGCAACAAGGCTTTGATTGGCTGTCCGCCGTAATTCACGTCGGCCAGGGTGATGTCCATGTTGGAGTTGTAATCCCAGGTCTCGCCGGGATTGGTCTGGTAATGCCATTTGTATTCGCCGGTGTCGGCGTCGAGCGCGACGATGGAACACAGGAAGAGATTATCGCCACCGCCGGGACTGCGAATTTTCTGGTTCCACGGTGATCCATTGCCGGTGCCGACCAGCACCTGGTTGTAGGCCGGGTCATAGGTGATGCCATTCCAGGCATTGCCACCGCCGCCATGCACCCACCATTCACCGGTCCAGGTCTTGGCCGCCATTTCCATGGCCTTGTTCTCGAAGCCATCGGCCGGATTGCCGGGCACGATGAAGAAGCGCCACGCCTGCTTGCCGGTATTGATGTCATAGGCCGTCACATAGCCGCGCGCCGCTTCGTGCTCGGTGCCGCCGTTGCCGATGATCACTTTGTCGCGAAACACCTTGGGCGCGCCGGTGATGTAATAGGAGCGCCGCGGGTCGATGGTCATGGTTTCCCACAGCATCTTGCCGCTCTTGGCATCGAGCGCGACGAGCCGTCCGTCGACCGTCGAGATGATGAGCTTGCCCTTATAGAACGCCGGGCCGCGATTCGAATCCCACATGATGCGCAGGCGATCGCCGGCGTGCTCGATGACTTTCGGATCGTAGTTCCACAACACCTTGCCGCTCTTGGCATCGACCGCGTAGGTGTGGCTGTAGCTGGCGGTGAAATAGATCACGCCATCGACGGCCAGAGGTGTTGCGAGCAGGGAACGTTCGTTGGGCAGGTCCAGCGACCAGGCAAGACCGAGCTGCTTGACGTTGTCGGCGTTGATTTGCGTCAGCGGGCTGTAGCGCTGCTCGCTGGCGTTGCGTCCATAGGCCGCCCAGTTTGAACCGTCGCCGTCTTCCGAGAGATATTTGTCATCGACCACCGTGTCGGCGGCGGCCGTGAAGCTGGCCACGAGGCCCGCCGTCAGACATGAGACCTTCAGCCATCGTTGCATGCTCGCTCCCCGCCTTATGATGAGAACGTCGCCGGCCGTATTCTCCCCTGGCCGGCGCGCCCGTGTGTCTTTTTTCTACGCAATCAAGTCGCGTGCGCTCGTTTCGATGACGCGCTTGTATTCATCCGCGCTCGCGCCGAAGGCGCCGACGATGATCTGGTGCACGCCGACATCGGCGAAGCGTTGCATTTCATCGCGGCTCACCGCCTGGCCCATGGCGGTGGTGACGGAGAAGAACAGCTTGCTCGCATCACGGCCGGCTGCCGCCGCGTATTGCCTGATCTTGGCAATGTGGGCCTTGGCGCTGTCCGGTGTGACGTTCACGCCCCACCAGCCATCACCCACTTCACCCACGCGCTTCAAGGCCGGTTCGCTTTCGCCGCCGAAGATGATGGGCGGATGGGGGGTCTGCACGGGTTTCGGATAGGACCGCACGGCGCCGAAGCGCACGAACTCACCTTGATGCGCGCTCTCTTCCTCGGTCCACAGCTTCTTCATCGCGGCCAGATAATCACGCGTGCGCTCGGCGCGCTTCGGCCACGGCACTTCCAGTGCTTCGAATTCCTCTTTCAACCAACCGATGCCGACACCGAAATCGAAACGACCGCCCGAGAGTTTGTCGAGCGTAGCGACTTCCTTGGCGAGCGTCAGCGGCTGACGCTCGGGCACCAGGCAAATGCCGGTGCCAAGACGAATCTTGCTGGTGACGGCGGCGGCGAAGGTCAGCGCCAGGAAGGGATCGAGAATGTCGACCTTCATGGTTTCGAACGGCATGCGGCCGTTCTGCGTATAGGGGTAGCTCGATGAATATTGATCGAGCAGCACGATGTGCTCGGGCGCCCACAGCGAGTGGTAGCCGCAGGCTTCGGCGGTGGTCGCAATCAGCTTGATGATGTCCGGCTCACCCGAGAGCCCGGCGCCAATGGCAAAGAATCCAATCTTCAAGACCCGTCCCCCTATTTATCGACTGTCGGCCGAATCTACTGCATCGGCCGGGGCCTCACCATTGTCGATTTGGGGGGTGCCAACCGGCGGCGCTGCAAGCAGCGCCGCTGGCTCAGGTTCAGCGCGGCAGTGCGCGCACTGCGTCCAGGGTCGCTTCCGGTTCAGGCCGCACGGTGTAGTCGGGGTCGACATCGACCGCGCGCACAATGCCGTGACGGTCAACCACGATGCGTCCCGGCATCGGCAGCGTCCATGAATCATCGCCATCGAACAGCGGCAGGTTGATGCCGAAGCTCGAATAGATGCTCTGCAACTCAGGCGGTAGCGCGAAGCGCAGGCCGAGCGTCGCCGCGTAGTCATTGCGCGGGTCGGACAATATGTCGAATCCGAGCTTGTTCTTCTCGGCGATGGCGAGACCGTGCTCAGGCTTTTGAGGAGACAACGCCACCAGGTTTGCACCCAGCGCCTTCAGGGGATCAACGATGCTTTGCAGAGCATACAGCTCCGCCACGCAGTAGGGTCACCAATGGCCGCGGAAGACGCTCAACACCAGCGCGCCGCGCGCCAGGAGATCTGCGGACGACACCGGAGCGCCGCGCATATTGGTCAGGCTGAACGCCGGCAAGGGCGCACCGACCTTGATGACCTTGTCGACGATACCGGAGGCGCGCAGGTCCTGGGTCGCTTGGGTCATCACCGCCAGCTTGTCGGCCGGAATCTTCTTCATCGCACCTTGACGAATCTCGTCGAGTTTCGCGCTTAAGGTCATGGCAAATCCTCAGGAGGGAAGGAAGCGCAAGCCTAATCGAATCGAGGCACGAATGCGCGGCCCGTGCTTGGCATGGAGCATGCTACGACCCTGGGGCGACTTCTACATTCGAGCCCCAGGGGACCGGTATTCATGGGCGACAATTCCTTTCAGAGCTACCTCGAAGCCTTGCATGGCGACTTCGTGAAGCTGCGCAGCGGCGCGGTGGCGAGCTACATCCCCGAACTGCTGAAAGCCGACCCGGACTGGTTCGGCATCGCCCTCGTCACGGTCGACGGCCATGTCTACCAGGCCGGCGATTCGCGCCAGGCCTTCACTATCCAGTCGATTTCCAAGGCCATCACCTATGGCATCGCCCTCGAAGACCAGGGCATAGACGCAGTCATGCGCAAGGTCGATGTCGAGCCGTCCGGCGAAGCATTCAATTCCATCAGTCTCGAACCCGGCACCGGCAGACCGCGCAATCCGATGATCAACGCCGGCGCGATCGCGACCGTGGCGCTGATCAAGGGCGACAGCCCGGAGGAAAAATTCGAGCGCATGCTCGCCTGCTACGAGCGCTATCTCGGCCGCCGCGTGCAACTCGACGACGAGGTCTATCACTCGGAAAAATCCACCGGTCATCGCAATCGCGCGATTGCCTACCTGCTGCACAATTCCAATATTCTCGAACGCACGCCCGACGACACGCTGGATGTCTATTTCAAGCAGTGCTCGCTGCTCGTGACCTGTCGCGATCTGGCCGTGATCGGCGCGACCTTGGCCAACGACGGCGTCAATCCCATCACCGGTGTGCGCGCCTTGCGCAGTCCCTATGTGGCCAAGGTGCTGAGCGTGATGATGTCCTGCGGTATGTATGACTATTCCGGCGCGTGGATGTATGAAGTCGGCATGCCGGCCAAGAGCGGTGTGGGTGGCGGCATCGTCGCCGTGCTGCCCGGCCAGTTTGGCCTCGCGGTGTTCTCGCCGCCGCTCGATGACCGCGGCAACAGCGCGCGCGGTATCGCGGTGTGTCGCAAAATTTCCGCCGATTACAGCCTGCACACCCTGCATACCGGCAGCGCCTCGGTGTCGTCGGTCGTGCATGCCACTTACGACGCTTCGCAGGTGTCGAGCAAACGCGCGCGCAATGCCACGCAGCTCGCGGCGCTTGCTGAACGCGGCACGCGCGCCATGGTGCTGGAATTGCAGGGCGACCTGGTATTCGCCTCGACGGAAATCGTTATCCGCGAGGCCAAGCGCCTGACCGTCAGCGCCGATTACCTGGTGCTGGATTTCGCACGCGTGGGCCTGATTGGCGAGGGTGCGTTGAACCTGCTCGGTACGCTGGTGCAGGCACTGTACGAACAGGGGCGCACCGTGCTCCTGACCGGCATCTCGAACAAATACCTGGTGGCGCGCACGCTCAAGGCCCGCGTCGGCGCCATCGACAGCGGCGCGATGCTGGCCTGTGAAGATGTCGACCATGCGCTCGAATGGTGCGAAGACCGGCTTTTGAACGGCGATGGTGCATTCGCGGCCGACGAGGCGCCGCTGTCCGATCAACTGTTCTGCGCCGGCTTCGATGGCGAGGAGCTGGCCACGCTGCAGGCCTTGCTGGAACGTCGCCACTACGCCGCCGCTGAGGTCTTGTGCCGTGAAGGCGAACCGGCCGACAGCCTGTTCTTCATTCTCGCCGGCGAAGTGAGCGTCAACGTGCCGCTCGCCTATCAACGCCAAGGACGCATCTCGACGCTCGGCCCCGGCACCGCGGTCGGCGAGATGGCGATGCTCGACCGCGGCAAGCGCTCCGCCGACATCGTCGCCGATACCGACGTCACCTGCCTGGTGCTGGACTATGCACGGCTCGCAGCGGCGCCCGGCGTAGTGGGTGAAAGAGTGCGCCTGAAGCTCGTCACCAATATTGCGCGCGCGCTGACGCGCAAGCTGCGTCAGGCGACGCTGGAGATCAAATTACTGCGCAATTAGGCGTGATGCCGCGCCAACAAGGCACTGCCGGTGTTCCCACTGCAGGTGCGAATTCATTCGCACCTACTTCGATTCCATGTTCACCACCCACGGTGAGCCTGCCGGCGGCTTGTCAGAAAACTGTCGGCAGCGCTCGCGCTGAAAGCGCGACGGGCCGTCGTCGGGATGGTCGTCGAGAATGGCTGCGAACGCCTGTTCGGCGGCGGCGAAATGCCGCGCTTCAAGCGCATGCATGGCTTGCTCAAAGCGCGACGCGAGCGCCACCTTGGCCGGCGGGCATTGCCCGGCGCGCCCCAGCACTTCGACTATCGGCACGGTCTCGGCCTTGCCGACGAAACGGAACTCGCCGACGAAGCGCGTGACGAGACCCTCACTGCCTTCCAGCACCGCCGCGCTCGCCAGCAACTGCGTGCCGAGATGCTTGTTCAGGCCTTCGATGCGCGCGGCGGTGTTGGCGCAGTCACCGACGATGCTGTACACGAAGTGGCCGCCGCCGCCGGCATGACCGACATACACCATGCCGCTTTCGAGACCGATACGCAGCGATTGCGCGAGCAGACCCTGGCGCGCCTTGAACGCGTCGATGGCGGCCAGCGCGTCGAGCGCCGCGGCCAGCGCCTGGCGGCGCACACCGGCTTCGGGTTCTTCGGCGGTCCACGCGCACATGATGCCGTCGGCGCGGAACTCGATGACATCCACGCCGTGGCGACGCAGCGGCTCCGACAGACTCTCGAAATAATCATTGAGAAACACCGCCAGCTCCTTGGGTTTGAGCTGCTCGGCGATGGTGGTGAAGCCTGCCATGTCGGACGCGAAGCACACGCTGTAGGTCACGCGGTCGAGGGCGCTGGAGTCGAGATTCTTCTCGGTGAAGTCGTGGGCGAGATGGGCGGGCAGATACAGGCTGATGGCGCGCGTCGCGCGGTTCTTCTTGTTGCGCTCGGTGAGATATTGCCCGAGCAGACCGATGAACAGCGCCAGCGGCAGTTGCACCAGCAGCGGCGTCGCGAGCGGCAGCCACAGGTCGTGATGTTTGAACACCTGCAGCGCGCCAAAGCCATAGGCCGCACTCAGGGCAAGCACCAAGGGCACGGCCACGATCGCCGGCAGCAGACACAGCATGAGCGCTGCCGTCAGTCCGAACACGAAAGGCACGGCGAGACCCAGCGGATTGGGCGGACCATGTACGCTGCGCTCGCCGAGCAGGTTGGCAAAGGCGGTGGCGGCGATTTCGACACCACTCAAGTCCACGCCTTCGTCATTGGTGTACACGGTGTAAAAGCGGTCGGGTTGGCCGGGGTCGAACAGATCCGAGAAGCCGACGAACACCGTTTTGTCCTTGAGGTCGACCGCCGCTGACGCGCCGGATTCGTTGACCTCGACCGCCGCCAGCGTGTGATAGGGCAGGGTGCGGATGGTGCCGGGCGGACCGTAGAAATTGAGGAAGCGATGATCGGGGCCGGCATACATGCCGAACAGGCCGCGCATCAAGCGTCGCTCGACCGCGCCCAGGGTGCTGTCGTCCTGTGCGGCGAGCCACGCGCGCAGGCGCGGCGCGAGCGTCTGGTCCTGCACAAAAATCTTGCGCAGCGTGAGCATGAATTCACGCAGGGTGTCGGCGCGCGCACTGTCCGCCGGCGCCGCCGGCAAGCCCTGCGCGAGGGAGCCGGCCGCCGTCAGGAATTGGCGATAGGCCGCCATCCCGTGCACCTGCAAGGCCACCGCCGGCATGGTCGGCGCCGAGCCGACGCTGGGCTTGAACACCCAGAACTCATGCACCGCCACTTCGACCTTGGGCAGCGGAAAGGAGCCGAGTCCGCGCGCCGCCGCCGCCAGCGAAGGCATGGGCGGCACGAGCTTTTCGAGCCACACAGAGCCGGTGGTCTGGCCCTGCGCATTCAGCAAGGGCTGACGTTTGCCGAGCAGCTTTTCGGCCAACACCACGCGTCCGGAGGCGTCGACCGCGTGGGCGAAGGCCTGGTCGTCGGCATCTTTCTTGGGCAACTGGAAATCGAAGTCGAAAACAATTGCGGCCGCGCCGCGGCGCGTGGCTTCATCGACCAATTGGCCATGCACACTGCGCGGCCATTCACGCGGCAGGTTCGACACGCCGAGATGCGCGCCGGTCTGGTCGTCGATGGCCGCCACCGCCACTTCGTCCGGCGTCGGCAGCGGGCCACGCAGGCGGAACAGCATCTTGAGACCGAGGCCCTGTTCGAACTCGGTGCCCCACGGGGTGGCCAGCAGCAGCGTGCCGACCAGCGCCGTGGCCACGCCCACCAGCACACCACGCGTGACTTTACGCATGGGCGACGCCGCCCGACTCAGAGCGTGATGCCAGTGGCGTAGGCGTGCAGCAGGCGCGTGATGTTGTCGCGTGCCCGTTGCTCACAGCGGCCATGGAAATGCTCGCTGGTGTAAATGCGTGGTCGCGCCACGAGGCCGCGCAGAAAGCTGCCATGGGACCTCTGGTAGTCATCATCGGCAAGGCCCTTCATCTCCGCGCGTACCGCGCGGGAATCATGCAGGAATGCCGGCCATGGCAGACCAAAACTCGACAGGTCGATATCCACCACCCACGCCGCCTGGGCGTCCTGCGGCGCGTTCGCATGGGTGGTGGCGAGGATCAGGGCGCCGATGCGCGCTACCTGCGCGTCCGCCAGCTGGCCGGCGCTGTGCTCGGCAAGGAGCGCGGCGCTGCGGCCTTCGTTATCGCTGTCGCCCGGCTGGTATACCGCGTCGTGATACCACAGCGCCAGCTCGACGTCGTCGGCGGCAGCGATGGCGGCGCGCGCGCCATCGAATTCGCAGAGGCAATGTTCGATGTGCGGGAGCGCATGGTAGTAACGGCCGGCTTCGCCATAGGCGGCGCACAGCCGGCCGTGGATGGCGCGCGCCTGGGCGGCGCTGGCGTGCGGCGCGCAGCGCAGCCACAGCGCGATGAAGCGTTCCGCATGGGTGCGTGGCGAAGCTTGGTCAGCCATGTTCATCGTCTGCTGTCGATTTTGAAAACGCACCGCCGGGGTGCTTTTGTCTGTCTGTTGTTGCCACAGTGGTGCATGAATCTGGCCCGTGAGGGCAGCCGACATCATGCGACTGCCGCGCGATCCCGACCGCGTTGGATTGGGCTATGCTGCGCCTGCTGTTCGTTGCGCCATGTCTCAGCAAATTTCCAGCAGGAATGATGCCGAATCTAACCCATGATTCGGCGCGTGGCTTGAAGTCGGATCGACAATTGCAACGATCAAGCAGGCCCAGGGAGGGTACGGGCCCGTCATACGCGACGCCACGCCTCGCAGCGCGTACGACTGCCTGAATGAACGCATCGCCCGCCATGCCATGCCGGGCCAACGATACCAAAGAGAGTTCCATGCACAACGCATCTCGAACACTGATGCTGCTCGCCGTCGTGGGCGGCGCGTGGATCTCGGGCAGCGCCGCGGCCGATGAGTGCACGACCGGCGCTGGCGGCTTCGCCGCGCTGGAAGGCTCGGTCGAAGTCGCGCACGCCGACGACAGCAACTGGCGACAGGCCACGCTGGCCACCGTGCTGTGCGAGGGCGATTCGGTGCGCGTCGGCGCCAACAGTCGCGCCGCGCTGCATCTCGTCAACGATGCGGTGCTGCGTCTCGACCAAAACACCACCATGCGCCTGGTTGATATCGGCGCCGGCGCCGAGGAGCGCAGCCTGCTCGATCTGGTGGTGGGCGCCTTCAAGTCCTTCAGTCGCGCGCCACGCACCATGACCGTCAACACGCCTTACGTGAACGGCATGATCGAGGGCACCGAATTCGCGATGCGCGTGGCCGATGGCGGCGCGGCGGTGCAGGTTTTCGAAGGCAAGGTCCGCACTCACAACGACGCGGGTGAAATTGTCCTGGCCCACGGCCAGTCCGCCACCGCCGCCGCCGGTCAGGCGCCGCAACTCGATACCGTGATCAGGCAGAACGACGCGGTGCAGTGGACGCTCTACTACCCGCCGCTGCTCGCGAGTCTCGGCAGCGCAACGCTTGCGGCGGCCGGCGGCCAGGACGCACAGGCAGCGCTCGCCGCAGGCGATGTGCAGGGCGCGCTCGCGGCGCTCGCAAACATGCCGGCAGGCGCGCGTGCGCCCGAACTCGCGCTCCTGAACGCGAGCCTGTTGCTCGAGGTTGGTCAGGTCGAAGCCGCGCGCGGCCACATCGACGCCGCACTGGCCGCCGACCCCAAGGCGGGCCTCGCCCTCGCCTTGCGCGCCATCATCGAAGTGGTGCAGAACCAGCGCGACGCGGCGCTGGCCGATGCCGTGGCCTCCGTCGCCGCCAGCGACAACGCCGCCACCCGCATCGCGTTGTCCTATGCCCAGCAAAGCACGGGCGCGCTCGATGCCGCGCGCGAGACCTTGCTGGCAGCCGCCAGCGTCCATCCGGACGACGCGCTGGTAAAGGCGCGTCTCGCCGAGCTGTGGCTGATGCAGGGTGCGACAGACAAGGCGCTGGCCGCCGCCACCGAAGCGCAGGCACTGGCGCCCAAGCTCGCCAAGGCCGCGCAGGTGCTGGGCTTCGTCGAACTGGCGGCCAATCACAGCGCCGTGGCCGCCACCCATTTCCGCAATGCCATCGAATTGAATTCCGCCGACCCACTTGCGCATTTCGGCCTCGGACTCACGCTCATTCGCCAGGGACAGCTCGCCAGCGGCCGCGGCGAAATGGAAGCAGCGGTTGCCCTCGATGGCAGCAATGCCTTGCTCAGGCCCTATCTCGGCAAGGCTTATTACGAGGAAAAGCGCAGCCCGCTGGATGCTCAGCAATACGGCATTGCCAGTGAACTCGATCCGTCCGATCCGACCCCGCATTTCTACGAGGCCATCCGTGCGCAGACCGGCAACGAACCGGTCAAGGCCTTGCATGCCCTGCAGGATGCCATCGCCCTCAACGGCAACCGCGCGGTCTATCGTTCGCGCCAGTTGCTGGACTCCGATCTCGCCTCGCGCGGCGCGAGCGTCGCGCGCATCTATTCCGATCTCGGCTTCGAGCGTCGCGCGCTGGTCGAAGGCTGGAATTCAGTCAACACCGACCCCGCCAATTTCTCCGCCCATCGATTCCTGGCCGATGCCTATGGCGGGCAGCCGCGCCATGAGATCGCGCGCGTCAGCGAGTTGTTGCAATCACAGTTGCTGCAACCGCTGAACACCACGCCCATTCAGCCGCGCCTTGCCGAGAGCAACCTGTTCCTGGTCAGTGCCGGCGGCCCGGCCGCCATCGGCTTCAATGAATTCAACCCGGTGTTCACCCGCGATGGGCTGTCCTATCAGGGCAGTTCTTTGATGGGCGAACACGACACCTATGCCGGCGAGGGCACGGTGTCGGGCGTGTTCGACAAGGCTTCTTTCAGTGTCGGCGCCATGCATTACACGACCGATGGCTATCGTGCGAACAACGACCAGCGCGATTCGCTGGCCAATGTGTTCATGCAATACCAGTTGTCGAGCAGCACCAGCGTGCAGGCCGAATACCGCTATCGCCACAGCGAGCGCGGCGATCTGGCACAGCGCTTTTTCGAAGACAACTTCTCGCCCGGCGAGCGCAATCACGACGAGAAGAACGTCTACCGCTTTGGCGTGCGCCACGATTTCGCACCCAACTCGACCTTGCTCGGCTCGTTCACCTATCAGCAAGAGGATTTCAGCCTGCGCGACCCTGCGCCCAAGGAAGGCCCGCCCCTGTTCCTGATCGATCTCAAACGTCCGGACCAGGCCTACGGCGGCGAATTGCAGCACCTGTACCGCAGCGGGCGCATCAATCTCACCAGCGGCTTTGGTTACTTCGACATCAACTCGCACATCGACTCGCGCATCGGGCTCGATTTTCCGCCGCCGACCATTCTGGCGCAGACGCTGGACACCGATGCGCGTCATATCAACACCTATCTCTACGCCAACATCCGCGCGCTCGATCATCTGACCGTAACGGTCGGTGGCAGCGGTGATTTCCTCGACAGCGACAGTGAAGAACTGGGTGTGCGCAATCAGTTCAATCCCAAGGTCGGCGTGAGCTGGGAGCCGTGGTCGGGCACGGTGTTCCGCGCCGCCGGCTTCCGCACCTTGAAACGCACCCTGGTCACGGATCAGACCCTGGAGCCGACCCAGGTGGCGGGCTTCAACCAGTTTTTCGATGACATCAACGGCACCACCGCGTGGCGCTATGGCGGCGCGGTCGATCAGCGCGTGACGCGAGATGTGCACGTGGGGGTGGAAGTGACCAAGGGCGATCTCGAAGTGCCGTTCATCAATTTCGCGACCGGCAGCCCGGTGCCGGGCCGCGTGCCCTGGCAGGAAGCGCAGGGGCGCATCTATGGACTGTGGACGCCGCGCGAGTGGCTGGCGCTGCGCAGCGAGTATCAGTATGAACGCGCGCAACGCTCGGACCAGCTTGCCGACGGCGTGACCGCCATGGACACCCACCGTGTGCCCTTCGGCGTGAGCGTGTTCCTGCCGCACGGTTTCAGTGCGATGCTGCGCGCCACCTATGTGCACCAGCATGGTCGCTTCGAGGAGTTCTCGGGCGCACTGCGCAGTGGTTCCTCAGATTTTGCATTGCTTGACATGGGCGTGTCTTACCGACTGCCCCGGCGTTACGGTATTGTCTCCCTCGGCGCCAGCAATCTTCTCGATCGGCACTTCGATTATTTTGACACCGATAGAAACAATCCCATGTTCCAACCGGCGCGCGCGGTGTTTGGCCGCGTCACCCTGGCATTCCCATAGTTCCTACAAGAAGTTCGCTCGAGTACTCACGGACGAGGAAGCGTGGCGGACGCATAAGCAACTCAACTCAATCGCTGCGCGCAGGAGAACATCAATGACGAACAAGACCAGAAACGGCATAGCGCTGTGCTTAGCTCTCGCGACTTCGGGGGCTCTTGTGAAGGCCCATGCGGCCGCCAACGGTGACGGTCTGTGTTCAAGCGCCGAAGCCGGCAAGTACGAATGCGCGACTTTCGGTTCGAGCGTGATTGAATTCCTGGGCTCGTTCGCCTCCAACCAGTGCCGCCTGAGCGCTGGTGGCACGGCGCAGTGCACGAGCTACTACTATCGCTATACCGGGGCCGCCAACAATCAGCTCAACATTGCGCTGCCGACCCGCGTCAACAAGACCTTCAAGACCGCCGCCGACATCAACTGCTCGCAGTATCTGACCGGCGGCGCGGGCGACCCGACCACCGGCTTCGGCAAGAATCAGCTCAGCCTCGGCGTCTGCCGTATCGCCCAGAACCTGGTCGGCGCGCCAAGCGACATCACCGCGCCGGCAGGCGCAAATTTCGTAATCGTCGCGGACCCGAGTGGTTACGACAAGGACAATCCTCTCGACTGGCAGCTCAAGCTCGCCAACAACTGCACCGAGGATGACCGTCGTCGCAGCAACAATGGCGTGTTCGCGGCGCGCCTGCTCGGCCCGTTTGGCCCGCAGCTCGACGTGCTCGAATCAGCGGTCACCTTGACCACACCCACCGGACAGTCGGTGTCGTATACCAATTCGGCGGGCAATATAAAGATTACCGGCGGCACCGCCCGTATCGTGCCGCAAGGGGGCACCAAGCTGTGCGTGGTCAATGAGGGCGGCAATCCGAACGTGCCGTACACGGACCCGAGTTTCAGCGCCAACTGGACCTGCGAGACCATCACCTACGCGACCGATCAGTGCGACATCAAGACCGACGGCGGCGATCCGTGCCGCTACATTGGCGGGACTTGCATCAAGTATTGAGAGGCGGCGGCTGGCGAAGGCGCCGGTACGCGCGAATTTTTTCGCACATTGGAATCTCAGACTGAAGTCTGCCCCACAATAGGAGCTGTTTCTGTGTGTGGGTCAGACTTCAGTCTGACACTGAGATACCCGGCGACAGAATCCCGCCTTGGCGCGCAGCCGTGAATGAATCCGCACCTGCGCGGCGATGGTCGCCATCCTTTCAGTGCAGCTTGAACTGCCCAATCCCGCTCTGCAGCGCCATGCACAGCTCCGACAGCTCGCGCGTGGCGCGGCCGACTTCGTTGGTTTCGGTGGCAGTGCGATCGGCGCCCTGTTGAATGCGCAGGATGTTGCGTTCAACGTCGACGATGACTTGGCTTTGCTCACGCGCCGCCGATGCAATTTCAGAATTCATCTCGCGGGCGCGACTGACCGCACTATCGATGGCGGTGAGGGATTCACCCGCGACGCTGGCGGCGTGCACGGTGTGATCGGCGCGCGTACGGCCGGCATCCATGGCGTCGGCGACGCGGCGGATGGCGGCCTGCAGGCGGTCGATCATCATGTTGATCTCGGCGGTGGATTCGCCGGTGCGCTGCGCGAGGGTGCGCACTTCATCGGCCACCACTGCAAAGCCACGGCCTTGTTCGCCGGCGCGCGCCGCTTCGATGGCGGCGTTCAAGGCCAACAGGTTGGTCTGCTCGGAAATATCGCGAATGACCTGCAGCACCTGGCCAATCTCGCCGCTGGAACGCTGCAGTTCGCCGACCGCTTCCGAAGAATCGCGGATATCGTTCGACAAATCGGTGATGGTGGTGATGACCTGCGACAGCACGCCGCGGCCGTCACCGACCTTGCGCTGTGATTCATGGGTGGCATCGACCGCGGTGTCGGTGTTGTGCGCCATGCTCTGCGCGCTGCCAGCGAGTTCAGTCAGCGCCGCTGCGACCGCTTCAGTCTCGGCCAGCTGCGAGCGCATGTTCTGGTTCGAGCGTTCGGAAGTGAGCGCCACCTGCTGGGTGGCATTGGCGATGCGTGTGCTGGTTTCGGCGACCGCGCCCATGAGGCTGCGCAGCACGCCGATGAAGGCATTGAAGCCGCTGGCGATGTCGCCGATTTCGTCCTTGCGCGATTCATCCATGCGCACCGACAGGTCGCCGCGACCGCCGCTCAAGGCGCGGAAGTGGGTGGCGAATTCGCGCAGCGGATTGACCACGGTCTGACGCGTCACCCACGCCGAGAAGAAGAACAGCAACAAACCCGCGACCGATGCCGCGCCCATCGCCATATGGGTATGCGACAGCAGGTCGCCAATCGCGTTGGTGCGGCTTTCGACCTGGCTGTCGCCGAATTCCTCGACCGCCGAGAGCTGGTCCAGCAATTGTTGCGCGGCGTGTTGGTATTGCGCAGCCACGGTGTCGAGGCTCTGGGGCGCGAGCTCGGGCTCACGCAGCGTGGTCAATACGAGGTCACGACGGGTCGCGTAGTCGGAAAGTGACTGGCGGGTCTCATCGACAAGGCCGGCCGACAGCAAGGTGCCTGACGACAGCACGCGGGCGGTGGCTGCTTCCGCAAATTTGTGCGCCTGCGCGAAGTTGGCCAGCGATGCCGCCGAGCCCGACTCGCGTATCACGCGCTGCACAGCCAGCATTTCGCCCTGCACGCCGATCTCGGTTTCCATGGCGCTGTCGGCGGTCTGCCACGCAGGCCCCGTGACGAAGGCCAGCATCCGTTCCAGGCCCACGACACCATAGATGCCCGCGCCCGCCGTCGCACACAACGCCAGCAGCAGCAGCAGATTGAGCATGTTCAGGCGGGTGCCTATCGACGAACTGTTCACGAGACTCTCCTCAATAAAAACCAAAGGCGGTGGCCGCGCGAGCTGCGGTTCACTCGAATTGACTAGCGGCCATGAGCGGCCGCAACTTGAGGGTAGGGGAGCAGGAGAGGGGCGGCTCGCGGTGGCGCCGTCGAGCCATTTTCCGCCACCGACACGCGGCCACCCGGCGTGTCGGCGGCGTTTGTCGGTGGGCTTAGCGCCGCTCGGGCGGCATCACGGTTTCGTGGTCTTCCATGATCATGAAACGAATCGAGGATTTGTCGAACAGCATCTCTTCGTCGGCGCCGATGATGGCGGCGGTTTCCGGCTCGGTCAGCATCGCCATGCCGCGCTGAAACTCTGCTTCGTCATCGAACCAGATCTCGGTCAGCACATCGTAGGGTGGCTCGGCATCGGCGCCGTAGACGTCGTTGCCGTAGGGGCGGATGAAGTGCCTTACGTAGCGCTTCATGTTCGGTACTTTGCTGGCGCCGAGCGGTGCGTGGCGAGTTTCGTAGTAGTTGATGAAGTCCTCCATGCTCATGCCGCGTCTGCGCTTGATCATGACCATCGCCTTGAACATTGCCTCGCCCTCGCTGGTGGTGTCTGGCGCCGATGATAGCGAGCGTGGCGCTGCACCCCCACCTTCCAATGGGGGTTATGCCGCCGAGCGTCGCTGCTCGCGCCACACCTTGATGACGCTGCCGACATTCGATAGCGGCGCTTTCAGAAGCCAGGTGATGGCCAGCTCTTCGATGGCCGCGGCGACCGCCAGCAGCGCGGCGGCGCGCAACAGGTTGGCAGGACCGCCCCACAGCGCCCACATCAAGGCCAGCGCCGTGGCGCCGACGGCGGCCTTGACCAGCAGCGTGTGGTAGCTGGTGAAACGCCGGAACTTGGCGAAGCCGACCACGCCCGGCACCACGAAGCTCGCGATGATGGCGAGCATCGCCGGCCATTGTTCGGCCACCAGCCGCGGGAACAGCAGCGGCAGACTCACGGCGATGGCGCAATAGGCGGCGCCATCGGCCCACGAATCGAGACGCGCGCCGAAGCGCGTGGTGCCGCCGGTGAGGCGCGCGACCGTGCCATCGGCAAAATCGGTGAAGAACGACGCGGCCAGCATCCACAAAAATGCGTCACGCCAGCCGGCCAGCGCGAAGATCACCAGCGACGGCGCGGCGACCAGCAGCCGAAATGCGGTCAGGCAGTTGGCCACGGTCCAGCGTCGATGGTGCAGGCGCGTGGCGCCGCTCATAACGTGAACCACGCTTGCAAGGGCGCGTGATCCGACAGACTCGGCCACGGCGCGCCCGCCAGGCGTGTCGCGGCGCGTACTTCCAGGCCGCGACAGTAGATGCGGTCCATGGGAAACAGCGGCGCCCACGACGGAAAGCTGCGCGCGTGGCGACCATGCAGTTCGCGAAACACCTCGCGCAGGCCGAGAGCCGCGTTGAATTCACGCTCGGCACGGCCCCACCAGTCGTTGAAGTCACCCGCTACGATCAAGGCTTCGTGGTGCGGAATGCACGCTTCGATATGCGTGCACAGGCGCTGGATCTGCGGCCGCCGCTCGACCGCGATGAAACCGAAATGGATGCACACCAGGTGTACGCAGCGCCCGGCCTCTGGAATCTCTATGCGCCCGTGCAACAGGCTGCGACTGGCGGCGAAGGGGTAGGGCGAAACGTCGACGTTCTCCCAATCGAGCAGCGGATAGCGGCTCAAAATCGCATTGCCGTGATGACCATGGTCGTACAAGGCATTCTTGCCGTAGGCGTGGTGCGACCACAGGCTGTCGGCAATGAATTCGAATTGCGACGCCTGCGGCCACTGCTCGACACTTGCGGCGTGGTGACGATGTTCGCCCTGGGCCTCCTGCAGGAACACCACATCGGCGGCACTGCCTGCCAAGGCCTCGCGCATGCGCGGCAGCACGAAGGTGCGCCGGCCATCGCCGGAGAATCCTTTGTGCATGTTGTAAGTAAGAACGCTGAGTTCGCTCATGTTCGGATGGCCCGAGTGGTGTTCACCACGGCCGTGAGCGCATACGCAGGCGATAGAGCAGCGGCGACGCGAGCCTGACGGTCAGCACGAAGGCAATCACCACCAGCGCCACCTGCAGCCACGACAGTGCCAGCGCATCGCGCAACGCGAGCGTTGGCAACAAGGCTTCGGGGATGCTGTCCAGGCGCGGTGCGCGTTGCCCGGCATCGAGCCCCAGGCGGCGCTTGATGAAACTCGCGAGCAGGTCGCCGACCATCGCGAGCGCGCCCACCTGCAAGCCTTGCATCCACGACAATCCGAGCAGTGGCGCGGTGAGCGCGCACAGCAGGCTGGCCGCCACCAGGCCGCGCCAAGTCTTCGAGCGGCCGAAAAGACGCCGCTCGTCGCGCAGAATGAGGCCGGCGTCGACGGGTTGCTGCCACAGGTCGCCCAGCACATGCCGCGCCAGCACCGGCGCGCTGTTGGCAAGCGTGATGAGAGCGACGAGTTGCAGTACCGGCACGCTGTTTGTTGCTCACGTTCTCCATGAGCCTAGTCTGAAAGCCGACGCGTCGCCCGGTGTTGACCCGCGTCAGGCGCGGATGGGCGACTCGCGAACCGTTTACATGAAGCGCAACAGTATGCGGCGACTATGGGCGTCGAGCCTGGCCTGGTCGACCACTTCCAACTGCAGGCCGTGGCTGTCGGTGATCATGAGGCGGCCTTCGTCGAGACGGCGAATGTCTTCTTCGGCCTTCAGCACGAACTCGGTCTGGCCGCGGTCGGTGCGCACGGTCCAGGTGCTGGGCGTGGCAAAGGCGCTGCAGTCGATGATCGCCTCAATCTTCGGCACGAATTCACGCGCCGCAAGCGTCTCGGTAATGAGGCCGCGCGCGGGCTCCGCCAACTCCGACAGACGCGCAATGTTCACCACTTCATGGCCGCCGGCAGACACCAGGGCCACGCACTCGTCGGGTGCGGTGAGCGGGAAAGCGCGCACCGGCACCACGGCGTCGTAGTGCGTGCCGTCCGCCAGCCGCAATTGCAGACGGCCGCGCGTGTCCGGGCTCAAAGTGAATTCCTGCGTCATTGTTCTGCCTCGATGCGCGCCTGCGCTTCGTAAAGCCGCGCATAGGCGCCATCCTGCGCAAGCAGCGTGTCATGGTCGCCAATCTCGACGATGCGCCCGCGCTCCAGCACCACCAGGCGATTGGCCTGGCGCAAGGTCGAAAGTCGATGGGCGATGGCGATGGTGGTGCGGCCGCGCACCAGGTTGTCGAGCGCCTTCTGGATTTCCTTCTCGGTCTCGGTATCGACCGAAGAAGTCGCCTCGTCGAGCAGCAGAATCTTCGGATCGATCAGCAGGGCCCGCGCGATCGACAGGCGCTGACGTTCGCCGCCCGACAGTTGCTGGCCGCGCTCACCGACCAGCGAGTCATAGCCATGGGGCAGGCGCAGGATGAAGTCGTGCGCATGGGCGGCGCGTGCGGCGGCGACGATTTCTTCGCGCGTGGCATCGGGTTTGCCATAGGCGATGTTGTCCGCCACCGTGCCGAAAAACATGAAGGGTTCCTGCAAAACCAGGCCGATGTTCTTGCGGAAGTCCGGAATCGAAAGCTGCCGGATGTCGATACCGTCGAGCAGAATCGCGCCCTCGGCGACGTCGTAGAAGCGGCACATGAGATTGACCAGCGTGCTCTTGCCCGAGCCGCTTTGGCCGACCAGGCCGATCATCTCGCCGGGCTGGATGTCGAGCGAGACATCGCGCACCACTGCGCGGCTGCCATAGCGGAAGCCGACGTTACGCAACTCGATATGGCCGCGCACGGCGGCCAGTTTCTGCGGCGTCTGCGGCTCCGGCACGCTCGAGACGTGATCGAGAATGTCGAAGATGCGCTTGGCCGCGGCCGCGGCCTTCTGGGTCACCGACACGATGCGACTCATGGAATCGAGGCGCGTATAGAAACGCCCGATGTAGGCCAGAAAGGCGGTCAGCACACCGACCGTGATCTCGTGCTTGGATACCTGGTAGATGCCGAAACCCCACACCACCAACAGGCCGAGTTCGGTCAGCAGTGTGACGGTCGGCGTAAACAGTGCCCAAATCTTGTTGAGCCTGTCGTTCTGCGCGAGGTTGTACTTGTTGGCCTTCAGGAAGCGCTGACCTTCACGCTCTTCCTGCGCGAAGGCTTTGACCACGCGGATGCCGGGGATGGTGTCTGACAAAACGTTGGTGACTTCCGACCAGATGCGCGTCAGCCGCTCGAAACCGGTGCGCAGCTTTTCGCGCACGATGTGAATCAGCCACACGATGAACGGCAGCGGCAGCAAGGTGGTGAGTGCCAGCCACGGATTGATCGAAAACAGGATGGCGGCGGTCATCAGCATCACCAGCACGTCGGTGATGAAGTCGAGTGCGTGCAAGGACAGAAACACGCAAATGCGATCGGATTCCGAGCCGAGGCGCGAAATCAGATCGCCCGTGCGTTTGCCGCCGAAATACTCCAGCGACAGCTTAAGCAGGTGATCGAACGTGGTGGTGCGCAGATCCGCGCCAATGCGTTCCGACACCAGCGCCAGGATGTAACTGCGCGCCCAGCCCAACAGCCATGCGACCAGCGACGCGCCGACCAGTCCGCTCAAATACATCGTCACCAGCGCCTGATCGATGGGCGTGCCGTTCTGAAACGGAATCAGCACCTTGTCCATGAGCGGCATGGTCAGGTAGGGCGGTATCAAGGTGGCGAAGGTCGAGGCCAGCGTGAACAGGAAGCCAAAGAACAATTGCACGCGATAAGGCCGCGCAAAGCGCCACAGGCGGAACAGGGTCCAGGTTGATGGCGGTGTGTGCAGTTGTTGCGCACACACCGGGCATTCGTCGTGGCTGGCATCGAGCACGCTATTGCATATCGGGCAGTGCTCGACTGCTTCGTGCACGGCGGCGTCGCCGGCCAGTACGCGCTCGGTTTCGGCCACGAAGCGTTTGGCGCCGAGGTCCTGGGCCAGCGTGAATCGCAGGCGCCCGAGGCGTTCTTCACCGCGCAGGATCTCAAGCGTGCCGACCCCGGCATGCTCGATGTGATTCAGCAAAAGTTCATTGCCTAACGGCCAGTCTTGCCCCCCAGCGTGCTCATCCAGATACACGATGCGGGTATCGGTCAGGAGCGCCAGGCCTCGCGCGTAACGCAGTTCCGCGGTGAGGTCGGTCTCGAACCAGGCGCGCACGGTTTCCGTGCTGGCGATGTGGTTGGTGGCCAGGGCCTGCCAGTGTTGAGGCAGGGCGGGTACAAGCGAAAATTGGGAACGAGCAGTCATTACTTATATTATCGCCGGATTGAGTACAGGATGGTGCCGTTGCCGCCTGGGGCCGCTTCCCGCGGTGAGCGTGGCGCCTAAACGGGTACGCCCGTATCGCCACCAACAGCCATCGCTGATGAATCAACACGACATTCGAATTCTCGATCAAATCTTCCTGCGCGGCCCCAACCGCTGGTCCTATCGTCCCGCCCTGGAGGCGCTGGTCGATATCGGGACCTTGGAGGAATTCCCTTCCAATACCCTGCCCGGCTTCGTGCCGCGCCTGGTCGAATGGCTGCCGGGCTTGCGCAAGCACGAATGCAGCTATGAAGAGCCGGGCGGCTTTGTACGCCGCCTGGAGGAGGGTACCTGGGTCGGCCATATTCTGGAGCACGTGACGCTCGAATTGCAGACCCAGGCCGGCAGGCCCGCCGGTTTCGGCCGCGCACGCAGCACCGCGACCACCGGCATCTACCACGTAGTGGTGCGCACCACCCAGGAAGACCTGACCCGCACCTGCCTGCTGCGCGCGCGCGATCTGATCCTCGCCGCCATCCACGGCAAAGCGTTCGATGTCAGCCAGACTCTGCGTGAACTGCGGGTGCTGGCCGACCGCAAGGGTTTCGGGCCGAGCACTGCCTGCATTGTCGATGCGGCCGTCAACGCCAAGATTCCGGTGGTGCCGCTGTCGCAAGGCAATCTCGTCATTCTTGGCCACGGCACCCGCCAGCGCCGTATCTGGACCGCCGAGACTGATAGAACCTCGGCCATCGCCGAATCCATCGCCAGCGACAAGGATCTCGCCAAACAACTGATCGCACCCTGTGGCATTCCGGTGCCGGAAGGGCAGCTCGTGCGTAACGCTGACGCCGCCGTCGAAGCGGCCGAGGACATCGGCTACCCAGTCGCGGTCAAGCCGGGTGAGGCCAGCCGTGGCGAGGCGGTGTTCCTCGATTTGAATGACGAAAGCGCGGTGCGCGCCGCTTTTGCCGCTGCCAATGAAGTCGACTCGACCGTAATCGTCGAGAAATACATCGAAGGCGAAGAACACCGTCTGCTGGTGGTCGGTGACAAGGTCGTAGCCGCCACCCGCGCCGAGATGTTCCGCATCACCGGCAATGGTCGCGATACCCTGCAGCATTTGCTCATCCTGGCCTTGAACCAGCTCGCCGAGGCGTCCGCGCCGACCGCCGTGCCGCTCACCATTGAAGACTTCGAAGATTTTCCGACCGTGCGTCTGGCCTTGAACCGCCAGGGGCTGTCGTTCGACGCCGTGCCGGCCGCAGGCCAGACGGTCGAACTGCCGCGTCACGCCAAGATTGGCGTCGATGTGCTGGCCGAGGTGCATCCCAGCATCGCCGCCCTGGCGGCCCTCGCCGCACGGGTGGTGGGTCTTGATATCGCCGGTGTGGATATCGTCGCCAAGGACATTTCCCGACCGCTCGCCGCCCAGGGTGGCGCGCTGATTGAAATCAATGCCGGGCCGGCACTGCCGACCCACCTGCCGCGCGGGCCTAACGGCTCGCATCATGCCGGCGAGGCCATCGTCCGCCACCTGTTTCCGGGCGACGATCACGGCCGCATCCCGCTGATCGGCGTCGGCGGCAGCAATGACACCACGGCCGTTGCACGCCTGGTCGGCTTTCTGTTGCATCTGCATGGCGTGGCGGTGGGCGTTGCCTGCGGCAATGGTCTGTACCTGGGCGAGCGCCGCGTCGACCATAACGATGCCGCCAACTGGGCTGCTGGTCAGCGCCTGCTGGTCAATCGCACGCTGAATGCCGCGGTCATCGAGACCACCGCCGAAAGCTTGCTGCGTGAAGGCTTGCCCTATGACCGCTGCCAGGTGGCGCTGGTGACGTCTCTCCAGGGCGACGATCGCCTCGCGCGCTTTGGCGTCGAAGACAGTGAACAGCTCACCAAATTGCTGCGCACCCATGTCGATGTGGTGCTCGCGCAGGGTGTCGCCGTGTTGAATGCCGACGACGCCGGGGTGCTGGCACTCGCCGAATTCTGCGAAGGCGAAATACTGATCTACAGCCGCGACGCGCAGTCGCCGGCGGTGCGCGAGGCGCTGGCCGCCGGCCGTCGCGCGGTCTATCGCGACGAGGACGAACTGGTGTTCGCCCAGGGCGCCAACGCCGAGCGTCTGCCCATCCCGCCCACCTTCGACGCCCCCGAGTGTTTGCCGGCCGCCGCCTGTGCGTGGGCCGCGAACGTGCCGGTGGACCTCATCGTGAGCGGCATCGTCGGTTTCCCGTCGGCCACCACGGCCGCCGATGAAGCCCAACGTACCAACAACTGAAGCACTTTCGAGGCAATCACCGCCGATGGAAATCGAACGCGTCCGCGCCCTGCGTGGCCCCAATTTGTGGAGCCGCCGTACGGCTATCGAAGCGATCGTTCACTGCAATGAAGACGAGCGGGACCTGTCCCGTCTGCCGGGCTTCATCAAGCACCTGCGCGCCATCTACCCGCAGCTGCAGGTCTTGCCGGTGCCGGACGGTGGCGTGCCGCGCTCCGCGGCCCACGTCATCGAAATCGCAACCTTGAGCCTGCAGGCGCAGGCCGGCTGCCCGGTGAGCTTCAGCCGCTGTGGGCTCACGCCCGATGCCGGTGTGTTCCAGGTGGTGGTGGAATACAGCGAAGAATGCGTCGGCCGGGCGGCCCTCGACATCGCTCAGCGCCTGGTGCAGGCCACTCTCGACGACGCGCCCTTCGATGTCGAATCGGAAGTCGCGCGGCTGCAGGAGATGGACGAGGACGAGCGCCTCGGCCCGTCGACCGGCTCGATTGTGACCGCAGCCGTGGAGCGCGGTATTCCCTATCGTCGTCTGACCAGCGGTTCGCTGGTGCAGTTCGGATGGGGCAGCCGTCAACGCCGCATCCAGGCGGCGGAAATTGATCGCACCAGCGCCATTGCGCAATCGATTGCGCAGGACAAACAGCTCACCAAGCAATTGTTGAAGGCCGCCGGCGTGCCGGTGCCCGACGGTCGCGAAGTTTCGAGCGCCGAAGATGCCTGGGTGGCGGCCTGCGCCATGGGCTTGCCGGTGGTGGTGAAGCCGAAAGACGGTCACCAGGGCCGCGGCGTGACGGTCAATATCGAGACCAAGCCGCACCTCGAAGCCGCTTACCGCGCGGCCATGGAAGCCGGCACCAAGGTGCTGGTCGAGCGCTACATTCCCGGCCACGATTACCGTTTCCTGGTGGTGGGCGACAAGCTCATCGCCGCCGCCCGCCGCGATCCACCGTTCGTGATCGGCGACGGCGTGCACACCGTCAAGGAACTGGTCGAGGAAGTGAACCGCGATCCGCGTCGCGGCTCAGGTCACGCCACCTCGCTGACCAAGATTCGTTTCGACGAAATCGCCTTCACCTGTCTCGAGCTGCAGGACCTGACGCCGACCTCGATCCCGGGCAAGGGCTTGCGCGTGGTGTTGCGCAACAATGCCAACCTGTCGACCGGCGGCACCGCCACCGACGTCACCGACGAAGTGCATCCGGATTTGGCCGCGCGCGCGGTGGCGGCAGCGCAGATGGTCGGTCTCGATATCTGTGGCGTCGACGTGGTGTGCCAGAACGTCTTGAAGTCGCTGGAAGAGCAGAACGGCGGCATTGTCGAAGTGAATGCCGCGCCCGGTCTGCGCATGCATTTGTCGCCGTCTTACGGCACTGGCCGCAAGGTCGGTGAGGCCATCATCGCCGAGATGTTCGGCAACGGTGACGATGCACGCATTCCGGTCATCGCCGTCACCGGCACCAATGGCAAGACCACCACCGTGCGTCTGACCGCGCATATTCTCGAGCAGGCGAGCTTACGCGTCGGCATGACCTTGACCGATGGCGTGTACGTGCAGGGCACCCAGATCGACAGCGGTGATTGCAGCGGCCCGCGCAGCGCGCGCAGCGTGTTGATGCATCCCGATGTCGACGCCGCGGTGCTGGAAACCGCACGCGGTGGCATTCTGCGCGAAGGACTCGCGTTCGATCGCTGCCAGGTGGCGGTGGTGACCAATATCGGCACCGGCGATCATCTTGGTTTGAACTACATCACCACCGTTGAGGATCTGGCGGTGCTGAAGCGCGTCATCGTGCAGAACGTCTCCGCCACCGGCTACGCGGTCTTGAATGCCGACGATCCAATCGCCGCGCGCTGCAATGTCGCCTGCCCCGGCGGCGTGATTTATTTCTCACGCAACCCGGCCAATCCGATCAGTGTTACTCACCGCGCCCAGGGCCGGCGCGTGGTGGTGGTGGACGGCGACGCCATCAGCTGCGTGGAAGGGGCGGAGTTATGCCGCTTGCCACTCGCCGACATTCCCCTGACCTTCGGCGGGCGCATCGGCTTTCAAGTTGAGAATGTGCTGGCGGCGGTCGCCGCCGCGTGGGGCGCGGGAGTCGACTGGCCGCACATTCGCGCCGGGCTCGCGACTTTCGTGCCGAGCGTCGCTGCCACACCGGGCCGCTTCAATCTCATGGACTACCGCGGCGCAACGGTGATTGCTGACTACGGCCACAATCCCGACGCCATGGTCGCCCTGGTGCAGGCCGTGACCGCCATCCCGGCCAAACGCCGCCTGGTCGTGATCAGTGGCGCCGGCGATCGGCGCGACGAAGACATTCGCGATCAGACCCGCATCCTCGGCAATGCGTTCGACGCCGCCATCCTCTACCAGGACGCTTGTCAGCGTGGCCGCGCCGATGGCGAAGTGCTGGCTTTGCTGCGCGAGGGCTTGGGCAACGCGAGCCGCACGCGCGAAGTCAGCGAGATCAATGGTGAGTTCGTCGCCATCGACGCTGCGCTGGCGCAGTTGGAAGCGGGCGACCTGTGCCTGATTCTGATCGACCAGGTCGAAGAAGCGCTGGCTTATCTCACCGAACGCTGCAAGGAAGCGCAGGCCGCGGCCGTCGCCTGAGCCCCACGGTAACCGGCGCGGCGCGTCAGGCGCCGCGCGCTGAACGCTGCGCGAGGCGCGCCAGTTCCACGGCGCGCCGTTCGTTTAACCATTGCATCAGGTCGTCGAACGACATTGGCGGGCCGATGTAATAACCCTGCATCGCGTCGCAGCCGAGCTCTTTCAGGCATAGCGCCTGCTCTTCCCGTTCGACCGATTCGGCAATCACCAGCGCATGCAGATTGTGCGCGAGCGCTATCGCGCTCTTGACCACCGCTAAATCGACCTTGGAGTCGGGCAGGTTGCGTATGAACACCGGGTCGATCTTGAAACTCGACAAGGGCAGGCCCTTGAGCTGCGACAAGGCCAGTTGTCCGGTGCCGAAATCGTCGAGCGCGAAGCGCACGCCGAGTGCGTTCAAATCGCGCAGCAAAGCCGCCGTCTGTTCATGATCGCCTGCCAGCATGTTCTCGGTGACTTCGAGCTCCAGCGCCGCCGGTTCCACCTCATGGCGTTTCAACAGCGCGGCGACGTCAGCGACCAGCTTGTCGTTGCGCAGCTGCGAAGCGGCGACGTTGACCGTCACCCGCAGCGGTTGACCAAACTCATGGCGCCAGCGCCGCGCATCACTCAATGCCTGGTTCAACACCCACGCCGACAACGGCACGATGAGTCCGTTTTCTTCGGCGACCGGAATGAAATCTCCGGCCCGCACCAGCCCGGCATCGGGGTTACGCCAGCGCACCAGCGTTTCGGCGCCCAGCACGATGCCCTTGCTGCAATCCACCTGGGGCTGGTAATGGAGTTCAAACTCGCCGCGCTCGAGGGCGCGCCGCAGACTGCCCTCCAAGGTCAACCGTTCCACCACGCGGGTGTTCAAGGCCGGCGTGTAGAAACGATAGCCGTTGCGTCCATCGGTCTTGACCCGGTACATGGCCAGGTCGGCGCATTTGAGCAAGCTTGATTCGTCGCTGCCGTCATTGGGAAAGCTGGCGATGCCGATGCTGCTTGAAATACGCATTTCAGTACCGCCAAGCTTAAACGGCGGTTCGAGTTCAGCGAGGATGCGGCGTGCCACCAAGGCCGCGTCTTCAGGGCGACGGATGTCGGCCAGCAGCACCACGAACTCGTCGCCGCCCAGGCGTGCAACCGTTTCATTGCTTTCTTCCGCGGCGCGCGTGACGGTGTCGCTGCGGCGCAGGCTATGGGTGATGCGGTCGGCGACCTGGCGCAGCAAGTCATCGCCGGCATCGTGGCCCAGCGTGTCATTGATGCGTTTGAATTGATCGAGGTCGATGAACATCACCGCAAACTGGCGCGTGTAGCGCTTGGCGCTCGCCAGTGTCTCGGCCAGACGCTCCATGAAGTAGGCGCGATTGGGCAGGCCGGTGACGGCATCGAAGAATGCCAGCTCGCGGATGCGCTGCTCGGACGCGCGCTGCTCACTCAAGTCCTGCAAGGTGCCCATGGCCTGCGGATGGCCACGCCGGTCTGCGGCGAACATCTCGAGCTCGAGGTGCAAGGACAGTCGCGCGCCATCGGCGGCGATGAGATCGAAATCGAGCCCCAGTGAGCGCCGCTCGGCGAGCGCCGCACGCAAGGTCGTGGCAACGCGCTCGCGGTCGCCGGCGACCACCCGGCTGAGCAGCGATTCGAGATTCAGTGGCGTGCCGCGCGCGCACGCGAACAGCATTTGCCGCGCCTGGTTGGACGGCACCAAATGCTCGGACTCCACATCGAGTTCAAAGCTGCCGACCCGCGCCATGGCCTGCGCGCGCGTCAGGCTCGCTTCGCTGTAACGCAGTTGGTCGGCGGTATGCTTGGCGCGCAATACGTAGCGCAGGCGATGGCGCAGCAAGGGCACGTTGCAAGGTTTGGTGGCGAAATCCGTGGCGCCCGCGGCAAAGGCCTCTTCCACCGATTGCTCGTCATCGAGACCGGTCAGCATCAAGATGGGCAAGTGCTCGCCGCCGGGCTCGGCGCGCATGCGGCGACACACGGCAAAGCCGTCCATGCCGGGCATGGCGACATCGAGCAGCACGAGATCCGGCAATTCGGCGTGAAACAAGCGCAGACCCTCGGCGCCGTCGCCGGCCTCGCGCACGTCCATGCCGAGTTCCTCGAGTGCGTCGGCAAGGATGGCGCGGGTCACGATTTCATCATCGATGACGAGCGCCGACAGGCGCGTGCGTGGCGTCTCGCTCATGCGGCATCTGCCCGATAGTGAGTGTTGAGCAGCGCGCACACTTCGCCGTGCAGCGTCGTTACCTGCGGCAATTCGCGACAGGCCTGGTCGAGGTCGCCGCCGCGCGCTTCGACTTCAATGCCGCGACACAGGGCGGCGAGCTGTTCGGCGCCGATGGCGGCGCTGCTCGACTTCAAAGCATGCACGGCGAACACCACGGCTTCGCCATCGCGGCTCACGCAGCCCTTGGCCAGCATCGCCAGGTGTTCGACCGATTGCTGCAGGTAACCATCGACCACGCGTCGCAGCAGGCCACCGCGGCCGCTGCGTTCACGCGCGCGCATAGCGTCGAGGGCCGTGGGGTTAAGCAGCGCCAGTGGCGCTTCGTCGCGCGCCGCTTCCTCGCGGCCGGCCGCCGACGCAGCGACGTGGGCCGTGACTGCCGGTGCCGTGACTTCCTGCGTCGCGACTGCCGGCGTGTCGCCCAGCCATTTCTTCAGCATGCCGCGCAGTTGTTCGTCGGTGAAGGGTTTGGCGAGATAGTCGTCCATGCCGGCATCGAGGCAACGTTCGCGATCGCCATGCATGGAATTGGCAGTCAAGGCGACTATCGGTGTGGCCGCGCGCTTGCCGAGGCGTTCGCGTTCACGAATCGCCGCCGTGGCGTCGTAGCCGCTCATGCCAGGCATCTGGCAATCCATGAAAATAAGGTCGTAGGCGCCGCCGGCCCAGGCATCGACCGCTGCCTGACCATCGGGCACGGTGTCGACGCGCAGCCCTGCCATTTCCAGCAGCGCGCGCGCCACTTCCTGGTTGACGAGGTTGTCCTCGGCAAGCAGCACATGGCCGTCGAAGTTGAGCGCGGCCAGGCTGCCCTCGACGCGTGTCGCCGGCCGTTCGGCGTTGCCGAGCACATTGCGCACATCGCGCAGGCGCAAGGGCTTGACCAGCAGTCCGTCGATGCCGGCTTCGCGCGTTTGTGCATGGCTGGGTCGATTGCGCAGTGGCGCCGACAGCAGTTTCCTCGGCGGCGTCGCCGACGCCTTGTCCTGTAGCTGCGCGAGCGCGCTGAGGGCCACTTCGGCGTTGCCGTAATGGCCGAAGATCACCGCATCGAAACGAGCGGCCTTGAGGCGGGCCACGCCGGCGTCGACATTGACCACGCTTTCGACCTCGCAGCCCGCGCTGGCCAGATAGCCGCGGCAGATCTCGCTGTCGAGCGCATGGTCGTCGACCAGCAGCACGCGCAGCGTCAGTGGCTCGGCGCTTGCCGGCTGCGGCGCCGCGAGCGGCAGACGCGCGGTGAACCAGAACGTCGACCCGGCGCCCGGTGTGCTGTCGACGCCGATCTCGCCGTCCATGAGGCGCACCAGTCTGGCTGAAATACTCAAGCCCAGACCCGTGCCGCCGTAACGGCGCGCGGTGCCGCCGTCGGCCTGGGCAAAGGCTTCAAAAATTCTTTCGCGGTCTTCTGGCGCGATACCGATACCGCTGTCGGTGACCGTCACGCGTAGCAGGTCGTCGCTCGCGCCGTTGTCCACGCGCAGGACCACGCTGCCTTGACTGGTGAACTTGATGGCGTTGCCGATCAGGTTGGTCAGCACCTGGCGAACGCGCGCCGGGTCGCCGCTGCGCCACAGGTTGAGATGCACGGGCGTCACCACGTGCAAGGTCACACCCTTGGCCAGTGCGCTGTCGGCGAGCAGGCTGGCGACGTCCTCGCCAAGCTCGCGCATATCGAAGCTCTGTTGCTCCAGCGTCAACATGCCGGCTTCAATCTTGGAGAAGTCGAGCACGTCATTGACCACGCCCAGCAGCGCGGTGCCGGAATCACGGATGGTCTGTGCGCAATGCTTCTGATGTTCATCGAGCGCGGTGCGCAGCAAAATCTCGTTCATGCCCAGCACGCCATTGATGGGCGTACGGATCTCATGGCTCATGTTGGCCAGGAACTGCGACTTGGCGCGCGCCGCGTCCTCGGCCGCGACCAAGGCCACGCGCAATTCGCTGGTGCGGTCATCGACGGTGCGTTCGAGATTCTGGTTGATGCGCTCGATGTGCAGCCGATGGGCCTGCTGCGATCGCCACCACAGCAGCAGCAACAGCGTCACCAGCAGGGCCACCAGGTAACCGGTGCGCGCCACGGTGTGCGCGGCGCGAACGTCGCTGCGCGACCAGAACAGGCTGTCGGGCTGACCGGCCCACAGCGTCCAATGCCCAGAGCCGTCGGCAATCTTGAGCTTGATCACGTCGGAGTAGATGAGGTCGGAGGCCGGTCTGTCGGCCGCGATGCTGGCAGCGGCCTCGCGCCATGGTCCGGGCTGACTGGCGGGTGCGACGTATTGGTTGGCGCTGTTGTGCAGGGCATAGAAGCCGTCCGGCAGCAGTTCGCGCAAGGCCGCGGTCAGCATCACACCCGATACCAGTCCCGCGAACGCGCCCTCGCCGTCGTAAAACGGCACCGAGTACACCAGCCCCGAGCGGTCCTTGTCATCGGGGTGCGCGGGATCGAAACGGGTGTTGTCGCAGGTCACGACTTCCGGGCCGGTCAGGGCCGGATAGGCCAGGCCGTCGACCCGCGATTCGTTGTTGAAAGAGCTGCTCAGGCGCTGCGCCTGCTGGCGCATGAGTCGGTATTCGAAGATTTCAATTTCCGGCAGCTCGTCGTCCTCATGGCTGCGGTGGCCGCCGCTGCGGCCGACAATCAGCTCGTCGAAGGTGACGATGGGCGCTTCGAGGCTGCCGGTGGCGGGGTCGACGCGGTCCGGGTTGAGGTCGCGCGGCACGATGTAGACCTCGGACATCGACACCTGGGAGGCGAGGTTGTTGTAGATCTCCTGCACGGTGGTGTGGGCGTCGGCGGAGAAATTGCGGCCGTAGCGATCGATGGTGCGCACGCTGGGCAGCCGCGCCATGGTGCGCAGACCGGAGTAGATGGTGTTGAAATTGGTTTCGACGGTGGTCGCGATATCCAGCGCCCGCTCGCGCGATTCGTTGCGATAGCTGGCGCGCGCGGCATCGAGCGCACTCTGCTCCTGCCAACGCACGACCGCCATCATCGCCAGGCCAAAAGCGAGGATGGTGAGGGTGGCCTTGGAATTGGACAGGGACTTCATCACCGTGCGTAGCGGCCACCGGCAGTGAAAATTGAGCTTTGTAGGTTCCCGCGCCGCGTTAGTGTGATGGCGGATCCGCCGGATTCAGCGCCAGGCCGTGGGCGCCACGGGGCGCCAGGGTGAACAGAGAAGAGGGGAATTAAAAGGTGTTCTCCACCGTGCCGTCTCGACCGTAATCTTGAACCAAGGGTCCAAGACGGGACTTCTCATGGCGAATCAGGCTTTCCGCTGAGATGCGGACATGCACAACATCGCTGATTGATCGGTCCCTGAGGTAAGAAAAATAGGCTCAAAGATCTCAGGTCTTTGACGCACACAGCAGAGAACACCAAGCTCTAAATCGACATCTTCGCGCGGACCTTTAACCCTGGCCGGTCCGCCAGGGGCGATCAGTGGCCGGAGGCCTTGAATGACATGCCGAGGCCGCGCGACAGCACCTGCGAAATCTTGCCCTGCATGCGCGTCACGCTGGCGCCCACGTCGGACACGATGGATTCGTTGTTGCGACGGTACTCCAGGTACTCGTGGGCAATATTGAGCGCCGACATCACCGCGATGCGTTCCGCACCGATGACCTTGCCGTTGTCGCGCTGCTCGACCATCTTCTTGTTCAGAAACTGCACCGAGGCGAACAGCGCCTCACGCTCGTTTTCCTTGCAGCCGACCACGTAATCCTTGTCGAAAATCGTCACCGTGATCGGCTTGACTTCGCTGTCGCTGCTCATGAACGGGTCTCCATCGCCTTCAAGCGGGCAATCATGGCTTCAACGCGTGACCGCGCCTGTTCCGTTTTCTCGATCAGGGCCGCGCGCTCGGTGGTCAGCGAGGCCTGTTGCGAGCGCAGGGCTTCATTCTCGGTGGCAAGGCTTTCGACCGCCTTGATCAGCTCATCAACCCGCGATTCGAGCGCAGCGAGTTCCAAGCGGTCTTTACTGCCTGCTGTCATGACGTCAACGCGTGCTCACCGGGGGCGGATGGAATGCGAGGCCAATATAGAGCGGTGGGCAGCGGACGGTCAACAGCGCACAGCGCAAGCTGCGCCGAGTTTGGCCTCGCGCGCCTTCTGCACGGCGGGTCGCCGTGGGATAATCCCGGTCTCACCGCGCAGCGTGTCCGACACATATATGTATATTCACCCCCGCTTCGCCGCGCACGCAGCTTCGTGTCGGCCATCACTATCATGAATGGCGAACTGTTCACGCGCGTCGGCCGCGCCTTGAGGTCGGTGCACTGTGACATCGGCGCCGCCGAATGCCACGGCATGCTGTGCGGCATGTTGAGCGGCCCGAACAATTTCGATCCTGGCCTGTGGCTCGATCATGTCGGCGGCGGCGAGCGCAACCTGTTCGCGAGCGGCGAACCGCGCGCCGCGCTCGAAGAGCTGATGCGCGAGACCTTGAGCGCCATGGGCGCCGAGGACTATCAACTCGAATTGCTGTTGCCCGACGATGACGCCGCGCTCAGCGCGCGCGCCGCCGGTTTCGCCGATTGGTGCCGCGGTTTCCTGTCGGGCCTCGGCCTGTCGGGGATTGCCTCACTAGAGGCGCTGGGCGAAGATGCGCGGGAGTTTCTCGCCGACCTGTCGCGCTTCACCTCGCTGGCGATGGACGCCGACGGCGACGAGGAAGACGAGCGCGCCCTGGTCGAGCTCACCGAGTTCACGCGCATGGGTGTGATGCTGGTGCGCGCCGAGCTTGGCGAAGGCCCGAGTGAACAGGACGACGACCTGCCTGACGTCACCCTGCACTGAAGCGCGGCCGCGCGCGTCTCGTCATCCCCCTTTCGAACTGGTCGAGGTCGCATGGAGAAGAGAGAATTCGCACGCCGTCGCAAGCGATTGATGGACATCGCGGGCCATGGCGGCATCGTCATTCAGCCGACCGCGCCTGAGCGCATTCGCAATCGCGACGTCTACTACCCATTCCGCCCCGATAGCGATTTCTATTACCTGACCGGCTTTCCCGAGCCCGAGGCGGTGCTGGTGCTGGTGCCGGACCGGCCGCAGGGTGAATGCATTCTGTTCTGTCGTGAACGCGACGACGAAGCCGAATCCTGGCATGGCCGGCGCGCAGGCCTGGAAGGCGCCTGTGAACTGTATGGCGCCGACGATGCGTTTCCGATCACCGACCTCGACGACATCCTGCCGGGCCTCATCGAGAACAAGGAACGCATCTACTTCACCATGGGTCGCTATGCGGATTTCGATCAGCGCCTGGTGAGCTGGTTGAACCGCGTCACGAGCAAGGGCCGCGCCGGCATCCACGCGCCGGATCAATTCGTGTCTCTCGGCCACGTGGTGCACGAGATGCGGCTGTTCAAGAGCAGTCAGGAATTGAAGGCCATGCGCCGCGCGGCCAGCATCGCCGCCGCCGCCCACCGCCGCGCCATGGCGGCGTGCAAGTCCGGCATGCGTGAATATCAAATCGAAGCCGAACTTCTGCACAGCTTCATGCAGCAGGGCGCGCGCTCGCCGGCGTATCCATCCATTGTCGGCGGCGGCGCCAATTCCTGCATCCTGCATTACACCGAGAACAGCGACGTCCTGAAGGACGGCGACCTGTTGCTCATCGATGCCGGCGCCGAATACGACAGCTACGCCAGCGATATCACGCGCACCTTTCCGGTGAGCGGCGAATACACCACTGAACAGCGCCAGATCTACGAAATAGTGCTGGAAGCGCAGCTCGCCGCGATTGCCGAAGTGCGGCCGGGCAATACCTGGAACGAGCCCCACGAAGCGGCGATTGAAGTCATCACGCGCGGCCTCATCGACATCGGCATTCTCAAAGGCCGCCTGCGCAAGCTCATCGACGAAGAAGCCTACAAACCCTATTACCCGCACAAGACCGGCCATTGGCTGGGCATGGACGTGCATGACGTCGGTGATTACAAACTGCACGACGAATGGCGGGTGTTCGAGCCCGGCATGGTCACCACTGTCGAGCCGGGCCTGTATCTCGCCGCGACCTTGAAAGATCTCGGCAAGCAGTGGTGGAACATCGGCGTGCGCATCGAAGACGATGTGCTGGTGACCGAGACCGGCCACGAGATCCTGACCATCGAAGCGCCCAAGTCCGTCGAAGCGGTGGAAGCGGCGATGCGCGAGCGCAGTGCCGCCTGACTACGACGCCATCGTGGTCGGCGCCGGCCTGGTCGGCAGCTGCGCCGCATTGGCGCTGCACCGCGAGGGGCGTCGCGTGCTGTTGCTCGATCAAGGCCCGGCGCCGCGCGCGCCTGACGGTGATGCGCGCGCGCTGGTATTGTCGGCGGCGTCCATCGAGATTCTGCGCGGGCTTGGCCTGTGGTCACGCCTCGAAGCCCATGCCACCGCCATCCGCCATATTCGCGTCAGCGATCGCGGCGGCCCGGGCGCGCTGGCCCTCGATGCCCGGGACAGCGGCCTCGACGCCATGGGCTGGGCCTGTCCGGCCGACATCCTGCTCTATGAATTACGCGTGGCGATGGCAGACGCGCTCGGCGAGCACGTGTGCTGGGACAGCCGTTACCTCGGCCACCGCGCAGGCGATGACGCCATCGAGATTGAAGTGGCGCAGGGCGACACCGTGCGCATGCTGCATGCCGCGCTCCTGATCGGCGCCGACGGCAATGCCTCGCCGGTGCGCGTCGCGGCGGGCATCGCCACCGACGGCTACGACTACGGTCAGCACGCACTCATCGCGCGCGTCGAAGTGACGCGTCCGCAGCCCCACACCGCGTTTGAACATTTTACCCGTGAAGGGCCGCTCGCCATGATCCCGTGTGGGGGCGCGCGCTATGTGAGCGTGCAGTGTCTGCACGAAGGCCGCGCGTTGGCCGCGCTGCGACTCGACGACGATGCCTATGGCGCTGAACTCGCGCGCCGCTTCGGCACGCGGCTCGGGCATATCACCGTGGCCGGCCCGCGCCGCGCCCATGCCCTCGCGCGACAGCGTGCGCGGCGCCTGACCGATACCCGCCTGGTGCTGATAGGCAATGCCGCCAACACCATGCACCCCAACGCCGCACAGGGACTGAATCTCGGCCTGCGCGACGTGGCGACGCTCGCGGCCTGCATCGGCGCCGAAGACGACGCCGGCCTCGCCGCCACGCTGTCCCGCTATGCCGCCGCGCGCGCGCCGGACCAGCGCAACACCGTCGGCTTCAGCGATCTGTTGGCGCAGGGTTTTCGCTCACGCCTGTGCGCGGTCAGCGCGACGCGGCGTCTGGCCCTGACCTTGGCCGATCTGTGCCCCGGCGCCAAACAGCGTTTCGTGCAGGAAGCGAGCGGTCTCGCCGCCCTGGCGCGCAGCACGGCGGCGGTGCGGCCATGATTTTCGACATCGTCATCGCCGGCGGCGGCGTGGTCGGTCTGACCGCGGCCGCGCTGTTGAACGATGCCGGCTACAGCGTGTGCCTGCTCGAACCGCGCCTGGACCGGTCGCGCCCGCAAGGCGAGATCGGCCTTAGAACCTATGCCCTGACGCCCGCCGTGCGCCGCATCCTCGAAGCAGCGCGGGCGTGGGCGCCGCTCGACCATTCACGCGTCGGGCGTTTCGACGCGATGCAAGTGTGGGACGCCGGCTCCAGTGGACATCTCGATTTCATGCCGCCGCCCGGCCATCACGGCGCCATGGGCTACATCCTGGAACAACAGAACCTGGTCGCGGCCTTGGCGGAGAGCCTCGCCACGCGCCCCGGTGTCAGCCTCCAGGCGCACGCGCTGACCGGCTTCGAAGCGGGCGTGCCGGTGGTGCTCGCGCTCGACGACGGCAGTCGCCTGCGCACGCGACTCCTGATCGGCGCCGACGGCGCCAATTCGGCGGTGCGCAAGGCGGCCGGCATCGAACAGACCAAGGTGCCGTACCGCCAGAGCGCGATCCTGGCCAACGTCGCCTTTGCGCGCGGCCACGGCAACATCGCCCGTCAACGTTTTCTCGATACCGGCCCCATCGCCGCCTTGCCGCTCGCCGCGCAGCGCGAATGCTCGATCGTGTGGTCGTGCAACGACGAGCGCGCGGCCGAACTCATGGCCTGCGAGGACGCTTATTTCATCGGCGCCTTGCGTGAGGCGTTCGAGGATTGCCTGGGTGGCGTCACGCATTTGAGCGCGCGCGCGGCCTTTCCGCTGGCGCGCGCGCAGGCCGCGCAGATGGTCGACGGTCGCTGTGTGCTGCTCGGCGATGCGGCGCACCTCATGCATCCGCTGGCCGGCCAGGGTTTGAACATGGGGCTCATGGATGTCGCCGCGCTGGTCGAATGCCTGGGCCCGGCCACCGCCGGTGTCGGTTCATCGACCAGTGCCCTGCGCCGCTTCGAGCGCTGGCGCAAGAGTGAAACCCTGGCCATGACCGCCGTGACCGACGGCCTGCATCGGCTGTTTCAGCGCAACGAGAATGTGGTCCGCCAGGCGCGCGGCGCCGGCATGAACGCCACGCAGCGCCTCGCGCCGCTCAAGCATTGGCTGATCGCGCGCGCCATGGGCACCGCCGGTGATGTGCCGCGCATGGTGATGAGCGGCGCGTCCGGTATATCCCCTCCACGCTCCTGACGCAGGCCTCGCCACGGTAATGGCCGCACCGCCCGCGCGGTGGTCTTTCCGCCGGCCATTGGGCAGAATACGCGCCCCTTTCCTTCACGGCAGGCAGGCATGACGAGCGCAGCCCTTTACGAATCCCATCTCACCAGCCTGCCGCTCATCCAGCGCGGCAAAGTGCGCGACATCTACGCAGTGGACGATGCGCATCTGTTGATTGTCACCACCGATCGCATCTCGGCCTTCGACGTCATTCTGTCCGACCCGATACCCGGCAAGGGCGCGGTGCTGACCGCCTTGTCGAATTTCTGGTTTGCACGCGTCGAGAGTGTGATTCGCAATCATCTGTCCAAGCTGACGCTCGCCGAAGTGCTGCCCGACGCCGCCGAGCGCGCCACCGTCGAGGGCCGCGCGATCGTGGTCGACAAACTGCGCCCCCTGCCGGTGGAAGCGATCGTGCGTGGTTACATCATCGGCTCGGGCTGGAAGGATTATCAGAAGAGCGGCCGTGTGTGCGGCATCGAACTGCCGGCGGGTCTGCAACAGGCGCAGCAATTGCCGCAGGCCCTCTTCACGCCGTCGACCAAGGCCGAGATTGGCGAGCACGACGAGAACATCGACTTCGAGCGCACCTGCGAACTGCTGGGCCGTGCGCGCGCCGAGCAGGTGCGCGACGTGAGTTTGAAGATCTACCAGACCGCCGCCGATTTCGCCCGCACCAAGGGCATCATCATCGCCGACACCAAGTTCGAATTCGGCCTCGATGCCAACGACGAACTGGTGCTGATAGACGAAGTGCTGACGCCTGATTCCTCGCGCTTCTGGCCGGCCGATGAATACCAGGTCGGTGTCAGCCCGCCGAGCTTCGACAAACAGTTCGTGCGCGATTACCTGGAGACGCTCGACTGGAACAAGCAGGCGCCCGCGCCCAAGCTGCCCGACGAAATCGCTGAGAAGACCGCCGCCAAGTATCGCGAGGCGCTGACGCGGCTGACAGCGTAGACGCGATTTCTTGCATACTGGAAATCGAAGCGCAGGGTGTTGCGCTTACATGAATGTCAGACTTCAGTCTGACATTCGAATGCGCCCATGAATCCGCCACTGCCGACCATCCTCCGCCTCGTTGATTTGCCGGCCAAGTTGCCCGCCGAACAAATCAATGTGCTCGTCAGCGGCACGCATTTCCGTCTCGAACACATTCTCTCCGCATCCCACGCCAGCCCGCCACAGTTCTGGTACGACCAGGCCGAGAACGAGTGGGCGATATTGTTGGCAGGTAGCGCGGTGCTGGAGTTCGAGCAAGGGGAAGTGGAGATGGCAGCGGGGGATGCGTTGTTGATCCACGCCCATCGCAAACATCGCGTAGCGCGATCAGCGCAAGCCGTATGGCTCGCGCTGCACTTTGGATGACTGGACGACCATCCTTTGTGGGCAGACTGAAGTCTGACCCACAACAGGGGCTCAACGCACTCTAGGTCTTCGACGCCAGATAGATGCTCTGAATCGCGGCGTCCATCGCGGCGTCGAACTGCTCATCGCTTTGCTGCGCGGTGAGACCCTCGGTCAGGGCGCGTGAGAAGCTTGCGACCATGCCGTGCTGGCGCGCGAGTTTCTTGTTGGCGTCTTCGCGTGAGTAGCCGCCCGACAGCGCCACCACTTTCAAGACGTTCTTGTGCGCGACGAAATCGGCGTAGAGGTCGTCCACCTCCGGCAGGGTCAGCTTGAGCATCACGAGCTGGCCGGCGGGAAAAGCATCCAGGCCTTTCTTGAGTGCATCCTTCAGCAGTGCTTCGGCCTGGGCCTTGTCGGGGCAATGGATGTCGACTTCCGGTTCGACTATCGGCACGAGGCCGGCGGCGATGACCTGCCTGGCAACCGCGAGCTGCTGGTCGACCACCGCCTGGATGCCGGCGGCATTGGCGTGTTTGATGACCGAACGTTCCTTGGTGCCGAAGATGCCCTTGGACTTGGCCTTGGCCAGCAGCGCGTCCAGGGTCGGCATGGGCTTCATGAGCTGCACGCCGTTGGCTTCGTCTTCCAGGCCCTTGTCGATTTTCAGAATCGGCACTACGCGCTTCATGTTCCACAGGAAGTCGGCGGTCGGCAGACCTTTGACTTCACGATCCATGGTCGCTTCGAACAGGATCGCGGCGAGGATGCGATCGCCATTGAACGACGGGCTGGTGATGATGCGGGTGCGCATGGCGTGGATGAGATCCATCATCTGCGCGTCGCCCGAGTATTCGTTCTCGCCGATGCCATAGAGCTTGAGCGCCTTGGGCGTGCTGCCGCCGCTCTGATCGAGCGCGGCGATGAAGCCGGCCTGGGTCTGGAACTTGGTCTTCTGCTGTTCGTAATTGCTCATGGTCATCCTCGCCAAAAGGTCTATGTCGCCGGGCGTCGCGTACTTACGCCGCCCCTGTGTCGTCAATCAGAGTTCGTCCGGATTATAGGAAGCCGGTATTGGCCGCACCAGCGCGCGGCCGTCAGCCGGCCGCCGCCACCGCTTCGCCGACCGTCACGATCTTGAGGCCATTGGTGCTGCCGGAATAGCCATGCAGATCACCTTTGGTGATGATCACCCGATCACCATCGCTCACCGCGCCGCGCGCCTTCAAGACCCGCAGCACTTCCTGCGTCACGCCGTCGTAAGGCACCGAGTTGAAGTCGAACTCGACCGGCACCACGTCGCGGTACAAGGTCACGCGCCGCAGGGTAGCGGCCTCGCGTGCCAAGGCAAAAATCGGAATGGCGGTGTTGACGCGCGACATCCATAACGGCGTTGCGCCCGATTCGGTCAGTGCGGCGATGGCTTTGACGCCCATGCGGTTGCCGCAATAGATGGCCGACATCGCGATCGCCTGATCGACCCGCTCAAACGCGACGTCCGGCAAGGTCGAGGATTGCGGGTTGCTCCATTCGCGCTCGGCGCCGAGGCAGATGCGCGACATGGCGGCGACGGCCTTGTCGGGATAGGCGCCGACGCTGGTCTCGCCCGACAGCATCACGGCGTCGGTGCCGTCCAGCACCGCGTTGGCGACGTCGAACACCTCGGCGCGGGTCGGCAGCGGATGCTCGATCATCGATTCCATCATCTGTGTGGCGGTGATGACGGTGCGGAACTGGCGGCGCGCCATGGCGACCAGCATCTTCTGCGCGGGCGGCAGGCGTGCGTCGCCGATTTCTACGCCCAAGTCACCGCGCGCGATCATGATGCAGTCACTGGCGGCGATGATTTCGGCGGCGTGGTCGAGCGCTTCGGCGCGTTCCATCTTGGCGATGATGCCGGCCCGTCCGCCGGCGGCCTTGATGAGCTGCCGCGCGCTTTCGATGTCTTCGGCGGTGCGCGGAAACGACACCGCGATGTAGTCGGCGCCATGGGCCAGGGCATGCACGAGATCTTCCCGATCTTTGTGCGTCAGCGCCGGCGCCGACAGACCGCCGCCCTGGCGGTTGATGCCCTTGTGATTGCTGAGCGGACCGCCTATCTGCACCGTGGTCTCGATGCGCGCGCCCTGCACACGTTCGACTTGCAGCACGATGCGGCCGTCGTCGACCAAGAGCGTGTCACCGGCATGCACATCGCCGGGCAGGGCTTTGTAAGTGACGCCGACTTCGGCTTGCGTGCCGTGGTGGTCGCCGAGCTCGGCGTCGATGACGAAGCGCGCGCCCTCGACCAGCGTTACGGGGCCATCACGAAAGCATTCGAGACGAATCTTGGGGCCTTGCAGGTCGGCGATGAGGCCGATTTCGCGGCCGGCGGCGGCCGCGGCTGCGCGCACCGCTCGCGCGCGGCGCGCGTGATCGGCGACATCGCCGTGGGAGTAATTGAGTCGTGCGGCATCCAGGCCCGCCTCGATGAGGCGCGCCAGCATGCCGTCCTGGTCGGTGGCCGGCCCCAGGGTCGCGACGATTTTCGTGCGTCTCATGCGGGCCGCCGGCCCGCGCCGGAATGGGAAGTGCGATAGCGGGTGAGGGTCATCCCTGCGCCGCGCGCTGTTCCAGGATCTCGATGGCGGGCAAGGTTTTGCCCTCGAGGAATTCCAGGAACGCGCCGCCAGCGGTCGAGATGTAGGAGACGTCCTTGGCGATGCCGAACTTGGCAATGGCCGCGAGGGTGTCGCCGCCACCGGCGATGGAGAATGCCTTGGACGCAGCGATGGCCTTGGCGAGCCTCTCGGTGCCGGCCGCGAAACTGTCGAATTCAAATACGCCCAAGGGGCCGTTCCAGACGATGGTGCCGGCCTTTTCAATCTCGGCGCACAGGGCGTCGAGGCTCCTGGGGCCGAGATCCATGATCATGTCGTCGGCCGCGACCGCATCGACGCTCTTGATGGTGGCCGGCGTCGTTTCCGAAAACTCCGTGCCGCACACCACGTCCACCGGCACCGGAATGTGCGCGTCGCTCGCCAACAGGCGCTTGGCGATGTCGAGCATGTCGCGTTCGCACAGCGACTTGCCGACTTCCTTGCCGGCCGCGGCCAGGAAGGTGTTGGCGATGCCGCCGCCGACCACCAGCTGATCGACCTTGCTGACCAGCGATTCGAGCAGGTCGAGCTTGGTCGAGACTTTCGAGCCGCCGACGATGGCGACCAAGGGTCGCGCCGGCGCCTTCAGCGCCTGGTGCAGCGCTTCGACTTCCGCCATCAGCAGCGGACCGCCGCAGGCGACGGGTGCGAACTTGGCGACCGCGTGGGTCGACGCCTGGGCGCGGTGCGCGGTGGCGAAGGCGTCGTTGACGAACACATCGCACAGCGCCGCCATGCGTTTGGCGAGTGCATCGTCGTTGGCGTTCTCGCCGACCAGGAAGCGGGTGTTTTCACCGAGCGTGAGGGTGCCGGGTTTCAACTCGACACCGTCTATCCAGTTCGACGCGAACGCCACCGGTACACCGAGCAAGGCCGAGAGCGCACCAACCACCGGTTCAAGCGATGCCTTGGCCTCGAACTTGCCCTCTTCCGGGCGTCCGAGGTGCGACATCACCAGCACCGCCGCGCCGGCATCGAGGGCCAGCTTCAAGGTCGGCAGGGCTGCACGCAGACGCGTGTCGTCGGTAATCTTGCCGTTCTTCAAAGGCACGTTGAAATCCTCGCGGATCAACACGCGCTTGCCCTTGAGATCGAGTGCGCTCATCTTCAGCATGGTCTTAGCCCCGTGCCTTGACCATTGCAATGGTGGTGTCGAGCATGCGGTTGGAGAAACCCCACTCGTTGTCGTACCACGACAGCACTTTCACCATGTTGCCGTTCACGACCTTGGTGTTCGACGACTCGAAAATCGACGAGGCCGGGTTGTGGTTGAAGTCGATGGACACCAAGGGCTCATCGTTCACACACAGAATGCCCTTCAGGGGGCCGCTTTCCGACGCGGCTCGCACCACTTCGATGACTTCCTTGACGCTCGTTTCACGCGCGGCCTGGAAGGTCAGATCGACCAGCGAGACGTTGATGGTCGGCACGCGCACCGCGTAGCCGTCGAGCTTGCCATTCAGTTCCGGCAGCACCAGGCCGACCGCCGCGGCGGCGCCGGTCTTGGTCGGGATCATGGACTGCGTGGCCGAACGCGCGCGGCGCAGATCGCTGTGGTAGACGTCGGTCAGCACTTGATCGTTGGTGTAGGCGTGGATGGTGGTCATGATGCCGGCCACCAGACCAATCTTCTCGTGCAATGGCTTGACCAGCGGCGCCAGGCAGTTGGTGGTGCAGGAGGCATTGGAAACCACGGTGTCGGTCGCTTTCAGCACGCCGTGGTTGACGCCGTAGACGATGGTTGCGTCGACGTCGTTGCCACCCGGCGCCGAGATCAGCACCTGCTTGGCGCCGCCCTTCAGATGTTGGCCGGCCTTGTCCTTGCTGGTGAAAAGACCGGTGCACTCGTGCACCACGTCGACACCCAGATCGCCCCACGGCAGCTTGGACGGGTCGCGTTCGGAGAAGACCTTGATGGTCCGGCCGTTGACAATCATGTTGCCGTCTTTGACTTCGACCTTGCCCGGGAACTTGCCATGGGCGGAGTCGTAACGGGTCAGGTGGGCGTTGGTTTCCGCGTCACCGAGATCGTTCACCGCGACGATTTCGATTTCGCCGGTGCGCTCGGCCTCGAACAAGGCACGCAGCACGTTGCGGCCGATGCGGCCATAGCCATTGATACCGACACGTATGGTCATGATGGAAACTCCGTCAATTGGGCAATGAATAGATAATTAGCATGTGTGTCACGAAGTCGACTTGCGCGCGATCATTCACGCGCCCAGCAATGCGCGCACGCGCGTCGTCGCTTTAGCGGCGGTCAGACCGAAATGCTCGAACAGCGCACCGGCAGGCGCCGAGGCGCCGAAGTGATCGAGACCGATGACCGCGCCGTCGAGGCCGACATAGCGATACCAGAAATCGGTGCTGCCGGCTTCAATGGCGACGCGTTTGCGCAGCGCTGGCGGCAACACGCTGTCGCGATAGGCGACATCCTGGCGCGCGAAGGCGTCGGCGCAGGGCATCGACACCAGGCGCACGGCGTGGCCCTCGGCATTGAGCGTGCTGACCACTTCGCGGGCGAGACCGATTTCAGAGCCGGTGGCGATGACCAGCGCGGTGGCGGGCTTGTCGCTGTCCATGAGCACATAACCGCCCCGTGCGACATCCGCCAACTGCTGCGCACTGCGCGGCTGCTGCGGCAGGTTCTGGCGGCTCAAGAGCAGCGCGCTCGGGCCGTTCTGCCGTTCCAGGGATACGCGCCAGGCGATGGCGGTCTCGGCCGCGTCACACGGGCGCCACACGTCGAGGTTCGGGATCAGGCGCAGGCTGTTGGCGTGTTCGATGGGCTGATGGGTGGGGCCGTCTTCGCCGAGACCGATGGAGTCGTGGGTGAAGACATAGACGGTGCGCAGTTTCATGAGCGCCGCCATGCGCACCGCGTTGCGCGCGTAGTCGGAAAACACCAGGAAGGTGCCGCCGTAGGGAATCGCGCCGCCGTGCAGGGCGAGGCCGTTCATCATCGCGCCCATGGCGAATTCACGGACGCCGTAATAGACGTAGTTGCCGTCGAGGCTGGTGGGCGTCAAGCCACGGCTGGCCTTGTGGAAAGTCAGGTTGGAACCGGTCAGATCGGCCGAGCCGCCGACCAGTTCCGGCACCAGTGCGCCGAAATGATCGAGCGCGCGCTCGGACGATTTGCGCGAGGCTTCGGCCTTGTCGGTGGCGGCCATGGCGGCCACGGCCGCATCGGCGCCGCTGGTCCAGTTGTCCGGCAGGCGGCCGGCCATGATGCGTTCGAAGTCGGCGGCCAGCGCCGGGTGGGCGGCGGCGTAGGCCTTGAACTGCGCGTTCCAGGCCTGCTCGCGGGCGGCGCCGCTCTCTTTGGCGCTCCACGCTGCGTAGACGTCCGCGGGGATCTCGAAAGCCGCGTGCGGCCAGTTGAGCGCGGCGCGGGTGGCCGCCACTTCCTCGACGCCGAGCGCGGCGCCGTGGCAGCTTTCCTTGCCGGCCTTGTTGGGCGAGCCGAAACCGATGACGGTCTTGCAGATGATGAGCGTCGGGCGCTGGGTATCGGCGCGGCCAGTCTCGATGGCGGCCTTGACGGCCGCGGCATCGTGGCCGTCGACCGCGCGGATCACCTGCCAGCCATAGGCCTCGAAGCGGCCGGCGGTGTCGTCGGTGAACCAGCCATGCACTTCGCCATCGATGGAAATGCCGTTGTCGTCGTAGCACACGATGAGCTTGCCGAGGCCCAAGGTGCCGGCCAGCGAACAGGCTTCATGGGAAATGCCTTCCATGAGACAGCCGTCGCCCAGGAACACATAGGTGTAGTGGTCGACGATGTCGTGCCCCGGGCGGTTGAAGCGCGCCGCGAGGTGGCGTTCAGCGAGCGCCATGCCGACCGCGTTGGCGATGCCCTGGCCGAGCGGACCGGTGGTGGTCTCCACACCCGGCGCTTCGCCGCGTTCCGGATGGCCGGCGGTCTTGGAGTGCATCTGGCGGAAGGCTTTGAGATCTTCGATGCCGAGGGCATAGCCCGTCAGGTGCAGCAGCGAATAGAGCAGCATCGAGCCATGGCCGTTGGACAGCACGAAGCGGTCGCGATTGCTCCACGCCGGGTTGGCTGGGTTGTGCACCAGGAAGTCGCGCCACAGCACCTCGGCGATGTCGGCCATGCCCATCGGTGCGCCCGGATGACCGGAGTTGGCGGCCTGTACCGCGTCCATGCTCAAGGCGCGGATGGCGTTGGCCAGATGACGCCGCGCTGAAATGGCGGATGTCTCGCTCCGCGGTGGGCGCGCTTCGCTCATGCTGATTCCCTCAAGACTCATGGCCGGTGCGCGGCGGCGCGCCGGTGATTTGGATGGGCCGGCAGCGCGCGTTCTTTTGAACACAGAAGCCCCGCGACGCCTTGCGCGGCAGACCAGCAAGCGCGTCGCGCTCGCCCGTCAGACCCGAAAAAATGAAGGCCGCATTTTAAAGAGACCGACCGCAATGCGCTACCTCGGTGGCTGTGACGGAGGTCGGCTTGTTATGAGATTGGGGACGCCTCGGGGATAATCGCCGACACTGTCGAAAACCCTGAGGCCGGGTGCCATGGGCGCACCGTCCCCGCCGTGTGAAACGTGAATACCATGCAAAGTTCGAGTGCGCGTTCCGTAGGTCTGTCCTTTGAATTCTTTCCGCCGCGCACGCCGGAGGGCGTGGCGCGCCTCGCCATCACGCGGCGCAAACTGGCCGAGCTCGCCCCGGAATTTTTTTCCGTGACCTTCGGCGCGGGCGGCACGACGCGCGATCTGACCCTGGAGACGGTGCTGGAGCTGCGCGCCGACACCGGCATCGATACCGCGCCGCACCTGTCCTGCATCGGCTTCGGTTTGAGCGATATCCGCGCGGTCCTGCAGCGCTATCGCGAGGCCGGCATCAGCCGCCTGGTGGCGCTGCGCGGCGACATGCCGTCCGGCACCAGCGGCTTTGGCGAGCTGCGCCATGCCAATGAGCTGGTCGAATTCATCCGCCAGGAAAGCGGCCAGCATTTCCGCATTGAAGTGGCGGCCTATCCCGAGATTCACCCGCAGGCGGCCAGCGCCAGCGCCGACATCGACAATTTCCAGCGCAAGGTCGCGGCCGGCGCCAACGGCGCCATCACCCAGTATTTCTACAATTCCGACGCCTATTTCCGCTTCATGGACGAAGTGCACAAGCGCGGTGTCGACATCCCCGTGGTGCCGGGCATCATGCCGATCACGAATTTCTCCAACTTGAGGCGTTTTTCCGAGATGTGCGGCGCGGAACTGCCGCGCTGGATGGTCAAGCACCTGCAGGAATTCGGTGACGATCACGGCGCCATCGCCGCTTTCGGCATCGAAGTGGTGACGCGCCTGTGCGAACGCCTGCTGGCGGGCGGCGCGCCGGGCCTGCACTTCTACACCATGAACCAGCACGAGGCCGCCACCGCCATCTGCAACCATCTCGCCGTCCGCGGTCGCGGTCGCGCCTGAGCCTTTGAACGTGAGCGTGTGACCATGACTGGGCCAGCATCCGAGCGCGCCGTGCTGCTGCTGGTCGACGACGACGAACTGATCGTCGATGCCCTTGGCCTGGTGCTGAGCGACGACTTCGACATCGTCAGCGCCGGCAGTCGTAGCGAAGCGCGCGCCCTGCTGCGCAAGCTCGATGCCCCGCCGCCATTGGCGCTGGTCGACCTGGGGCTGCCGCCCGAACCCCACGGTCCAGGCGAGGGCTTCGCGCTGCTGGGTGAGCTGTTCGCCTTCAACCCCGCCATGAAAGTGCTGGTGCTGTCCGGTCAGGACGAGCGGCGCAACATCCAGCACGCCCTGACCCTCGGCGCGGTGGATTTCGTGCCCAAGCCCTGTGAACCGGCGCTGCTGCGCGCGCGCCTGAAGCACCAGCTGCTGCTGCTCGACGCCGAGCGTCGCCCCCATGCGCCCGCGGCGGGCGCCGGTGAGCTCTTGCTGGGCGCGAGCGCCGGCATGGCGACCCTGCGCGCGCTCATCGAGCAATTCGCCGACACGCCGTTTCCGGTGTTGGTCGAAGGCGAGTCGGGCAGCGGCAAGGAACTGGTGGCGCAGGCGTTGCACGCCGCCAGCGCGCGCAAGCACGGTCCGATGCTGACCATGAACTGTGCGGCCTTCAGTCCGGATCTGCTCGAAGCGCAGCTGTTCGGCCATGCGCGCGGCGCCTATACCGGCGCCGACAAGGCCCGCGCCGGCTTTTTCGAAGAGGCCAGCGACGGCACCCTGTTCCTCGACGAAGTGGGCGAGATGCCCCTCGATCTGCAGGCCAAATTCCTGCGCGTGCTGGAGAACGGCGAGTACTACCGACTGGGTGAAACCGAGGCGCGGCGCTCGAATGCGCGCATCGTCGCCGCCACCAACCGTGAACTGCGCGAACTGGCCCGTGCCGGGCGCTTTCGCCAGGATCTTTTCCATCGCCTGAGCGTGCTGACGGTCAGCGTGCCGCCGCTGCGCAGCCGTGGCGACGACTGGCGGCTGCTGCTCGACGCCTTCCAGCGTCAATACGCGGCCAGCATCAAACCCTTCACCCTGGCGCCGGCCGCTGCCGAACTGCTGGCCGGCTACGCTTTTCCCGGCAACGTGCGCGAACTGCGCAATATCGTCATCCGCCTCGGCGCACGCTATCCCGGGCAGTGCGTGAGCGCCGCGCAACTGCGCCCTGAACTCGAGCTCGACGTCGACGCCGCGCAGCTGTCGCCGGCAGTCGACAGCGCCACGCCGGAACAACGGCTGCGCCAGCCCGGCTTTCGCCTCGACGACGAACTGGCGGCGCTGGAACGGCAGTACATCGAAGCGGCGCTGCGCTTGGGCGAGGGCAACCTCAGCAAGGCGGCGCGCCTGCTGGGCGTCAATCGCACCACGCTCCACAGCCGCCTCGCGCGTCTGACGCCGCCAGCGGCGACGGACGACTAGCCGTGTACGAGCGCCATTTCGGCCTCGCCAAAGCGCCGTTCCGCATCACGCCCGACCCGGAGTTCTTTTTTTCGGGCGGCAACCGCGGCGCGGTGCTGGAAGCCTTGATCTACGCCACCGCGCGCGGCGAGGGCATCGTCAAAGTGGTGGGCGAAGTCGGCAGCGGCAAGACCATGCTGTGTCGCATGCTCGAGCGTGAGCTGCCGGCCGACTGCGAAATCGTCTACGTCGCCAATCCGCGGCTCTATCCCGACGCCGTGCTGCACGCCATCGCCAGCGAGCTCGGCCTCGTCGCCGCGCCCGAGGACTCCAAGCTCAAGGTGCTGCACGCCGTGCAGGACTATCTGCTGGCGCGCCACGCGGCCGGCAAGCGGGTGGTGATGTTCATCGAGGAGGCGCAGGCCATGCCCGTCGAGACGCTGGAGGAGATTCGCCTGCTCAGCAACCTCGAAACGACCCAGGCCAAGCTCCTGCAGATAGTGCTTTTCGGCCAGCCTGAACTCGACGACAAACTGGCCCTGCACGAGATTCGCCAGCTGCGCGAGCGCATTACCCACGGTTTTCACCTCACCCCGCTCAATCGCGAACAGATACGCGACTACCTCCTGGCGCGCCTCAGGGCCAGCGGCTATCGCGGCGAAGGCTTGTTCGCGCCGGCCGCGATTCGCGCCATCGAGCGCGCCTCGCGGGGGCTGTTGCGACGGATCAATGTGCTGGCCGATAAAGCCTTGCTGGCGGCCTACGCCGACCAGGCCGCCGGGGTCGATGCCAGCCATGTGCGGCGCGCGGTGGCGGACAGCGAGTTTGGCGCCGAGATGCGCGGGGTGCCGCGCTGGTGGCCGGCGCTGTTGCTGCTGCCGGTCCTGGGTGGGCTGCTCTGGTTGCTCAGCAATGAGTGGGAATTTCTCCCGCGCGGCGCCGCCAGCGCGCCGACCGAGGTCGCGGCCGCCGCCAGCGCGCCTAAGGTGGCAGTGTCGCCGGCCGCGCCCCCGTCGGCGACCGCCGCGTCGGCGCCGGCCAGCCCCGCGCAAGCCGCCGCCGACGCAGCGCCTTACCCGCGCGTGTCGGCTGACACCGGGCTGGTCGGACTGGAGCATCTGATGCCGGCCGAGCTGCCTGCTCCGGACACCCGCGCCCTCTTGGAAAAATGGGGTGGTCGGCCCCAACGCTGAGCCGCAGCGCGCCGAGGTGGATTTGATATATCGGGAGAGTTCTTTATTTATTAGATATTTATAGTAGATTTATAATGTGTTATGTTCGAAATGGGGGATCCCGAGACGCGAGCCGAGGCCCGAGCACATGAAATTCAAAGCGATAGTCGTGACGCTGCTGGCCCTGTGGCTGGCCGCTTGCGCCGAGATCCGACCGCATCCTCCGGCCGCGCCGCCATCCGGCCATCTCAACAATCCGCCCGTGGCGCCGGCCAGCAATATTCCCGAAGTCGTCGGCCAGGTGCCGTTCGTGCCGGCGCCCGCCGTCACCCCTGCGCCGGAGCGTTACACGGTGGTGGTCAACGACGTGCCGGTCCGCGAACTGCTGTTCGCGCTGGCCCGCGATGCCAAGCTCAATATCGATATCGGTGGCGCGATCAGCGGCAATGTCACGCTCAACGCCATCGATCAGACCTTGCCGCAGATCCTCGAGCGCGTCGCGCGCCAGGTGTCGCTGCGCTACGAAGTCACGCAGGACACCATCGTCATCTCGCCCGACGAGGCCTATCTGCGCACCTACGAAGTTGGTTACGTCAATCTCTCGCGCGACGTCGACACCACGGTCAATGTCGCGACGCGCGTCGCCACCACCGGTGACAGCGCGGTCGAAGGCGGCAGCGGTGGCAGCGGCCGCAGCAGCGGTGGTGGCAGTGGCGAGAACAATTCCTCATCCACGCGTCTCGAGACCCGTTCCTACAATCGCTTCTGGGACACCCTGCGCTCCAACATCCTGTCGATACTCGGCGAAGCCAATGTCACCACCGGCGACACCAATGCCTCGGACAAAGTGATCGTCAACGCCGAGAGCGGCCTCATCAGCGTGCGTGCCACCAGTCGTCAGCACAAGATCATCGAAGAATTCGTGCAGCGTGTGCTGGTCAACGCGCGTCGCCAGGTGATGATTGAAGCGACCATCGTCGAAGTGTCCTTGAGCGATCAGTATCAAGCCGGCGTCGACTGGAATCTGCTGCTGAACCAGTCGAATGCCGCGGGCTTCACGGTCGATCAGTCGGTGCTCGGCAAGATTGCCGACGGCGCCATCGACAACGCCATTTCTTCTTTTACGCTCGGCTACAAAAATCCCTTGCTCGGCGACAACTCGGTGACCGCGACCGTGCGCCTGCTGCATGAATTCGGCGATACGCGCGTGCTGTCGAGCCCGCGGCTCATGGTTCTGAACAATCAGACCGCGGTGCTGAAAGTAGTGGAGGAGCTGGTCTACTTCACCTTGAACGTGACCGACAAGGATTCCACCACCACCTCGCAGGGCCGCACCCTGGTTGAAACCGATGTGCATTCGGTGCCGGTGGGGCTGGTGATGGCGGTCACGCCGCAGGTCTCGGCCAACAGCGAAGTGACCTTGACCGTGCGTCCGACCATTTCGCAGAAGATAGGTGACGCGGTCGATCCGGGCCCGGTCTTGATCACCGAACTGCGCGGCTCTTCGAGTGACGTCACCAATCTCGTGCCCGTCATTCGTGTGCGCGAAATGGAATCGGTGTTGAAACTCGTCGATGGCCAGATAGGCGTGCTCGGCGGTCTCATGCAGGACGACATGCGCGGTGGCAACCGTGACGTGCCGGGGCTGTCACGCATTCCGGTGTTGGGGCATATGTTCTTCCGCACCGAGGAAACCAATAAGCGCAAGACCGAACTGGTGGTGTTCCTGCGGCCGGTGGTGGTGCGCGACCCAAGCATCAACACCGACCTCAAGGATTACGCCGGCCTGTTGGGCAGCAGCGCGGCGCCCGCTGCCGCCGTGCCCGCCAACCCGGCGCCGTGAGGCGATGGCGATGTCGCGCACCGCGCCCAAGGCGTTGCCGTCATTGACTGACGGTCGCCGCTTGAACGTGCGCGAGGCCTTGCCATGAGCCTGTTGATGGACGCCTTGCGGCGTGCCGAGGCCGATAAGAAGGCGCAGGAAGAACGCGCCGCGCGCGCCGCCGGCGAGGATGTGCCGGGCGACGCCGGCATCGTCACGCGCATATCGCCCTACAGCAAATCCCAGGACGACACCGTGCAGATTGACGGTCGCGCCCTGCAGGCGGCGGCCGCCACCATGGCCGACTTCGATCTGCGCATCGACGACAACCTCGACCGCAGTCTGTCCATGACGGCGCCCGAGAGTCTGAGTCTGGAGCCGCTGGCCGACGCGGCCGGCAACGACACCGATTTCCTGCCCATGGACAGCGCCCCGGATGAAGACTTCGATGCGGCGGAATTCGGCGGCAATCTGACCTTCAAAGGGCGCACCGAGCGCCGCGAGCAGACCGGCACCCTGCCCAATGCGCGCGGCATGTCCAGCGACCTCGATGATTATTTCGATCGCTCCCAGACCCTGGCCGCGCCGAAAGCCGCCGCGCGCGGTGAAGACGGCACACTCGAAGATGTCTCCGCGCACACCGTGGCCGGCGCGCAAACGGTTTTCCGCGCCGCCGAACGCACGCCGCGCGGGCGGCTGCTGACCTGGGTGGCGGCGCTGGCGGTGTGCGTCGTGCTGGGCATCGCCGGTCTCGGCGTCTACTACGCCGGCCTGAGTCCCGCGCCGCATGTGGTGCCATCGCCGGAAGTGGCGCGCGATGTCGAGCGGCCGCGTGATGAAGTGCGCACGCTCGCGCCGCTGCCAACGTCTGCGCCCGCCGCCGATGTCGCGCTGGCGCGCATCGATACCCAGCCGCCGCCGCAAGAGACCCGCGCTACACCGGCGTCGGCGGATGCAGTGCCGGTCGCGCTCGAAACGTCTCCTGCCGCGCCCGCCGCGGCGACAAGCGCAGCGGCGCCGAACGTCGCCGTGAAGGCCGCGCGACCGCGCCAACCCGTGCGGCCGAGGCCTGCAGCAAGGGCTAAAGCGGCGCCGGATGCACACGCCAACAGTGAAGAAATCGCCAGCGGCGAAGTGCAGATCTCGCGCAGCCGGCGGCCCCATCCCATCGATGCCACCTTGAGTGAGGCCTATGCCGCGTTCCAGGCCGGCAATCTTGAGCTAGCGGCCAAGCTCTATAACAGCGCGCGTGTCATCGATCCCGCCCGCCGCGATACCTTGCTCGGCCTCGGCGCGGTGGCCTTGAAGCGTGGCGACCTGCCGCGCGCCTACGAATTTTACGCCGAGGTGCTGAAGCGCAACCCGGATGACCCGGTCGCGAGCGCCGCCATCTTCAACATGACCGAAGCCGAAGGCGAAGGCGGCGCCGCGCGTCTGCGTCTGCTGCTCGACGGCCACGCCGACGCCGCCTATCTGCATGCGGCGCTCGGCAACTGGTATGCGCGACGCCAACGCTGGCCGGATGCGCAGCAGGCCTATTTCGACGCCGCAAGGCTCGATGGCGCCAACCCCGATTACGTCTTCAACCTCGCCGTGAGTCTCGACCACATGGGCCAGGGCAGTGCGGCGGCCACTTACTATGAAAAGAGTCTGGCCTTGCGCGCCCAGCGCAGCGCGGGCTTCAACGCACAAGCCGCACAGGCGCGCCTCAGCGCGCTGTCCGCGTCGGGCGCCGGCCACACGCCATGAATTCGCCGAAACGGTCGCTGCGCATCGGCGAACTGCTGGTTCAGAAGGGCGTCGTCAGCTCCGATCAGATTCGCATCGCGCTCACCGAACAGCGCAAGAACCGTGATCACCTCGGGCGCATTCTGGTGCGCCTGGGCTTTGCCACCGAGGCCATCATCCTCGACGTGCTGGGCGGCGCCTTAGGCCAACAGAAAGCGCAGCTCTCGCAGGTGGTGGTCGATTCGGAAGCCATCCGCCTCATTCCCAAGGACATGGCGCGGCGCTTTCATATCCTGCCGCTGACCTTCGACGCCAACAGCAATCGCCTGACCGTGGCGATGGCCGACACCTTCAACGTGGTGGCGCTCGACCAGCTTGCCGCCCATCTCGGTGGCGCGGTCGAGATCGTGCCCTTGATGGCGGGCGAGGCGGAAATCGAAAAAGCCATCGACCAGTTCTACGGTTTCGAACTGTCGGTCGACGGCATCCTGCGCGAAATAGAAACCGGTGAAATCGACTACGAGAGTCTCGATGCCGACAGCGCCGAGTACAGCCAACCGGTGGTGCGGCTGGTCAACGCCCTGCTGTCCGATGCGGTCAAGCGCGGCGCCTCGGACATCCACTTCGAACCGGAAGAGGGCTTCCTGCGTTTTCGCTATCGCATCGATGGCGTGCTGCGCCAGATAAGGTCCTTGCACAAGAACTACTGGTCGGCGCTGGCGGTGCGTCTGAAAGTGATGTCCGGCATGGACATCGCCGAGACCCGCGCGCCCCAGGACGGTCGCATCACCTTGAGTCTGTCGGGGCGGCAGATTGATTTTCGTGTCTCGACTTTCCCGACCGTGCACGGCGAGAACATCGTGCTGCGCGTGCTGGACCGCCAGAAAGGCATCGTGCCCATCGACGAGCTCGGTCTCGACGACGATGTGCTCATGACCTTGAAGCTCATGGTGGCGCGCCCCGAAGGCCTGTTGCTGGTGACCGGGCCTACTGGCAGCGGCAAGACCACCACGCTCTACAGTCTCCTGAACCACCTCAACACCGAGTCGGTCAACATCATGACCTTGGAAGACCCGGTGGAATATCCGATGGGCATGATTCGACAGACGTCCATCAACGAAGTCGCGCGCCTCGACTTCGCGAGCGGCGTGCGCTCGATCCTGCGTCAGGATCCGGACATCATTCTGGTCGGCGAAATTCGCGACGAAGACACCGCCTCGATGGCGTTTCGCGCCGCCATGACCGGCCACCAGGTGTTCTCGACCCTGCACACCAATTCATCGCTCGGTACCTTGCCACGCCTGCTCGACATGGGCATACGGCCCGAGATCCTGGCCGGCAACATCATCGGCATCATTGCTCAGCGTCTGATCCGCAAGCTGCGTCTCGATTGTCGTGAAGCCTATGAGCCGAGCGAACTCGAGCGGCGCATTCTCGGCCTCGATGCCGCGGCGCGCGGACACACCATCTTCCGCGTCGCCGAGGAATTCGGTCATGCGCCGCATCAAGGCTACGAGGGACGCACCGCGCTGATTGAAGTGCTGCGCTTCGATCGCGAAATCGACGAGCTCATCGCGCAGAACGCCAAGCTCAAGGAACTGACGGTGGCGGCGCGTCGGCGCGGTTTCCAGACCCTGGCGGACGTGGCCATCAAGCGCGTGCTGGAAGGCCTCACCTCGCTCGATGAAGTGTCGCGGGTGGTCGACCTGACCGAGAGACTCGGCTGATGGAAGCCTACCGCTACAAGGCCATCAACGCCCAGGGGCGGGTCTCACAAGGACGGGTCGATGCCGTCAACCCGGCCGATCTCGAAACGCGCCTCGCGCGCATGGGGCTCGATCTCGTCAACTACCGCGAACTGCCATCGCGCAACCGCAATGTCACCGGGCGCGGCATCGAGCGTATCGATCTCATCACGTTCTGCTTTCATCTCGAGCAATTGGTGCGCGCCGGCGTGCCGATACTCGAGGGCCTGTCGGATCTGCGCGACACGGTCGACAACCGGCGTCTGCGAGAAGTCACGGCGGCGATGATCGAAGGTATTGAAGGCGGCAAGAACCTGTCGCAGGCGATGGCGGATTTTCCGTTCGTGTTCTCGCCGGTGTTCGTCAGTCTCATCCGCGCTGGCGAGGAGAGCGGCCAGCTGACGCGGGTGCTGGCCAAGGTCATCGAGAATCTCAAATGGCAGGACGAGCAGGCCGCCTACACCAAGCAATTGCTGACTTATCCCGTCATCGTCACGGTGTTCATTTTCCTCGCGCTGTTCTTTCTCATGATGTTCGTGGTGCCGAAGCTGGTCAGCTTTCTCGCGACCATGGGTCAGACGCTGCCGCTGCAGACCCGCGCCCTCATCGCCACCTCGAAGTTCTTCACCCAGTACTGGTACCTGGTGCTGTTCCTGCCGCTGGCGACCACCGTGGGTGGCGTGCTTGCGTTCAAGACTCATCCGCGCTTTGCCGACTGGTTCGACGAGCTGTGCTTGAATCTGCCGCTGGTCGGGCCGGTGTTGAAGAAGCTCATCGTCACGCGCGTGTGCAATGTCTTTTCGATCATGTATTCGTCGGGCATCACGGTGCTCGAATGTGTGCGCACCACCGAGAACGTGGCGGGCAATCGCGCGGTGGCGAATGCCATGCGCGAGGCCGGCCGCATGATCGCCGACGGTGGCGGCATCAGTCGCAGCTTCGCCGCCACCGGCCTGTTCCCGCCGTTGGTGATACGCATGTTGAGGGTCGGCGAAAACACCGGCGCGCTCGAGAATGCGCTCGACAACGTCAGCTATTTCTACACGCGCGACGTTGCCGAATCGGTGCAACGCCTGCAGGCGATGATCATGCCGATAATCACCATCCTGCTCGGCGCGGTGCTGTTCTGGATAATCGCGGCGATCCTTGGGCCTCTCTATGATTCGTTCACTAAGATCAATTTTTAGCAGCCCGCCGCCGCGGGTGCTCCTGGTCAGTGGCGACAGGGCGATTCTTTACCTGTTCGATGGCCCACGCCTCGCGCAGGCCTATATCTTCAGCGCCGACGACACCGGCTACGCCCTGTTCGATCGCTGTCTCAAAGAATTGAACCACGCGCCGCTGTGCGTGCTGGTGGACGTGGTCGAAGAGGAATATCGGCAGGACACCATTCCCCATGTCGGCATCGCCGACCGGCGCGCGGTGCTGGCACGCAAATACGCGCGCCTGTTTCGTGGCACGCCCTACCATCACGCGCTCGCACAAGGGCGCGAAGGCGAAGGGCGCAAGGATGACCGCGTGCTGCTGACGGCCATTACCCGTCCGGAAGTGGTGAGTGCCTGGTTGACGCCGCTCATCGCGCACAAGGTGCCGGTGGCCGGCATCTATTCCCTGCCGGTATTGAGTGAGCGGCTCTTGAAGCGCATCGGCGCTACCGGCCCCAACGTGTTGCTGATCAGTCTGCAAAAAGCCAGCGGTCTGCGTCAGACCTTCTTTCGCGATGGTCAGCTGAAGATCAGCCGCCTCGCGCACATGCCGCGCTTAGGCTCGGTGCCGTTCGCCGATCATCTGTTCGGTGAAGTGGAAAAGCTGCGGCGCTACCTGAATTCCCTCGCGCTGATCTCGCGCGACAGTCCGCTCAGTATCTACATTCTGAGTCACGGTCAGCTGCTGACCGAGCTCGAGCAGCATTGTCATGACAGCGACAACGAGAAATTCGTGCTGTTGGACGTCGATCAGGTGGCGACCCGTGTCGGTCTCGACGAAGGAAGCGGCACGCACTACAGCGACGTCATGTTCGCCCATTTGCTGGCCAGCGAAGTGCCGCTCAACCACTACGCACGACCGGAAGAAACCCAGTACTACACACTGCACCGTCTGCGCCTCGCGCTCGCCACCGCCAGTCTGCTGATGGTGCTGGGCAGCGGCGGCTGGAGCGGCATCAATTTCATCGAGGGCGTCAATTTCAAGCAGCAGGCGCTCGACGCCACGCAGAAATCGCGTTTCTACGGGCAGCGCTACGAACTCGCACGCGCCAAGCTGCCACCGACCCCGGTCGAGCCCGAGCAGATCAAGACCGCGGTGGACGCGGTGGCAAGCTTGCGTCAATACAAACCCGACCCGGCAATATTGCTCGGACTCCTGGGTGGCGTGCTCGAGCGCACGCCGGTGGTGACACTCGACGAGCTGGCCTGGGCGGCGGCGGCCGACCCCGATGCCGAGGTGGTGGCCAGCGATCAGCGTCGCGCTGAACAGGAGCGGGTGCTGGCGAGCGATGGTCAGTATTACCAGATAGCCGAACTCAGCGCCCATCTCGAACCCTTCGATGGCGATTTTCGTAAAGCCATTGAAGTGGTCGACAGCCTCGCCGATGAGCTCAAGGCGCAGGCGCGGGTCAAGAGCGTGAAGGTGCTGCAATACCCGCTGGACGTGCGGCCGGAAGCCAGTGTCAGCGGCAGCGCAACGAGCGCCGGCGTGCGCGTGGCGCCGGCCTTCAAAATCAAACTGGTGCTGGGGGCGCATGATGGCCAGCCGGGCTGACTGGAGCATATTGCGCGGCACCCTGGTGGTGTTCGTGCTGGCCTTGGCCGTATCGGCGGCGATGGTCACGGCGAGCTATTACTTCCGCCAGAACATGGAGCGTGAATACCAGGCGCATCACGCCGAATTTCGCGAAGCGAGCCGTAAATATCTGGCGGTCGACGATGAGGAACGCATCATCGCCGAATATTTTCCCGAATTCCGCCGCCTCTACGAGCATGGCTTGCTGGGCCGTGAGCGACGCCTGTCATGGCTGGAGACGCTGCGCCGCGCGAGCGATGACATCGGCCTCAAGCAGGTCGCCTACAAGCTCGACGCGCAGCGCGAGGCAAAAGCGGATTTCGCCCTCAAGCTCGGCAACTATCACCTGTATGCCAGCACCATGAGTTTGAACCTCGCGTTGTTGCACGAGGGCGATCTGCTGCGCCTGCTGCATGCCCTCGATGGCCATGCGCTCGGCCAATACACGCTGCGCCGCTGCAGTTTGAAGCGCAGCGGCGCGACGCTGGATTTGAGCGCCGCCGCCGCCAATCTCAATGCTGATTGCGTACTCGACTGGTGGACCATCAACCTCAGCGGCGAACGGGGCTTGAAGCTGTGAAGCGCGCAGTCGCCGGCGTGATGGTGCTGCTGGCGGCGCAAGGCGCCGCCCATGGCGCCGAACTTGGCCGCCTGTTTCTGAGCGCGGACGAGCGCAATGCCATCGACACCGCCCGCCAGGGCAGCGCCGATGTGCGGCAGGCGCGGGCGCGGGCCAGCGCGGAGCCCGTTGCCGAACAGCACGCCGCGGTGCTCGAAGCGCCGGCCGAAACGGTTACCCTCAATGGCTACATCGCACGCTCGGCGGGCGCCGCGACGGTGTGGGTCAATGGCCGCGACATGCTGTCCGGCAAGCTTGCACCGCCGGCGCGCGATGGCCAAAGAGTGAAGGTGCCGCTAGGACACAGCGGCGCCGAGGTCGCGCTCAAACCCGGCGAGTCTTTTGATCCCGGCTCGCGCCAGGTGTCCGATGCCTATCAGCAACGTCCCGCCGCGGAGCGCTGAGGCGCGCCGTGGGCAGGCGTTGAGCCGCGCGCCACGTCGTCAGCGGGGCGTGGCCTTGATTCTGGTGTTGATGGTGGTGGTCACGGCCGCGGCGTTCGTGATGCTGTCGGCCCTGAACAATCGTGCTTCGCGCGAAACGGCGCAGCGTCTCGTCACCGCCGAGGCGCTGGGGCAGGCGCGTCGCGCACTGCTCGGCTACGCGGTCGGCTATGCCGATGGCGTGCACACCAGCGACAAGGGGCCGGGGCGTTTGCCGTGTCCCGATCTGGCCGGCGGCAGCGACCAGGGCGTGGCGGAAAGCGTCGGCGATTGCCGCGCCGCCGCCTCGCGCGAAACCGGCCTCTTGCCATTTCGCACGCTGGGTCTGACGGCGCTGGTCGATGGCAGTGGCGCGCCGCTGTGGTACGCGGTGGCCGAGAATTTTCGCAGCATGACCACCGCCGCCGTCAACGACAACACGCCCGGCAACCTGCGCGTCGACGACCGCCGCGACATTGCCGCCGTGATCATCGCGCCCGGTGCGCCGCTGGCGGGACAAGGCCGCGGCAGCGCCAGCACCTACACCCCCGCCGCGTGGCTGGAAGGCGAGAACGCCAGCGCCGGTGACAATCGCTTCACACACCTGATGGATGCCGCCAACAACGACACGGTGATGGTCATCACGCGCGGAGAATTGATGGCGGAGGTGGCGAAGGTCGTCAATCGCGAAGTGCAGCTGGCACTCACCAATTACTACAACGACCCGGACGGCGACGACGACGCGAGCGGCGCCGATCCGCAATGCGCGAGTGCCGACCCCGAATGCGACGACGCCCTGCCGTGGCTGGCGCCGCGCACTTCCGGCCTCAACACCGGCGTGGTCGGTGAAGGCCGCACCTCCCTCGCGCGTTTGCCGATAGCGCTATTGAACAAGGACTTCGATGCCTCGTTCACCGCCTTGTGGTCACTCGACGGCACCGGCACCGTGCAGTTCACTGGCGCCGAGCCACCGGCAGAAAACTGCGTGCGTCACAATTTTTGTACGCAGATGATCAATGACAAACCGGTCAGCGGCGCACCGACACCGACGCCGGTGTTTTTCCCCGCGCCCTTGCTCGGCACCGCGGCGGCACCGTGGGGGCAGGGCAGTTGCGTGCTGTCGCGGCCCAAGAGTCTCGCTTACGCCCTGGTCATGAAGTGCAACACGCAATACAGCTACAGCGTGCCGGGGCGCGCGCTGCGCCGCGAATGGCAACTGGAGTTGCGCGGTAATACACGCCTGGTGGCGCCGACAGCCGGCGCGCGCCGCAGTATCGAAGTGCGTGCGCTCGGCAACTGGCCGGCGGGCACCGTGGGCCGCATCACGGTGTCGGATTTCGAAGGCAGCACGCTCCTGGGTCAGACGCTGCTCGAGTTCAGCGGTTTCGTCGGCGGCAATACCTTCGTGCTGGTGAACGTGCCCTTCGATCTCGAGCTGTGGACCTCGACCTCCATCATCGATCGCCATCTTTCGCCCGGCGCGCTGCCGCAATGGCTGCAGACCGACGAATGGCTGGACAGCGTGCTGCTGCGCTATGCGCCCAGCGAGGCGCCAGGCTACAGCGGCGCGAGTTGCGCGGCCGCCGGCACCTGCCTGCGCCTGCAGTTGACTCACGCTGGCGAGACGGCATCGAGCACCGTCAACACCCTGCGCGGCGTAGTGATTACCGCCGGCCCGTCGCTGCCGGCAGTGGCGTCGCCGGCCTCGCCGGCCCAGGTCCGTCCTTCCATCGACCTCAAGGATTTCCTTGAAGGCCTGAATAGAATCGATGGCAACACCTACGAGCGTCGCGACGCATCGAGCACTTTCAATGATGAAATCCTGCCCCTCTTGCCCTGAACCCAGTGCGCCCGCACGTCGCCAGCATGGCTTCACGCTGCTGGAAATGGCGATAGTCGTGTTCATCGTCGGCATGCTGACGGCCGGGCTCATTGGACCAGTACAGGTGCAGCTCGAAGCGCGTGACCGGCGCAAGACGCTCGACGTCATGGCCCAGGCCAGCGAAGCCTTGTATGGCTACGCCTTGACGCATCGCCGCCTGCCGTGTCCCGACACCAACGGTGACGGCATGGCCGACCCGCAGTTCACGATTGCCAGCGGCGGCGATTGCGACAACGAGAGCGGTTTCCTGCCGTGGGCCGAACTGGGTGTCGACGGTGGCGATGCGTGGGGCAATCACTTGACTTACCGCGTGCGTGAAAGGCAGTTCACGTTTCCGGCGCAGAACAGCACCTGCGACGGCAATAGCACGGATGAATTCGATCTCTGCTCGCAGGGCAATATCGACATCGAAACCCGCGGCGACGATGCCGGCACGGCCGGCGTCACCGAAGGCAAATTCAAGTTTCCGGCCGCCACCCCCGACAACGTCGCGGCGGTGCTGGTCTCCCACGGCCGCAATGGCTACGGCGCGACAGGGCTCGACAACGTGCCGCGCGGCGCGGTGCCGACCGAGAATGGCGATGAAGAGGAAAACGCCGACGGCGATGCCGAGTTCGTGTCGCGTGCCTATTCCCAGGCCCAGGACGGTTGCGCCGATGACAGCAGCGAGGGCTCGCCGCTGTGCGAGTTCGACGACCTGGTGCTGCCGATCTCGCGCTCGCTGCTGGTCAGCCGGATGGTGTCGGCGGGGCAGTTGCCTTGAGGAAGGTTGCGCTGGCGCAGCTCAATTCGAAACTCACACGCCCGTCGACATTCTCGGCCAGACGCAACTGACAGCCATGGCGACGCGCCAGCTCGGCGGCTTGATAGAGGCCGATGCCGAGCCCGGTGCGCGACGCCACCGGGTGCTGGAATAACTGGCGCGCGGTGTGCTCCGCAATCGCCCGACCATCATCGCGCACGGTGAGCCGCAGCGCGCCGCCCAGCACCGCGAGGTCGAGCGCGATGTGTCGCGCTTCGCCGGCCGCAACCTTGTGCCGCGCGTTGTCGATGAGATTGTCGACAATGCTGTCCAGGCATTCGCCCGGCAGCGGCTGTTGGTCGTCGGCGATGTTCGCAATCAATTCGATGTCGTCATCGGCCAGACGCTCACAGAGCTCGCGCCACCAGCGCGCGGCCGGCACCAGGACGATGGCGCCGAGCGCGGGACGTTGCAGTTTTTCCAGCGCCACTTTCAAACGCTGGGCGATGTCCGGCAGACGCCGCTTCAAAAGTTCGAAGCCGCGCTGCTCCTGGTGGGTGTCGCTGGCGCTTTCCAGCGCCGCCGTCAGCGCGTTCAGGGATTGCAGCAAATTCTTGATGTCATGGGTGACGCGCGCGCCGGTCTCGTGCACTGCGCGCAGATGCGCGGCGCCGGCCTGCTCGCGTTCACGCCGCTTGGCGACATAGAAATGCCCCAGCACCTGCACCAGCAGGCGGCAATGAATGAGCAGCGCCGAACTCACGCTGCGTTCGGTATAGAGCGTGACCGACAGCGCGTCGGTGTCAAGCGCGAGTGCATGGGGTGAGGTGTGGCCATGCATGCCACGGCTGCCGCTGCTGACCCAGGCCGCGCCCGCCACCCACGGGATGTCGACCAGCGCCGCCACTGCGTCATCGAGAAAATCATCGGCCTCGGCCTGCTGGCTGGCGAGATTGGAGACATTCGCCAGCCACGACTCGAAACGGGTGCCGATGTTGAGCACCGATTTTTCCCACACCGCCAACAGCCCGATGCTGCCAGCGCCGGGCGTGGTGATCCACGACAGGAAGAACAGGAACACGCCGAGCGCCATCAGGGTCGCTATCAGCGCGAGTGGATATTCGATGTCGAGGCGCAGCGTCATGGCGACACTGAACACCGCCAGCAAGGCGGTCAACAGCGCGAAGGTGATGCCGCGAAAGAAGTCGACCGGAAACGGATCGCGCGGTGGCGCGATGATCGGCGGCATGGCATAGAGCACGGCTGGCGCGAGATAGAGCCCTATGCGAAAGCTCTGCGCGATGCCGCCCGGCAGCGGCTTGCCGAGAAACAACTGCGCCGTGCAGTTGATCAGCAGCTCGCTGACCAGCATCGCCAGCGACAGCATGTAGACATAGCGCTCGCGACGGGTCGAAAACGAGCGCCCGGCGACGATGCCGATCAACAGCACCAGCCATGCGAACACCGTCCACCAGTTGAGCCACAGCATGGCGGTGACCAGCACCAGGGTCACGGCCAGCGCCGGCAGGTCGACCCGCTGTTCGCGTTGCCATATCGGTTGCCACAGGAAGAACAGGCCGAGATGGGTGACCATGAGGGCGCTGGCGAGCTGGGTGTCGATGCCGCTGTCGAGCGCGGTATGCAACACCAGCAGCATGGAGGCCAGCAGCCAGTGTTCGTGACGTCGGTCGAGAAAGGCGTGACGACGCACGTCGCCAGCAGATTCAGCGTGGGCGTGTGGACTTTCCGACGTGACGGCGGCTTGCCGAGGCGGCTGGCTCAAATACGCTCTCCCTCGACGCGTCGTCGGTCTCGTGTCGCCCTGGGCCCGTGGCGGGCCGGCTCGGTGGCATGCTAGCGGTATAGTAAAGGTCGGTAAATCGCAGTCGCACGCCCATCGATGAGTTTCAAAGCGTCAGCCGTGGTGGCTCGTCAAACGCTGCTGGAAGCGGCGCGCACACGCCTGCCGTGGACCGCGCTGACGGTGATGGTGGGCGCCCTGCTGCTGGCCGAATGCGCGGCGGCTCTGGCGCTGACCGACAGCCAGTCCTATCGCATCGAGATCTATGCCGCCTTCACGCGCCTCGCGCTGGTGGCGCTGACTACCTTGTTCGTCGCCCACAGCGTGATGCGTGAACTTGCCGACCGTGTCATCGACCTTAGCTTGTCGCGGCCGGTGTCGCGCAGTGCGTGGTTCATTGGTCGCCTGCTGGGCTTCAGCGTCGCGGTGGCGCTGCTGGGAATCGTGGCGGCGCTGCCGCTGGCGTTCACCAGCACGCCCTTGGCAGCGTTGGCGTGGGGAGTGTCACTGGCGGCGGAGCTCTGCATCGTCGCCGCCGCCAGTCTCAGCGCGGCGGTGGCCCTTACCCAGCTTAATGCGACGGTGCTCGCGGTCGGCGCGTTCTATGTCCTGGCGCGCATGATGGGCGCCATCGTCCTCATGAGCCATGGGCCGGCGGTCGATGCCGGGGCGACGTCCAGCATCGTCATCGCGCAGCTGGTCAACGCCCTCGCGCTGTTGTTGCCCGCCCTCGACGACTACACGCGCAGCGCGTGGCTGACCGCAGGCGGTGCCGGCTTCGCGGCGCTGCCCGCCATCGCCGTGCAGACCGTCATCTATGTGGCGCTGCTGGCGGCGGTCGGCCTGTTCGATTTCACGCGTCGCGAGATCTGAGTGATGGCGACCAAGCGTGCAGCAAATCTGCCGTGGCGCGTGGTCGCGGTGCTCGTCATCGCGCTGGCCGCGCAGCTCATGTGGGCGCAGCAGCGTCGCGCCCCGCAGGTGACGATAGCGGCGCTGGCGCCGCCGCCGTCGGCCGCCGTGCTGCGCGTTGCGTCATTCAATGAGCCGGCGCTGGCCGCGCGTCTCATGATGCTGTGGCTGCAGGCCTATGACTACCAGCCGGGCGTGAGCCTGCCGTTCCGCAGCCTCGATTACGCCGTCATCGAGGCCTGGCTCGCGCGCATGCTGGAGCTCGACCCCGGCTTTCAATATCCGCTGCTGGCCGCCGCACGCCTCTATGGCGATGTCGACGATGCACCGCGCCAGCGCCGCATGCTGGCCTTTATCGCCCAGAGTTTCAGCGCCGACCCGGCGCGGCGCTGGCCGTGGCTCGCCCATGGCGTGTATCTCGCCAAGCATCGCCTGCATGACCTGCCGCTGGCGCTGCGACTGGCCGAGACCCTGGCCACCGCCGACCCGGCCGCCGCCATCCCCGACTGGGCGCGCCAGATGCGCATCTTCGTGTTGGAAGACATGGGCGACATCGAAAGCGCCAAGGTCTTGCTCGGCGGCCTGCTCGCCAGCGGCAAGATAGCCGACAGTCACGAGCGCTATTTTTTGAGCGAGCGCCTGGCCGAACTCGAGCATCGCGGCGCGCGCCAGGCGCCGCCAGCGAAGTGACGCAATTGCCGCAGGCGGACGAGATTTCGACAGTGGGGTGTCGAGATATCGTCACATGTGGTCCAAGTGCGGCCTGCTGATCGACCGCTTTCACCTGTTATCAGTGTGTTAGCCGGGCTGGCACGGCCCGTGCTTGGATTCGGGCACGAGAATTCGCCCAGGAGCGAAGACATGCCCAATATCCGCCGCCAGCAGGGTTTCACCTTGGTCGAAATGGCCATCGTGCTGGTCATCATCGGTCTCTTGCTCGGGGGCATCCTCAAGGGCCAGGAACTCATCACCAGCGCCCGCGTGCGCAACATCGCCGACCAGAACAGCGGCGTGCAGGCGGCCTACTACGGCTTCATCGATCGCTACCGCCAGGTGCCGGGCGACTGGTCCAAAGACAGCGCGGTCAAATCGATTCCCGGCGTGACCCATGGCGGCGATTCGAGTGGCCGCCTGGACGGCGACCCGGCCTGGAAGGAAGGCCTCGCGCTGTGGGAGCAACTCTCCAAGTCGGGCTTCATCCAGGGCAATTACATCGGCGGCGATTCCGAGCCCAACCAGGACGACGTCAACCTCGCGCCGCGCAACGCCTTCAATGGCTTCCTCATGCTGTTCAGTTCCAGCGACTACTACGACCCGGCGAGTTCGCCGAGCGAGAAGCTCAACCTGGTACTGGGCGCCGGCATCCCGGTCAACGTGGTGGCCGAACTTGACCGCAAGATTGACGATGGCCTGCCGCAGAGCGGCGTGGTGCGTCAGTCGGTGACCACCGCATCCGGCAAGTTCGGGAAAGTTTCCAAATCGACCACCGACTGCGTCGATACCGGCAGCACGCCCCCGATCTGGGACATCGCCAAGAACGAACAGAACTGCAACGCCGTCTATCTCTACTAAGCCTGCCTGACATGGCCGACACCGCCGCGCCGGCGCTGGCCTTTCGCGGCGTCGGCAAATCTTTCGGCACGCGTGTGGTGCTGGCCGACGTCGACCTTGAAGTAATGCCCGGTGAGGCCGTCGGTCTGGTCGGTGTGAACGGTGCCGGCAAGACCACTTTGCTGCGCGCCTTGCTCGACCTCTCACGCCCCGATACGGGCAGCATCGAAGTGTTCGGCACACCGTCAGGTGCCGCCGCTGCGCGCGCGCAGCTTGCCTACCTCGCCGAACGCTTCACGCCGCCGGGCTTTGCCACCGGGCTTGAATTGCTGCGCTATCTGCTGGCGCTGCACGAAGTGAAGTTGGACGTCGCTGCCGCCGAGGCGCAGGCGCGCGCACTCGATCTCGATCCCGCCGCGCTCCTGCGCCCGGCGCGTCACTATTCCAAGGGCATGGCGCAGAAGCTCGGGCTCCTGGCCTGCGTGCTCGCACGCCGTCCGCTGCTGGTGCTGGATGAACCGATGAGCGGTCTCGACCCGCGCGCCCGCGCCCATTTCAAACGTTGCCTGGCTGATCAGAAAGCCGCCGGCGTGACCTTATTCTTCAGCACCCACCTTCTGGCCGACGTCGAGGCGCTGTGTGACCGCATCGCGGTGCTGGAAGGCGGGCGCCTGGTTTACGTCGGCACGCCGGCCGCGCTGCTCATGGCCCGTGGCGCGTCTACACTGGAAGAAGCTTTCCTGTCCTTGGTCGACGCGGCCGCGTAAAGCCGGCCGCCGCGCCGGCCGCTAAGAAAGCTACGGTGCGCTGCGCCGCGACCCACGCTTACAGGACGCTCCATGGTAGACATCCACCCCGAACACGCCCGCTCGGTCCTCGAATCCCTCGCTATCGGCGTGGTGCTGATCGACAAGAACCAGCATGTTAACTGGGTGAATGAATACACCTCGACGCTCTTGAAACGCCCGGCCGAGGACCTCCTGGGCCGCGCCATCGCCGATCTCGACCTGCCCTACGCGCCGCCCGAGGCCAGCGGCGAGCCGATGGAAGTGCGCATCGACGGCGCCATGCTCGGCATCACGCAACGCTATGAACATGCCGGCGGTGCTGGCGCGGTGCTGCTGTTGCTCGACCGCGGCCATGCCTTGGTGTGGTTCCTGAGCACGCTGGCCGGCGGTGTACCGGGCGCGGTGGCGTCCAGCGGTGTACTGGCGCGTGCCGCCATCCAGCATCGACTCGACAGCGAGATCTCGCGCAGCCGCCGTTACCAGAATGAACTGACCTGCATTTCCGTGCGCTGCCCGGGGGCGGAGGGGGCCACCGGCGTGGCGCGTCTTTTGAAAGAACAGCTGCGCTGGGTCGACCTGCTCGGCCAGTGGAGCGACGACACCTTGCTGGTGGTGCTGCCCGAGACCGCGCTCGACGCCGCGGAGGGTCTGCGCGACAAACTCGCCGCGCTGCTGGCGGCGCCCGGTCTCGGCGCCATTGACTGCGGCGTCACCGCCTGGCTCAAGGGCGACAACGCCGAACGCATGGTGGCACGTGCGATGGCCTCGGCGCCCGAGGGCTCAACCCGCCGGGAGGCTCAAGTCCACTATCTCGAAGTCGTGGGTGATGGCGACCGTCTGCCTTAGCATGATGGTGGCCGAGCAGTATTTCTCAGCCGACAGATTGACCGCCCGTTCGACCGCCGCCGCCTTGAGGCCGGCGCCGCTCACCTTGAAATGAATGTGGATGCGGGTGAAGACCTTCGGCACTTCGTCGGCGCGCTCGGCCTGTAACTCGACTTCGCAGCCGGCGATGGGCTGACGCCCTTTCTTCAGGATGTCGACCACATCGAAGGCTGTGCAGGAACCGAGTCCGGTCAGCAGCAACTCCATCGGTCGCGGCCCGAGATTGCGACCGCCCGCTTCCGGCGGTCCATCGACCACCACCGCATGACCACTGCCGGTGACGCCGACGAACATCGCACCGTCGACCCATTTGATTGTCGAATTCATGATTTGGAAAACCTCGGCGTTGGCCGTGCCCATGGCACACTTTAAATGTGATAAATGCCCGGTATGGCAACGGCGGGATGGCTTTTAAACCCAATAAATGAGTATCTTGAGTCCATAACATTCAGAATCGCACACTATGGACGATACTTGTTCACAAGTCGTGCGGACCATTGTCTGCGGACCTTAAGTCAGCGGGGTATTTCATGAGCGTCGTGCAACCTATCAAGGGCAAGGCCGACGAATTGATTCTGCGCTTCCTCGAGCATTGCCACAGACGGCAGTTCCCGGCGAAGAGCACCATCATTCGCCAAGGCGATCCGTCCCACGATTTGTTCTACATCGTGCGCGGCTCGGTGACCGTCATGCTTGAGGACGAGGAAGGTCGCGAGCTGGTGCTGGCTTATCTCAACGCCGGCGATTTCTTCGGCGAAATCGGTCTGTTCAACGAGCACGTCAACCGCAGCGCGCTGGTGCGCGCCAAGAATGCCTGTGAGATTGCCCAGATCAGCTATGAGCGGCTGAAGAGCATGTCGACGCTGTTCCCCGATCTGCTGTTCGCGATCTCCTCCCAGCTCGCCACGCGGCTGCGCAAGATGAACCGCAAGATAGGCGATCTGGCATTCATGGATGTGTCCGGTCGCGTGGCGCGCTCGCTGCTCGATCTCTGCAAAGAACCCGATGCCATGACCCATCCCGACGGCATGCAGATCCGCGTGACCCGTCAGGAGCTCGGCCGCATCGTCGGCTGCTCGCGTGAGATGGTCGGCCGCGTGCTGAAAAATCTCGAAGAGCAGCACCTCATCAGCGTCAGCGGCAAGACCATCGTGGTATTCGGCGTACGCTGAACGCGCGCCTCATCCGTAAGCAGTAAACGCGCCGGCTTTTCGCCGGCGCAGCTTTATGCGGGCGCCGCGCGCCGCCTATGATGGCGCTTTATGCCGTTGGGAGATGTGCGGGTGCCGGAGTTTTCAAGCGTCGATGTCACCGATGGCATCTGGCTCGTCACCATGCGCCGCCCCGAGCGCATGAATGCCCTGCATCCGCCCGCCAATTTCGAACTGGCCGAGATCTTCGCCGAATTCGCCGCTGACCCCGCCGCGCGGGTTGCAATCCTGACCGGCGAAGGCGAGCGCGCATTCTGCGCCGGCAACGATCTGCGCTATCTCGCCGAAGGCGGCGCGCGCCGCGTGCCGGAACTCGGCTTCGCCGGCCTCACCGCCAATTACCAGCGCAGCAAACCCGTGATCGCCGCCGTCAACGGTCTCGCCATGGGCGGCGGCTTCGAGATTGCGCTGGCCTGCGACCTCATCATCGCCGCCGAGCACGCCTATTTTGGCCTGCCCGAAGCGCGCGTCGGTCTCGCCGCCACCGCTGGCGGCCTGCATCGCCTGCCAAGGCAAATCGGTTTGAAGCCCGCGCTCGGCATGATCCTGACCGGCAGGCGTGTGATGGCCGACGAAGGCCTGCGCTTCGGCTTCGTCAACGAAGTGGTGCCGGGGCCCGAACTCATCGATTGTGCACGCCGCTGGGCGCAGCAAATTCTGGAATGCGCGCCGCTTTCAATCCGCGCCAGCCTCGACGTGGTGAGCCGCGGCTTGGCCGAAGCCAGCCTCGAACTCGCCGCCAGCGCCGACTACGCCAGCATCAAGAGCCTGTATGCCAGTGACGATGCCCGGGAAGGCCCGCGCGCGTTTGCCGAGAAGCGCAAGCCGGAGTGGCGGGGAAGGTAGCGCTGTGAGCGCCAGACTGAAGTCTGGCCCACAAAGGAGGACGGCACTGCTTTATTCTGTGGGTCAGATTTCAGTCTGACACTCGAACGTGCCGATGATGCAGCTCCAGGCTCGGGCAAAGCTCTACCCGAACCAAGTCCCTCACCGCTGCGGCTTGCGCGCCGTGATCGATATTGCCCGCCCCACCCACGGCGGCCGCGACAAACCTGCCGCCGCTTCCACCAGCCGCTGATAATTGGCGGCGATGGCCGGCTCGAAAGGACTGGTGCGCCGCGCGTTGGTGTCGAAACTTATGGCCAAAGTCTCCTGCGTCGCCAGCAAGGTCGCATCGCGGTAGATCTCTTGGTAGACGTGGGCGCGCTTGCCGTCACAGGCAAGAATGCGCGTCTCGATACGCAACGCCTCACCAAGATGCGCTTCCTGCTGGTAGGTCACATGGGACTCCAGCGCCACCGTCGAACGCCCGGCCGACTCGATGTAGTCCAAGGTCATGCCGACCAGCGCCTTGTAGGCGTCGATGCCGATCTCGAAGGCCTTGATGTAGTAAGCCACGTTCATGTGGCCGTTGTAGTCAATCCACTCGGGGATGACGGTGGCGTGATCGATCACAAGGCCATTGGCCGGAAAGGAAGCAGCGTGCATGACGAACCCGGATTTTTGCTGGGCCCGCATTGTAGAAGATGAGGAAGAACTGCCCCTAACCTTGACAGGCTTCCGGCCAGCCACGATCATTCCCGCCCCCGAGCCCGGCAGCGCTTCCCGCCACGCCTCTCGCGGTCTCCCGGCTATGTAGCTCAGTTGGTTAGAGCGCGGCACTCATAATGCTGAGGTCGGTGGTTCAAATCCACCCATAGCCACCAATGTTTTCATCTACTTGCGCTCCCCTTCCAGCACGAGCACAGGCCGTTGGTGGGAGATTTGTGGGGATTTCGGTGAAAAACCTCCACGAATCAACACCAAACCATGGCCGTTGACCGTCCTCAAGCACACTCTTTCAGCGGCTTCGAGCAACTCCGTGATCTCGACCGCCGAGTAGTGCGTGGTGATATCACCGTTCTTATGGCCAAGTAGCGCCTTGCGCGTTTCGAGCGACACACCTGCTGCGCGAAGGCGACGCCCGAAGGTGTGTTTGAGATCGTGCACCCGGATATTGGCAAAGCCATACGGGCACTCG
>JADLGE010000048.1 GCA_020849475.1 Gammaproteobacteria bacterium
GGTTGACCAGGAAGGCCTTCAAGTTGGCGTAGATGGCGGTCGGACGCGTGTACCAGAAGCCGATCAGGAGATAAGACACCAGACCCACCGCTTCCCAGCCGAAGAACAGCTGCAGGAAGTTGTTGCTCATCACCAGCATCAACATGCTGAAGGTGAACAGCGAGATATAGGAAAAGAACCGCTGGTAGCCCGGGTCATCGTGCATGTAGCCGATGGTGTAGATGTGCACCATCCATGACACGAAGGTCACCGTCACCATCATGGTGGCGGTCAACTGGTCAACCAGGAAGCCGATATGGAAATCGACGCCGGCGTTGGACATCCAGGTGTAGAGGTTCTCGTTGTAGCTCGGCTCGCCGCCCAGCACGATTTTCTTGAACACCAGCACCGACAGCGCGAACGACAGCGCGACCGAGCCGCTGGTCACCCAGTGCGCGCCGCTGCGGCCAATCTGGCGGCCGAAAAGTCCAGCCAGGATGGCGCCGCCCAGCGGCAGGAGAACGATGGCGAGAAGCAGATTACCCATGCGGCTTTCCAGCAATGCGTGACTTTTTGGCGCGCGGCATCATGTCCGTCATCAACCCTTCATGGTGCCGAGGTCTTCGACGTTGATGGAATTACGGTTACGGAACAGCACCACCAGAATGGCGAGACCGATGGCGGCTTCCGAGGCGGCCACCGTCAGGATGAAGAACACGAACACCTGGCCGGCCACGTCACCGTTGAAATGAGAGAAGGCGATGAAGTTCATGTTCACTGCCAGCAGCATGAGTTCGATACACATCAACAGCACGATGACGTTCTTGCGGTTGATGAAGATGCCGGCCACAGACAGGCAGAACAGAATGGCGCCGATGGTCAGGAAATGGGTGAGTGTCAGCACGTCGTTTTCCTCAGCCCTGACGCTCGGCGTCGACTTTGATCAGGCGCACGCGATCCTGACGGCGCACCGCCACCTGCTTCTCGGGTTTGGGCGCCTTGGTCTGGCGGGTGTGGCGCAGCGTCAGGGCGATGGCAGCGATGATCGCCACCAGCAAAATCACCGCGGCGATTTCAAACGGCCAGATGTACTGGGTGTAGAGCGCAAGGCCGAGTTCACGGGTGTTGCTGTAATCGGCGGCGTGGGTCACCGCCGAAGCGGGCTTCTCGAGACCGAAGTGTTCATGTTCGATGACCATGCCGATGGCGATGAACATCAGGACTGCGACCATGCCGGCCACCGGCAGGTAGCGCGCAAAGCCCTCGCGCAGCACGGTGAGATTGATGTCGAGCATCATGACCACGAACAGGAACAGCACCATCACCGCGCCGACATAGACCAGCACCAGCGCGATGGCGAGGAACTCGGCTTCCATCAGCAGCCACAGGCCCGAGCTCGCGAAGAACGACAGCACCAGGAACAAGGCGGCATGCACCGGATTGCGCACCGTGATGACCATGGTCGCGGCCAGCACCAGCACGGCGGCGAACGAATAAAAGACGACTTGTTCGAACATGAATCGTGGATAGACGGCTAGTGGATGGTCAGGTGAATGCAACGGCTCTGCACGCGAACATATCGCCATGCACTTTTACCGCGAGTCCCTGCCCTGCTCCCTGTCGCTGCGTCGTCCCCCTCCCGTTATCGTTCGTTATGGTGTGGCCAGTGCACAACCTACTAGCGGTAGCGCGCTTCGGCGGCCCGATCAGCGGCGATCTGGGCCTCGAAACGTTCAGCGTTCGCGAGCAGCTTGTCCTTGGTCATGAGCAGATCGCCACGCTTCTCGCCGTGGTATTCGAAATGGCGGGTCTCGACGATGGAATCGACCGGGCAGGATTCCTCGCAGAAGCCGCAGAAGATGCACTTGGTCAGATCGATTTCGTACTTGGTGGTGCGACGGGTGCCGTCGTCGCGCTGCTCTGATTCGATGGTGATGGCGAGCGCCGGGCACACCGCCTCGCACAGCTTGCAGGCGATGCAGCGCTCTTCACCATTGGCATAGCGACGCAGCGCATGCAGGCCGCGGAAACGCGCCGACTGCGGCGTCTTCTCTTCCGGGTACTGGATGGTGATTTTGCGGTCGAAAAGGTACGCGCCCGTGAGCCGCAGGCCCTTGAGCAGTTCCCACAGGGTCAGGCTCTTGAAGTAATCGACTACTGCACTCATCGCCTCAGCCTCGCGCGCCAGCCGCGAACCACGGCGGCATGTGCCACACCACCATCGCCGCGACGACCACGATCCACACCATGGTGATGGGCAGGAAGATCTTCCAGCCCAGACGCATGATCTGGTCGTAGCGATAGCGCGGGAACGTGGCGCGGAACCACAGGAACAGGAACAGGAAGAAAGCGGTCTTGCCCAGGAACCAGTGAATGCCGTCCATGAAGAACAGGCCCACACCAGGCACACTGGTCAGCCACGGCAGCGGCGACAGCCAGCCGCCCAGGAACAGCACTGAAGCCAAGCCCGACACCAGGATCATGTTGGCGTATTCGGCCAGGAAGAACAGCGCAAAACCCATGCCGGCGTATTCGACGTGGAAGCCGGCGACGATTTCCGATTCGCCTTCCGAGACGTCGAAGGGAGCGCGGTTGGTTTCCGCCACGCCCGAGATGAAATAGATGACGAACAGCGGGAACAGCGGCACGAAGAACCAGCTGCCCGGGCCGAGCGCGCCACGCTGCGCGTTGACGATGTCACCGAGATTCAGACTGCCGGCCGCGATCAGCACGCCGACCAGCGCGAAACCCATGGCGATTTCATAGGACACGATTTGCGCCGCCGAGCGCATGGCGCCGAGGAAGGCATATTTCGAATTGGACGCCCAGCCGGCGACGATGATGCCGTACACGCCGAGAGACGTCAGGGCGAGGATGTAGAGCAGGCCGGCGTTGATATTGGCCAGCACCACTTCCGAGCCGAAAGGCACCACCGCCCACGCCGCGAGCGCCGGCCCCAAGGCCAGGATGGGCGCAATCAGGAACAGAAAGCGGCTGGCGCCGCTCGGCACCACCATTTCCTTGGTGAGCAGCTTCAAGGCATCGGCGATGGGCTGCAACAGCCCGAGAGGACCGACGCGGTTGGGGCCGTTACGCACCTGGATCCAGCCGATGATTTTGCGCTCGGCGAGGGTGAGGTAGGCGACGCCACCCATGAGCGGCAGCACGATGACGAGAATCTTGGCGACGATCACCGCCACCACGATGAGCGGCGCCGGGATCATGCCGAGCGCCGTCAGTTGCTGTTCGAGCAATGCAAAGGGATTGATCATGCCGCTGCCTCACCGCGTGCCGCGCTGAGCGTGACCGCCGCGCCCTGGACCGCAATCGCGGCCAGTGCCGCGCGTGCGCCGTGCACGAGGCACACGCCGTCAGGCAGGCCCTCGTCAATTGCCAGCGGCGCGTGGGCGCGTTGACCATCGCGTTCGATATCGAGCCGCTGTCCGGCCGCGAGACCGAGCTTGGCGGCGGTGGCGGCGCTCACGCGCACGCAATCGTCGCCGGCCTGCGGCATCTGCTGCAGGGCGCCGGCGTGACGCACCAGTGCGTCACTGGCGTACATCGGCACTTCCACCAGCAGTTCGAGACGGCTGGAGTCAATCTTGAGCGAGCTGGTTTCGAGCGTCGGGGTCAGACGCGGTGCGAGCTTGACCTGTCCGACCAGCGCTTCGATTTCGCGCGTCACGTCTTCGACGGTGACGGCGTCGAAGCCCGGCAAATCGAGCTTGGCGCCGAGCACACGCAGGATCTTCCACGCCGCGCGCGCATCGCCACGCGGCTTGACCGCCGGCGCGAAGCGCTGCCAGCGACCGGTGAGATTGACGAACGAACCTTCGTTCTCACCATACAGCGCGCTCGGCAGGATGATGTCCGCCAGCGCTTCGAGGTTCGCGTTTTCAAAGGCGCTGACGGCGACCACGAATTCGGCGGCGCCGAGCGCGGCGGCCAGTGCCGGGCTGTCGGCGACATCGAGCAAGGGGTCGACACCCAGCAGCACATAGGCCTTGCGCGGCTGTTCCAGCATCGCGCGCGCCGTGCGGCCGGGCTTCTCCAGCACACGGCCAGCGGGACCACGGTGCGGCACCGCGCCGGCCAGCCATGCACCCGCAGCGTTGGCGCCCTCGGCGAGTTCACCGATCACCGCGCCGCCGACCTGCGCCAGCGCGCTCGCGACCTGCACCAGCGCGCTACGCAAGGGATGGGTGTCGACGGCGGCGCCGAGCAGCACCAAGGGCCGAGAGGCCTTGGCCAGACGCTCGGCCAGGGCATCGATGCCCGCATCGTTGACCGCGCTCTGTTCGACCAGTTTGGCGGTCGGTGCGGCCAACGCCGCGCCACGACGGCTGGCGACACCCGCTGCAAGCGCCGCCACCGCGCCCAGCAGCTGCGACGGTTTGACCGCCACCTGGCCGCTCAGCGAATAATTGAAGTCCTGCGCGTGGCTGCCTATCTGCATCACCGCCGCGCCCTTCAGCGCGGCCTTGCGCAGCGCGAGATTGAGCAGCGGGTTTTCGTGACGCGGATAGCTGCCGAGCAGCACCACGGCGTCAGCGTTCTCGATGGCGGCCAACGATTCGACGCCGGGGTACAAGGGCTCGGCGCTCTGATCGGAAAAATCGCGCTGCCGCAGACGGTGATCGACATTGTGCGAGCCGAGCCCGCGCAGCAGACGCTGCAGGAGATAGAACTCTTCGGTGGTCGACGACGGCGAAGCCAGCGCGGCTATCTGATCGGCATCGCTGGCGGCCACGGTGCGCAGCTTGTCGGCCACGACACTGAGCGCAGTCTCCCAATCACACTCGCTCCAGCGGCCGTCGCGCTTGATGCGCGGTGCAAGCAGACGCGCCTCGTGGTTCATGCCGAGATAACTGTAACGATCACGATCCGAGAGCCAGGTGGCGTTGACCGCGGCGTTCTCTTTCGGCACCACGCGCTTGACGGTCGAACCCTTGACGTGGAAATGCACGTTGGCGCCAAGCGCATCGTGCGGCGCGACGCCGTCGCGCTGCTGCAACTCCCAGGCGCGCGCCGAATAGCGATAAGGCTTGTTGGTGAGCGCGCCCACCGGACACAGATCGATGACATTGCCGGACAGCTCGGAAGTCATGGCCTTGGCCACGTAGGTGCCAATTTCCATGTGCTCGCCGCGGCCGGTGGCGCCAAGTTCGCGCAGGCCCGCGATTTCCTCGCCGAAGCGCACGCAGCGCGTGCAATGGATGCAGCGCGTCATGTCGGTCTGCACGAGGGGACCGATGTTCTTGTCGCGCACCACGCGCTTGCGCTCGGTGAACTGCGAGACGTCGCCGCCATAGCCCATGGCGAGATCCTGCAGTTCGCACTCGCCGCCCTGGTCGCATATCGGGCAATCGAGCGGATGGTTGATGAGCAGGAATTCCATGGTCGCGTGCTGCGCGGCCGTGGCCTTGGGCGAACGGGTGAATACCTTCATGCCATCCATGACCGGCGTTGCGCAGGCCGGCATGCACTTCGGCGCACGTTCGACTTCGACCAGGCACATGCGGCAGTTGGCCGCCACCGACAGATGCTTGTGATAGCAGAAGCGCGGCACGTAGATGCCGGCCGCATCGGTCGCCTCGATCAGCATCGCGCCTTTGCGCGCCTCGATGGTCTGGCCATCGACTTCAATCTTGATGCGGTCGTCACTCATGCCTGTTGTCACGTACTGGATCAGGCCGCGGCCGAATGGCCACGCGCTTGCAGAATGCTGTGCCCGTGCTCGATGTAATACTCGAACTCGTGGCGGAACGTGCGCACGAAGCTGCGCACCGGCATCGCCGCCGCGTCGCCCAGCGCACAGATGGTGCGACCTTCAATCTTGCTCGCAACGAGATCGAGCTTGTCGAGATCGGCCGCCACGCCCTCGCCGTTCACGATGCGCGTCAGCATGCGGTACAGCCAGCCGGTGCCTTCGCGGCACGGCGTGCACTGACCGCAGGACTCGGAGTAGTAAAAGCGCGAGATACGCTGCAGCACTTTCACCATGTCGGTGGTGTCGTTCATGACGATCACCGCGCCCGAGCCGAGCATCGAGCCGGCCTTGGAAATCGAGTCGTAGTCCATGTCGAGTTCAAGCATGGCCTTGCCGGTCAACACCGGCACCGACGAACCGCCGGGAATGACGGCCTTGAGTTCGCGACCATCGAGCACGCCACCGGCCAGTTCCAGCAGGGTGCGGAACGGCGTGCCCATCTGAATCTCGAAATTGCCGGGCGTGTTGACATGCCCGCTGACGGAAAAAATCTTGGTGCCGCCGTTGTTGGGCTTGCCGAGGCCGGCAAACCATTCCGACCCATTGCGCAGGATGGTCGGCACTGAGGACAGCGTCTCGGTGTTGTTGATGGTGGTCGGCTTGCCATACAGGCCGAAACTCGCCGGGAACGGCGGCTTGAAGCGCGGCTGGCCTTTCTTGCCTTCGAGTGATTCGAGCAAGGCCGTTTCTTCACCGCAGATATAAGCGCCGGCGCCGAGGTGGGCATGCAGGTCGAAATCGATGCCCGTACCCTGGATGTTCTTGCCGAGCAGACCGGCCGCGTAGGCGTCCTTCAAGGCATTCTGGAAATTGATCGCCGGCTCGTCCATGAACTCGCCGCGCATATAGTTGTAGCCGACCGTCGCGCCCATCGCGTAACCGGCGATGGCCATGCCTTCGACCAGGGCATGGGGATTGAAGCGCAGGATGTCGCGATCCTTGCAGGTGCCGGGCTCCGATTCGTCGGAATTGCACACGAGGTAGCGCTGCATGTCGCCCTTGGGCATGAAGCTCCACTTCACGCCGGCCGGAAAGCCCGCGCCACCGCGACCGCGCAGGCCTGCCGCCTTGACCACTTCGATGATGTCGGCGGGCGGTGTCTTCTCGCGCAGGATTTTTTCCCAGGCGCTGTAGCCGCCAATCGAGCGATAGGTCTTCATCGACCACGGCTCGGGCAGACTGCGCGTGGCGTAACAGGTCAGATCGAGCTTGATATCGGTCATTTCAGCCCGTCCAGAATTTCGTCGACACGGTCGATGGTGAGATTTTCGTGGTAGACGTGATTGACCTGCATCATCGGCGCGCCACAGCAGGCCGCGAGGCATTCTTCTTCGCGCTTCAGGAAGATGCGGCCGTCGGGTGTCGACTCGCCGATGCGAATGCCGAGTTTGTTCTCGACATGGGTCACGATGTCTTCACTGCCGCGCAGCATGCACGACACGTTGGTGCAGATGGCGACGCAATTGCGGCCGCAGGGCGAGGTCTCGTACATCGAGTAGAAGCTCGCCACCTCGTACACCGCGATACGCGGCAGTTCGAGGTAATCGGCGACGGCGTCCATGAGTTCGGTGGTCAGGAAGCCCTGGTTCTCGTGCTGCACTTCAGCCAACGCGGCGAGCAGCGCGGACTGCTTGCGATCGGGCGGATACTTGGCGACCCACGCGTCGATCACCTCGCGCGCGTGGTGGGATAGCAGCTGGTCGTGTGACTCACTCATGGCGCGGACCTAGCGGTCGATTTCTCCAAACACGATGTCCATGGTGCCGATCACGGCCACCACGTCGGCCAGCATGTGGCCTTTGACCAATTCATTCATGGCCGCCAGATGGGCGAAGCCCGAGGCGCGCGCCTTCAAGCGATAAGGTTTGTTGGCGCCATCGGACACCAGGTAAATACCGAACTCACCCTTGGGATGCTCGACCGCCGAATAGACTTCGCCGGCCGGCACGCAATAGCCCTCGGTAAAGAGCTTGAAGTGGTGAATCAAAGACTCCATGTCGCCCTTCATGCTCGCGCGGTCGGGCGGCGTGAGCTTGTGATCATCGACGATCACCGGGCCGGGATTGGCGCGCAACCATTTCACGCACTGCTTCATGATGCGCGCCGACTGGCGCATTTCTTCGACGCGCACGAGATAGCGGTCGTAGCAGTCACCGTTGACGCCGACCGGAATGTCGAAATCGAGGTCGGCATAGACTTCGTAGGGCTGCTTCTTGCGCAGATCCCATGCCAGGCCCGAGCCGCGCAGCATCGGTCCGGTGAAGCCGAGTTCCAGCGCGCGTTCGATGGTGACGATGCCGATGTCGACGGTGCGCTGCTTCCAGATGCGGTTGTCGGTCAGGAGCGTCTCGTATTCGTCGACGCAGGCCGGAAAGCGATCACAGAAATCATCGATGAAATCGAGCATCGAACCGCGGCGATTGGCGTTCAGATGTTCGAGATCCTTGGCATTGCGCCATTTCGAAGCCTGGTAGAGCGGCATCGAATCCGGCAGGTCGCGATACACGCCGCCCGGCCGGTAGTAGGTCGCATGCATGCGCGTGCCGGACACCGCCTCGTAGCAGTCCATGAGATCTTCGCGCTCGCGGAAGCAGTACAGGAACATGGTCATGGCGCCGATGTCGAGGCCATGGGCGCCGAGCCACATGAGGTGGTTCAGGATGCGCGTGATCTCGTCGAACATCACGCGGATGTACTGCGCGCGTATCGGCACTTCGATGCCGCACAGTTTCTCGATCGCCATCACGTAAGCGTGCTCGTTGCACATCATCGAGACGTAATCGAGCCGGTCCATGTAACCGATGCTCTGATTGAACGGCTTGTTCTCGGCCAGCTTCTCGGTGCCACGATGCAGCAGACCGATATGCGGGTCGGCGCGTTCGATGACTTCGCCGTCCATCTCCAGCACCAGGCGCAGCACGCCGTGCGCGGCCGGATGCTGCGGGCCGAAGTTCAGCGTCAGATTACGAATCTCAGGCATCGGCGGGCTTGCTCACGGGTTTCGAGGACTCGGCCCAGGTCTCTTCGCGGATCACACGCGGCACCAGGGTGCGCGGCTCGATGGAGACCGGCTGGTTGACGACGCGTCCGCGCTCCGGGTCGTACCGCACTTCGACGCGACCCTCGAGCGGGAAGTCCTTGCGGAACGGATGGCCGATGAAGCCATAGTCGGTGAGGATGCGGCGCAGATCGGGGTGGCCGTCGAACAGGATGCCGAACAGGTCGAATACTTCGCGCTCGTACCAGTCCGCCACCGGCCAGATCTCGCTGACCGAGGCGAGCCGCGGCGGCTCGCCATTGAGATAGGCTTTCACGCGCATGCGCGTATTGGTGCTGACCGACAGCAGCTGGTAGACCACCGCGAAACGGCGGCTGTCGCCCTCGGCGACCTTCACCGAATTGCGCGAAACGCCACGGCTGAAACCGGACGAGGTGGCCTGGGTCTGCCAGTCGGCAAGGCCATAGGTCAGGTAATCGACACCACTCAGATCCGAGAGCTGGGTGAAACCCAGCGCAGCCGTCTCTTTCAACAGACGACAGACCGGCACGATGCGCGCGGCTTCGACTTCGATGGTCAGTTCATCCCTGTCCAGACGTCGCGCCACGATGGCGTCGCCGACTACGGTGTCGAGCGTGCTCGACAGGGCTTCCAATTTGGCTTGCAGGGTCACGGGCAGCCTACGAACGGTTGATGGTCGTGCTTCGTTTGATCTTGTTCTGCAACTGGATGATGCCGAACAGCAGCGCTTCCGCGGTGGGCGGACAGCCAGGTACGTAGACGTCTACCGGCACGATGCGATCGCAGCCGCGCGTCACTGCGTAGGAGTAATGGTAGTAGCCGCCGCCATTCGCGCAGGAGCCCATCGAGATGACCCACTTGGGCTCGGTCATCTGGTCGTAAACCTTGCGCAGCGCCGGCGCCATCTTGTTGACCAGGGTGCCGGCCACGATCATGACGTCGGACTGGCGCGGACTGGGACGAAACACGATGCCGAAACGGTCGAGGTCGTAACGCGCCGCGCCGGCGTGCATCATTTCCACCGCGCAACAGGCCAGACCGAAGGTCATGGGCCACATCGAACCGGTGCGGGCCCAGTTCACCACCGTGTCCACGGTGGTGGTGACGAAGCCCTTGTCCTGTACTTCGCTCATTCCCATTCCAGTGCCCCTTTGCGCCACTCGTAGATGAAGCCGACGACAAGGATGCCGAGGAAAATCATCATGGCCCAGAAGCCGTAGACGCCGATCTTGTCCAGCACCACGGCCCACGGGAAGAAGAACGCAATTTCAAGATCGAAAATGATGAACAGGATCGCCACCAGGTAGTAGCGCACGTCGAATTTCATGCGGGCGTCTTCGAAGGCTTCGAAGCCGCACTCGTAGGGAGAGGATTTTTCGCTGTCCGGGCGATGCACGCCGAGGATGCCGCCGACGCCGTAGCTGGCGGCCAGCGAGACCACACCGATAGCTACGCCGATGGTAATGAAGATCAGAATCGGCAGGTATAGTTCAAGCACGAACCGTTACACTCCACAGCGCAGTTGGCGCGAAAAACCCATGCGGGCGCGATTGCATTGCAATCCGGCCCAAGCCCCGGTCCCCACCAAGGCATGATGCACCGAGTTCACGCGTAGCACATCCACTTCGTCATCATCGTCGAGCCCGGTGCAATTCGATGACTGGCACCGGGCACTGCTTATTATGGTACCGACGGACGGACTCGAACCGTCACGCCTCTCGGCACAGCCACCTCAAGGCTGCGTGTCTACCAATTCCACCACGTCGGCTAAGCAGGTTGCGATTGAGCGCATACGTGATGCGAACAACCGGCGCGCAATGATACGAAATGCGGCACGAGCAATCCATAAAAAACTCGCGCGCGATCAACTTCAAGGCACTTATTTTTTATCTTTCGGTCATTTGTTGCTCGATGGCGTGCCGGTGCTGCTCGAGCTTTCCTTGGCCGCCGGTGCAATGGCCGCGGGCACATCGTTGGCAGGCGTATCGGCGCTCGGCGCTGGCGTAGTCGGCGCGCTGCTTGCGGGCGCGCTCGGCGCGGGCGTCGCAGGCACATCGGCAGGCGGCGGCGCCGGCACATCGACCGGCTTGCCTTGCGTGACCTTTTCAACCAGTTCGCCGACATCGACCTTGGTCGGCGCCTGTGCCGTGCCGGGCGCTCCCGGCGCGCTTTGCGCAGGCACCGCCACCTGGTCGAGCAGGCTCGTCGACTTGGTGGTCTGGCCATACAGATAGGCGAGCAGCAGGCTGTTGGAGAAGAACAGCACCGCGAGTATCGCGGTCAGTCGCGTCAGGAATGACGCCGAGCCGCGCGCACCGAACACGGTCGACGACGCGCCGCTGCCGAAGGCGGCGCCGGCCGTCGCGCCCTTGCCCTGCTGCAGCAGGATGACGCCGATCAGCAGCAGGGCCAGCAGGATGTGCACGGCCAGAAGTACGGTGAAAATCATCAAGTATCTCCAGGAGGCGCCGTCTCGCCGTCAGGCGAGCGCGGCACGGCATACAGCGATGAACGACGCGGCGACCAGGGCCGCGCCGCCGATGAGCCCGCCGTCGATGTCGGGCATGGCGAACAATTCGGCGGCATTGTCGGGTTTGACGCTGCCGCCGTAGAGGATGCGGGTGCGCGCGGCGAGCCCGGCGTCGACCGTCGCCAGGCGCGCGCGAATGGCGGCATGCACGGCCTGCGCCTGGGCCGGCGTGGCCGATTCACCGGTGCCGATGGCCCACACCGGTTCGTAGGCAATGACCAGTCGCGCCAGGAGATCGGCCGCTTCCGGCAGCGCCAACAAGGCGTCGAGCTGGCGGGCGATGACGGCCTCGGTGGCGTCGGCGCGGCGCTCGGCCAAGGTCTCGCCGACGCAGAATATCGGCGTCAGGCCGTGGGCCGCGGCGGTCTTGATCTTGGCCACCACGCGCGCATCGGTGTCGCCGAACATCTGGCGACGCTCGGAGTGACCGACGATGGCATAGCCGCAACCACAGTCGGCGAGCATCGCGGCGGCGATCTCACCGGTATAGGCGCCCGGCTCGTACTCCGAGCAATCCTGCGCGCCCAGCGCCACGCCGCTGCCGGCGATACTGGCGCCCACCACATCGAGATAGGGGCTCGGCGGACACAGCACGACATCCAGCGCGTTGTCGAGACCGGCGTCGACAACCGCACGCGCGAGCGCTGAGGCCATCGCACGCGAGCCGTTCATTTTCCAGTTGCCGGCAACCAGACGGCGCCGCTCAGTGCTCACGGTTTGATCAGTCAAAATGAAGTACGGGGCAGTTGAAAAGCGGCCAAGCTTAGCGGCGCGGGCCTTGGAGATCAATGCGATGAGTGAGGCGCGCAGCGCGGACCGGCCGGCCTCAGCTGGCGGGACCGCCGCCGCGCAGTTCTTCTCCGCGTGAATCGAGGCCGACCAGCGCGCACAACTCGTCACGCAGCGCGCCGCCGAGTTCGACGGTCTGACCGCCGCGCAGATCGGCCGGCAGCATGATATTGCCGAAGCGCACGCGGATCAGGCGGCTGACCTTGACGCCCTGTGATTCCCACAGACGCCGCACTTCGCGCTGGCGGCCGCTCTGCACCACGCAGTAGTACCAGCGATTGGCGCCATCGCCCTCGCCTTCGACGATGTCATCGAAGTGGAAACGTTCACCGTCGATGTCGACGCCGTCGCGCAGGCGCTGCAACATCTCGTCCTCGACCTCGCCGAAAATGCGCGCGGCATATTCGCGATCGACGCGGTAGCGCGGATGCATGAGGCGGTGCGCCAGTTCGCCGTGATTGGTGAACAGCAACAGTCCGCTGGTGTTGATGTCGAGGCGTCCGATGTTGATCCAGCGGCCACGCTCGATGCGCGGCAGATCTTCGAAAATGTTCGGGCGATTCTGCTCGTCACGGCGCGTGCACACCACGCCGGCCGGCGTGTTGTAGGCCAGCACGTGCAATTCCTGGCTGGCGCCACTGACGCGCAGCACGCGGCCGTCGTCCAACTGCACACGATCGCCGGGCGCGACGCGCGCGCCGGTTTCGGCGCGACGGCCGTTGACACGGATGCGGCCGGCGTCTATCCAGCGTTCGATTTCGCGCCGCGATCCCCAGCCGGCGCGCGCCAGCACCTTGTGGATGCGCTCGCCACCTTCGCCCTGCGCCTGCGGGTCGTTCGCGACGCTCACGAGGCCACCTCCGGATTTTCGTTGCCGTCGCCGTTGGTACTGGTACTGGTACTGGTGTTCGCGTCGTCGGCAGTGGCCGGCGTTTCGTCAGCGACCACCGTCTCTGACTCGGCAACCGCGACCGCCTCGTCGAGTGTCGCCTGCGCGGCAGCGGCGGGCTCGGTGTCCGGCCCGGCCGCGACCTCACCGCCGCTATCGGTCTCGCTCGCGGCACCATCGGCTGCGGATTCCGCTGCGGCCGCTGCAGATGCATGGTCGCCCCCGGCAGCAGCGGTGGTCGCGGCCTCGTCCGCCGTCGCGCCCTCTTCGTCCAATACGATGTTGGCGAAGAGATCGGCATTGATGGCGTCGAAATCCTTGAGTTCAGCCAGACTCGGCAACTCGGCGAGAGATTTCAGACCGAAGTAATCGAGAAACTCCTTGGTCGTCGCATAGACCGCCGGGCGGCCCGGCACGTCGCGGTGGCCCACCACTTTCACCCAGTCGCGCTCCAGGAGCAGGCGCATGATGTTGCTGCTGACGGCGACGCCGCGCACGTGTTCAATCTCGCCGCGCGTGATGGGCTGGCGGTAGGCAACCAGCGCCAGCGTTTCGAGCAGCGCGCGCGAATAGCGCGGCTTGCGCTCTTCCCACAGCCGCGATACGCGGTCGGCATAGGCGGCGCGCGCCTGGAAGCGAAAGCCGCTCGCCACTTCGACCAGCTCCACGCCGCGCTCGGCGTAGTCGCTCTGCAAATCGCCCAGCACATTGCGCAGAACATCCTTGCCGGGACCGTTGCCGCCTTCGTCTTCGAGAATCTTGGCCAGACGCTCGACGCTGACCGGCGCTTCGGACGCCATCACGATGGCCTCCACCACGGGCTTGAGATTCACTGCTTCCACGGCCGGGCTCTCCGCTTCCATGTCAGGCCACCAACTTCACGTAGATGGGTTCGCGCTCGCCGTTCTGCACGATTTCGATCATCGCTTCCTTGATCAATTCGAGTATCGCCATCAAGGTCACCACGGCGCCGGCGCGCCCTTCCTCAAACGAGAAGAAATCATGAAAGGCGGTGAACACATCGCCGCGCGCCTGTGCCAGCACCCGCGACATGCGCTCGCGCACCGACAGCGCCTCGCGCTTGATGCGATGGTCGGCAAACATTTCGCCGCGATGCAGGACATCGCGAAACGCATCGAGCAGGGCTTCGAGAGTCAAATCGGGCAATTCCTTATTGGCGCTGATACGCTCGAATTCCACTACCACCGGGTACCACTCGCGCTCCATGCGCGGCATGATTTCGATGTCCTCGGCGGCTTTCTTGTAGCGCTCGTATTCCTGCAGGCGTCGCACCAGTTCGGCACGCGGGTCGCCTTCTTCCTCGGTGTCGTTCTTGGGGCGCGGCAACAGCATGCGCGATTTGATCTCGGCCAGCATGGCCGCCATCAGAAGGTATTCGGCCGCCAGTTCGAACTTCATTTCTTTCATGAGTCCGATGTAGGTCATGTACTGCTCAGTGACGCGCGCTATCGGAATGTCGAGGATGTCGAGGTTCTGGCGCTTGATGAGATAGAGCAGCAGATCGAGCGGGCCTTCAAACGCCTCGAGAAAAACTTCCAGCGCTTCAGGCGGGATGTACAAGTCGCGCGGCGGTTCGCTGAGCGGCACGCCCTGCACCACCGCGAACGGCATTTCGGCCTGGCTCGGCGACGCGAATGCTTCAGCCGGCGCCTGCTCCGCGGCGGGCAGTGTCTCGTTCATGTCAGCGATACACCAGGTTCATGACCTGGCGCACGTCGTCGAGGGTGTCGCGCGCGACGCTGCGCGCCGCTTCACAGCCTTCATCGATGATGGCGCGCACTGAATCCGGGTCGGCGAGGAATTCCTGGCTGCGTTCGCGTATCGGCTGCTGTTCCTTGATCACGGCGTCGATCACCGGCTGCTTGCAGTCCAGGCAACCAATGCCGGCGCTGGTGCAGCCCTCGCGCACCCAGTTACGCACGTCGTCGTTGGAATAGACCTCGTGCCATTTCCACACTGGACATTTGCGCGGGTCGCCCGGATCGGTGCGCCGCACGCGCGCCGGATCGGTCGGCATGGTGCGCAGTTTCTGCGTCACCGACTCCGGCGCTTCGCGCAAGGAGATGGTGTTGCCATAGGACTTCGACATCTTCTCGCCGTCGAGACCCGGCATTTTTGATTCGGGGGTCAGCAGCGCCTGCGGCTCGGGCAGGATGACCTTGCCGCCACCTTCGAGATAACCGAGCAGGCGCTCACGGTCGCCGATGCTTATGTTCTGCTGTGATTCGAGCAGCGCGCGGCCGCGCTCCAGCGCTTCGCCATCGCCGGTTTCCTGGTAGGTGCGGCGGATGTCGAAATAGAGCTTGGCGTTTTTCTTGCCCATCTTCTTGGCAGCGGCTTCGGCCTTGTCTTCGAAACCGAGTTCGCGCCCGTAGAGATAGTTGAAGCGCCGCGCCACTTCACGCGACAGCTCGATGTGCGCGACCTGATCCTCGCCCACCGGCACATGTCCGGCCTTGTAGATGAGGATGTCCGCCGACTGCAGCAGGGGGTAGCCGAGGAAGCCGTAAGTCGAGAGATCCTTTTCCTTGAGCTTCTCCTGCTGGTCCTTGTAGCTCGGCACGCGCTCCAGCCAGCTGATCGGCGTGATCATCGACAGCAGCAGGTGCAGCTCGGCATGTTCCGGCACCCGCGACTGCACGAACAGCGTCGCTTCGCCAGGATTGATGCCGACCGACAGCCAGTCGACCACGATGTCGAACACCGACTCGCCGATGATGCTGGTGTCTTCGTAGGCGGTGGTCAGCGCATGCCAGTCGGCGACAAAGAAAAAACACTCGAATTCGTGTTGCAGCTGCACCCAGTTCTTGAGCACGCCGTGGTAGTGGCCGAGATGCAGTTGTCCGGTCGGGCGCATGCCGGACAGCACGCGTTTATTGGCGGCAATGGTCATTGCTCGGGTTTCCTGGTTGAGCGCGTGGGGCCAGCAACAGCCGCGCTGCACTTGGCGGTATGCCGCCCAGCGGCAAGATGAAGGGGCTGGATGCTCATGGTGACTGCGCCGGTATTATTCCAGCCTCGTCCGGCCAGATCCAGGCAGATCAAACCTGTGCCGGGCTACTGCAGCTCGGCGACATGGGACACATCGCCGAGGCCCTGGCGCACCAGCACCGGCGCCGGCCCCGTGAGATCGATGATGGTCGTCATCTCGATACCGACAGCGCCGGCATCGAACACCGCGTCGACCGCATGGCCCAGCACTTCGACGATTTCCTCGGGGTCGGCGAACGGCAGACTCACCTCGTCATCGATGACGGTGGTGGCCAGCAATGGCGACTGGCTTTCGAGCAGACCGTGGATGAACGGGTGATTGACGATGCGCAGACCCACCGTGCGGCGCTTCTCGTCCTGCAGGCGCCGCGGCGTTTCACGGGTGGCGGGCAGAATGTAGGTATACGGCCCGGGACTCAGAGTCTTCATGAGACGGAAGGCGTCGTTGCTGACCTTGGCGTAGGTCGCGACTTCCGCGGCATCGCGGCACAGCAGCGTCAGGTGATGATCGCGTTCCAGACGCCGTATCGCGCGCAGTCGATCCTCGGGCGCCTTGTTGCCGGCCGCGCAGATCAATGAATAGCAGGCATCGGTCGGCGCGATCACCACGCCACCGCGGGCGATGATGTCCGCAGCCTGGCTGACCAAACGGGCTTGAGGATGCGTGGGATGTACGCGGATGTGTAGCGATTTCATGGGAGTCGTTCGGATTGTTGGCGCGTCCGCCGGAGGCTTTTCGCCGCCGGCCTTCTGGTCATGTGCACGTCGATGAGGCACACTGAACCAGCACGACAAGCCAGTGCGAGTCTAACAGTCATCGAACCCGAAGCCACCATGTTTCCTGCGCGACAATCCAGCGGGGGCGCGCCATGACGGGCGCTCCAGAGACACGCGTTGCGCGCATTCGCGCGGCGCTCGTGGCGGCGCTTGCGCCCACCGAATTGGACGTCAGCGACGACAGTCATGCCCACGCGGGCCATGCCGGCGCGTTGACCGGCAAGGGTCATTTCAGCGTGAGAATCGTGGCGCCCTGCTTCGCTGGCGTCGCACCGTTGAAGCGGCATCGCATGGTCTATGCCGCCGTCGATGAACTCATGAACAGCGACATACATGCCCTCAGCATCGACGCCCGCGCTCCTGGGCAATCCTGAGCCGCGCGGCCTGAAGGAAAGCTGGCGCAGCCGCGACGGCGAGTCGCGCCTGGTGCGCGGCGACCATATGGAACTGCTCGCCAGTCTGCCGGCCGATTCGGTGGACTGCATCTGGACCGATCCGCCCTATTTCCTCTCCAATGGCGGCACCTCCTGCCATGCTGGCAAACGCGTCGCCGTGCATAAAGGCGCCTGGGATCAAAGCCAGGGCGTGGCGGCGGATCATGCCTTCAACCGCACCTGGCTCGCCGAGTGTCGACGGGTGCTCAAGCCTAGCGGCACCATCTGGGTGAGCGGCACCCATCATGTGTATCTCTCGGTCGGCATGGCCTTGATGGAACTGGGCTACCGCCTGTTGAATGACATCGTGTGGGAAAAACCCAATCCGCCGCCGAATCTCGGCTGCCGCTGTTTCACTCACGCAACGGAAATGATCCTGTGGGCGAGCAAATCGGCCAAGGGCGCGCAGAACCGTTATACCTTCAACTATGCCGATATGAAGGCCGAGAACGACGGCCGCCAGATGAAGAACGTGTGGCGCTTCACTGCGCCCGGCACGGGCGAGAAGCGTCACGGCAAGCATCCGACCCAGAAGCCACTGGCCTTGGTCGAACGCTGTCTGCTGGCCAGCACCCATCCTGGCGACCTGGTGCTCGACCCGTTTGCGGGCTCGGCCTCCACCGGCGTTGCCGCGCTCGGCGCCGGCCGCCGTTTCATCGGCGCGGAAATCGACACCAATTACTGCAAGCTCGCGAGCAAGCGCCTGACGGCAGCCGACCTCGCGCGCCCTCCGTCAGAGACACCATGAACCCGACCCTGGAACTGACCCGCGACCTCATCGCCTGTGCGTCCGTGACGCCGGCCGACGCCGGCTGCCTGGACATGATCTCGGCGCGTCTCGCGCCGCTTGGATTCGAATGCGTGCGCCTGCCGGCTAACGGCGTCGACAACCTGTGGGCGCTGCGCGGCGGCCATGGGCCGTGCCTGGCGTTCGCCGGTCATACCGACGTGGTGCCGCCCGGTCCGCTGGATGCCTGGACCCGCCCGCCCTTCGAACCGCGGGTGGTGGACGGAAAATTGTGGGGCCGCGGCGCGGCCGACATGAAAGGCAGTCTTGCGGCGATGGTGGTGGCGGTCGAGCGCTTCGTCACTGCGCATCCCAGCCACAACGGTCGCATCGCCTTCATGCTGACCTCCGACGAGGAAGGCCCGGCCACCGACGGCACGGTGCGCATCGTCGAACATCTGCGCGAGCACGCCATCAAGGTCGACTGGTGCATCGTCGGCGAGCCGAGCAGCGATCAACGTCTGGGAGATACGGTGCGGGTCGGCCGACGCGGCTCGCTGAACGGTCGCCTGACGGTGCGTGGCGTGCAAGGCCATGTCGCCTACCCGGACCGCGCCGACAATCCCTTCCATCGCGCACTGCCGGCACTGACGGAGCTGGTGGCGCGACGCTGGGACGCCGGCAATGCGTTCTACCCGCCGACTTCCTTCCAGATCTCCAACGTGCATACCGGCACCGGCGCCGAGAACGTCATTCCCGGCACGCTGGAGGTACTGTTCAATTTCCGCTACTGCACCGAACAGACCGAGGCCGGCTTGAAGGCCGCGGTGCACACGCTGCTCGACAGCCATGGTCTCGACTACGAACTCAAGTGGCAGTTGTCGGGCGCGCCCTTCCTGACCGCCGGCGGCAAACTTGTGGAGGCAGTGCAGAAGGTGCTGGCGGCGGAACTCGACGTGCGTCCCGAGCTCTCCACCGGCGGCGGCACCTCGGACGGACGCTTCATCGCGCCGCTCGGCGTGGAAGTCGTCGAACTCGGCCCGCTCAACGCCAGCATCCACAAGATTGACGAATGGGTGAACGTCGACGAGCTCGACGAGCTCGCGCGCGTCTACCAGGGCATTCTCACCGAGCTGCTCGGCGCCTGATACGGGGCCCGAAAATGACGACGCCGGCACGAGGCCGGCGTCGGTGCACATGCGCGCAGAACGCGCAGCGCGTCAGAGGATCAATGGAACTGCTGTTCTTCGGTCGAGCCGGTCAGCGCGGTGACCGAGGACTGGCCGCCCTGGATCACGGTGGTGACGTCGTCGAAGTAACCCGCGCCCACTTCCTGCTGGTGGCTGGCGAAGGTGTAACCACGCTTGGCGGCGGCGAATTCCTTCTCCTGCACCATTTCCACGTAGGCGGTCATGCCCTTTTCCACGTAGTTCTGCGCAAGGTCGAACATGTTGTACCACATGTTGTGAATGCCGGCCAAAGTGATGAACTGGTACTTGTAGCCCATCGCGCCCAGCTCGCGCTGGAACTTGGCGATGGAGGCGTCGTCGAGGTTCTTCTTCCAGTTGAACGACGGCGAGCAGTTGTAGGCCAGCAGCTGATCGGGGAACTGCTTCTTGATGGCCTCAGCGAAACGCTTGGCTTCGTCCATGTCCGGCACCGCGGTTTCGCACCACAGCAGATCAGCATACGGCGCGTAGGCGAGACCGCGGGCGATGGCCTGGTCGAGGCCCGCATTGGTGACGTAGAAGCCTTCAGCGGTGCGCTCGCCGGTCACGAACGGATGGTCACGCTCGTCGATGTCCGAGGTCAGCAGGTTGGCGGCATTGGCGTCGGTACGGGCCAGCACCACGGTCGGCACGCCGGCGGTATCGGCGGCGAGACGCGCGGCGACCAGCTTCTGAATCGCTTCCTGGGTCGGCACCAGCACCTTGCCACCCATGTGGCCGCACTTCTTGACGGACGCCAGCTGGTCCTCGAAGTGCACGCCGGCGGCGCCGGCTTCGATCATGTTCTTCATGAGTTCGAAAGCGTTCAGCACGCCGCCGAAGCCGGCTTCGGCGTCAGCCACGATCGGAATGAAGTAATCAGTGTTGCCGTTCTGCTTGGACCACTGGATCTCGTCCGCGCGCTTGAAGGCGTTGTTGATGCGGCGAACCATGGTCGGCACCGAGTCGACGGCGTACAGCGACTGGTCGGGGTACATGGTCTCGGAAGTGTTGCCGTCGGCGGCGACCTGCCAGCCCGACAGGTAAATCGCCTGGATGCCGGCCTTGACCTGCTGGACAGCCTGGCCGCCGGTCAGAGCGCCGAGGCAGGGCACGAAGTCGGCGGTGTTGACCAGGTTCCACAGCTTCTCGGCACCGCGACGAGCCAAAGTGTGCTCGACCATTACGCTGCCGCGCAGGCGCACAACGTCTTCCGCGGAATAGGGACGGGTGACGCCCTTCCAACGCGGATTGGTGGCCCAATCCTGCTTGAGCTGCTTAGCTTGTTCCTCGAATGACGACATGCTCGTGTTCTCCTGCCAATGTCACTGGATAAATAAGAATCGGAAGCTTCTCGCGCCACGCTGGGACGAAGCTCGGTGTCCGGTCGGCGCATCGCGCGACGCAGAGGGGAAGGCCCAGGCGCCTGAGGGCGCGGATGGTAATCCTCCCCCGCCTGGTCCAGCAAGGAAATACGCGGGAAAACGTCGACTTCTGCGCGCCCGACCGGGGACGGTCACGGCTCAACGAAAGCGGGACTGGCCGTGGCCTGTGAAGCAACGCGGCGCGAGCCGTCGCGCAGAGCGGCCCGCAAGGTACGTTGCACTGCACCAAGTGTCAATGTGCCTCGATCAAAATTGACAATCGAAGGCGCCCTCGGCGATGGTGGCGCCGCGCGCGCCGCGCTCATGGCAGCCGGTGCGCAGGCCGCGCCCCGCGTCCGCATAACCGCACGAAATTGCGGCCTTTCACCGCAGCTTTGCGCCCCGTGGCCATTTACGCGGGCGACCCGGAACGTATAAATTCAAACGCAGCGCGACACTTGAAGTGTCGCGCCTGAACGTGTTCGACGATGAGCCATGTCCAATCAACCTGCACACCACCGCGAATCCGGCATCGCGCTCCAGGAAGCGCAGCCCAAACTCAAGAAGCCGCCGCTGTACCGGGTGGTGATGTTGAACGACGACTACACGCCCATGGAATTCGTGGTGCATGTGCTGGAAAAGTTCTTCCAACTGAACCGACCGACCGCAACGAGGGTCATGTTGGAAGTGCATACACAAGGGAAAGGTGTGTGCGGTATATTCACCCACGAGATAGCCGAAACCAAGGTGGCACAAGTCAACACTTACGCGCGCGACAACGAGCATCCGTTGCTGTGCACTCTCGAACTCGACTCGTGACCTGCCATTAGAGGACGCCGCTGTGCTAAGCAAAGAACTCGAAGTCACGCTCAACATGGCCTTCAAGGAGGCTCGCGAGCAGCGCCATGAATTCATGACCGTCGAGCATCTGCTGCTGGCATTGCTGGACAATCCGACCGCCGCCAAGGTGCTGCGCGCCTGCGGCGCCGATCTCAACGCCCTGCGCCGACAACTGGTCGAGTTCATTCGTGAGTCCTCGCCACTCCTGCCCGAGGACGAAGACCGCGACACCCAGCCGACCCTGGGCTTTCAGCGCGTCCTGCAGCGCGCGGTGTTCCACGTGCAGTCCTCCGGCAAGAAAGAGGTGAACGGCGCCAACGTGCTGGTCGCCATCTTCGGCGAACGCGAATCCCATGCGGTCTACCTTCTGAACCAGCAGAACATCGCGCGCCTGGATGTCGTCAACTGCATCTCCCACGGCATTTCCAAGGTCAACGAAGAAGAGAACAACGAAGAGGTCAACCAGCAGCCGGAAGAAGAAGCCGAACAGGGCGAGACCACCAACAACGCGCTGACCGCCTACTGCACCAACCTCAACGAGCAGGCGGTTGCGGGCAAAATTGACCCCTTGATTGGCCGCCAGGAAGAGGTCGAACGCACCATCCAGATCCTGTGCCGTCGCCGCAAGAACAACCCCTTGTTCGTAGGCGAGGCTGGCGTCGGCAAGACCGCGATTGCAGAAGGTCTCGCCAAGATGATCGTCGACGGCGAAGTGCCGGAAGTGATCGCCAATTCGACCATCTACTCCCTCGACCTTGGCGCCCTGCTCGCCGGCACCAAGTATCGCGGTGATTTCGAGAAGCGCCTGAAGAACGTGCTCGCACAGTTGAAGCGTGAAGAAGGCGCGGTGCTGTTCATCGACGAAATCCACACCATCATCGGCGCCGGCGCGGCCTCCGGTGGCGTGATGGATGCCTCCAATCTCATCAAACCCATGCTCGCCTCGGGCGATCTGAAATGCATAGGCTCGACCACCTACCAGGAATACCGCGGCATCTTCGAAAAGGATCGCGCGCTGGCGCGCCGCTTCCAGAAGATAGACGTCGGCGAGCCGAGTGAAGACGAGGCGGTCAAGATTCTGCAGGGCTTGAAGTCGCGCTTCGAAGATCATCACGACGTGCGCTACACCAACCAGGCGCTGCGCTCGGCGGTGGAACTCACGCACCGCTACATCAATGACCGCCACTTGCCAGACAAGGCCATCGACATCATCGACGAAGCCGGCGCACGCCAGCGCCTGTTGCCGGCCTCCAAGCGGCGCAAGACCATCGGTGTCAGCGACATCGAGGAAATCGTCGCCAAGATTGCGCGCATTCCGCCCAAAGCGGTGTCCACCTCTGATCGCGACGTGCTGAAGAATCTCGAGCGCGATCTGAAGATGGTGGTGTTCGGCCAGAACGCCGCCATCGAAAGCCTCGCGGCGGCCATCAAGATGTCGCGCTCGGGCCTCGGTCATACCGAGAAGCCCATCGGCTCCTTCCTGTTCGCCGGTCCTACCGGCGTGGGCAAGACCGAAGTGACGCGCCAGCTCGCGCGCATCATGGGCATCGAGCTCATTCGCTTCGACATGTCCGAATACATGGAGCGGCACACGGTGTCGCGTCTCATTGGCGCACCGCCCGGCTACATCGGTTTCGATACCGGCGGCCTCCTGACCGAGGCGGTCAACAAGCAACCCCACGCGGTGCTGCTGCTGGACGAAATGGAGAAGGCTCATCCGGATGTGTTCAACATCATGCTGCAGGTCATGGACCACGGCACCCTGACCGACACCAACGGACGCAAGGCGGATTTCCGCAATGTCATCATCGTCATGACCACCAACGCCGGTGCTGAACGCATGAGCCGCGCGTCGGTCGGCTTCACGCGCCAGGATCACAGCGCCGATGCGATGAGCGAAATCAAGCGCATGTTCAGCCCGGAATTCCGCAATCGCCTCGATGCGATCATCGAGTTCAACGCGCTGGCAGCGGACACCGTCGGTCACGTGGTCGACAAGTTTCTGGTCGAACTGGAAAGCCAGCTCGATGCCAAGAAGGTCACCATGGAAGTCGACAGTGCGGCGCGCCTGTGGCTCGCCGAGCATGGCTACGACCCCATCATGGGTGCGCGGCCGATGGCGCGGCTCATCCAGGACAAGATCAAGAAGTCGCTGGCCGAGGACATTCTGTTCGGACGCCTTGCCAATGGCGGTCATGTGGTCATCACCACCAAGGATGACGACATCGCGGTCGAGTTCGAAGAGGAAACCGAACAGGCGACCTGAGCCGGCACAGCGCAAGCTCCACGACGGCGGCCCAGGGCCGCCGTTCTTTTTTCATCCGCTCGCAATCACGCGTGATACACGGAGACAACCATGGTGCAGAACGTCAAGCAGGTCGGCCCGCATACTTTTCGCGAAACCTTCGGCCGCTATTTCGAGGACTTCGAAGTCGGGCACATCTACCAGCACCGCCCCGGCCGCACGATCAGCGAAGTGGACAACACCTGGTTCACCTTGCTGACCATGAACACCCATCCCCTGCATTTCGATGCTGAATACGCCAAGGCCTCGGAATTCGGCAAGGTGCTGGTCAACAGCGCCTTTACGGTGTCGCTGGTGGTCGGCATGAGCGTCAGCGATGTCAGCCAGAAAGCCATCGCCAATCTCGGCTGGAAGGAGATCAAGCTGCCGGCGCCGGTGTTCGTCGGCGATACGCTCTACGCCGAATCGGAAGTACTGGGCAAACGGGAATCAGCGTCTCGCCCGACCGCCGGCATCGTCACGGTGCGCACCTGGGGCAAAAAGAGCGACGGCACGGTGGTGTGCGAGTTCGATCGCAACATGCTCATCCCCAAGCGCGGCCATGGGGTGGAGGACAAGGTGGCGTATTGAGCGACGCCGCTTTCCCGTAGGTGCGAATTCGTTCGCACCTACAAGGGCGTTTTCGCAATCAGCTGAGCGCTTTGACCAACACCGCCGAATTGCGCTGGTAATTGTACAGCTCGCGCTTCGCCATCGGCAGGGAGTCGATGGCAGCGGCGCGGAAGCCGCGTTCGTTGAACCATTGGGTGGCCTGGGTGGTGAGCACGAACACGGATTTCAGACCGGCATTGCGCGCGCGCCGCTCCAGGGCGTCCAACAGCACATCACCAAACTGCCCGCCGCGATAATCGGGGTGCACGGCAATACAGGCGATCTCCGCCATGGCCTGCTCGTCATAGGGATATAGCGCACCGCAGGCGACGACGGTGTTCTCGCGCACCATCACCACGAAGTGATCGATTTCGTTCTCGAGCTTTTCGCGGGAGCGCTTGACCAGAAGCCCTTGCGCCTCCAGCGGCTGCACCAGTTCGAGAATCCCGCCGACGTCCTCCACCCTGCCTTCGCGCAGTTGGTCGAAGGGCGCACTGCTCAACATCGTGCCGATACCGTCGCGCGTAAACAGTTCGCGCAGCACCGCGCCGTCCACCAGGCGCGTGACGATGTGCACACGCTCGACACCCTGCTCGCAGGCGGCGATGCCGGTCTCCAGCGGCTCGAAGTCGACGAGGTCGGCGCGCTTGGTTTCGCGCAACTGCTGCGCCTCGCGCACCGTCAGCTGCCGTATCAGTTCGCCCCGGGCGTCGGTAATGCCATCGCGATCGGTCAATAAAATGAGCTTGGCCGCGCCGATTTCGGCGGCGACGGTGGCGGCCAGATCCTTGGCCTTGAGATTGAACAACTCGCCGGTCGGTGAATAGCCGAGCGGCGCGAGCAGCACGATTTCACCTTCGTCGAGCCGCGCGGCGATGGCCTTGCGGTCGACGTTGCGCACCAGGCCAGTGAAGAGCAAGTCGATACCGTCGATGATGCCGGCGGGTCGGGCCAGCACGAAATTGCCGCTCGCAATGCGGCAGCCCGCCGCCGACAAGGGCCCGCCGCGGCTGCCGAAGGAAAACGCCGCTTCGATATCGAGACGCATGGCGCCCACCACTTCACGCACCTCGTGCATGGTCGGCGCATCGCTCACCCGCAGGGCGCCGACCACGCGCGGCGTGATGCCGCGTGCCGCGAGGCGCTGTTCGATTTGCGGACGCGCACCAAATACCACTACCAGACGGATGCCGACCGCGGCCAGCATCAGCAGATCGCGGATGAGGTTGGTGAAACCGGCGTCCGCCACCGCCTCGCCGCCAAAATAGACCACGAAGGTCTGGGCGCGATGCTTGTGAAAATACGGTGACACCTGGCGCAGCCAGGCAACTACCGCGTCCCCTTCCAGCGGCGAACTCGATTCGGTCATCGCAGTGTGGTCCTCGCGCGGCGCGCGCATCGTGATGGCGGCATTCTAGCGGCTTTGTCCTTGCGCGCTTCACGCCTCGTGCCGCGCGCCTTGGGAGAGCGTGGCCGGGGCGCTATCATGCGCGCTGGCCACTGGCCAGCCACCCCTATCAGCCGACAGCACGCCGGAGAACACCATGGCGACCAAGATCAACAAGATCAGTGAACGTATCACCCAACCGCGCTCGCAGGGCGCCTCGCAAGCCATGCTGCTCGGCACCGGCTTGACCGAAGAGGATTTGAGCAAGGCCCAGGTCGGCATCGCGAGCGTGTGGTTCGAAGGCAACCCCTGCAACATGCATCTGTTGTCACTGGCCGAGGAAGTGAAAAAAGGCGTGCAACAGGCCGGCATGGTCGGCATGCGTTTCAACACCGTCGGCGTCAGCGACGGCATTTCCATGGGCACGCGCGGCATGAGCTATTCGCTGCAGTCGCGCGACCTCATCGCCGACTCCATCGAAACCATCATGGGCGGCCAGTGGTATGACGCCAATATCTCGATTCCGGGCTGCGACAAGAACATGCCCGGCTGCCTCATCGCCATGGGCCGCTTGAACCGCCCGGCGCTGATGGTCTATGGCGGCACCATCAAGCCCGGCCATTCCCATGGCAAGGTGCTCGACATCGTGTCGGCCTTCCAGAGCTATGGCTCCTACATCGCCGGCACGATTAGCGAAGAAGAGCGCCAGGACGTGGTGCGCCATGCCTGCCCGGGCGCCGGCGCCTGCGGCGGCATGTACACCGCCAACACCATGGCCTCGGCCATCGAGGCCATGGGCATGACCCTGCCCTACTCGTCTTCGGTGCCGGCGGTCGATCCGCTGAAACTGGAGGAATGCCGTCGCGCCGGCGCCGCCATCCGCGTGCTCATGGAGCGCGACATCAAGCCCAGCGACATCATGACCCGCGCCGCCTTCGAGAACGCGATGGTGGTCATCACCGTGCTCGGCGGTTCGACCAACGCGGTGCTGCATCTCATCGCCATGGCCAAGGCGGTCGGCGTCAAGCTCACCATCGACGACTTCCAGTCAGTCAGCGATCGCGTGCCTTTCCTCGCCGATCTCAAGCCCAGCGGCCAGTACGTGATGGAAGACCTGCACAAGGTCGGTGGCATCCCGGCGGTGCTGAAATTCCTGCTCGAGGCCGGCCTCATTGACGGCAGCTGCCTGACCGTCACCGGCAAGACCTTGGCCGAGAATCTCGCCGACCTGCCCGGTCTGACCGCCGGCCAGCAGGTGCTGCGACCGCTGTCCAATCCCATCAAGCCCAGCGGCCACATCCAGATCCTGAAAGGCAACCTCGCGCCCGGCGGCTCGGTGGCCAAGATCACGGGCAAGGAAGGCCTGCGCTTCGAGGGCCCGGCCAAGGTCTATGACTCGGAAGAGGACATGCTGGCGGGTCTCGAACAGAAGAAGATCGCAAAGGGCGACGTCATCATCATCCGCTACGAAGGCCCCAAGGGTGGGCCGGGCATGCCCGAGATGCTGACCCCGACCTCGGCGCTCATGGGCGCGGGACTCGGTGACTCGGTGGCGCTCATCACCGATGGCCGCTTCTCCGGCGGCTCCCATGGCTTTATCGTCGGCCACGTGGTGCCGGAAGCGCAGGAAGGCGGCCCTATCGCGTTTGTGAAGACCGGTGATCGGGTGACGCTGGATGCTGAAAACAAGAGCATCAGCATGGCGGTGGACGAGGCCGAGCTTGCGCGTCGCCGTGCAGGCTGGACGGCGCCCCCCTACAAGGCCGAGCGTGGCACGCTGTTCAAGTACATCCAGCGCGTGACCAATGCCTCGGAAGGCTGCGTGACGGACGAATAAGGACTGGCGAGAGGTCGGCGGCCGCAATGGCCGCCGACGGCGCGGCTACATATCCCGCTTGTAGTCGTTGTAGTACTTCAGCACCCGCTGCACGTAGACCTCGGTTTCCTTGTACGGTGGAATGCGACGGCCGTTGTTGATGACGGCGTTCTCGCCGGCGTTGTAGGCCGCCAGCGCCAGCACCAGGTTGTCATCGAACATGTTGAGCAAATCACGCAGGTATTGGGTGCCACCCGAGACGTTGGCGGTCGGATCGCGACGGTTGCGCACACCGTAACGTTCAGCGGTGCCCGGCATGAGCTGCATAAGGCCGACAGCGCCGGCAGTCGACACCGCTTCCGGGTTATAGCCGGACTCGGCGGTGATGACGGCGTGCAGCAAGGCGGGCGGCAGGCGGTGGACCTTGGCGGCTTGCGCGATGGTCGGGCTGTACTTCTGCCGGTTCTTGAACAGGCTCTTGAAATCGACGCGCGCTTCGGACCAGCCCTTCCAGGTTTTCACCAGCCGCCGGTAACCGCCGTGATCGGGTCTGTCGGTCAGATGCACGTGGCCGTGGCCATCGACGTACTTGTAGATATCGGCGCCGGCCAGGAACGGCACCAGGACCAATAACGCACCGAGTACGAAGAAGAAGATCCGCTTCTGCATGAGTTGGCGAATGGGCACTTGAGTTATTATCTAAAGTGATTTATTGGATTATTCTATAACTCAATGATAGTTATTGGAATAGACACTTCAAGATATAAATTACATTAGGTCTGGGTCAGCCCCCGATTGGGCGCCCCTCCAGGCAGCATAGTCGACACAGGCGAATTTCCGCACCCGCAGCGGGCGTCGTGGTCGCGCATTTAACACAAGTTTTGCGCGCCATGCCCGGCGTCCCGAACGCTGGCAGGCCGTCCCCGACCTTGTAGACTTGCCGGCCAGTCGGCGCCGTGATGCCGCAAGACCACTCGAGGATTGAACATGGCTTATTCCCTGGCCGAGATCGCGCGGCGCTTTGAGCTTCCGATGAGCGGCGACGGCACGCTCGAAATCGAGGGCGTCTGCGGCCTGTCCGACAACCTGCCGCGCTGCCTGTCCTTTGCCAGCGGCGCCAGGCATGTTCAAGAAGCAGCCTCGGCACGCATCTCGGCCTTCATCTCCCATCCCGACCATCCGGTCGCCGGCAAAGCCAATCTGTTCCATGCCGAACCCGAGTACATGATGGCGCGCATCGCCAGCCTGTTCGCGCGCAGCCAGTTAGGCGACGCGCGCGGCGTGCATCCCAGCGCCATCGTCTCGATCAGCGCGGCGCTGGGCGATGATTCCTATATCGGCCCGAACGTCGTAATCGGTAACCAGGTCAAGATCGGGCCGCGCTGCAAGATTTTCCCCAACGTCGTGATCATGGACCGCGTCGAGCTCGGCGCCGACTGCGTCATCTACCCCAATTGCACCCTGCGCGAGGACACCCTGCTCGGCAACCGCGTCATCCTGCAGCCGGGCGTGTCCATCGGCGGTGACGGGTTCGGTTTTGTCAGCCACGACGGCCAGCATTTCAAAATTCCCCAGCTCGGGCGCGTGGTGCTGGAGGACGATGTCGAAATCGGCGCCAATTCGACGGTCGACCGCGCGCGCTTCAGCGAAACGCGCATCGGGCGCGGCACCAAGGTCGACAACCTGGTGATGCTGGCGCACAACGTCGTGACCGGCGAGAACTGCGTGATCGTGTCGCAGGTCGGGGTGTCAGGTAGCACCCGTCTCGGCAACCGCGTGACCCTCGCCGGCCAGGTCGGCACGGTCGGGCATGTGACGGTCGCCGATGACGTCACCGTGCTCGGCAAAGGCGGCATCACCAAGGACATCCGCGAAGCGGGCGTGTATGCCGGCATGCCCCTGAAGCCTGCGCGCCTGTGGCGCAAGGCCATGGCCAAACTCTACGCCGGGCTTTCCTGAGCGCGCGCCGCGGTCGCGCGGGTCTCCAATACCACGATGCCGGCGATGATCAGCGCCGTGCCCAGCATCTGGATCGGATGCATGGCCTCGCCGAGGATGAAGGCCGCCAGCACGAAGGTCGCCGGCGGGCCGATGGTGCTGACGATGGACGCGCGCTGCGCGCCGATGCGGCGAATGCTGGCAGAGAACAGGAACAGTGGCAGCACGCTGGTGGTGAGCGTCATGCCGATGATGAGCGACCAGTCGCGCGGCGCCAGGGCCACGAAGCTGGCGAGATTCGTGCCGCCCATGAGCGCCGCATGTACAGTCAGCGCTATCGCGCCGGCGGTGCTGGCATAGACCAGGAACGGCGCGCTGCCGAGCACCGTCGCCACCCTTTCATTGGCAATGAGGTAGTAGGCGAAGCCCGCCGCCGAGGCCAGCACCAGCGACGCGCCGAGCCTGTTGGCTTGCCATAGCGCCGCGTCGAAGCCACCCACCGCGCAAGCCACGCCGAGATAGGTCAACACCACCGCCGTTACCAGCCGCAGCGATGGCCAGCGTCGCGCGACCAGCGCGCGCGCCAGCACCACCATCGCCGGGTAGCTGAACAGCAGCACCCGTTCGAGACTGGCGTTGATCATGGTGAGGGCGACGAAGTTGAGCCACGCGGCGGCGTAGTGGCTGGCGAGGCCCGCCAGCATGGCGCCGGCAATCAAGCGAGGTTCCGCCCGCCAGAGCTGGCGCAGCGAGGTGCGATACAAGGCCCAGCCCCACACCAGCGGCAGCGTGAACCATGAGCGCAGCAGCAGAATCGACTCCACCCCCACGCCGTCGCGAAACAGGAGCTTGGCGAAAATGCCCTTGCCCGATACGAGCAAGGCGCCCAGCACCACCAGCGCGACGTCGCCGTGGCGCTGCCACCAGCGCGCGCAGACGGGCCGCACGGCTTACAGCCGGCCCGGCGTCGCGGACGATGTCACTTGCCGCCCCGGCGCGCGAGCCTCAAGCCGCACGCGGCGGCGGAAACACACTGGCGCGGCTCATGCTGGCCTGCATCGGCGCCTGCAGCGGACCTTCCAGCCATTTGGAGGTCGCGACCACCTTGGCAATGTCGATGCCGGTCTCGAAGCCCATGCGGTGCAGGAGGTATAGCACGTCCTCGGTGCCAACATTGCCAGTCGCGCCCGGCGCGAAGGGGCAACCGCCGACACCCCCGCAGCTCGCGTCGATGATGCGCACACCGCTGTCGACCGCGGCGTAGACATTGCCAATGCCGGTGCCGCGGGTGTTATGGAAATGCATGCGCAGCGGCGTCGCGCCGATGTGCGGACGCACCGCTTCAATCAACCGTTTGACGTCCGACGGCACCGCCACGCCGATGGTGTCGGCCAGCGCGATCTCGTCGACACCCATGGCGTGCAGTCGCGCGGCGATGGCCACCACGGTGGCGGGCGCCACTTCGCCTTCGAAGGGGCAACCGAAAGACGCGGCGATGGTCACGCCGAAAAACCTGCCGGCGTCCTGCGCGCGGCGCGCCAGGGAGGCGATGAGATCGAGCATGTCGGCCGCGGTCTTGCCCTGGTTGCGCAGGCAGAAGCTGTCGGTGGTGACGGCCGCGCAATTGATTTGTTCGACGCCGCTCGCCAGCGCGCGGTCGAGGCCCTGCTCGTTCAACACCAGGCCGATGTAATTCACGCCTGCGCGGCGCGGCAGGCGCGCGATGATGGCGTCGGCATCGGCCATCTGCGGCACGCGCTTGGGATTGACGAAACTTGCCACCTCGAGGCGCCGCACGCCGGCATCGAGCAGGCGCTCGATGAGCGCGAGCTTGGCCTCGGTGTCGAGCAACTGCGGCTGTGCCTGCAGGCCGTCACGCGGCCCCACTTCGACGATTTCGACCCGCTCACCCATGTCATCCACTCCTGCTCACGATTGTCTGTCGCATCGCGACCCTGCGCGATTGTAGCCAAAGCAGGCGCCACCAGGCACGGCGCAAAATCCGCGTCGCGGGCGTGGAATCAGCGCCCGCGCGAGCCTCTATACTAGGCCGAAGGCAACAGCCAGGAGTGAACATGGCGTCTTACGATTACGATCTCTTCATCATCGGTGGCGGCTCGGGCGGCGTGCGCGCGGGCCGCATGTCAGCCAGTTTCGGTGCGCGTGTGGCGATGGCTGAAGAACGCTATATGGGTGGCACCTGCGTCAACGTCGGCTGCGTGCCGAAAAAATTATTCGCCTACGCCGCGCATGTGCATGAAGAAGTGCACGATGCCGCCGGCTTCGGCTGGAAGATAGCCGACGGCAGTTTTGACTGGCCGACCCTGGTCGCCAACAAGAACAAGGAGATCGAGCGCCTGAACGGCATCTATCAACGCCTGATGGACAACGCCGGCGTGACGGTGTTGCACGAACGCGCCGTCATCAAGGACGCCCACACCGTGACGGTCGGCGGGCGTGATATCAGCGCCGAGCGCATCCTGGTGGCGACCGGCGGCTGGCCTTTCGTGCCGGACTTTCCCGGCAGCGAACTCGCCATCAATTCCAACGACGCGTTCTTCCTCGAGCGCCTGCCGAAGCGCGCGGTGGTGGTCGGCGGCGGCTACATCGCGGTTGAATTCGCGGGCATCTTCAACGGTCTCGGCTGCGACACCACGCAACTCTATCGCGGGCCCTTGTTCCTGCGCGGCTTCGATGACGATGCACGGGTATTTCTTGCCGACGAAATGAAGAAGAAAGGTGTGAAGCTGTGCTTCGACACCGACGTCACGCGCATCACCCGCGAAGCCGACGGTCTGCGCCTGGCGCTCAACGACGGCAGCACCCTCGATTGCGATCTCGTGATGTACGCAACCGGGCGTAAACCCAACAGCGCCAATCTCGGCCTCGAAGCCTGTGGTGTAGCGCTCGATGCCAACGGCGCGGTCAAGGTCAACGGCAACTACCAGACCAGCGTGCCTTCGATTTACGCCATCGGTGATGTTACCGACCGCATCAACCTGACGCCCGTCGCGCTGGCCGAAGGTATGGCACTGGCCTGGCATCTGTATCGCGACCGCGAGCGCCCTGTCGATTACGAATTTGTACCGAGCGCGGTGTTCAGTCATCCGAACCTCGCCACCGTCGGCTACACCGAGGCACAGGCGCGCGAAAAGTTCGGCGCAGTGACGATATTCAAATCGACGTTCACGCCGCTCAAGCACACGCTGTCAGGCTCCAAGGAAAAGACCTTGATGAAACTGGTGGTCGATAGCGCCAGCGATCGCGTGGTCGGCGCCCACATGATCGGTCCCGACGCGGGTGAATCCATCCAAGGACTGGCCGTTGCCATCAAGGCCGGCGCCACCAAGGCAATGTTCGACCGCACCATCGGCATCCATCCGACCTCGGCCGAGGAATGGGTGACGATGCGCGAACCGGTGGCCTGAGATCCGTATGACATCTCACGGTCGTAACGAGAAAGACAGCCGGCAGGTTTTCAACAGGAGCAAACAGCCATGGGCATGATGAAACTACGCGCGCTGGCAGCCTTGCTGCTGGGCGCGATGACGGGTCTGGCAGGCGCGTCGGCACAGGCCGCCGAGCTTGCCGTCGGTGACGTCGCACCTGACTTCACCCTCGCCGGCTCTGACGGCAGACAGCATCACCTCGCCGACTACCGCGGCACCGCCGTGGTGCTGGCGTGGTTCCCTAAAGCCTTCACCGGCGGCTGAACCGCGCAGTGCAAATCACTCCGTGAGAGTGGTGCATTGCTGAAGAGCTTCAAGGTCGCCTATTTCATGGCGAGCACCGATGACGTCGCGACCAACACCAAATTCGCGGCCGAGACCGGCGCGGATTTCCCGATACTCGCCGACCCGGACAAGAAAGTCGCCGGCGACTACGGTGTGCTGGGCATGATGGGCTTCGCGTCGCGCTGGACGTTCTATATCGACAAGGACGGCAAGATTGCCTACATCGACAAAGACGTGAGCGTGGTGAAAGCCGGCGCCGACACCGCGGCGCGCCTCACGGCTCTCGGCGTGGAAAAACGCTGAATGACTGGTAGGTGCGAATTCATTCGCACCTACCTATGCGGCTGACGCGCCTGCAACAGGCGCCGCGTCAGGAGCACGAAACGACCGATAAGTAGAAACGACGCGACCCACAGCGCGGTGGTCAGCCCCACCCAGATGCCGGCCGCGCCTGCGTCGCTGTAGCGACCGAGCGCGTAGGCGAGCGTGAATCCCACACCCCAGTAATTGAGCGCATTCAATACCAGCGGCACGCGCGTGTCTTTCATGCCCCGCAGCGCGAAGGCGGCCGCCACCTGCAGGCCATCGGCCATCTGCAGCGCCGCGCCGACCTTGAACAGAGTCAGGGCAATCGCGACCACCGAGGCGTCGGTGGTGTAGAGCGCGATGATGCGCGGCGCGAACAGCCAGGTGCTGAGCGCCGCCGTGGTGGTGCACACGCCGCACAACACAAACCCTGTATAGCCAAGCCGCCGCACGGCCACGAGATCGCGCCGCCCGACGGCCTGACCGACGCGCACCGTCAACGCCATGGCAAATCCGAGCGGCGCCATGAACACGATGCCGCAGTAATTGAGCGCAATCTGGTGGGCGGCCACCGCCGCGCTGCCGAGCGTGCCCATCAGCATCGCCACCGCCGTGAACAATCCCGATTGCAGGAACAGCGAAACGCCTATCGGCAGGCCCAGGGCCACGAGCCGCTTGATGGCGACGTAGTCGGGCGCTTCCAACCCTTGCCAGAGATTGAAACGTTGGTAGTGCGGTGAGGCAAGTGTGTGCCCACCCAACAGCGCCAGCATCACCCAGAAGCTGAGCGCGCTGCCCAGTCCGCAGCCCGGTGCGCCCAAGGCCGGCATACCAAGGCCACCAAACAGAAAGAGATAATTGAGCAGCACGTTGAGCGGCGATACCGCAGTGACGACGGTCATCACCGGCACGGTGCGGCCGACACCTTCATTCATCTGCTTCAAGGTGTGATAACCATAGGCGCCCGGCACACCCCAGGACAGAAAATCGAGATAGCCCTGCGCCAGCACGGCCACTTCGTGTTCGATGCCAACCACGACGAATAGCGGCGCCATGTGGCGCATCGCGGTCATCACCAACAGCGAAATCAAGGCCGCCAACCACAGGCCCTGACGCGTGTCGTGACCTATCTCGGCATCGCGTCCGGCGCCGAAGTGCTGCGCAACGGTCGGCCCCAGCGCCATGAGCGTGCCGAGCCCTAGCAGAAACAGCGCTATCCATACGCCGTTGCCTATCGCGACCCCGGCCAGTTGCACCGAGCCCAGACGCGCCGCCATCATGGTGTCGGCCACACCGACACCGATGCTGGCGAGATTGTTGATGATGAGCGGCGCGCCCACCGTCACCAGCGAGCGCAGGTCGGCTCGCAACTGCGCGAGCCAGGGCGAAGTCATGAGGGCATGGGGCGATGGTGTGCTGACGGTGTCAGGCGCTGTGCCCGATGCTCGGCACCGCCGCCAGCAGTTGTCGCGTGTATTCATGCCGGGGACGGTGCAGGACTTCGTCCACCGGCCCCTGCTCGACGATGCGTCCGCCGCGCATCACCGCCACCTGGTGCGCGATGTAAGCCACTACGCCAATGTTGTGGGTGACGAACAGATAGCTCAATCCAAGCCGCTCCTGCAGCGAGCGCAGCAAAGCCAGGATTTGCGCCTGTACCGACACATCGAGGGCCGAGGTCGGTTCGTCACACACGATGAGACGCGGTTCGACGGCCAGGGCGCGAGCAATGCAGATACGCTGACGCTGGCCGCCGGAAAACTCATGGGGATAGCGTCGCGCGTGGCCAATTTCCAGCCCCACCTGCCCCAACAACTCGGCCACGCGTTCGTCACGTTCACTGTTACTGGCGCCTATGCCCTGCGCCACCATGCCTTCCTTGATGATGTCACCGACCACCATGCGCGGATTCATGGACGCCACCGGGTCTTGAAACACGATTTGCAATTGCGCGCGCCGTCGGCGCATCGCAGCAGCATCCAAAGTCGCGAGATCCACGCCATCAAATTCCACCACGCCAGCGGCCAGCGGCGTCAGGCGCAAAATGCCTTTGCCCATGGTGGTCTTGCCGCAACCCGATTCGCCGACGATGGCCAGCGTGCGCCCCTTCTCGACCGCGAGCGATACGCCATCGACCGCGCGCAACGCGCCGACCTTGCGCTTGAACAGGCCACGGCGAATCGGAAACTCGATCGCGAGATCGCGCACCGTCAACAAGGGCTCGGCCTGCGCAGCGGTCGGCGCATGGCCTTCGCGCACGCGCTTGTCCCAACTCGGCAAGGCATCGAACAGCTGCCGTGAATAGGCGTGCTGCGGACTGCCGTAGAACTCATCGCGCGTACCACTCTCGACCAGGCGCCCGTGGCGCATGACCAGCACGCGATCGGCAATCTGGTATGCGACCGCCAAATCGTGCGTGATGAACAGGATGCCCATGCCGCGGCGTTTCTGCTCTGCCTTGATGAGCTCCAGCACCTGCGCCTGGATGGTGACGTCGAGCGCGGTGGTCGGCTCGTCGGCAATCAAGAGGCGCGGGTCGGCGGCGAGTGCGATGGCGATCATCACGCGCTGTTTCATGCCGCCCGAAAACTGGTGCGGGTATTCGTCTAGACGCGCGGCGGCGTCGCCGATGCCGACCGCTTCCAGCAGTTCGATGATGCGTGCGCGCAATGCCGCGCCGCGCAAGCCTTGATGGCGCACCAGGGCCTCGCCGATCTGCGCACCGATACGCATGACAGGATTGAGCGAAGACTGCGGCTCTTGAAAAATCATGCCGACCGCCGCGCCGCGCACGTCACGCATGCGATATTCCGGCAGCTTGAACAAATCCTCACCGTCGAGTCGCACCGCGCCGCTGACGATTCGCGCGGTCGCCGGCAACAGACGCGTGATGGCGAGTGCCGCCATCGACTTGCCGCTGCCAGACTCACCGACCAGCACCACCGTCTCACCGGCGGCGACCGAGAACGACAGGCCATCGACCGCGTGCACGGCATGCGCCTCGGCGCCAAAATGAATGACGAGATCTTCAACCTCCAGCAGAACGGCGCTCATGGCGGTGAAATCCTCATTCCAGATCGCGCAGACGCGGGTCGAAGGCATCACGGACCGCGTCGGCAAAAATGTTCGCCGCCAGCACCAGCGCGAACATCAGCACGAAAGCCGCCCCCAGCGACCACCACACCACCGGTTCGCGCGCCAGTTCGAGGCGCGCGCCGTTGATCATATTGCCCCACGATTCCATGCTCGGGTCGACACCGATGTCGATATAAGTCAACACCGCTTCCGCCAGCACCAGTCCGCTGAAATCAAGCACGATGGAAATCATCACGATGTGCATGATGTTGGGCAGGATGTGGCGCGCGAGAATCTTGCCGTTGGAAACACCGAAGGCGCGCGCCGCCTCGATGAAATCGACCGCCCTCAGCTTCAAGGCTTCGCCACGCAGGTAGCGACACAGGCCGGTCCAGGTGGTGACGCCGAGAATGATGCATAAGGCCAGCAAGCGCAGATCGGCGCGCGCCGCGAGACTGCCGTAGGCGTCGGCATGACGGCTCATGTAAACCTCGAGCATCAAGGCCGCGGCCGCCACCAGCAGCACACCGGGAATGGATGACAAGGTCGTGTAGAGGTACTGGATGACGTCATCCACCCAGCCACCAAAATAGCCCGCCACCAGCCCCAGCACCACGGCGAATGGCAGCATCACCAAGGTCGTCAGCGTGCCGATGAGCAGCCCCGTACGGATACTCTTCAATGCCTGGTAGAGCACGTCGTTGCCGACCTGGTCAGTGCCAAACACGTGGTAGTAAGGTGCAAGCTCGACGGCGCAGCCGAACAACAGACTGATCGCCAGCACCGTGCCAAGGATCGCGCGCCACGGCAGCGGGCTTTCACCCCGCAGCATGCCGAGAGCGACCGCTTGCCAGGGCATACGCGCCCGGCGCGCGCATACCGCGACAACCAGCGCGGCCAAGGCCGAGGCCAAGGCCAGACCCAATAGAATGCCGCCAATCAGACGCGCAGCGATGTCCGGCCCACGTTCACTGGCAGGGTCGCGCAGATGCACACCGCCGTGCTCGAGGCGCGGATAGGCACGGGAGTTGGAACCGTCGGCCAGTTCAACGATTTCCTTGGCGTAGGCTTCGGCGGCAAAGGGCGCTGAATAGGTGCGCTCTACGCTGTCGCGCAAGGGTGTCACCAGCACGTCGAATACGCTGTTGAGGTCATGACTATAGCCAGCGCCGCCGTGGGGAGCCGATGCGCTGGCGCGAAAATGCAGCGAGTCAAGAAACGCGATGGCCAGATAAATAGCCAACACCACCGCCGCGGCCATGCCCAGGGGCTGCCGCGCCACCTGTCGCCACGGCGCACGCAAATGCTCGTGGCGTCGCGCATAACTGCCGTAGGCGACCATCGCCGCAATGAGAACGAAGAACAGGACATCGGTCTTGAGCAACACCGGCTCGATGCCGCTCACGTGAGACGCACCCGCGGGTCGGCCAAGGTGTAGGAGATATCCGTCAGAATGAGCCCTGCGATGTACAGCAGCGAGCCCAGGAACACCATGGCACGCACAATCGCGAAGTCCTGGCTTTGAATCGCTTCGATGGTGTAGCTGCCGAGCCCTGGAATGCCAAAGAACGCTTCGATGATGAGATTGCCGATGAATAGCGTCGGCAGGATGACCACCACACCGGTGAGTATCGGAATAAGGGCGTTGCGCAGCACATGCTTGAACAATACGCCGCGCTCCGACAGTCCCTTGGCGCGCGCGGTGCGCACATAGTCGCGTTGAATCTCTTCGAGGAACAGCGTTCGGTACCAGCGCGTGCCGAATCCAAGCCCCGCCACCACGCTGACCAGCACCGGCAGCGCGATGAACTTCACTACGGCGCTACCGCCGTCGAAGCCGGAAATCGGCACCAGGCGCAGCAGCTTACCCATCAGGAACTGGCCGCCGATGATGTAGAACAGGAGGGAAATCGACATCATGGCCACGCACACGATCACTGCCCATGTGTCGAAATACGTGCCGCGCAACAGCGCAATACTGAGCGCGAGCGTAATGGTCAGCAGCAGTTCGAGTACGAATACCGGCAGCGTCACCACCAAGCTTGGCACCATGCGTTGCGAAATATCGAAAGCAATATCACGACCGCTGTCTGACTGTCCGAATTTGAACAGAAACAATTTGACCGTATTGCGATAGAAGATGGTGTCGGTCACGCGCTGCACGCCGTGCTGCTCAGCATTCCACAGCAGGGGTTTGTCGTAACCGCGCTCTGCTTTCCAATTCTCCACCGCCTGTGCTGTGACATGCTTGTTGCCAAGATGCAGCCGCGCCATGTCATCCGGCGAATTGACCACGAAGAACAGGAAGAACGTGATGACATTGACGCCAAGCAAAATCGGCAGCGCATACAGCACGCGACGCGCGATGTAGGCACTCATCGCGCGGTCGCCCGCTGGCGTGCGCGATAGCTGCGCCACGCGGGAATGACGCTCCCAATCAGCACCAAAAGCACGATGGCCAGCGGCCACAACAGCGGCCTGTTCCACTCGCGCTGCAGACGCGCGCGCAGGTCGGCGTCGACCGTCTTGTACTTGAGAGTGTTGCGGGCCATGAGATTCGGCTTCGAATTGCCGTACCAAGCATGATTGAGCGCGTAGGCCATGGGATGAAAGCCCCATAGCCACGGCGAATCCCGCCGCACGATCTCGACCATGCGGTCGATCAGGCGCTGGCGCTCAGCGCCATTGGGCAAGGCGCGCATGCGCACGTATAACTGGTCGAACTCCTCGTTGTGATAGTTCGACGCGTTCTCGCCGCCGTACTTGCTCTTGCCATTGGGACCATAGAGCAGAAACAGGAAATTCTCCGGGTCCGGATAGTCCGCATTCCAGCCCCAGCTGAAGATCTGCGCCGTCCCTTCGCGCACCTTCTCCTGGAAACGGTTGTAGTCAGTGACACGAATGACGAGTTGCAGCCCGAGCTTTTCAAATTGCTTGCGATACCAGTTGAGCTGGGCTTTGCCGCTCGGACCGCCACTGATGGCCTCGTAGTACAGAGTGAGGGGCTGACCGGTAGCCGGATCGCGGCCATCGGCGTAGCCCGCTTCGCGCAGCAGGGCGCGCGCATCGTCGAGAGAGCGTCGCGCGGCATGGCCCGAACGCCATTCGTAGACATAGGGGTTGATACCGGACTGCCCGGCGCGATAGCCGAATATTTCCGGAGGGATGGGGCCGTGGGCAGGTACGCCACGGCCATTGGCGAAAATAGAAATCAGTTCTTCGAAGTCCACCGCGATGGCTATCGACTGGCGTAACAGTCGCGCCCGCTCCGAATCACCACCGACCACCGGGTCCGCCATGTTAAAGCCCATGTAGGACGTCGCCTGCTCGACCGCCGTCACCAGCTTCACGCCCTTGTCCTGCATGCTGGGCGTGAGTTCAGCCTCGCCTTTCATACCGAATTGAATCGCCTGGTCGAAGCTGTCGGGCAGCACCGCCGCGACGTCGTAATAGCCCTGCAGGAATTTGGTCCACTGCGGAATCTCTTCCTTTTCGAGGCTGTAGTAAGCGACATCGATGAAAGGCATGGTCTTACCGGCCATGCGCAGCATGCCCGCCACGGCATCGCCCGGCGCGCCGCGGTCAGGATAGGGTTCGCCGCGAAAATTCGGATTGCGCTCCAACACCATGCGACGATTGGGATTGTTCTCGGTCAGCATGTAAGGGCCGGTGCCGACCGGATACCAGTCAAGAGTGAAATTGCGCTCCTTCATGCCGGGCTGCGCATAGAAGCTATCGGCCTCCCACGGCACCGGCGCGAAGAACGACATCGCCAGCCAGTAACGAAACTGCGGATATTTCTCCGTGATGCGGATTTCGAAAGTGTAGCGATCAATGACGCGCGCGCCGTCAAAATCATATTTGCGCAAGTCGACAAAACCATGATTGCCGCCTTCTGCGGCACGCAGTCTTTCGGCAAGCGCGGTCAGTCCCTTGATGTATTTGCCCATCAAGCCCGCCACTGGCGAATGCAGATGCGGATGGGCGAGGCGCTTGATTTCGTAGACGTAGTCATCGGCCGTCAACTCGCGCGAACCACTGTGAGTGAAATCCGCGAGCGTGGCGCGAGTCGCAACTTCTTCGCGCGTGAGGTGATGGTAGTAATAGCGTCCGTCGCTTCGCTGCGCGAATGCCGGGTGCGGCTGGAAAAGAATGCCGCGCTTCAACGTTACGCGGTAGACAGCCTGCGCCACATTTTCCGCCGGCGCATCGGCCGGCAACTCGAAGCCGTCCTTGTCGTAATAACGAGGTTCCGGCAAGGCCGTCGCGGTCAAGGGTACGAGCTGGTAGGGGCGCTTCAGAAAATGGTATTGCACCACTGGTTCATAGATCTGGCCGGTGAACTGCGCTTCGTTCTCGCTGTAGGACGAAACCGGATCGAGATGCTTTGGACGTTCGGCGAACGCGCCGTAGAAAATTGCGCGTCCGGCATCCGCGGCACGATAAGGATCGTTCCACGGCTGCTCACCGCAGCCTGCGATGCTCGCGGCCAGCATGACCAGACAGACCGTTGCCAGCACGGTCGGCGGCAAGAATCGCATGTTCGCGTGCTCTGAAATGCGCTGCGGGATTATAAACTCGGTCCGGGCACTGTACACTTTGATGGCCCCATGCGGGGCGCTAGAAAATCAGCCAGCAAGGTAGTCAGACCATGGGAATTCTGCAAGGTAAACGCGCCCTCATCGTCGGTGTGGCCAGCAACAAATCGATTGCCTGGGGCGTTGCCAAGGCCATGCATCGGGAGGGCGCCGAACTTGCCTTCACCTATCAGAATGATCGCCTCAAATCGCGGGTCGAGGATTTCGCCGCCGAACTCGGCTCCGAGATCACCCTGCCCTGCGAGGTGCAGAGCGATGAGGAAATCCAGGCGGTTTTCAATCATCTGGACGACTACTGGGACCATCTCGACATCCTTATCCACTCGGTGGCCTTCGCGCCGCGCGAAGAACTGCAAGGTGGCTATCTCGACAGCGTCACCCGCGAAGGATTTCGCATCGCCCACGAGATCAGCTCCTACAGCTTTGCCGCACTTGGCAACGCAGCCCGCCCGTTGATGAAGGGACGACAGGGGGCAATGCTGACCCTGAGCTATCTCGGCGCGGTGCGTACCATGCCAAGTTACAACGTCATGGGTCTGGCCAAGGCCAGCCTCGAAGCGAACGTCCGCTACATGGCGGAAAGCCTGGGGCCTGAAGGGATCCGCGTCAATGCGGTGTCCGCGGGGCCGATACGCACCTTGGCGGCGTCCGGCATCAAGGACATGCGCAAGTTTCTGACCTACGTCGAGAACACCGCACCGCTGCGTCGCAACGTCACCATCGACGAAGTCGGCAATGCTGCCGCTTTCCTGTGTTCGGATCTTGCGTCGGCAATTACCGGCGAAATCACCTACGTCGACTGCGGCTACAACATCATGGGCATGGGCGGCATGTAGGCCGCCCGAGAAACCATCGCCTAGAGATTCTTGGCGATGACCTTCACGTCGCTGGCGCCTCGCACGGCAGCGACAAAGGATGTCCAAGCCGCGCTCATACGGCCTTTCACGAGTTCACCCTGGATAGCCGCGATGTCACCGCGCGCAATTTCACTTTCACCCGGCACCACCACGTTGGCTACGCGAATAATCGCGTAGTCGGTATTGCCTATCGGGATACCGGTGTACTGCGGCTCATTGCCCGTGACTTCAACACTGAACGCCGCGCGCAATACGGCGCGATTGATATCGCCTGACTCGCGAGTCGCGCCCTCTTCCTGCTCCCAGCCGAAACCGCGGCCTTTGACCAGTTCAGTAACGGTTTCGCCCTTGCGCAGCTTTTCGATCAATTCTTTGCCGAGCGCCTCGGTCAGCTCGCGACGATGCTGATTGCGCACCGCGTCCTCGACCTTGGTCTTGACGACGGCCAATTCCGGAATCGCCGATGGCACGTGTTCCAAAACGCGCACCGCAATTACGCGACTGTCCGGCAGTTCTATCGGCTCGCTGTTCATGCCCTCGCTGAGCACCTCGGCGGTGAAGATCGCACCGGCGGCCTTGTCGGAGAACTTCTTGGCGAACTCGTCCTTGCTCAGCACTTCGGTCTTCTGCGTCGCGATGCCCAGCGTCTCGGCCGCAACACTCAGACTGTCGGAGTGCTCGTAGACCAGATTGGAGAACTGCTCGGCCTGCTCGAAAAACGCTTTCTGCGCTTCGCTGTTGCGATAGGCCGTCTCCACTTCAGCCTTGACCTTGTCGTAGGGCTGCAGACCACCTGCCTTGATGTCTTTCAACTTGATGATGTGCCAGCCGAATTTGGTCCGAACCGGCTGACTGACCTCGCCAACCTTGAGCTTGAAGGCAGCCTCTTCGAACTCGGGCGCCATGGCGCCGCGCGCAAAAAATCCAGTGGAGCCGCCCTCGGCCTTGGAGCCAACGTCGTCGGACAATTCCTTGGCGAGCTTTTCAAAATCCTCGCCGCCTTGGGCACGCTTGAGTACATCCTTGATCTTGGCTTCTGCCGCGCTCTCGGTCGCCGCTGTTGCATCCTGCGCGACCTGCACCAGAATGTGATTGGCGCTGCGCTCCTCCGCCACCGTGTAAGCGGCAGGATTTGCGTCGTAATACTGATGCAATTTTTCGTCGGTGATTTCCACCTTGCCCGCAAGCGCGGCAGCGGATATCTCGAGGTATTCGATGCTGGCCTTCTCGAGCGTGCGATAGTCTTCCTTATGCTCTTCAAAGTAGGCGTTGGTTTCGGCGTCCGTCACCGTGATTTGCTTTTCGACTTCGGCCGCCGGGATCACCGCGTATCCAATGTCGCGCTTCTGCTTGCGCAGCGCCGCGATCTTCTCCGCCTCTTCGCGCGTCACGAATTCCGACGCCGCCACCCCATTGCGCAATTGTGATTTGGCCAGATCACCGCGCAGCTGCTGCTCGAAGCCAAGCTGTGAGAACCCCATGGCAGTGACACGCTGGTCGTAGAGGGCGCGCGAGAAGCCCCCCTTCTCGTCCTGAAACGCGGGTATCTGCAATAGCTGCTGGGCGAGCTGCTCGTTGGTCACACGCACACGGGCATCATCGATAAGACGCGACAGCACCCGGTCGTTAATCAATTCGTCGAGAGCCTTGCTCTTGACCTCGGGCTTGTCCCAGTCGGCGGCATTGAAGGCTTCACCGAGCATCGATTCGGCCTGGCGCCGAAAGCGTTGCAGCGCCTTTTGAAACTCTTCGATCGGAATCTCATCGCCATCAACCTTGGCGACAATCACGCGTTTGGCTGCGTTGATGTAACTCTCAACGCCCCACAGGATGAAGGTCAGCGAGATAAGACCGACGATGACGGCAACGATCAAACCCTGGGTTCGATCACGTATGGTTTGCAGCATGCAGGGACCCTCTGCTCGGGGACGACGAGGAAATTCGGGGCTACAAAAACAACGGGCGCACCATCTGGTGCGCCCGTGTGCTATTCCATCGAATTTGGCGGAGTGGACGGGACTCGAACCCGCGACCCCCGGCGTGACAGGCCGGTATTCTAACCAACTGAACTACCACTCCGATGGCTAACTCTGGTGGGTGCTGAGGGGATCGAACCCACGACCTTCGCCTTGTAAGGGCGACGCTCTCCCAGCTGAGCTAAGCACCCAGGCAGTTGTGCTCTGGGAAGGGCGCTAGTTTACTGCATCCTTAAGCGCTTTGCCAGGTTTGAAACCAGGAACTTTCGATGCCTTGATCTCAATCGTGGCACCCGTCTGCGGATTGCGACCCGAACGTGCCGCGCGACTGCGCACGACAAAAGTGCCGAAGCCAACCAGGCTGACTTGTTCGTCTTTCTTCAGTGCCGTGCAAATGTTGTCGAACACTGCATCGACGGCGCGAGTTGCAGAGGCCTTGGTAATGTCTGCGGCAAGCGCCACGGCGTCGATCAGTTCTGCTTTGTTCATGGAGCTTATCCCCTTGGTCCCAGCGCGATGGAAATGTCAGCTGCGGCAAATCGGCTGCGCGCTGATGATTATTGTGGGTTGCGTGAGCGTGCCCGTGCGAATGCGCGGTCGTTATATCAAGCGCCCCCGACGAGCGTCAAGCAAGCCGGGTCGCTCAGGACCCGGCCTGTGACAGCCGCCTCAGTGTCGTCTGAGTGCGTCGCTGTCGTCGTCGTTGGACGATTTTTCTTTTGCCGGTGCTGGCGTTGCAGTTGCATCCCCGACGCCCAAAGGCTCAGGTACGCGTTGCAAAGCGATCTGAAATACTTCGTCTATCCAGCGCACCGGTTTTATTTCAAGTTGCTGCGCGATGTTGGCTGGAATCTCAGCGAGCTCACGCTCGTTCTCTTTCGGGATCACCACTTGCTTGATGCCGCCGCGTAACGCGGCGAGCAACTTTTCCTTCAAGCCGCCGATCGGAAGCACCTCGCCACGCAGCGTGATCTCACCGGTCATTGCGACACTCGCCTTGACCGGAATACCTGTCAGCGCTGAGACCATCGCGGTACACATGCCGACACCGGCGCTTGGGCCATCTTTCGGCGTCGCGCCTTCGGGCACGTGAAAATGAACGTCATTGGTTGCGTAGAAATCCGGCTCTATACCAAGAGAACGGGCGCGACTGCGCACCACCGTCATGGCGGCCTTGATCGATTCCTGCATGACATCGCCAAGTCTGCCGGTATAAATCTCTTTGCCTTTACCCGGCACCACCACGGCTTCGATAGTCAACAGGTCGCCGCCGGTTTCTGTCCACGCAAGTCCGGTGACTTGGCCAACGCGATCTTCTTCTTCGGCCAGGCCATAACGGAATTTCTTGACGCCGAGATACTTGTCGAGAATCTTGGGTGTAACCGTCACCGTCTTGGTCGACGGCTTTTGCAGGATGCCCTTCACCACCTTGCGACAGATGGTTGCCATCTCGCGTTCGAGATTTCGCACACCGGCTTCACGGGTGTAAAAACGGATGACGTCACGTATCGCCGCTTCCGAGACCTTGATTTCCTCAACCTTGAGGCCCGCATTTTCGATCTGCTTTGGCAACAGATACTTCTGCGCGATGCTGACCTTCTCGTCCTCCGTGTAACCGGAGATGCGGATCACTTCCATGCGATCGAGCAGTGGGGCCGGAATATTCAGACTGTTGGCGGTCGTCACGAACATGACTTCAGACAGGTCGTAATCGACCTCAAGGTAATGATCGTTGAAAGAATTGTTCTGTTCCGGGTCCAGCACCTCAAGCAATGCCGAGGCCGGGTCACCACGGAAGTCCATCGCCATCTTGTCGACTTCGTCGAGCAGGAACAGCGGATTCCGCGTCGCGACCTTCGCCATGTTCTGCAGAATCTTGCCGGGCAGTGAGCCGACGTAGGTGCGACGGTGTCCGCGGATCTCCGCTTCATCGCGTACACCACCCAGCGACATGCGCACGAATTTGCGATTGGTCGCGCGCGCAATGGAGCGGCCGAGCGAAGTCTTGCCAACGCCGGGAGGACCGACCAAGCACAGTATCGGCCCTTTCATCTTGTTCACACGCTGCTGCACGGCAAGATATTCAAGGATACGTTCCTTGACCTTCTCCAGACCGTAGTGGTCGGATTCGAGAACTTCCTCGGCGCGGTTCAGATCGCGGCTGGTCTTGGAGCGCTTTTTCCACGGCACGGAGACGATCCAATCGATGTAGTTACGCACCACCGTCGCCTCGGCGGACATCGGCGACATCATGCGCAGTTTCTTCAATTCTGCATCGGCCTTTTCGCGTGCTTCCTTGGCCATGCCGGCGCGCGCGATCTTTTTCGCGAGCTCTTCGAATTCGTTGACGCCGTCTTCGCTCTGGCCAAGCTCGTTCTGAATGGCCTTCATCTGCTCGTTCAGATAATACTCGCGCTGACTTTTCTCCATCTGCTTCTTGACGCGGCCCCGCAGACGCTTCTCGACCTGCAGCAGGTCGATTTCCGATTCCATCAGGTGAATGAGATGTTCCAGCCTCTGACGCAGCGGAATGATTTCGAGGACTTCCTGCTTGTCCTGGATTTTGATGGCCATGTGCGCGGCGATGGTGTCGGCCAGGCGCGAGGGGTCATCGATGCTGGACAAGGAAGAGATGATTTCCGGCGGCACTTTCTTATTGAGCTTCACGTACTGCTCAAACTGCGTCATGAGCGAACGGCTGAGCACCTCTGCTTCGCGACCACTGACCTCTTCAGGCTCAATCATTTCGCAATTGGCAGCGTACAGGTCATCGGTTTCGATGAAGTCGACGATACGCGCACGCTGCACGCCCTCGACCAGCACCTTGATGGTGCCATCGGGCAACTTCAGTAACTGCAGGATGTTCGATACCGTCCCGACCGCGTGGATGTCGGCGGGCTGAGGGTTGTCATCGCCCGCACTCTTCTGCGCGACCAGCAGGATCTGTTTGCCATCTTCCATGGCGCGTTCCAGGGCCCGGATAGATTTCTCACGGCCAACGAACAGCGGAATGACCATGTGCGGATAAACGACAACATCGCGCAGCGGCAATACCGCCAACACATTGGTGGAATCGGTCATGATGAAAAGCTCCTGCGCATAGCAGCCGCGGCAGGGTCGCCGCAGCCAGGCACTGAAAATAAGGGAGCCGGGAGCGATGACGTCCCGTGCGGATAGGTCAGGTCAGAGTCGCAGAGCACCCGACGGGCGCGGGAATGCGCCCGGGTGGCTGGGGCGGTGGCGCCAGGATTAATCTGGAGCCGCCTTGGAAATTTCTGCGCTTTCGTAGATGACAAGCGGTTTGGACTCGCCTTTGATTGCGCCTTCGTCCACCACCACCTTGGTAGCGTTCTTGAGCGACGGAAGCTCATACATGGTGTCGAGCAGCGATTGTTCAAGTATCGAACGCAGGCCACGAGCGCCGGTCTTACGTTCGACTGCTCGCTGGGCCACGGCCCGCAGCGCATCTTCGCGAAACTCAAGCACACATGATTCCATCTCGAACAGCTTGCCATACTGTTTGGTCAGGGCGTTCTTGGGCTCGGTCAGGATCTGAATCAACTGTTCTTCGTCGAGTTCATCCAGCACCGCCAGCACCGGCAGGCGACCCACAAACTCGGGGATGAGGCCGTAGCGGATCAGATCCTCAGGCTCGACCTGGTGCAGCAACTCGCCAGCGGTTTTCTTGTCGTCCTTGCTCTTGACCTCGGCCGAGAAGCCGATGCCGCCCTTCTCGGAGCGGTCGCGGATAATCTTGTCGAGACCGGCGAACGCGCCGCCGCAGATGAACAGAATGTTCGAGGTATCGACCTGCAGGAATTCCTGTTGCGGGTGCTTGCGTCCGCCCTGCGGCGGCACCGAGGCCACCGTGCCTTCGATGAGTTTCAACAGCGCCTGCTGCACGCCTTCACCCGACACGTCGCGCGTGATCGACGGATTGTCGGACTTGCGTGAGATCTTGTCGATTTCGTCAATGTAGACGATACCGGTCTGCGCCTTCTCGACGTCGTAATCGCACTTCTGCAGAAGCTTCTGGATGATGTTCTCGACGTCTTCGCCGACGTAGCCCGCTTCGGTCAGCGTGGTCGCATCGGCGATGGTGAACGGCACGTTGAGAAGCCGCGCGAGGGTCTCCGCGAGCAGCGTCTTACCGCTACCCGTCGGTCCGACCAGCAACACGTTGCTCTTGGCCAATTCTACGTCGTTCTGCTTGACGCGCGTTTCGAGACGCTTGTAGTGGTTGTAGACCGCAACCGCCAGAATCTTCTTGGCGTGCTGCTGGCCGATCACATACTCGTCGAGGATGTTCTTGATCTCGCGCGGAATCGGCAGCTTGCTGCCATGACCGCCCGGGCTCTTTTCCTGAATCTCTTCGCGGATGATGTCGTTGCACAGTTCAACGCACTCATCGCAGATGAACACCGATGGACCGGCGATCAGTTTACGGACTTCGTGCTGGCTCTTGCCGCAGAATGAGCAGTACAGCAGCCGGTCGCCGTCGCCCTTGGAGTTCTTGCCATCGCTCATTCAGGTACTACCTCGAAGATGGACCCTTGGCGTCCGTTTTATCGCCGCCGACGGATTCCCGTTTCGACAGCACGGCATCAATGATGCCATAAGTTGCCGCTTCGTCAGCGCTCATGAAGCGGTCACGATCCGTATCTGCGGCAATCTTTTCCAACGGCTGCCCGGTGTGGAAAGCGAGGATATCGTTCAATCGGTCGCGCGCCTTGAGGATTTCTCGGGCATGAATGTCGAAATCCGAAGCCTGCCCCTGGAAGCCGCCCAGCGGCTGGTGAATCATGACTCGCGAGTGCGGCAGGCAGTAACGCTTGTTGGCGGCGCCGCCAGCGAGCAGCAATGCACCCATGCTCGCGGCCTGGCCGATGCACATGGTGCTGACGTCCGGCTTGATGAATTGCATGGTGTCGTAAATCGCGAGTCCGGCTGACACCGAACCGCCTGGCGAATTGATATATAGATGGATGTCCTTGTCGGGATTTTCCGATTCCAGGAACAAAAGCTGCGCAACGATGACGTTGGCAACGTAGTCCTCTACCGGTCCGACCAGGAAGATCACGCGCTCCTTGAGCAAGCGTGAGTAGATGTCATACGCACGCTCGCCGCGAGCCGATTGCTCGACCACCATGGGCACCAGATTCAGTGCCCGCGGACTGCTGGCCTGCATGCGAAAATCGGAATGTTCTATCGACATCAGGTACTTGCCTCGGTCGTGTTGTCAGTCTGCACCGGATTCATCAAAGCGTCAAACGAGACGGTCTGTTCGCTGACCTGCGCGCGGCTGGCTATCCAGTTGACGGCCTCGTCTTCCAGACACATGCCTTCAATCTGCTGCAGCTGCTGCGGATTCTCGTAATACCACTTGACCACCGCAGCTGGATCTTCGTAACTCGCGGCCATGCCTTCGATGGTCTGGTGCACTTTCGCAGGGTCGGCTTTGAGTTGCGCCTGCTTGACGATTTCGGCCATCACCAGCCCAAGCTTGACCCGCTTGTGCGCCTGGGCCTGGACCGAGTTCTCAAATTCGGCCATCGCGTTGCTCGGATTCATGCCGCGCATCGCCATCTCGCGAGCGACCTGCTGACGCAGGCGCTGTGCTTCGGACTGTACCAGCGTACTGGGCAATTCAAAATCGTTCGCAATTGCGACCTTGTCCATGACTTCCGACGTGAACTGCTGACGCAGCGCGCGCTCACGTTCTTTCTCCATGTTCTGGCGTACTTCGGCGCGGAAAGCATCCACCCCGCCTTCTTTAACGCCAAACTTCTGCATGAAGTCGTCAGTCAGCGCCGGCAACAGGGACTCAGACACCTTGTTGACCGTAATTTCGAAGCGCACCGGCTTGCCTGCCAGTTCGGTGTTGCGATACTCGTCGGGGAAACGCAGGTCGAGCACGACCTTCTCGCCGGCTGACTTGCCGGTCAGACCCGCTTCGAAGCCTTCGATCATCATGCCGCTGCCGAGGTTGATGGTGAAATTCTCACCTTTGCCACCCTCGAAAGGCACGCCGTCAATGGTGCCCAGGAAATCGATGGATAACTGGTCGCCATCGGCCGATGCGCGCTCGACTGCCAGCCATTCCTTATTCTGTTCGCGCAACTTTTCAATCATGGCATCGACATCGGCGTCACCGATGTTGCAGACGCGACGAACGACAGCCAACCCTTCGACAGGCGCGAGTTCGAATTGCGGGAAGACCTCGAACACCGCGGTGTAGCGCAGACCGTTGCCGACAGTGCTCTCAACCTTGTCGATAACTGGCTGGCCGGCGGGGCGCAGGTCTTCCTTGTTCATCGCTTCGCCAAAGCTGCTCTGCAGGATCTCGCCCACCACTTCGTCGCGAACCCGCGAACCAAATTGCTGACGGACAACCTTGGCCGGGGCTTTGCCCTGCCGGAAGCCAGGGATGCGAGCATTCTTCGAGAGCTTTTCGAGACGCGTCTGCACCTCGGCAGCGATGCGGTCTTCGGGGATCTCGACGGTCAAACGGCGCTCGAGCGTGGTCGATTTTTCTACAGATGTGTGCATTTGAAGCAAACTGCCGATAAGCATGCCGATACCGCGAGCGCACCAATGGCCGCCGGCGGCGTTAAACACTACGTTGCAATATTGGTGCGAAAGGAGAGACTCGAACTCTCACGGGTTGCCCCACTGGCACCTAAAACCAGCGCGTCTACCGATTCCGCCACTTTCGCCCTTCCTGGTACATCGGTCGCGGCGACGGTCACGACTGAACAGTCCATAGCGGCCATTGCCGACAATTTGTTACCGGGAAGTGGGCCACGCGGACCCAGCCGGAGGCGGCGGCGATCGCTGTGCGCCGGTATTATAGGAGCAGGCATGGCGACTTGATAGCCCTTGGAAAGACCGCCGAACGAACCCGGCTGCTATACTTCGCCGGCCTGCGGCCGCGGACGAAATTTCATTACTTAGAGGGAGATACGCTAGATGAAAAACTTCATGTCCGGATGTGCCCTGATACTCGCCCTCGTCACCCTGCCAAGCCTGGCGGCGGTCACGGTGGTCGAGTGTGTCGACGCCGACGGCACCAGTTCGTTTCGCGACAAGTGCCCGCCCGGCACCACCAAGACCGGCGACAAAAAGCTGACCGGCATCGCCCCCAACAAAGCCAAGACCGCCGCCGAAGTGGCCGCCTCCATGCCGGTTTTCCTCTACACAGTACCGAACTGCGATGCCTGCGACCTGGTGCGCAATGCCCTCAGCACGCGCGGTGTGCCGGTCACCGAAAAAAACGTCGAGGACAACAGCGCCAACCAGGATGAATTGAAAGCCAAGGCCGGCAGCCTGACCGTGCCCTCGGTGGTGGTCGGTGGCACCGTGCTGTCGGGCTACAACCGTTCGGCACTCGACAATGCGCTCAACCAGGCGGGTTACCCGGTATCAACGGCCGCCGGGGGCGGCGCCGCGGCCAACGCGAAGCCCTAGTCAGCAACTTTCTCGACGGGCTCGCATGTTCAAAAGTTCAGAAGCGGCAGAAGAGGCTTTCTACGCCGCCTTCAGCATGAGCCGGCTCGACGACATGATGCGCGTATGGGCCGCCGACGGCGAGCCGGTATGTATTCATCCGGGCGGACCACGCCTCAGCACCATCGCCGAGATCCGCGAAAGCTGGGGCCTCATTTTCACCGACAGCCTGCCGCGCTCATTCAACTTGCGCGGCCGCATCATCAGCGGCGAGAGTAATCAGCGCGTTCACCTGCTGGAAGAGAACATCAGCGTGCCCGGCACCTCCTTCGTCGCCCCACCGGTACTGGCCACCAACATCTACCGACTGTCGGCCGCTGGTTGGCAGATGGTGCTGCACCATGCCAGTGTTGCCCCGCAGAGCCTGCACCTCGAAGGCGCATCCACGCCGTCCCGACCCCACCTGCACTAAGCCGCTGAACGACTGCGCACGACAGCCCGGCTAAAGGAATGTCCGGCTGCGGCCGCTGCTGGGCAGACCAGTCGGCGGTTGGAGACCCTGTGGCGACGCCTCGCAAACAAGTGCTACCGGAGAGCATCGGACGCTATACCGTCGAACGCCTGCTCGGCAAAGGCGGCGAAGGTGTGGTGCTGCTGGCGCGCGACAACGAACTCGATCGACTGGTCGCCATCAAGCTTCTGAAACCGAGCGCCACCGAGAATGAGGGTGTGCTCGCCGGTGAAGCCCGGATCGTCAGTCGCTTGCAGCATCCCAACATCGTCACGCTGCACGACATCGGCACCTACCACCGCATGAGCTATCTGGTGTTCGAATACATCGATGGCGAATCATTGCGGGCCCGCATCGACCGCGGCGGCGCGCTGCCGTTTTCCGAAGCGGTGGTGATGATGAGTCAAATTCTGGCCGGGGTTGCCTATCTGCACGAGAATGATGTCGTGCACCGCGACCTGAGTCCCGGCAACATCTTGCTGACCGGTGACAACGTCCCCAAGGTGACCGATTTCGGCCTGTCCGTATTGCGACAGGCGCAGCCACAGGACGAGGTCACCGGCACGCTGCGCTACATGGCGCCCGAACCATTCGCCCACCTGCCCGGCGGTTCGCATTCCGACGTCTACACGCTGGCCAGCATCTTCTTTGAGATGCTGACTGGACGGCGACGTTTCGATCAGCCCTCACCGGGCGCCATCATCGAAGCCATTCTGAGTGAAGGCGCGATTGATGCCGACGCGCTAGGCATGGTCGTCGACGCCAAGATTCTGGACGTTCTTAAGGAAGCTTCGGCACGCGACCCGGTACTGCGCTTTCGCCATGCGCGCGCCATGAAAAACGCGCTGGACCAATATCGTCTGCCACGCGCCGGCCACGACAACGTCGTGCACGCCGATCACGGCACGGTCGATTTTCTGATGCGCCGCATGAGCGTCAAACGCGGCTTCTCTGCCCTCTCCCAGCACATCAATGAATTGCTGGAGATTACGTCGGACGAATCAACCGCACCGGCCAGCCGACTGGTCAATATCATCGCCAAGGACATTACGCTTACCCAGCGGGTTCTGACCATGGCCAATTCGGCGTTCTACGGAAAAACAGAGATTACCGCGCTGGCGCGTGCAGTAACGATGCTGGGCGTGGAGCAGGTGCGCATATGCGTCACCAGCGCCTTGCTCGAAAACGAATTCGAACTCGGCTCGCCAGAATTGCGCGAAGCTCTATTGCAGTCGTTTCACAGCGCGGTGCTGGCGCGCGGGCTGGCCGGCCCGTTCAACATCACCAATCGCGCGGATGCCTTCACCTGCGGGCTGTTCAATCAGCTCGGCCGCACACTCACCATCCATTACTTCCCGGAAGAATTCAGCGCCGTCGTGCAACGTGCCGAGCGCCTGCACAGCGATGAACTGACCGAGTCGCGCGCGGTGCTTGGCGTCGCCTATCACGAACTCGGCGCGGGGATCGGCGCGCGCTGGAAACTGTCCGACGCAATAATTTCGGGAATGCGCCCTTTGTCGCGCGGCGATTTGGCGCCTGCCGCCGATGACAACGAACGCCTGCAGAACTGCGCCGCGTTCGCCAACGCAATCAGCCGTATTGTGGCGACGGCGGACTCATCGGAAGACTGCGGTTTGGCGTTGCAAGATTTACTCGAGCGCGCCACGCCCATGGTCAGCATCGACATGGCGCAACTGCATGGCCATCTGGACGAAGCCGCGCAGCTGACGCGTCAGTACGCACGCCTGCTGAAACTGGGTGCGCAGGTCAGCGCGGGCTGCGTACGTCTGCAGGAAGCCCCACCATTGGCGGGCGCCGCCTGACATTGCCATGCGCATGAACAAGAACGACAGTCCACTCCCCGCACGCGAAATCTATCGCGTCATACGTGTGGGCGACGACAGCACCGCGCTCGGCGCTCAGCGTCCGAACGGTGCCGGTCGCGGCGCCGTCATCCGGGTTCGAGTGGACAGCGCGGCCCGCCCGCGGTCAGGCGCCGTGGCGGGAAATCCACAAGGAATGTCTTTGGAATGATGATCGGCGCCTCGTGGCTGGCACCGCTGCGATAACGCGAAAGAAGGAAATTGGTGGGCCGTGTAGGAATCGAACCTACAACCTACTAATTAAGAGTCAGCTGCTCTACCAATTGAGCTAACGGCCCGATACAAAACGCTAAAATGGGGTGGACGATGGGGATCGAACCCACGACCACAGAAGCCACAATCCTGTGCTCTACCAACTGAGCTACGTCCACCATTGAAGCACTAAGCAGAAAAGGCGCTGCGTACACCTCGAGGGTGTTGACCAGCTCTTGCTGACCACTGCGACCTTTCGGCTTGCCACTCTTTACTATGGCGCGCCTGGCAGGATTCGAACCTGCTACCCTCGGCTTAGAAGGCCGATGCTCTATCCGAATGAGCTACAGGCGCATGGTAAGCCCTGAGCACAATCATCCAGTCCGACCCTGACTCCGCAGGCATGTTGGCTGCCTTCGGTCGACATGGTCGGGGCAGAGGGATTTGAACCCCCGACCCCCTGCTCCCAAAGCAGGTGCGCTACCAGACTGCGCTATGCCCCGGCGTCGTAAAGCCATGCCTGCCCGACGGGAGCGGGGATGATACGCAGGCCTCCCGACGGGGTCAATGCGCGTTGCGCCAATTCGGCCCGGGCACGGTCGCCTCATCGTGATTTCCATGCCCTGTTTACGGCGCCGAGCCGCGCTTGCGCGCTTGCCATACGCCCGGCACCATGGCGCCCTGCGCGCCATCGGGCGCGAGCGATGTCCGCGCCTGCACTGCGCGGCAAATCCTTAAGCCATCCATGACCGCGCCCAGCGCCGGAGACTCGCATGCCAGTTGTCAAACTCACCACCACCCTGGGCGATATCACGCTCGAACTCGACGCCGTCGCGGCCCCGGAAACGACCCGCAACTTTCTCGCCTACGTGGAAAGCGGTCACTACACCGGCACCATCTTCCACCGCGTGATCAACGGTTTCATGATCCAGGGCGGCGGCATGGACCGCGACATGAAACAGAAATCGACCCTCGCCCCCATCAAGAACGAGGCCAATAACGGCCTTAAAAACGACAACGGCACCATCGCCATGGCGCGCACCAACGACCCACATTCCGCGTCGTCGCAGTTCTTCATCAACGTCAAGGACAATGACTTCCTGAATCACTCGAGCCCGACGCCCAGCGGCTGGGGTTATTGCGTTTTCGGTCGCGTGACCGACGGCATGGACACCGTCAACGCCATCAAGGGCGTCAAGACCGGTTCCCACGGCCCGCATGGCGACGTGCCTGTCGAAGTGGTCGAGATCCTCGGCGCCGAGGTCGTCAGCGCCTGACAATCACCTCGAGACGAAGGCGATGACGACGCTGTTCGTCTCCGATCTGCATCTGGCGAGTGCGCGCCCCGCGCAACTCGCGCTGTTCCAGCAGTTCGTCGCCCGCGTCGCGCAACGGCGCGCGCGGGCCTTGTACATCCTCGGCGACCTTGTTGACGCGTGGTTGGGAGACGACGATGACGGCAGCCCGCCCAACCGCGAAATCATTGCCGCACTGGCGAGTCTGCGTGCAGCTGGCGTCGAATTGCATGTAGGCCACGGCAATCGCGATTTTCTCTACGGCCCACGCTTCGTCGCTGCGACCGGCGCGCGCTTGTTGAGCGATTACGCGGTCATTGATCTTTACGGCACGACCACGCTACTCACCCACGGCGATCTGCTGTGTACGCGTGACGTCAAATACCAGAGATTCCGCCGCGTGGTGCGCCACCCGCTGACACGCCATGCGTTTCTCGCCACACCGCTGGCCTGGCGGCAACGCATCGCGCAGCGCACCCGCAGTGGCACCGTTGCGTCCATGCGCCGCAAGGACGACGCCATCATGGATGTCGAGGAATCAAGCGTGGCGGCAATCATGGCGCGCTACCAAGCGAGGCTGCTGATTCATGGCCACACCCACCGCCCCGCCATCCACGACTATGCCGATGGCCGACGCCGCATCGTGCTCGGTGATTGGTATGAACGCGATGGCGTGCTGGTGTGTGACGACGCGGGACAGCGCGCGCTGCGAGTCAGCGACTACCTGCACCTGCCTGCCGTGCAGGCCTGAGCCTGGCGCCTCTCAACTCACCGCCAGCAAAGCCAGCAACGCCATCCACACATTCAGTGCGCGGCGCACCAGCCCGCGCATCTGCTGCAGACGTAATAGATGGGCGTCTTCGCCACTGCCCTCATGCACGCGCCCGTAGTCGGTCGCCGCCAAGGCTGAACGCGCGACCAAAGCGCCACTCGCGCCCCAGCGGAACACGCCCGCAGCCGGCGCCGCCTCGAGCACGGGCACCAATGTGCCGGCGATGCCGAGCGTGAAGGCGGTGATGCGTGCAGGCACGAACGCCAGCGCTTCATGCAGCCACGCAAGTGGCGCCGTCATGCTTTGTTCGACCTGCGGCGCCCGTTCCAGACTCGCCGCCAGGCGATAGGCCACCACGCCCGTCGGACCGGCGACAAAAAACCAGAATAAGGGTGCGAACCAGGCACGCTCGGCCGCGAGCGCGACCGCCGCCAGTTCGGCGCGGCATGCATCGAACTCGGCATCGCCGGAAGGCGGACCGAAGTCGATGCCGGCGGTGGTGGTAGTGAAGGCCGGCGTCGCCGCGGCGCGTTCATCGGCGTTCAACGACAAGGAGCGCCGGTACTCCTCGAGTTCACGGTTCAAGTCGGTCGGTCCCAGCATCCACACCAATACGGCGAGACTGGCCAGGATATATAAAAGGTGCGACACGCCCAGCAGCCAATCGCCGAGCAGTTCGACGACCATCACCGGCACGGCCAGCAACAGCAACGCACCCAGCCAACCGCGATACCAGCGCAGTCCCGCGCACATCGACGCCGCACGCGCCGCCCATGCGCCGCTCCAATGCGGCGTGCGCAAGCGCACCACGCCACTCAAAGTGAATTCGATGATGATCGCCGCCAGCGCCAGCAGGAAATTCATCGCGACAATCCTGCGCGCAGCCGCGTCCAGTCGAAGTGCGGGCCGGGGTCGGTCTTGCGCGTCGGCGCGATATCACTGTGTGCCACCAGGCGCTCGCTGTGCAGCGCCGGCACGAGGTCATACAAGGATTCCGTCAACCCCTGCAAGCGCTGGTACTGCGCGTCCTCAAACGGCAAGTCATCACAGCCTTCCAGTTCCACGCCTATCGAGAAATCATTGCAGCGGCTGCGCCCGTTCCAACTCGATTCACCGGCATGCCAGGCGCGCTCGAAGATGTCGACAAACTGCGTGAGCGCGCCGTCGCGCGAGATGAAGAAATGCGCCGACACACGCAAGCCCTCGAGGCCGGCGAAATAGTCATGGGCGTGACTGTCGAGACGGTTGGTGAAGAGCTGTTCGACATAGGGTCCGCCGAACTGCCCGGGCGGCAGGCTGATGGCATGCACCACCAGCAGATCAATTGTCATGCCGGCAGGCCGCGCATCGCAGTTGGGAGACCTCACGCAACGCGCATCGCGCAGCCAGCCGCGGCGGACGGCGGGTATCGACAGTGCGTCGTTCACACCGGCCGCGCGAGCACCAGCGAGAAGGCCGGCGCACGGGATTCATAATGCCGCTCCACCGCGAAGCCGGCGTCGCACACCATCGCCTCCAGCGAAGAACGTGTGAATTTGCGACTGATTTCAGTGCGTATGGTGTCGCCTTCGCGGAGCTCCAGCACCGCGTCGTTGACAGCAAATTTCACACGCTGCGGCGCCATCGCCACCAGGTGCATCTCGATTTGCGACTCGAGTGGGTTGAAGTATGCGTAGTGCGCATAGCGCTCAAGATCGAAATCGGCGCCGAGTTCATGATTGATGACCCGCAGTACATTGCGATTGAACTCCGCCGTGACGCCGGCGAAGTCGTTGTACGCCGCATGCAATGCTTCCGGTCGCTTGACGCGGTCCGCGCCCAGCAGCAATCGATCATCCGGCCCCATGAAAGCGCGCAGTTCAGACAGGAAAGCATGGCTCTCGCTGGCACTGAAATTGCCGATAGTGCCGCCAAGGAAGGCCACCAGGTTGCGCTCGCTGCGGCGCGGCAACCGCGCCAGCCCGGCGCTGTAGTCGCCACTCAAGGGCTGCACCGTGAGCCACGGGAATTCGTGCATCAAACGTTCGCCCGCCAACAGCAGCACTTCATCGCACACGTCGAACGGCGCATAGCTGGCATAGCAGTCTTGACGCGCGCAGGCTTCCAGCAGGTGATGGGTCTTGCGCGACATGCCACTGCCGAGTTCGATGATGCTGGCCGGCATGGCGCGCGCGATGATGTCACCGGCGACTTCCGCCAGCAGCGCGTTCTCGGTGCGGGTCGGGTAGTACTCCGGCACGTTGCAGATCTGATCGAACAACTGCGAGCCGCGCTCGTCGTAAAAATATTTGGCCGGCAGATGACGCGGCGTGCTGAACAACCCGCGCGCAACATCATCCCACAGGCTCGGGACGGCGCGGGTGGCGGCCACGGCTTCGCATACGATGGGCAGTCGAATTGCGGTGTTCACGGTGGATCCTTGTAAGATACCCGCCAGTCGACACGCCGGCGATGGCCATCCACTCTAATCGGCGGATGGGTCTAGGTTAGCATCCGTCGTCACAATATTCACCGCTGCTCACCGATGGCGAGCATGCTTGCCTTTGGATAGCCCGCATCATGTCCAGCACCGCGCTCATGCTCGATCTTCCGACCGATATCGACAGCACCGTCCGTCTTGCCCTGAGCGAAGATGTCGGCAGCGGTGATGTCACCGCGACCTTGATTCCGGCATCGCGCATCTGCTCGGCGCGCGTGGTCTGTCGCGAGCCCGCAGTGCTGGCGGGCGCGCCGTGGTTCGACAGCGTGTTCCGTCATATCGATCCAGCAGTGACGGTGACCTGGCAATTCGCCGACGGCGCCGCGCTGGCGGCCGATGACGTGGTCTGTCGTCTGCATGGACCGGCGCGCGCTATCGTCACCGGCGAGCGCAGCGCACTCAATTTCCTGCAGACCTTGTCCGCCACCGCTACCGTCACACGTCGTTACGTGACGGCTCTCGGTGACAGCAGCACGCGCATACTCGACACGCGCAAGACCGTTCCCGGCCTGCGCAGTGCGCAGAAATATGCCGTCCGTGCGGGCGGCGGCGTGAATCATCGCATGGGCCTGTTCGACGCCATCCTCATCAAGGAGAACCACATCGCCGCCGCCGGCTCAATCAGTGCCGCGGTCCGTGCGCTGCGCGCATCACACCCGGCGCTGCGCATCGAAGTCGAAGTCGAAAACATGCAGGAACTCGACGAGGCGCTGGCCGCCGGGGTCGAGATGATCATGCTCGACAACTTCACGCTGGACGCCATGCGTGCTGCCACGGCGCATGTTGCCGGTCGCGCCCTGGTCGAGATCTCCGGCGGTGTGGAATTGGACGCGCTGGCGGCGCTGGGCACGGTGGGCGCGGATTTCATCTCCGTTGGCGCCTTGACCAAGAATGTGCGGGCTATCGATTTCTCGATGCGGATCGAAAGCTGATTGCCAAACTGAAGCGGCCGGCCGCAGGCATGCGTCAGCGTATGGCCGATGCGTCGCGCTGCTCGCTTGCCGTGCGCAACGGCGCGCGCTACGTTGCAAAGCGTCATCGGCCAACGCGGAGCACCCCATGAAAAAAATCCTGTTCCAGCTCGACACCGATCCCATTCCCAATACCTTCGATACCGTGGTGGCCTATGACGGCGGCGCGGCTCATGTGTCCTGCCGCGGCAATATCAAGCCGAGCACGGTCGGCACCATGGTCGATGGCGCGGTGTTCACGCGCCCGCCCAAGCACAAGAAAAATACCGCGCTGTTCATCACCGGCAGCAACATGGGTGAAGGCGAAGCGGTGCTGGCCTCGATTCGCAATCATTTCTTCGGCGACTTCCGCGTGTCGGTGATGCTCGACAGCAACGGCAGCAACAGCACCGCGGCCGCCGCCGTCGCCTATATCGGCCAGCACATGAAGATGGCCGGCAAACGCGCCGTGGTATTGGCCGGCACTGGCCCGGTCGGGCAGCGCGCGGCCGTGATGCTGGCCCAGGAAGGCGCCGACGTGGTGCTCACCTCGCGGCGTGTCGATCGCGCCGCCACCGCCTGTGAAGCAATGCGGCGGCGCTTCGGCGTGGATCTGCGGCCCGCTGCCGCGGGCGAACCCGAATCGATGCGTGAAGCGCTGCGCGGCGTCAACATCCTGCTCGCCACCGGCGCCGCCGGTGTGCAGTTGCTGCCGGAAGACATGTGGAAAGATTTGCCCGATCTCGAAATCCTGATCGACGCCAACGCCACGCCGCCCTTGGGCATTCAAGGCATCGACCTCATGGACCGCGCCACGCCCAAGCACCGCAAGCTGTGTTACGGCGCCATCGGCTTTGGCGGCTTCAAGCTCGAAGTGCATCGCGCCTGCATCGCGAAATTGTTTGAAAGCAACGATCAGGTGCTGGACGCGCCGGAGATCTATGCGCTGGCCAAGGCCATGATGGCGGCACGCTGAGCGTCGACCCATGTGCGGCCGTTACATGTTGGCGCGCGATGCGCAGAGTCTGGCCGAGGAATTCGGCGTCAGCGCGCCCGACAGACTCGCACCGCGATACAACATCTCGCCGACCCAGCCCGCGTTGATCGTGCGCGAAGTGGACCGCAAACGCGTGGCGGCGTTGGTGCGCTGGGGACTCGTGCCGTTCTGGGCCGATGACATAAGCATCGGCCAGCGCATGATCAATGCACGCAGCGAGACGGTTGCTGACAAGCCGGCGTTTCGCGCCGCGTTTCGCCGCCGACGCTGTCTGGTGCCGGCCGATGGCTACTACGAATGGCAAAGCCGCGATGGTCGCAAACAACCCTATCTCATCGCGCCTGCCGATGGCGGGTGCTTTGCGCTGGCGGGCCTGTGGGAGCATTGGCAGCGCGACGGCAACGAACTCGAAACCATGAGTCTCATGACCTGCGCCGCGAATGCCGCGCTCGGCGTGATTCACGACCGCATGCCGGTCGTGATCGCGCGCGCCGACTACGGGCGCTGGCTGTCCGGCGACACACCGGCGGCGCAACTGCAGGACCTGCTCAAAGCCGCCAGCGATGATTACTTCGTGGCGCGTGCCGTCAGTACGCGCGTCAATTCACCGCGCAATGACGACATCGAATGCATCGCGCCGCTCGCCGCTCTGTCCTGACATGAGGCTCCGTCTGTGGCTGTTCAGTGTCGCACTGCTGACGTTCAGCCTGACGCCCGCCGCGCAACTTCCTGAACCGGTACAGCGCGGCCTGGCGGCGGCCGTCGCGGCCGGTGATCGACAGGCTGCACGCACCGCTGACGAACTCATCGCCCGTGGTGAAATGACTGGAGACGCCGCCGCTGCGCGCACCGCGCTGGCCGCGGCTGCGCGCAGCGGCGACACACAGGCCGCTTATGTGCTTGGCGTGCTGGCCTACCGCGCCCGCGATCTGGCGAACGCGCTGGCGCACTGGCAACAGGCCGCGGCCGCTGGCCATCTCGACGCCCATTACAATCTCGCGCTGCTGTTGGCGCGCAATCCTGCCACCGCGAACGCCGCCGACGCCGAATTCGAAGCTGCCGCGCGTGGCCATCACGTGCTGGCCTGCTTTGCACTTGGCACGCGCCTCGCGGCCAGTGACGAGCCTGCCGCGCGGCGTTGGCTGGAATGCGCCGCCAGTCAGGGTTACGCCCCCGCGCAATTCAATCTGGCCACGCTCTACGCGCGCACGCCGCGCGATGCGTCAGGTCTTGAGGTTGCGCGCCGCTGGTATGCGGCGGCCGCTCCCACTTTTGCACCCGCCGCGAGCGCGCTGGCCGCCTTGCCCGGTGCGCCCGCCTCCGCCGCGCCATCCGCGCCTGGTTCGAGCTTGATGCTGCGCGATCACACGTGGGTCCTGGCCCAGCCTGGCGCCGCTTACACGGTGCAGATCGCCAGTGGCAGCAGCGCCGCGGTGCTGGAAGCGATGCTTGAACGTGAGGTGGCCAGCGGCGACGCCGCGTGTGTGCATGAACATCCCGACGCGCGCCAGGCCTATAGCGCCATCGTCGGTGTATTCGCCGACCGCGCCAGCGCCGAGCGCGCGCGCGCCGCGCTGCCCGCATCGGTGCGCGCCAATAATCCCTGGGTGCGGCGCCTGGGTTCACTCCAGCAGTCGCTGCGCGCCGCCGACAAGCAGGCAGCCAGTGGCGCCGATGCGCACGCAGATTCGAACTGAGTTACCATCCCAGCGTCTTTTCAAAAGCAACCACAGCGAGCAGCCGCCCCTTCGATGAGCCAGTTCGAGGAACTTCTTGTCGCGCCCAGCGAGTCCTTGCTGAAGACGCTGTACAAATCCGCGGCGAGTCAGCCCGAGCGCCCCGGTGGCGGTGTCGCCCGCACACGACAAATTGCCAAGAGCCTCGGCCTCACCTACACGCAATTGATCTGCGCCTTGGGTTTCAATGCGCGTATTCAGGACTTGTCCGACGTGCTCGCGGTGCTGGGCTTCGAGAGTTACGACGCGCTCGCCCACGAACGCAACCTCGCCTTCGCGAGTGATATCTACCAGCAGCTCGGCATCAAGGATTTGCTGGCCATCTACCTGCACGTGCCGCGCTCGCGCCCGCTGCTGGAAGTCATCCAGCACCTTCTGAACAAACGTCTGCAGACCATCGAGGATCGCATCGAGGCGACCGTCAACTCGGTCGTCATCGAGCGTTATAAGAAGGAAATGCGCGCCATCTACAACGACGGCGTGGCACAGATTGATTTCGCCGAAGAACGCCTGGCACGTCCCTACAATGGCTTTCGCGCGCTGCTCGGCGAGGTGTCATTGATCGTTGAGAGCCGCTTGATCCCGATAGGCGACATCTTCTTTCGCGACAACATCCTGCCGGAAGAAAAGCGCCGTCTCATGATTCGCGGCTTGATTCCGCGCTCGCTGGTCGAGTCCCGCCTCGCCGATCACAATCTGAGCGACCAGGAGCGCACGGTGCTGGAGGATCAGCTCAAGCTGCTGGGCCCGTAGCCGCGCGTTCATTTGCACGTTCAAGTGTCAGACTGAAGTCTGACCCACAATAAAAACCATTCTTCTGTGAGTCAGACCCCAGTCTGACATCCACTGCGATGAACTACCTCAGCGCTTGGCCAGATCCAGCCAGGTGCTGACCACGGTGTCGGGATTGAGCGAGATGCTCTCGATACCCTGATCCAGCAGCCACTCCGCCAGGTCTTCGTGATCCGACGGCCCCTGGCCGCAGATGCCGATGTACTTGTTGGCTTTACGGCAGGCATCGATGGCGCGCTTCATGAGCGCCTTGACCGCGTCGTTGCGTTCGTCGAAACGATCGGCCACCAGGCCCGAGTCGCGGTCGAGACCCAAGGTCAGCTGGGTCAGGTCATTCGAGCCGATCGAGAAGCCATCGAAGTGCACCAGGAACTCGTCGGCCAGCAAGGCATTGGACGGCAGCTCGCACATCATGATCACGCGCAGCCCGTGCAGGCCGCGCTTCAAGCCATTGGCGCCCAGCAGTTCGACCACCGACGCCGCCTCGCTGACGGTGCGCACGAAGGGCACCATCACTTCGACGTTGGTCAGGCCCATCTGCTCGCGCACATAGCGCAGCGCTTCGCACTCCATTTCGAAGCAGGGCTTGAAGGATTCGGCCACGTAGCGCGAGGCGCCGCGGAAACCCAGCATGGGGTTTTCCTCGTGCGGCTCGTAGCGCTGGCCGCCAATCAGGTTGGCGTATTCATTGGACTTGAAATCCGACAGGCGCACGATGACCGGTTGCGGCGCGAAAGCCGCGGCGATGGTCGCGATGCCTTCAATCAGACGCGACACGAAAAATTCGCGCGGGCTCGGATAAGCGGCTATCAGCGGCGCGATGGTGCTCTTGAGATCGGCCGGCAGCGTGTCGAATTCGAGCAGCGCGCGCGGATGAATGCCGATCATGCGATTGATGATGAACTCCAGACGCGCAAGGCCGACACCGCGATGCGGCAGGCTGGCGAACGCGAACGCACGGTCGGGGTTGCCGACGTTCATCATGATCTTGACCTTGAGATCCGGCATTGCGGTCAGCGAGATCTCGTCGCGCGTGAAGGGCAGCGCGCCGCGATACACGAAACCGGTATCACCGCCGGCGCAGGACACCGTTACCATTTCGCCGTCTTTCACGCGCTCGGTGGCGTCGCCACAGCCGACGATGGCCGGCACGCCGAGTTCACGCGCGATGATGGCGGCATGACAGGTGCGGCCGCCGCGGTTGGTGACGATGGCCGCCGCACGCTTCATGACCGGCTCCCAGTCGGGGTCGGTCATGTCGGTGATCAGCACGTCACCCGGCTGCAGGCTGTCCATCTCGTCGACGCTGGCGATGACGCGCGCGCGCCCGGCCCCAATCTTCTGGCCGATGGAGCGGCCCTCGGCCAGCACTTCGCCCTCTTCTTTCAGATCGAAGCGCTCGATGATCTGACCGTTGCGGCTTTGCACGGTCTCAGGCCGCGCCTGCACGATGTACAACTGGCCGTCGTGACCGTCGCGCGCCCATTCGATGTCCATCGGCCGCCCGTAATGGGCTTCGATGGACATCGCGATGCGCGCGAGCTGTTCGACTTCCGCATCGGTGATGGAGAAACGCTTGCGGCGAGCCTCGTCGACTTCCTCGGTCAGCACGCTGTGGCCCTTCTGGCTACCGGGCGGTGCATAGACCATCTGCAATTGCTTGCTGCCGAGATTGCGGCGCAGGATGGCGCGCTTGGCGGCCGCCAGCGACGGCTTGTAGACATAGAATTCGTCGGGGTTGACCGCGCCCTGCACGACCATTTCACCCAGGCCGTAGCTGGAGGTGATGAACACCACGTCGCGAAAGCCCGACTCGGTGTCGAGCGTGAACATCACGCCGCTGGCGCCGATGTCACTGCGCACCATGCGCTGGATGCCGGCCGACAAGGCCACCGCGTGATGATCGTAGCCCTGGTGCACGCGGTAGGAGATCGCGCGGTCGTTGAACAGCGAAGCGAACACCTCGCGAATCTTGTGCGTGACGGCATCGAGGCCGACCACGTTCAAAAAAGTCTCCTGCTGGCCGGCGAACGATGCCTCGGGCAAGTCCTCGGCGGTCGCCGACGAGCGCACTGCCACCGAGAACTGGCCGCCGGCGCTGGCGGTCATAGCGGCATAGGCTGCTTCGATGGCACTTTGCAGCCTGGCCGGCAGCGGGGTCTCGACTATCCAGGCGCGAATTTCGCGACCGGCCTTGGTCAGCGCCGGCACATCATCGATGTCGAGCGCGGCCAGGCGCGCTTGAATGCGCTTGTCGAGGCCATCATGGGCAAGAAAATCGCGAAATGCCTGAGCGGTGGTCGCGAAGCCGCCCGGCACGCGTACGCCGGCGGCATCGAGATGGCGAATCATTTCACCCAATGAGGCATTCTTGCCGCCAACCTTGTCGACGTCGTGCATGCCGACGTCCTTGAGAGAGACGATATAATCGTTCATTACTGCTTCGATTGATTTGACTCGACACTCGACTGCTCGCGCAGGCACCAACCTCGCCGCCGGCGGGGGGGTGGGATTGTAACCGACACCGTAGCCCCGCCGAAACCTATGAACCGTCGCGCATTTTTCGTCTCCGACCGGACCGGCATTACCGCCGAAACGCTGGGCGCCAGCCTCTTGACGCAGTTCCCGGACATCGACTTCAAACGCACCAACATTCCCTTCGTGACCAACGAACTGGCGGCCCACGCAGCGGTTGCCACCATCCAGCACGCGGCCGAGGACGACGCCATCGCGCCGCTGGTGTTCAGCACCCTCACCGATCCGGTCATCCAGCGCATTGTCGCCACCAGCAGCCCGCATTTCTTCGATCTGTTCGGCACCTTCATCGCGCCGCTTGAAATTGCCCTGGCGCGCCAGTCGTCCCACACCGCCGGCCGCATGCACGGCGTGTTCGACTCCGGCGCCTACGACAAGCGCATGCAGGCGCTGAATTTCACTCTGAGCCACGACGACGGCCTGTCGCCGCGCGACCTCAAGGAAGCAGATCTGGTGCTGCTCGGCGTGTCACGTAGCGGCAAGACGCCGACCTGCCTGTACCTCGCCATGCATTACTCGCTCAAGACCGCCAATTATCCGCTGACCGATGACGATTTCGGTTCGATCAAGCTGCCCAAGATCCTGCAGCCCTGCCGCGACAAGCTCTATGGCCTGACCATCGCACCCGAACAGTTGAGCCGCATCCGCCGCGAACGCCGCCCGACCGGCGACTATTCGAGCCTGGTGCGCTGCCGCGCGGAAATTGCCATGGCCGAAGCGATGTTCCGCACCGAGAACATCCAATACATCGACTCCACCAGTATTTCGATTGAGGAAATTGCCGCGACCGTGGTGCGCGACATGGGCCTGCATTGAAGAGCGCCGCGTGACATCCGCCACCGCGCCGCACGGGCGCGCCGTCGGCCTGTTGGTATGTCTCATGATCGCGCTGTCGCTGGCCCACGGCGTGAACGGCGCGCTGCTGCCGGCGTGGCCGGCCGGGCTGTGCGTATGGCTGGTGGCGGCGTTGCTGGCGGGCTCCATATCGCGCTTCCAGAAAGTGCAGGTGACCATCATGGGCGTGGTGGGCTTGGCCGGGCTCGCCAGCGGCCTGCCGCGCGGTGATTACAGCGGCTGGCCGCAGATGCTGGAAGGCAACCAGGCGATCCTGGCGATGCTCGCCAGCGTGTCTTTTCTACGCTTGGTGGCGCGCAGCGGCGCCCATGTCGGGGAACGCCTGCCGCGCGGCGCGGGCGCCATCGCGCCGACCTTGCTGGCGGTGCACCTGTTCGGCGCCATCATCAATATCTCGGCGGCGTTCGTGGTCGGCCAGCGCATAAGCGCGGATGACTCGTTGACGCCGCTGCAAGCCAAGGTCGTGACACGCGCCTTCGTCGCGGCGGCCTGCTGGTCGCCGCTGTTCGCTTCGATGGCGGTGGCCTTGCACTACGTGCCCGATGTGACCGTGGTGCAGGTCATCAAGCTCAATCTGCCACTGGCGGCATCCTTGCTGGCCTTCGCGGCCTGGGATCTGCGCCGCGATGCCGAGGTCGCCCACTTCATCGGCTTTCCCCTGCACCGCGAAGCGCTGGCCGCGCCCCTGACCTTGAGCACCCTCGTGCTCGGTCTCTACAGCACGGTAGAAGGCTGGTCGGTGCTGACCATCATCGTTATCGCGGCCTTCTGTTGCGTGGCGCTGCTCCGCGTGCGCGCGCCGTGGACCGAGACCCGTCGCCTGCTGTGGCACCACGTCGACAAGGAACTGCCGCGCATGGGCGGCGAATTCGCGCTCTTCATCGGCGCCACGGTGCTGGCAAGCGGTGTCGGCACGTTCGCGGCCGCGCACCCGCCGCCGTGGGTGGTCGACCCCGCGACCGCCGCCGATGGCATTCCGCTGTTGTTCCTGCTGGTGGTGGCGACGCTGTGCGGCATCCATCCGGTGATCAGCGTGGCGACGCTCGCCAGCCTGTTTCCCGCGCACCTCACCGCGCCCGACGTGCTGGCGGCGGTGGTGTTGATGGCGTGGTCCATCACCTTGGGCACCTCGCCGGTATCCGGCACCACGCTCGCCATGCATGGCCGCTTCGGCATTCCCAGTACGCAGTTCCTGCGCTGGAATCTGCCCTTCACCGCTTTCGGTCTCGCCAGCGGCTGCGCGCTGCTCGGCGTGGCCGATTACTTGGGCTGGGCCTGAGCGGCGGGCTTGATGACAAAGCTCAAGGTGCGACCGAGCCCGTAGTCGGCGCGATAGCTGCCCGGCACGGCGGGGTTCATCTTGCCCAGCGTGCCGGTGATCAGGAGCTGCCCGGCCTGCAGCTGCCAGCCGTGGCCGTATAAATCATTCACCAGCCACAGCAAGGCCTCGAGCTGGTTGCCGAGCGCGTCATGGGCGGCGCCGCTGTCGATGACCTGTTCGTCCTTGTACAGCGCGACCTTGATGCCGTTGACCTCGTCCAGATCCTTCAGCGCGAAAGGCGCGCCGACCACGTAATGGCTGGACGAGACATTGGTGGCGATGATGTCGTAGGCGTTGAGGCCGCCGACATTGGTGTAGTTCAGATCCGGAATTTCGACCGCCGGGAGTGCGTGACGGATATAGGTTTTGAGATCGGCCACCGAATGCAGCTTGCGCGTGATGGGTGAGCGCAAGACGTAGCCGACCTCGACTTCCAGCATCGGCTTCTTGAACACACCCGCGTCGATCTCCGCGCCGTCCTGGTACGCGCCGTCGGCGAACAGCACGCCCGATATCGGATCCTTGTAATGAAATCGGGTGCGCAGCGCAGCGTTGGTGAAGCCGGCCTTGTAGCCGCCGATGCTGCGCTTCTTGCGCAGTTGATGGGTGACCAGGGCATGCTGGATGTCATAGGCCGAGTCGCGATTGAGCTGGTCGTAATACACCGACAGCAAAGGCATGGGCTGACCGTGCGCGAGTTCGAGCTCGACAATATCGGCCCAGTCATCGGCGCTGCCATCGGCCGCCTGCGCAGTGGCGCACACCAATCCTCCAAGCAGCAGGGCCGCCAGCGTATGAGCTTTCAATGTCGTCCTTTGAGTGTCGTTGATCCCGCCGCGCGGGGCTGCGATCATGCCGAACATCCAGCCCGCGACTCAATCACCGCGCATTCATGTCGACCATCACCGAAAGCATCGCGGCGTTCGCCGCCGACTATTCGCCGGCCACGCTACCGGCGGCGGTCGTCGAGCACGCCAAGCTGTGCATTCTCGACGCCACCGGCATCGCGCTCGCGAGTCATCGCCAGCCCTATGCGGCGCAGGTGCTGGGCGCGGCGCGCGCGCTCGGTGGCAACGGGCCGTCGCCGGTGTTCGGCGTCACTCACGGACTGCCGCTGCGGGATGCGCTGCTGGTCAATGGCACCCTGGTGCACGGCCTCGATTTTGACGACACCCACTCGGCTTCGGTCGTGCATTGCACCGCCAGCGCCTGGCCGCTGGCTTTCAACCTTGGCCTACAGCAGGGCGTGTCGGGCGCGGCGGCGCTCGCCGCCTACGTGCTGGCGGTGGAAATCGATGCGACGCTCGGTGCGGCGGCACGCGGCCAGCTGCAGAAACGCGGCGTGCATCCCACGGGCGTCATCGCTGCTTTCGGTTGCGCCACGGCCGCGAGTTGGTTGCAGGGTCTGAATCCGGCGCAGTGCCGCGACGCCTTGGGCATCGTACTCAGCATGGCCGGTGGCAGCATGGAATTTTTGAGCGACGGCGCCTCGACCAAGCGCATGCATCCCGGCTGGGCGGCGGTCTGCGGGGTGACCGCGGCGGCGCTTGCGGCGCAGGGCTTCAGCGGCCCGCGTGCCGCCATCGAAGGGCGCTTCGGGCTGTTCAACACTCTGCTCGGCGCCGATCATGGCATCGATATCGGCGCGGTGTGCGCCGGCCTCGGCCGCGACTGGCAGACCTTGGACATTGCCTTCAAACCCTACCCGGCCTGCCACTTCAACCATGCCTTCGCCGACTGCGCGCTGGCCTTGAAGCGCCACCACGGCATCGCCGCCGCCGACATCGCGCACATCACCGCCTACATCCACGCCGACCAGGTGGCGGCGGTGTGCGAACCGCTGGACGCCAAGCGACGCCCGGCCAGCGCCTACGAAGCGCAGTTCAGCGTGCCCTACATGGTAGCCAGCGCCTGGCTGCGCGAGCGCTTCACGCTCGCCGAACTGGAAAGCGCGGCCTTGCGCGATGCCGATACCCTGGCGCTGGCAGCGCGCGTCGGCTACGTGCTCGACCCGGATTCGTCCTATCCGGCCGCCTATTCCGCCGCGCTCGAAGTGGTGCTGCATGACGGCCGACGCTTCTTTCATCGCGAAGCGACCAACCGCGGTGCGCGCGACAACCCGCTGTCGGCGGACAGCATTCGAGACAAATTCTTCAGCAACGTGCTGGAGGTCGCCGAGCACCGCCATGCCGAGCAGTTGGCGGCCGCCATCGAATCCTTGGACCGGGCGCCGGACCTCGGCGCGGTGAGCGCGGCCCTGCGTGACACCGCCGCTGCGATGCGCCGCGGCGTGGCGGGTTAGAATCGCGCCATGTTTCGTCCTGCCCTGTCCTTTTTGATCGCCGCGCTGCTGCTGGTCCCCATCGCCGGCGCGCAAGCCGCCGCCAGCTACGCCGAGCGTGAACTCGGCGTGTGGTCGACGCTCATCAATCACGGGCTCGATGCCGACGCCAAGATGGTGGTGCTGGCCGAACAGACCTCCGGCGACCCGGCGCGCATCGCGCGCGACGCCGCCACCGTCGACACCATCGTCAAACAACTGGATGTGCCGAAGTCGGCTTTCGATGACTGGCAACGTCGCAATGCGCGCCTCGACCACATCGACGCCTCGCTGTCCCTCAACGTCAGCTACCAGGTGCTGGACGCCAAGACCCGCAAGGAATTGTTCGACGGCGTGGTGCCCGGCACCGGCTGGGAAAATTTTTTCAAACGCTATCCCGGCGCGCCCGGCATCCTGCGCATTTCCCATGTCGGTTTCGACGACACCTTGAGCCACGCGCTGGTCTATGTCGAACATGAATGCGGCGCCGAATGCGGCGCCGGCCATCTTTTTCACCTCGCCTTGCGCGCCGGCGGCGGCTGGGAAGTGAAAGGCGGCGTGACGGTGTGGATGGTGAAATGACGCGGCCGCTCTCAAGCCGGCCCTCGAGGTAGACGGAACGATGTTCTCCATTGCAGTGTTCTGCGCTTCGCGGCCCGGCGCGCGCGAAGCATACATGCTGGCCGCCGACGGCTTTGGTCGCGAAATCGCCGCGCGCGAGATGACGCTGGTCTATGGCGGCGGCAATATCGGCCTCATGGGCGCGGTGGCCGACGGCGCGCTCGATCTCGGCGGCCAGGTGATCGGCGTCATCCCCGACTTCCTGCGTGACCGCGAGGTCTGTCATACCGGTTTGACCGAGCTGGTGGTGGTGGACGACCTGTTCGAACGCAAGGCCATCATGATCGAACGCTCCGACGCCTTCGTGGCCTTGCCGGGCGGCATCGGCACCTATGATGAAATTCTCGAAGTCATCGCCTGGCGCCAGCTGCGTCAACTGCGCCAGCCCATCGGCCTGTTGAATGTCGGCGGCTACTTCGACCCATGGCTGGCCTCCCTGCAGCACGCCGTCGATGAAGGCTTCGTCAGCGAAGGCGAACTCGCGCAACTCATCGTCATGCGTGACCCGGCAGAGCTGATCGACTGCCTGCTTGAAGCCTCGCAGACATGAAGCAGCACGCCTACGCAGGGGTGGTGTTCGATATGGACGGCATTCTCATCAATTCCGAGCCGCTGTTCCGTCGCGCGGCGCAGGAAGCGGCGCGCGATCTCGGCCATCACCTGTCGGACGAGACCTATGCGATGTGGATGGGCCTGCCGCCGCGCGCGGTCGAAGCGGCGGTCGTCGAGAGCATGGGGCCGAGTTTTCCGATGCGCGCCTTTCGCGACGAGTTCCGGCGCATCTGGATAGATCACACCGAACAGCACGGCATGCCGCCGCAGCCCGGCATGCTGGATTTGCTCAAGAGTCTGCGCGAGCGCGGCATCCCGTTCAGCGTCGCCACGTCCACCCAGCGCGACCAAGCCTTGCGTTCACTGGAACTGGCGGGCATGGGTGCATTCATCGATGTGCTGGTGGCCGGCAATGAAGTCAGCGAAGGCAAGCCTGCGCCGGAAATATTCCTGCGCGCGGCGGCCGGCATCGGCATCGCGCCCGAGCGTTGCGTGGCGATGGAGGATTCCTCGGTCGGCGTGCACGCCGCGTCCGCGGCGCGCATGCTGACCATCATGGTGCCGGATCTCCATCAACCCAACGCCGCCACCGCGGCGCTGGCCCGCTACGTCATTCCCGGCACCGAAAACGCGGCGCGCGTGGTGCTGACCTTGTTCGATGCGCAGGGGGCGCACACATCATGAATTCACGCTTGTTGCTCGCCACCGTACTGGTGCTGTGGTCCTGCCTGACGTGCGCCGCCGACGGCGCCGCGCCACCGGCCGGCGCCACCATCGCCGCGCCCAAGGTGCCGAGCGCGGCCGAAGCGCTCGCGGCCTGGAATGAATATCGCGTCGAACCGCTCGCCCGGCTCGACAAGACCCAGCCCTTTCTCGATTTCATTCGCGACAGCGGCCAGGTGCATATCGTGTTGAACAACGATCTGTTGGCGTGGATGTACCAGCCCATGGACAACACCGTCAAAGCCGCGCTCTACGCTTCCTTTCTCGGCGGCAACATGGCGGCCCAGCTCGCATCCAAGCAAAGCGGCGACAACGACGACGTGGCCGGCATGGACGCCGCGCTCGATGCCTATGCCGCGGCACGCAAGGCCCATCCTGATTTTCAATTGCCGCTGTTCGAGCGCCTGAACGAAGCGCGCGGCAAGCAGAATCTCGCGCAGGCCGTGAAGGACATCGAAAGCGGCGCCGCAGCCACGCCATGAGCGACCCGCGCCTGCGCGCTCTCAAAACCGACATCACGGCCCTCGCCTGCGACGCCATCGTCAACGCCGCCAACGAGTCCTTGCTCGGCGGTGGCGGTGTGGACGGCGCCATCCATCGCGCCGCCGGCCGTGAGCTCCTGGCCGAATGCCGCAGCCTGGGCGCTTGCCCGACCGGCAGCGCGCGCATCACACGCGGCTACGCGCTGCCGGCGCGTCATGTGATACACACCGTCGGCCCGGTATGGTCGGGCGGCGATGCCGGTGAAGCACGGCTGCTCGCGAGCTGCTACCGCGCCTGCTTTGCGCTCGCCCGTGAACACGGCTTGCACAGCCTCGCCTTTCCGGCCGTAAGCTGCGGCGTGTACGGCTATCCGCTGCGACCCGCCGCCACCATCGCCGTTAAGGAAGCGCGCAGCGCGCTGGCCGCCAACCAAGCGCTCGAGAGTGTGACCTTCGCCTGCTTCAGCGATGACATGCTCGCCATCTACCAGGCCCTGCTGAGCGCGCCAGCGCGCGGAGATTGAGCCCATGGCACGCAAGGAAAACTATCACCGCAACACCCTCGCCATCGTCTACGACTTCGACGGCACGCTGACACCGCAGCCCATGCAGGAATACACCGTGCTGCCGCAGCTCGGCATCAGCGGCGAGGTGTTCTGGAACGAGGTCAATGCCGAGGTCAAGCGCACCGGTGGTGATGCGATCCTGACCTACATGCGCCTGCTGGTGGAAAAAATCGAAGCGAACAAGGCGCACTTGAGCCGCGAGGCACTGCGCACCCTCGCGGCCGGCATCGAGTATTACCCGGGCGTCGATTCGTGGTTCGAGCGCGTCAACCAGTACGTGCACGACAAGACCGGCGGCACGGTGCAGACCCGTCATTACATCGTGTCGGCAGGCTTGTCGGAGATCCTGGAAGGCATCAGCATCAAGCATCACTTCACGCGCATCTACGCCTCGCAGTATTACTTCGACCACCACGAAGCCGCGCGTTTTCCGACGGTCGTCATCAACGACACCGCCAAGACCCAGTATCTGGTCCGCATCAACAAGGGCCGCGAGCACAGTCTCGAGACCATCAATGAATACATGCCGGAAGAGGCGCGCCCGATACCCTTTCAGCACATGCTCTATGTCGGCGACGGCCTGACCGACGTGCCGTGCATGACGGTGGTGAAGAATTACGGCGGCTTCGCGGTGGCGGTGCATCGTCCGCGCAGTCAGGAGGCGATGAAGGTGTGCCGCGAACTGGTGGACGCCAACCGCATCGATTTCTATGCACCGGCCGACTATGGCGCCGGTCGCAAACTCGAACAGCGCGTGCACAAGATCCTGGACTTGATCATCGCGCGGATTGCTTTTGAACAGGAACGCCATGAGTTCCTCAAGGACATGCGAAAGGCTTGAACGTGAAAATGAAACACCCCTATTCGGCGCGGCGCTTGCTGCGCGGTTGCGCCGTGTCCGTGCTGGTCGGCGCGCTTGGCGCCTGCAGCCATGTCTCGATGCCCAAGGTCTCGATGCCGAAGATGCCGAGCTTGAGCAAGGAAGAAGAGAAGCCCAAGGATCAATCGGCCACGCCGCGCGACCTCATGACCGCCAAGCTGGTCAATCCGCGCCCCGATCCGAATATTCCCAATTTGACGGTCGGCAAGCTCATGGAATTCGCCGACCGCTATCTCGCCTGCGACTGCGCCAACATGCGTTTCGGCCAGTCGTGGCAGAAAGTCGATGACGGCTACATTCTCTTGACCAATTCCGACGTGGTCAGACCTTTGCACTTCGTATGCAAGGACGTCGGCGAAAGCCGTGAGTGCTTTCTCGCCGAAATCGACCGCGGGCCGCAAACACCCGCCCTGACCGACCGCTTCGTGCCGGGCGGCGACTTCATCAAATTCCTGTACGAGAACGGCGTGAAGTGCGAACGCGCCACGCCCTGCCAATAATCAAACCCCAGCCCGGAATGCCGCCATGAACTTGCTCACCGAAGAACAATCCATGATGGTCGAAGCCGCGCGCCGTTTCGTGCGCGAGCAGATCATCGAGCCGCGCCTCGACATGGCGCTCGACCGCAGCGGCGAATTCCCGCACGCCATCATCGAGGCGATGTGGGAACAGGGCTTGCTCAACGGCGAGTTTCCGAGTGAGGCAGGCGGCGCGGGCCTGTCCTGCTACGACCACACGCTCATCATCGAAGAATTGAACTACGGCTGCCTCGGCATCGCCACCTCGGCCATCGCCAACAGTCTCGCCGCGCTGCCCTTGATGCTGGCCGACAACCCGCGCTTGAGTCAGGAATACCTTGGCCGCCTCACCGCAAAACACGGCTACGCCGCCTATGCCTGCTCGGAGCCCGACGCCGGTTCGGACGTCGCCGGCATGAGCACGCGCTTCGTCAGGAAAGGCGACAAGTACGTCATCAATGGCCGCAAGCGCTGGATCACCAATGCCGACGTTGCCGACTGGTACACGGTGTTCGCCCGCGAGCAGGGCACGAGCGGACACAAGGGCATTGCGATTTTCGTGGTCGAAGCCGGCACGCCGGGGCTGCGCCATGAATCGATGATCCACAAGCTCGGCCAGCGTGCCTCCCACACCGGCGACGTGGTGTTCGAAGACGTCGAAGTGCCGGCCACGCAGCTGCTCGCCGGACCCGAGCACGGTTTCAAGCTCGCCATGGCGACCTTCGATCGCTCACGTCCGTGGATAGCGGCTGGCGCCGCCGGCGTCATCCGCCGCGCACGTGACGAGGCGCTGCGCTACGCCACCGAGAGACGCGCGTTTGGCGAACCCATCATCAATCACCAGATGGTGGCGGCGATGCTCGCGGACATGGAGATCAGCTATCTCGCCTCGCGCCTGCTGTGTCTGAACGCCGCCAGTGAAGTCGATCGCGGCAACCTGCGCGGCAGCCACAGCGCCTGCGCCAAGGCCTTCGGTGGCGACGCCGCCATGAAGTGCACGACCGACGCCGTGCAAATTTTCGGCGGCTATGGCTACACCCAGGACTTCGTGGTCGAGAAGCTCATGCGCGACGCCAAGCTCCTGCAGATTTATGAAGGCACCTCGCAGATCCAGCGCCTCGTGATCTCGCGCGACATGGTGCGCAGTTTGAATAGTTGAGGCGGTGCGGCGCCATTGAATGTGCGCTTGAATTCGCACCCGCAAAGCGCAGAAGGCACCCATGTTGGTGCGAATGCATTCGCACACTGAAAAATCATCCACCCACATCACACGGGAAATAAAGCCATGATCAAAATCGGTGACTCACTGCCAACCGGCACACTCTACGAATTCAACGAAATCGAGTCCGAAGGCTGCGCCATCGGTCCGCAGCCAGTAGACGTCGCGGCCGCCAGCGCCGGCAAGACCATCGCCATCTTCGGCCTGCCCGGCGCTTTCACGCCGACCTGCTCGGCCAAGCACCTGCCGGGCTACGTGGCGCAGGCCGCGGCGCTCAAGGCCCGTGGCGTGGACGAGATCTGGTGCCTGTCGGTCAACGACGCATTCGTGATGGGCGCCTGGGGCCGTGAACAGAAGACTGCCGGCAAAGTGCGCATGCTGGGCGACGGCAGCGGCCTGTTCACCAAGGCTCTGGGCCTCGAGCTCGATCTCATCGCACGCGGCATGGGCGTGCGCATGAACCGCTTTTCGATGCTGGTGAAAGACGGCAAGGTCGTGCAACTCAATCTCGAAGGCCCCGGCAAATTCGAGGTCAGCGACGCGGAGACGATGCTGACGCAGGTGTAGGTGCGAATTCATTCGCACCTTCGAATGTCAGGCTGAAGCCTGTGCCTCAAAAGTCGAGCCCCCTTGTGGGTCAGACTTCAGTCTGACATTCCAGCGTTTGCAAGGCGGTGGTTCGGTTTTGATGCGCGCATGAACTCGCGTCTACGGGCTAGCCCGCGGCCGTGAAGCCCCCGCACCGGCGGCCGCTACAGCCCAGAGCACTGTCATGATCGACAGCGCCGGCTTACAGTACACGAGAGGACAGGTGAGGATTCGAGATCATCATGGCAGTACACCCGGACGACGACGCACAGGAAACCCAGGAATGGCTGGACGCCCTCGATGCCGTCATCGAGATTGAAGGCGTAGAGCGCAGTCACTACCTCCTCGAACGCCTCATCGACCAGGCGCGCCGCTCGGGCGTCAATCTGCCCTACTCGGCCAAGACCGCCTACATCAACACCATCCCGCCGCACCGCGAGCAGTACACGCCGGGCGACCCCGAGCTGGAATGGAAAATCCGCTCCATCAATCGCTGGAACGCGATGGCGATGGTGGTGAAGGCCAATCGCAAGAACAGCGAACTCGGTGGCCACATCGCGAGCTATGCCAGCGCGGCGACGCTCTACGAAGTCGGTTACAACCATTTCTGGCATGCGCCCTGTGCCGAACACGGCGGTGACCTCATATTTTTCCAGGGCCACTCGGCGCCCGGCATCTATGCGCGCGCCTACCTGCTCGGCCTCTTGTCTGAAGACCAGCTCAATAATTTTCGCCAGGAAGTCGACGGCCAGGGCCTGTCCTCCTATCCCCATCCGTGGCTCATGCCGGGCTTCTGGCAGTTCCCGACGGTGTCGATGGGTCTCGGGCCGATCATGGCCATCTACCAGGCGCGCTTCATGCGCTACCTCGAAAACCGTGACTTGCTGCCGCGCCAGAACCGCAAGGTGTGGGCGTTCATGGGCGACGGTGAGATGGACGAGCCCGAAGCCTTCGGCGCCGCCGCGCTCGCCTCGCGCGAGAAGCTCGACAACCTGGTGTTTGTCATCAACTGCAACCTGCAGCGCCTCGACGGCCCGGTGCGCGGCAACGCCAAGATCATCCAGGAACTGGAATCGGATTTTCGCGGCGCCGGCTGGAACGTCATCAAGGTTATCTGGGGCTCGGGCTGGGATGCCCTGCTCGCCAAGGACAAGAAGGGTCTGCTCCTGCAACGCATGGAAGAAGCGGTCGACGGCGAATACCAGGCCTACAAAGCCTTCAACGGCGCCTTCGTGCGCGAGCATTTCTTCGGCAAGTATCCCGAGCTGAAAGCGATGGTCGCCAACATGAGCGACGACGACATCTGGCGCCTGCAGCGCGGCGGGCACGATCCGCACAAGGTGTTCGCCGCCTATACCGCCGCCGTCGCCCACACCGGCCAGCCGACCGTCATCCTGTGCAAGACCGTCAAGGGCTATGGCATGGGTGAAGCGGGCGAAGGCAAGAACATCACCCATTCGCAAAAGAAGATGGGCGAGGATTCACTGAAGGCCTTCCGCAACCGTTTCAATATTCCGATTCCGGACGACAAGATTGCCGAAGCGCCGTTCTATCGGCCGGCCGAGGACAGCGCGGAAATGGTCTACCTGCGTGAACGCACGGCGGCCATGGGCGGCTTCCTGCCGCAGCGCCGTCAGCAGGCCGAGGCGCTGGCGATTCCCGACATCAAGATTTTCGATGCGCTGTTGGAAGGCTCGGGCGAGCGCGAGATCTCGACCACCATGGCCTTCGTGCGTCTCTTGAACGCGCTGGTGCGCGACAAGACGCTCGGTCAGCGCGTGGTGCCCATCGTGCCCGACGAAGCGCGCACCTTCGGCATGGAAGGCATGTTCCGTCAGCTTGGCATTTATTCGGCGGTCGGCCAGCTCTACGAGCCGGTCGATCACGACCAGGTGATGTATTACCGCGAAGACATCCGCGGCCAGATCCTCGAAGAAGGCATCACCGAAGCGGGCGGCATGAGTTCGTGGATAGCGGCGGCCACCGCCTACACCAACCACGGGCTGTCGATGATCCCGTTCTTCATCTACTACTCGATGTTCGGCTTCCAGCGCATCGGTGATCTGGCATGGGCGGCGGGCGACATGCAGGCGCGCGGCTTCCTGCTCGGCGGCACGGCCGGCCGCACGACCTTGTCCGGCGAGGGCCTGCAGCACCAGGACGGCCACAGCCACATCATCGCCGCGACCATTCCGAACTGCGTGAGCTACGACCCGACTTTCGGCTACGAACTCGCGGTCATCATTCACCACGGCATGAAGCGCATGTTCGAGCGCCAGGAGAATGTCTTCTACTACATCACCGTGATGAACGAGGCCTACACCCATCCGGCCATGCCGGCCGGTGTGGAAGACGACATCGTGCGCGGCATGTATCTGTTCAAGGAGAGCGCCGGCGCGCAAGTACAACTGCTCGGCAGCGGCACCATCCTGCGCGAAGTGCTGGCGGCGGCGGAGCTCTTGCAGGAAGACTTCGGCATCGCTTCCAACGTGTGGAGCGTGACGAGTTTCAACGAGCTGCGCCGCGAAGGTCTCGAATGCTCACGCTGGAACATGCTGCATCCGCTGGAACCGGCGCGCGTGCCGTTTCTCACGCAGAAGCTTGGCGCCCACCCGGGCCCGTGTGTGGCGGCGACGGATTACATTCGCGCCTATGCCGGCCAGATTCGTGAATACGTGCCGGGTCGCTATCGCTGCCTCGGCACCGACGGTTTCGGCCGCTCCGATTCGCGCCACAAGCTGCGCGAATACTTCGAGGTCAATCGCCAATACATCGTGGTGGCGGCCTTGAAGACCCTCGCCGATGATGGCGTGGTGCCGGCGCAGAAGGTCGCCGAGGCCATTGCGAAGTACGGCATCAATGCCGACAAACCCAACCCGATGAACCAGTAGGGCAGCGCCGTGAGCAGCCAAGTCGAAGTACGGGTGCCGGACATCGGCGATTTCGATCATGTCGATGTGATCGACATCCTGGTCAAGCCGGGCGACGTCATCAAACCGGAAGACCCGCTCATCACGCTTGAAAGCGAGAAAGCGACCATGGACATCCCGGCGCCGTCGGGCGGCACGGTGGTGGCGATAAGCGTCGCGGTCGGCGATCAGATTGGCGAAGGCGCCTTGATCCTGACCCTGGCGCCCGCCGGCGAGGCCGCCGCGGTTGCACCGCAAACCGCGGCACCGCAGGCCGTAGCGCCGGCGGTGGCGGTGGCGCCCAAGGCCGCACCGCCCGTTGAGGCCAAAGCAGCGACCGCGCCTGGCGACGCCACGCGCAGTATTGAAATCCGCGTGCCGGACATCGGCGACTTCGACAATGTCGACGTCATCGACATCATCGTCAAAGCCGGCGACAGCGTGCGCATCGAAGATCCCTTGCTCACCGTCGAAAGTGAAAAGGCCACCATGGACATCCCCGCGCCGGTTGCCGGTGTGGTGGAGTCGGTGTCGGCCGCGGTCGGCGACAAGGTCTCGGAAGGCGATGTGATCGTGGTGCTGCGCGTCACCGACAGCGCCGCCGTCGCACCCGCCGCGCCGGTCAATGTGCCGACGCCGCCGGTCAGCCTGCCCAAGGTCGCGGCGACCCGCGTCGCGCCGCCCGCGCCGCCGGAAGCCGTCACCTCGAGCAAGGCCCACGCCAGTCCGTCGGTGCGCAAGTTCGCGCGCGAACTCGGTGTGGACATCGCACTCGTCTACGGCAAAGGCCCGAAGGGACGCATTCTCAAGGACGACGTGCAGGCCCATGTGAAGGAAGTGATGCGCGGCACGCGCGGCCACGCTGGAGCGAGCGCGGCCAGCGGCGGCTTCAGCCTGCCGGCGGCGCCGGTCATCGACTTCACCAAGTTCGGCGAGATTGAAGTCACGCCGCTCAACAAGATTCGACGCCTGACCGGACAGAATCTGCATCGCAGCTGGATAACCGTGCCCCACGTGTTCCAGATGGACGAGGCCGATATCACCGAGCTCGAAGCGTTTCGTAAATCCAAGGCCGATGAAGCCGAGCAGAAAGGCGCCAAGCTCACCCTGCTCGCGTTCCTGGTCAAGGCCGCGGTGGTGGGCCTGCGCAAGTTCCCGGACTTCAACGCTTCGCTGTCACCCGACGGCGAAGCGCTGGTGCGCAAGAAATATTTTCACATCGGTATCGCCGTCAACACCGACAACGGCTTGATGGTGCCGGTGATCCGCGACGTCGACAAAAAGGGCCTGTACGAGCTGGCCCTCGAAGTGCGCGATCTCTCCAAGAAGGCACGCGAACGCAAGCTCACGCCGGCCGAGATGCAGGGTGCGTGCTTCACTATCTCGAGCCTGGGTGGGGTCGGCGGCACCGCCTTCACGCCCATCATCAACATGCCGGAAGTGGCCATCCTCGGCGTCTCGCCGTCGGCCATGAAGCCGGTGTGGCGCGGCAATGAATTCGTGCCGCGCCTGATGCTGCCCTTCACGCTGTCCTATGACCACCGCGTCATCGACGGCGTGGCGGCCGCGCAGTTCACCCGCTACCTGACCACCGTGCTGGGGGATATCCGGCATATATTGCTGTGATTGATCGATCTGTTCTTGTGTGGGTCAGACTTCAGTCTGACATTCAATTTCATATCTCGGCGCGATAGCCCGCCACAAATGTCAGGCTGAAGTCTGACCCACAATATTGGCGGGTCGCCATACCGCGCTGAATTGTCCTCGGCCGCCCTATCCCCGACAATGCGGACTCTACGCCGCCGGTCGGCTTCATCTACTCACTCAAGGACTGCTCACCCGTGAAAACCAAGATCACAGAAATGTTCGGCATCGAACACCCCATCATCCAGGGCGGCATGCATTTCGTCGGCTACGCGGAAATGGCTGCGGCGGTATCCAATGCCGGCGGCCTCGGCATCATCACTGGTTTGACGCAGCGCTCGCCGGCCGATCTCGCCAATGAGATCAGCCGCTGCAAGAAAATGACCAGTAAGCCCATCGGCGTCAACCTGACCTTCCTGCCGACCGTCACCACGCCCGACTACCCCGGCTACATCCAGGCCATCATCGACGGTGGTGTGAAAGTGGTGGAAACCGCCGGCAACAACCCGGCGCAATGGCTGCCGATGCTGCATGACGCCGGCATCAAGGTCATCCACAAGTGCACCTCGGTGCGTCATTCCCTGAAGGCGCAGTCCATCGGTTGTGACGCCGTCAGCGTCGACGGCTTCGAATGCGCCGGTCACCCCGGTGAAGACGACATCCCCAATTTCATCCTGCTGCCGCGCGCCGCTGACGAACTCAAGATTCCGTTCGTGGCCTCCGGCGGCATGGCCGATGGCCGCTCACTGGTGGCCGCGCTCGCGCTCGGCGCCGATGGCGTCAACATGGGCACGCGCTTCATGGCCACCAAGGAAGCGCCGATTCATGAAAACGTGAAGCAGGCGATTCTGAAAGCGACCGAACTCGACATGACCCTGGTCATGCGCCCGCTGCGCAATACCGAACGCGTGTTGAAGAACGCCGCGGTCGAACGCGTGATGGCCAAGGAAAAGGAACTCGGTTCGAAGATCACCTTCGCCGACATCGCCGAAGACGTGGTGGGCGTGTATCCCAAGATCATGCTCGAAGGCCAGATGGATGCCGGTGCATGGTCCTGCGGTCTCGTCGCCGGTCTCATTCACGACATCCCGACCTGCCAGGAATTGGTCGACCGCATCATGAATGAAGCCAACGGCATCATTCGCGAGCGGCTGGCGCGCTTCGCGGGTTGATTCCATTCCTGTAGGTGCGAATTCATTCGCACCTACAAATAGCCCACGCGTAATTACGGCAATCCCGCCCCGCGCCGCACCTGCACCTTCTCCACGAACAACACCGCTTCACGGCTTGCGCTGCGCTTGGCCGAATCGAAGTCCGGCGCGGTGCACAGCATGAGTTCGTCGCCCGCCACACCGCCCAGCACGCAGGCATAGACGCCGAAACCATTCGGCGAATGCACCGTCTGCACCACTTGCCCACTGGGTGACACCCGACAGGCGCGCGCGCCCTTGGCATCCGCCACCCACACGTGATCCTCGGCATCGATGCCGCAGCCGTCCGGAATGAAATCCGTATCGAGCATGGCCTCGATGGAGTGATAGGCCGGCACGCGGCCGAGCAAGGCATGCTGACGACGGTTCGTGAGCGCACCGTCGGCGCCGATGTCGAAAGCGGTGAGACAGGCGCGGAAGCTCTCGGCGACGATGAGGGTCTTGCCATCCCCCGTCACCACCGTGCCGTTGGGGAAGCGCAGCCCGTCGGCGGCGACGCTCACGCGCCGGTCGGGGTCGACGCGCAGCAAGGTCGTTTCGGCCGGCGTCGCTGCGTGGTCGAAAAGATCGAAGCCGAAATTGCCCACCCAGGCGCGGCCTTGTCGGTCGACCACCATGTCATTGCAGAACCACGGCGTGTGGCTTGCGAGTTCGACGTAGATCTCCTGGCGACCGTCGGCCGTGCAGCGCATGAGGCGACGATCGAGCATCGACACCACCAGCATCGAGCCATCCGGCAGCCAGCCGATGCCCGACGGGCGCTGCGGTAATTCCGCGACCGCCGAGGCCACGCCGTCTGGCGTGATGCGCAGGACCTTGGGGCCGTACATGTCGGCCACGTACCACGCGCCGTCATGCCAGCGCGGGCCTTCGAAGAACGTGCCGCCTTCGTACAGGGTGCGCATGGGGTTTACCTCCGCTCGCGATGATGAGGCAGGCAAGATAGCGCCGAGCCCGCCACACCGACACCCCCACCCGCGCGATTGACGCGCGCGGCCACTGGCCAGATAGTCGGGGCGTCAACATCCGGGGAGCATCATCCATGGGCACTTTTCGTCGCGTCGTCACCGGCCACCGCGCCGATGGTACATCCATCATCGCCAGCGACACCGCCGTCAAGAGCACCGAGGTGCCCGGGCTTGGCGGCATCGAGCTCGGCACGCTGTGGGCCTCGGACCACACCTTCAATTACCCCGACGACGGCCGCGAAGCGCCGCCCTCCACCTGGTTTCCGCCCATCGGTGGTGTGCGCTTCATCGAGTTCGTGCTGCCGGCAGGCAGCGATCCGGAAAAGGCGGCCAGCGCGGGCGGTGACATGGATGCCGCCGAGCAGGCCGCGCCCGGCCTCTTGTCGCACTTCACCGCGGATGCGCCCGGCATGCATCGTTCGGAAACCTGCGACATGCTCTACATCGTGTCCGGCCGCTGCGTACTGGAACTGGATGACGGCTCCGCCACCGCGCTCGCGGCCGGCGACGTGGTCGTGCAAAGCGGCACCATGCACCGCTGGAAGAATCCGCACGATGAAGCGTGCCGCGTGATCGGCGCCATCGTCGGCGCGCACATGAAAAACTAAGCCATCCATCAAGTCAGGGGAGTCCCGCACATGGCCACCAAGCCCGCCGCCGCCAAGGCACCGAAAAGCAATCTTGCCAAACTCGGCTTCGACGCCACGCGTCTCGCTCGCGTGCGCGACGCCGTCAAAGCCGACATCGACGCCGGGCGTTGCCATGGCGTGCGCATGATGGTGGCGCGCCACGGTGAAGTGGTGCTCGACATCTGTGAAGGCTACGCCGAGCGCGCGGCGAACAAGCCGCTCAACAACGATTCGGTGTTCGCCACCATGTCGGTCGCCAAGCAGTTCACCAACGTGCTGGCGCTGTCGCTGGTGGAACGCGGTCTTCTGAAACTGCATGCGCCAGTCGCCGAGCTGATTCCGGAGTTCGCGACGCTCGGCAAGGAGAAGGTCAATCTATTTCATCTTTTGACCCACACCAGCGGCGTGCTGTCGGCCATTCCACCGGTGCCGCCGGATGTCTTGATGAATATCGACAAGCTGGTGGCTTTCGCCTGCGGCCTGCCGCTGGAATCGCAACCCGGCGAGCGTGTGAACTATTCCATCCTGCTCGGCCACACGATCATCGCCGCGCTGTGTCTGCGCGCCGACGGTCGCGGCCGCAGCTATGCACAGATGTTGAAAGACGAAGTGTTCGCGCCGCTCGGCATGAAAGACACCAGCCTGGGGCCGCGCGCCGATCTCATGAAGCGCCTGTGCCCGGTGAAGGTCTCCTACACCGATCTGCCGGCGCTGCTGCCGCCCGCGGCGGTGGAAGGCATTGGCACGCTGCTCGCCACCCCCGGCTGCGAGATCCCGGGCGGCGGCTGCATGACCTCCGTACAGGACGTGCATCGCTTCGCCGAGATGCTGCGCCGTGGCGGCGAACTCGATGGCAACCGCCTGCTGTCACCGGCCATGCTGGATTTCTGCACGCGCAATCACACCGGCACACTGCGCAATGTGCTGTTCGATATGTGGTTCGGTGTGCGCGGCTGGATTGAATACCCGGCCAACATCGGCTGCGGCTTTTTCCTGCGCGGCGAAGGCAATCTGCCGGGCCTGTTCAGCCCCATGAATTCGCCGCGCACGTTTGGTGGCTTTGGCGCCGGCTCCACCGGTTTCACGGTCGACCCCGAACGCGACTTGAGCGTCGCGTTTCTTTCCACCGGCCTCATGGAAGACAGCTACCACTTCGAGCGCATCGGCGTGATGCAGGGCCTGGTGCTGGCGGCGATGGTGGCGTGATGGATTCGGTCGCCAATCAGGCCTGCATCGTCGGCATTGGGCATACCGAGTATTCGCGCGACTCCGGTCGCAGCGAAATGACGCTGGCCTGCGAAGCCATCGGCGCGGCCATCGCCGATGCGGGCCTCACGCCCGCCGACATCGACGGCATCACCAAGTACACGATGGACAACAACGATCCGATCGACATCGCGCGCAATCTCGGCATTCCTGAGTTGCGCTATGCCGCCGAGGTCAACTACGGCGGCGGCGGTGGCCCGGTGGGCACCATCGCGCTCGGCGCGATGGCGGTCGCCACCGGCCAGGCCAAGGCGGTGGTGGCATTCCGCGCCATGAACGAACGCTCGGGGCGCGGCACGCCACGCTTCGGCCAGGCCGGCACCGCGCCGGGCGCGAGCGGCGTGGCGAGTTATTTTTCACCCTATGGCCTGTTCAGTCCGGCGCAGATGGTGGCGCTGTCGGCGCGCCGTCACATGCACCTGTACGGCACCGAGTCACGGCACTTCGGTGAGATAGCAGTGACCTGCCGTCATCACGCCAACATGAATCCCAATGCCATGATGCATGGCCGACCGATGAGCATCGAAGACCATCAGGCCTCGCGCATGATTGCCGCCCCCTTGCGCCTGCTCGACTGCTGTCTCGAGACCGACGGCGGCGCGGCAGTGGTCATCACCCGCGCCGACCGTGCGCGCGACCTGCGCCATCCGCGCGTATTCATCGCCGGCGCTGGCATCGGCGCCGGCCACTGGAATTATCGTTCGATGGTGAAGGACATGGATTCGCCCGTCAGCGAATCGACCGTCATCGCCAAGCACCTATTCCGCGACGCCGGCATCAAGCATTCCGACATCGATGTGCTGTTCATCTACGACCACTTCACGCCCCTGGTGATGATGGCCATCGAAGACTTCGGCTTCTGCAAGCGCGGTGAAGGCAAGGATTTCGTCTCCAATGGCCGCCTGCGCTGGCCAGACGGCGAACTGCCCATGAACACCAGCGGCGGCAATCTTTCCGAAGGCTATATGCACGGCATGCAGAACGTCATCGAAGCGGTGCGCCAACTACGCGGCGTGGCGCGCTGCCAGGTCAAGGACGCGCGCCATGCGTTCGTGTCGGCCGGAAATGCCGTGCCGACCTCGGCGATGATCTTGAGGAACGAGCTGTGAGCGAACTGTCCTTTCCTTATCCGATACCCGAATACGGCACCGAGCCCTACTGGGCTGCCTGCAATGAAGAGCGGCTGGTGATGCAGCGCTGCCAGGCCTGCGGCAAATTCCGCTGGCACCCGGCGCCGCTGTGCATCTACTGCAGCCACAGCGGCTACGACTGGGCGCCGCTGTCGGGCCGTGGCCGCGTCTACACCTGGACGGTGATCACCCATGCCGTGCATCCCGCCGCCGTGGCGCGTGTGCCCTACGTGGTGGTGGAAGTGGAACTCGATGAGCAGCGTGATTTGCGCATGGTGAGCAACCTGGTTGATTGCGAGGCCGACGCCATACAATTTGATGCGCCGGTCCGCGTTGCGTTTGAAACCCACGCCAGCGGCCAGAAACTGCCGGTATTCCGACTCACCTGAGGTACAGCCATGAGCAATCGCAAACAACACATGTTGACCGGCTACCGCGTACTGGATCTCACACGCGCCGCCGCCGGCCCGACCTGCACGCGCATGTTCGCCGAGATGGGCGCCGACGTGATCAAGGTCGAGTCATCCCCCGATGGCGAGATGTCGCGCGCCATGTCGCGCATCCGCAATGACCGCAGCCTGTATACGATTCAGCAGTGTCTGAACAAACGCAGTGTGTGCCTGGACGTGCGCAACCCGGAAGCCATCGCGCTGTTGAAAGAGCTGGTGCCCCATTGCGACATCGTGGTGGAAAACTTCAAGCCCGGTGTGATCAAGACCATGGGCCTGGGCTACGACGTGCTCAAGGCACTGCGCAAAGACATCATCCTGTGTTCCATCTCGGCGCTCGGCCAGACCGGCACGCTGGCCCACAAGCCGGGCTATGACTACATCGCCCAGGCCTATTCCGGCATTACTTCGATGGTCGGCCCGCCCGATGGACTGCCGGATCTCACCCTTGCCGCCATCGGCGACGTGTCCACCGGCGTGACCGCCGCGTTTGCCATTGCCGCCGCGCTGCTCGATCGGCATCGCACCGGCGAAGGCCAGCATCTCGATATCGCCATCCTCGACTGCTACTACCACTACCACGAAGTGAACGTGCATCGCTTCAGCGCCAGCGGCGGCGCCATTCAACCGACGCGCACCGGCCGCCACATGAATTACATCTGCCCGGGCGGCATCTTCCAGGGCAATGGCGGCGGCATCATGATCATGGCCTTCCTGCATCACTTCAAAGATCTGTGCGCGGCCATGGGCCGGCCGGAACTCGCCACCACGCCAGGCTGGGAGAACGACAACGTGCGTCTGGAGCGACGCGATGAAGTGATCGGTGTCATCGAAGCATGGCTGGCGACCCTGCCGTCGGTCGATGCCGCCATCGAGATTCTCGAGCGTCACAACGTGCCCTGCGCACCAATACTCTCGGTGGCCGACACCGTCAGCCACCCGCATCTCGTCGCGCGCGGCACGGTGCGCACCGTCAATGATCGGGTGGCCGGTGAATTCCAGATCCCGGGCCATCCCATCCATTCCAATCGCTACCCGGCCAACGATCCGGACCTCATCGCGCCCATGCTCGGTGAGCACAACCGCGAAGTGTTGATGGAATTGCTGGGCAAGGACGCGGCAACCGTCGATGCACTGGAGGCCAAGGGCGTGCTGCACGCCAAGCCGTATTGACGCGTTCTTCTGTAGGTGCGAATTCATTCGCACATTAAAATGCCGATGCCGGGCGCCTCGCCGCGCCATTTGATGTGCGAATGAATTCGCACCTACAACCACGATCACCGCAGGACCCCCAATGGACTCCCATTCCGTCGACAACGCCTTGACCTCGCGCCGCTCGGTGCGCGCTTTTCTGCCCACCGAAGTACCGCGCCACACCGTCGAGCACATTCTGACCGTAGCCGCGCGTTCGGCCTCGGGCACCAACATCCAGCCGTGGAATGTGCACGTCTTGACCGGCGCCGCCAAGACGCGGCTGTCGAATGCCATTCTCACGGCCTTCAACGATCCGAAGCTCAATGCAGAACACAGCAGCGAGTTTCCCATCTACCCGGCCGAATGGATCTCGCCTTTCATCGACCGGCGGCGCAAGGTCGGCTGGGACCTCTACACCCTGCTCGGCATCGGCAAGGGCGATCGCGAACGCACCCATGCGCAACACGCGCGCAATTTCCAGTTCTTCGATGCGCCGGTCGGACTCATCTTCACCATCCATCGCTCATTGGGCTACGCGGCGTGGATTGATTACGGCATGTTCATGGGCAATGTCATGACCGCCGCGCGCGGCCATGGTCTGCATACCTGTCCACAGTTCGCCTTCACGCAGTTCCATCGCATCATCAGCGAACAATTGGCTCTACCGCCAGAGCAGAAAGTGCTGTGCGGCATGTCCTTGGGCCATGAGGACACCAGCGCGGTGGAAAACACCCTGGTCAGTGAACGCGCGGCGCTCAGCGAATGGGCCAGCTTCCACAGCGCCTGATAGCGCAAGGAGACGAAACCATGCCACGACTCACGACGCGCTTCACGCAGATGCTCGGCATCGAGCATCCGGTGATGCAGGAAGGCCTCGGGCCCTACAAGACCGTGGCGCTGGCGGCGGCGGTCTCGAATGCCGGCGGTCTCGGCACCGTCAGTATTCCCGGTATCAGTGAAGAGCCGCGTGCCGGCGCGGCCAAGCTGCGCGGCTACATCGATGCGGCCTGCGCGATGACGACGAAACCCTTCGCCGTGAATATCCCGGTAGGCACCGACAAGCACGGCAATGTGCCGGCTTTCAGTTCGGCCTATGTGCAGGCGGTGGTCGACGCGGTCAAGGACAGTGAAGTGGCGAAGCGCCTGCGCGTCATCACCACCTCGGCCGGCGCGCCGGCCGCCGCGCGCAGAATGATTGAGGGCTCCGGCCTCATCCACATCCACAAGGTTGGCGGCACGCGCCAGGCGCAACGCGCCGAGGCCGACGGCGTCGACATGATCATCGCCTCAGGTTATGAAGCCGGCGGCCACACCCATGCGCGGCCGGTGCACACCTTCGTGTTGGGCCCAAGCGTGACCGAAGCAGTCAGCATTCCGGTGATCCTGGCCGGCGGCGTGCGTGACGGACGCGGTCTCGCCGCGGCCTTGAGCATGGGCGCCGAGGCTGTGGCACTCGGCACGCGCTTCGTCGCCAGCCACGACAATCCCGACTGGCATCCGAACTATGCGGCCCGCATCCTCGCCGCGCGCGAAGGCGACGACACCTTGTTCCAGGCCCTCTATGGCCCGTCACGCATCTTGCCGAGCCGCGCCATCGATGAACTGCATGAATTCGAAAGCCGCCCTGGCATCACGGAAGAAGCTCTCACGCGCTTCAAGGACGAACGCCTCATCGCCGCACAGCGTGACGGCGACATGCAGGGCGGCATCCTGCCCTGTGGACAGATTGCCGGCGCGCTCGCCGAGCTCATCCATGTCGCGCAATTCGTGCCCGGCATGGTGCGCGAGGCGATCGCGGTGATTCAAGAGCTGCAGGCACGCGTCGTCTCCCGACATGTGCAACGCCAATAGCACACCACACCTTGCACGACGCGCCGGGAGTCACCTGAAGGTCAGACTGAAGTCTGACCTTCAGGAGTGGGAAAGATACTTCATTGTTGGGTAGGATGAAGTCTGACATTCAAACCCGATGCACAGCATTCACAGTAGTTGCGAAATGCCGGTTCAACCGATAACGCCAGCTTCGCGCCAAGCGGCGATCTCCGCGTCGGTACACCCCACCGACTTCAACAACTCCTCGGTATGCTCACCCAGCGACGGCGCCGGCAGTCGCACACCGAGGCGTTCGCCGTCGAATACCGCCGCCGCACGCGCCTGCTGCATGCGCCCACCGACGGGGTGGTCATATTCGATGACCGAGCCGCCGTGCTGCACGCGTGGATCACCCGCCACTTCGTCGAGGCGGTTGACCTTGGCGCAGGGCACGTCGGCTTTGAGAAGCTTGGCGATGACGTCATCCGTGGTGAAGCGCGCGGTGGCGGCCTTGATCTCACCCAGCATCTGCGCATAGTTGGCGAAGCGCAGTGTCAGCGAGGTGAAGCGCGGGTCTTGCAACAGGTGTTCGAGGCCGAGCACGCTGCACACCCCGGCAAATTCACCGTCGCCGACAATGATGAGCGTGATGTGGCCATCCTTGGTCGGGAACAATTCGTAGAACGACGCAATCAGCGGTTTGGGCGTGAAGCCCTCACTGCCGACAAAGCTGTCATTCCAGAATACTTCCGGCCACAGGAAGGCGAGGCTCGCATCGAGCATCGACAGCTCGACGTGATGACCACCGACCGCACCGCGCGCGCGCGCGAACAGCGCGGCGGCAATCGCCTGCGAAGCGGTCAAGGCCGCGACCTTGTCGCTGGCGATGGTCTTCATGAGCTGCGGCTCGCCGCCCACGCCCTGCGCGGCGGCGAAGCCCGACACGCTTTGGATGACCGGGTCATAGACACGCTGACCGGCGGCCGGGCCGCTGGCGCCAAAGCCTGAAATCGACACATAGATGAGATCGGGATTGATGCGCTTCAGATCATCGAAGCCATAGCCCGCGCGGTCCAGCGCACCGGGCCGCGAGTTCTGCACGAACACATCGGCGCTCTCGATGATCTTGTACAGCGCCGGGCGCAAGGCCGGGTTCTTGAGATCGACCGCCATCGAACGCTTGTTGCGATTCATCTGCGCGAAGTAGGCCGACAGTCCGCCACGCACGCCGCCGACATGCCGCGCCGGATCGCCCGCGCCGACGGTCTCGAAGCGAATGACGTCCGCGCCCTGGTCCGCGAGGATGCCGGTCGCCATCGGTCCCGAGGCGTTGGTAGTGACGTCGATAATTCTTATGCCCTGCATCGGTTGCATGATTCATTCCTCGAAAGCGTAGTGTGCGAAAGGCCGAGATGGCGGCTGTGCAGGGGATTGTACGGGCAGCGCCGCGCTGTTTGTCACTCACTCGTACGCTGGCTTACTATTTGATCTCCAATTCCCCTGGGCGCGCCCCACGGGCCGCCTGCACGCGGCGCATGCGCTCTCAGCCAAAGTTCAGCCTGAGCAAGCGCCATGACCAGTATCGAATTCAATCCAACCTTGCGCGAAGTGCAGGCCGATCCCTATCCCTGGTACCGACGTCTGCGCGACGAGGCGCCGGTGTATCGCATCCCGGCCTTGAACGCCTATGGCCTGTTCCGCTACGACGACTGCAAGCACACCTTTCTGCATCCCGAGACCTACTCGGCGCGCGACTTCATCGCCCAGGCCTTTGGCGATCTGGACCCGGTGCCGGAAACGCCGTCACTGATCGCCATGGACCCGCCGGCTCACACGCCGCTGCGCAAGCTCGCTGGCCAGGCGTTCTCGCCGTCGGTGACGCGCGGCCTCGAGCCGCGCATCAAGGCCATCGTCACCGGTCTGCTCGATGAAATCATGGCGCGCGGGCGCGAGTTCGATTTCGTCGCCGACTTCGCCGCCTATGTGCCGGTCAGCGTCACCGCCGAACTGTTGGGCGTCGACAAGAGCCAGCGCGAGAACTTCAAGATCTGGACGGCCGATCTGTTGAACGCCGCCAACCGCGCGACCTTGAGCGCCGCTGATGTCGAGCGCATACGCGCAAGCGTCGCGGAACTGCGCAGCTACCTCGAGCGCAGCATCGCCGAGCGGCGCGTCAATCCGGGCAATGATTTCATTTCGCTGCTGGTCAAGGCCGAGGAAGGCGGCGACGTGTTGAGTTCCATCCAGGTCTTGAGCATCGCGGTGCTGACCCACTTCGGCGGTTCGGAAACACCCTCACACATGATCAGCAGCGCGCTCATCGCCTTGAGCGAAAACCCCGATGCGCTCGCCCGCCTGCGTGCGCAGCCGAATTTAAGTGCGAATGTCATTGAAGAAACTCTGCGCTATTGGTCGCCGGTGAATCTCGTATTCCAGACCGCGGTGCACGACGTGGAAATGCACGGCGTCACCATTCCCGCCGGTTCCTACGTGCTGTCCTATATCAGTTCGGCCAATCGCGACGAACGCCGCTTCACCGCGCCTGACCGTTTCGACATCGATCGCGATGCCCACCATCATCTGTCCTTCGCCCACGGCCCGCATTACTGTCCGGGCGCGGCGCTCGGCAAACGCATGGGCGCCATCGCGCTCGAAGCGGTGATGGAGCGCATGCCCAATCTGCGCCGACTCGACAGCAACACCGAGTGGCTGCCATCGCTGTGGGTGCGTGGCGCACGCACGCTGCCGGTCGCCTACTGACATGGGCGCCGTTTCCAGTCTGCAAGGGACGCTGCTGATCCACGGTGGCAGCGTCGTCGATGGTCTCGGCAATGCGCCGCGCCGCGCCGATGTGTTGCTGAAAGGTGAGCGCATCGCGGCGGTGGAAAGCGCGCTCGACACGCGCGTCGCCGCTGACGTGCCGCGTATCGATGCGCACGGACTCACCGTCATGCCCGGCCTCATCGACGCCCATTGCCACATCAGTTTCGACGAGCCGAATTCCAACGACGAATTGTTCTTTCATCGCCGCGAAGGCCTCGCCGCGATCATTGCCGCCGCGAATGTGCAAAAGCTGCTGGCGGCCGGCGTCACCGGCTTCTTTGATGCCGACTCGCTGTGGGAAATCGGTGTGGATCTGCGCGATGCCATCGAAGCCGGCATCGTGCGCGGGCCGCGCATGACCACCGGCGGCAATGCGCTCCTGACCTCGGTCGGTGGCACCGCCGGCCGTCTCATTCCCGATGAAGGACGACGCGGCTACGGCGTGGTGGTGCACAGCCGCGACGACATCGTGCGTGAGGTGCGGCGCCAGATCAAAATCGGCGTCGACTGGATCAAGGTGCACGTCACCGGCCTCACGCCACGCCAGAAAATAAAAGGCGAAGTGCAGGTCTGGTCACTGGACGAGATGAAACTCGTATGCGACACCGCCCACGAACTCGGCACACCGGTGGTCGGCCATTGTCGTGGCGCCTCCAGCACCCGTGATGCGGCGCTGGCCGGCTTCGACATGATTCTGCACGCGACCTACATGGACGAAGAAGCGCTGTCAGCAGTGGTCGACAAACGCGTGCCCATCGTGCCGACCTTCACCTTCCAGGCCAATCTTGCCGACTATGGCGCGGCGGTCGGTGCGTCGGAAGGCATACGCAAACTGTTCCAGAAAGAAATCACCGACAGCGCCGTAATGCTGAAGCGTGCCTTCGATGCCGGCGTGCCGCTCTTGTGCGGCACCGAGTCGGGCTTCTCCATCACGCCCTATGGCGACTGGCATTACCGCGAGCTCGAAGTGTTCGTGAACGACCTTGGCTTGACGCCGCTCGAGGCCATCACCGCCGCCACCAGCGCCAATGCCTTTGCCCTCGGGCTCGCCAGCGAAACCGGGGCGATAGAAGCGCAACGCCTTGCCGACATCATCATCATAGACGGCGATGTGGCGCGCGACGTGCGCCTGCTCGGCGACCGCAGCCGCCTGCGCCACGTGATCCTGAACGGCGAGGTGATGGACATCACGCCGCCAGCCACGCGCCGCGACCCGCCCGGCTGGCGCGCGCCCCACTACGGCACGCGCATACTGCGCCGCGAAGTGGTGGATGAATTCGACAACACGCCGAGCCACAAGCCATGAGTCTCGCCACCGCCACCAGCATCGACGTGCATGCCCACGCCGTACTCGAAGACACCATGGGCGCGGCCGGCGCCTATGGCCCCGAACTCGGCTATGAAGAGAAGCCACGTTTTCGCGTCGGCAGCTATGAACTGCACGGCGTGCGTTATCGCGGCAGCCCGTTCATGGACGTGGACCTCCGCCTCGCCGCCATGGACCGCGCCGGCATCGACTACCAGCTGCTGTCGCCCAATCCCCTCACCTATTTCCATTTCATCGAACCGCCGTTGGCGCGCGAATTCTGCCGCATCCACAACGACGGCCTCGCCGCGCAGATTGCGCCCCATCGCGAACGTCTGGCGGCCTGCGCGGCGGTGCCCATGCAGGACATCGGCTTTGCGATTGAAGAGACCGAACGCGCGGTGACAGACCTCGGCATGGTCGGCCCCTACATCGGCAGTGATTTCGGCCGGCCGCTCGACGACCCGGCGCTCGATGTCTTCTACGCAAAGCTGGTGGCGCTCGACGTGCCGCTGTTCATTCATCCCGCACCGGCCGGCATCGACGGCCCGGCCGGCGACCCGAATCTCAGGCGTTTCGATCTCGACATCATCATCGGCTTCGCCGCGCAGGAAACCATCGCCGTGTGCACGCTCATCTATGGCGGCGTGCTGGAGCGCCATCCCAAGCTCGACATCTGTATCAGTCACGGTGGCGGCGCGACGGGTTACCTCTACGGGCGCATGGCCAGTGCCGCACGCAAGCGCCCATGGGCGCGCGAAGAACTGCGCGCCGACGGCGCCTTTGAAGCGCTGCTGCACCGCCTGTGGTTCGACATCCACGTGCATGCGCCGGAATCGGTGGCGCTGCTGCGCTCGCGCGTCAACTGTGATCGCCTCTTGTTCGGCACCAATTTCGCCGGCTGGGATCAGCAGCCCGGGGATGTACGCGAAGAAGCGCGCCCCTATGCCGACAACGCGCGCCGTCTGCTGCGCGCCTGAACAACTTAAGCCAGCGGGAACACCCATGAGCGAACTCGAACAATTGAAGCGCAGCATCGACCGCCTCGAATCGCGCTTCGCCATCAGCGAACTGGTGACGGCCTATGCAGTGGCCTGCGATGAACACGACATGCCGCGTCTGTGTGATCTCTTTACCGTAGACGCGATATTCGATTCCCCGAGTGGCGCCATGAACGCCCACGGCCGCGCCGCCATCGAGGCGATGTATATCGAATTGTTCAAGGTGCGCGGCCCGGCTTTCCACTGGACCCACGACCACACCGTGCAATTCGACGACAGCGACCCGCACCGCGCCACCGGCATGGTGTTGAGCCATGCCGAGACCTGCCCGGCGGACGTGGTGAGCCTCGCCGCGATGCGCTACAACGACGAATACCGGCGCGAGAACGGCCGCTGGCGCTTCGCCCATCGCACCATCAA
>JADLGE010000049.1 GCA_020849475.1 Gammaproteobacteria bacterium
CTGCCGCTGTATCTGCGTGGGGCGGTGGATTGAAGTCTGCGCAGTCCGTTTGAGTGTGCGATTGAAATCGCACCGACAGGGCGGTGGGCGCGGCCTGCACCGGCGACATCGCCGGGACGGGTTGTAGGTGCGAATTCATTCGCACATTAAGGCCCCACACCGCCCTCTCCCTTCGTTCCATCGCCCACAAACACACCACAAGCGCCGCCGCCAATGGCGCGCGCCTCGCCCGTTTCAGGCCCCGGACTTAAGCCCCTGATCTGCCTCGCGATCTCAACTCTTATCCCGGATTTACCCCCAGTTTGTGCCCAGCTTGCGCGGCGCTAATCCACAAAAGAACCACACTATCTTGTGGTTGTTAATTTTCTTGACCACATTTTGTTGTGGGTGCTATATAGTCGCCTGCATCGAGACCAGAACAAAAACAGGCGCGCTCACGACAGTGCGCCACAGCCACGTATCAGATATCGGGAGGCGACATGGAATTTGAGAATGCGGCCGTGCGCAGGGATGTGATTTCGGCTCCGGCAGCCTATGCCCATGCAGAGTCCACCGCGGAAATCAGCGCGACCGCACCGGGTGATTTCAAGGTCATCCGTCGCAATGGCAAAGTCACGAGTTTCGATGGCAACAAGATTCGCGTGGCGCTGACCAAGGCCTTCCTGGCCGTCGAAGGCAGCAGCGCCGCCGCCTCGACCCGCATCCACCAGCGTGTCGATGAACTGACCGATCAGATTCTGTCCGCCCTGACCCGGCGCATGCCCGCCAGCGGCGCGACCCATATCGAAGACATCCAGGACCAGGTCGAACTGGCCTTGATGCGCGCCGGCGAACACAAGGTCGCGCGCTCCTATGTGCTGTATCGCGAAGAGCGCGCCCGCGAGCGCCAGGCCGCCAAGGACAAGCAGGAACCGGCACAGACGCGCAGCGCACTGCGCGTGACGCTGGCCGACGGCAGCAAAGTGCCGCTGGACGAAAACCGCCTGCGCAAGGTCGTCGAAGAAGCCTGCCACGGCGTCGACGGCGCGGTGCCGGCGACCGTCATCGAAGAAGCGCTGCGTTCGCTGTTCGACGGCGTGTCGGAGTCCGACGTCTCCAAGGGCGTGACCATGGCCGGCCGCCTGTTCATCGAACGCGAACCGAATTACACCTTGGTGGCGGCGCGCCTCTTGCTCGACACCCTGCGCCAGGAAGCGCTGAGCTTCTTGAATCACCGCCGCGATGAAGCGACCCAGACCGAGATGGAAGAGCGCTACCCGCTCTACTTCGAAGCCTACGTCAAGCGCGCGATCGATCTCGAACTCATGGATCCGCGCCTCGGCAACTACGACTTGAAGCGCCTCGGCGCGGCCTTGAAGCCCGAACGCGATTTCAATTTCACCTATCTCGGCCTGCAGACGCTCTACGACCGTTACTTCCTGCAGAGCCGCGGCACGCGCTTCGAACTGCCGCAGGCGTTCTTCATGCGCGTCGCCATGGGCCTCGCCATCAATGAAATCGAGCCGGAAGAATGGACCGTCAAGTTCTACGACTTGCTGTCCTCGTTCGATTTCATGAGCTCGACGCCGACCCTGTTCAATTCCGGCACGCTGCGTCCGCAATTGTCATCCTGCTACCTGACCACGGTGCCGGACGACCTGGAAGGCATTTTCAGCGCCATCCGGGACGATGCCCTGTTGTCGAAATATGCCGGCGGTCTCGGTAACGACTGGACGCCGGTGCGCGGCATGGGCGCCCACATCAAGGGCACCAACGGCAAGTCGCAGGGCGTGGTGCCGTTCCTGAAAGTGGCGAATGACACCGCCGTTGCCGTCAACCAGGGCGGCAAGCGCAAGGGCGCGATGTGCGCCTACCTCGAAACCTGGCACATGGACATCGAGGAATTCCTGGAGCTGCGCAAGAACACCGGCGATGATCGCCGCCGCACCCACGACATGAACACCGCCAACTGGGTGCCGGACCTGTTCATGAAGCGCGTCGTCGAAGACGGCCAGTGGACGCTGTTCTCGCCCGATGAAGTGCCGGATCTGCATGATGCCATCGGCCCGGAATTCGAGCGCAAGTACGCACAGTACGAAGAGATGGCCGAGCGCGGCCAGATTCGCAACGTCAAGCGTCTGCGCGCGGTCGACCTGTGGCGCAAGATGATCGCGATGCTGTACGAGACCGGCCATCCCTGGATCACATTCAAGGATGCCTGCAACCTGCGCTCGCCGCAGCAGCACGTGGGCGTGGTGCACAGCTCGAACTTGTGCACCGAGATCACGCTCAACACCCGCGCCGGGCAGGAGATCGCGGTGTGCAACCTGGGCTCGGTCAACCTTGCCCAGCACGTCACCGACGGTCAGCTCGACGAAGCGAAGATTGCACGCACGGTCGGCATTGCCATGCGCATGCTCGACAACGTCATCGACTACAACTACTACAGCGTGCCGACGGCGCGCGCCGCCAACCTGCGGCATCGGCCGGTGGGCCTCGGCATCATGGGCTTCCAGGATTGCCTGTATCAGCTGCGCATCCCCTACGCGACCGAAGAAGCGGTCAAGTTCGCCGACCGCTCGATGGAAGTGGTGAGCTACTACGCCATCAAGGCCTCGACCGATCTCGCCGCCGAGCGCGGCGTGTACGCGAGCTATGACGGCTCGCTGTGGAGCAAGGGCATCCTGCCGGTTGATTCCATTCGCCTGCTCGAAGAAGGCCGCGGTGGTTACATCGACATGAACCACGAGGTGACCATGGACTGGGAGCCGCTGCGTGAACGCGTGCGCAGCGTCGGCATGCGCAATTCCAATTGCATGGCCATCGCGCCGACCGCCACCATCTCCAACATCTGCGGTGTCAGCCAGTCGGTCGAGCCGGCGTATCAGAACCTGTTCGTGAAGGCCAACCTGTCGGGTGATTTCACCGTCATCAACATGTTCCTGGTCGACGACTTGAAGCGTCGCAAGCTGTGGGACGAGGTGATGGTCAATGACCTGAAGTATTACGACGGCAGCGTCGCGCAGATCGACCGCATTCCGAACGAACTGAAAGAACTGTACGCCACCGCCTTCGAAGTCGATCCGCGCTGGTTGGTGGAAGCCGGTTCGCGTCGCCAGAAATGGCTGGACCAGGCGCAGTCGCTGAATCTCTACATGTCCGAGCCGAGCGGCGCCAAGCTCGACAACCTCTACAAGCTGGCGTGGGTACGGGGTCTCAAGACGACCTACTATCTGCGCACCATGGGCGCCACGCACGTCGAGAAGAGCACCCTGGCCGACGGCCGTTTGAACGCCGTGCAGAAGATGCCGGTCGCGGACGAAGGCCCCAAGGTCTGCTCGATACTCGACCCCGATTGCGAAGCCTGCCAGTAAACGCAGCGCCCACGACGAAAAGTTTTGTGAGGACCGACGATGTTGAATTGGGATGACCCGATAGCCAAGTTCAAGAGCGGCGCCACGGCGGCGGCGCCGGCACCGGTGGAGCGCCATGCACGTGCCATGGCCGCGACCGAGGCCTTGGCCGAAATTGAACGGGAAGAAGTGCGTATCGAAACGCGGGTCGAGCACAGCGTGATGCGGGCGGCCAGCGCCCCGGTGCCGATGCTTGCAGAACATGATGACATCGACCACGGCGCCACCGGCCTCGAAGAAGTCGAATTCGGCGCGCGGCGTCTGGCGGTCGACGACAAGAAGATGATCAACTGCCGGGCCGATCTCAATCAGCTCGTGCCCTTCAAGTACAAGTGGGCCTGGCAGAAGTATCTGGATGGTTGCGCCAACCACTGGATGCCGCAGGAAATCAACATGAATGCGGACATCAGTCTGTGGAAGGACCCCGATGGTCTGACCGCCGATGAGCGCACCATCATCAAGCGCAACCTGGGCTTCTTCTCGACCGCCGATTCGCTGGTCGCGAACAACCTGGTGCTGGCGGTTTATCGCCTCATCACCAACCCGGAATGCCGCCAGTACCTGCTGCGCCAGGCGTTCGAAGAAGCGCTGCACACCCACGCCTACCAGTACTGCATCGAGAGCCTGGGTCTGGACGAGGCTGAAGTGTTCAACATGTATCGCGAAGTGCCGGCGGTGCATAACAAGGCGTCATGGGCGCTGCGCTTCACCCAGAGCCTGGGCGACCCGACCTTCAACACCGGCACCATGGAAGCCGATCAGCGCCTGCTGCGCGATCTCATCGCGTTCTACGTGGTGTTCGAAGGCATCTTTTTCTACGTCGGCTTCGTGCAGATCCTGTCCATGGGCCGGCGCAACAAGATGACCGGCGTCGCAGAACAGTTCCAGTACATCCTGCGCGACGAATCGATGCACATGAACTTCGGCATCGACGTCATCAACCAGATCAAGGTCGAGAATCCGCAGCTGTGGACCGAGGCATTCCAGAAGCAAATGATTGGCCTCATCCGTGAGGCGGTCGATCTCGAAATCGCCTACGCGCACGACACCATGCCGCGCGGCGTGCTCGGGCTCAATGCCAACATGTTCGAGGATTACCTGGGTTTCATCGCCAACCGGCGCTGCGCCCAGATTGGCTTGCCGGAACAGTATCCGGGCGCCAGCAATCCGTTTCCGTGGATGAGCGAGGTCATCGACCTCAAGAAGGAAAAGAACTTTTTTGAGACTCGGGTGACCGAGTATCAGACCGGCGGCGCTCTTAGCTGGGACTAATTGGGCATTAGACCAGACCTCCTCGCATGGGAGCTAAGATGCGCTGCATTCGCTGGTGAGGCTGGCAACAGCCTCACCAGCCTTTTTAATTCCCTCAGCCCTGCTCACACCCCACCGACCGGAATGCCCGGTAACACACCACGCGCGCAGCCCGCGATGAAATCGTCGAGGCAATACTTGCTCGCGACCCTCACCGGCACCGTGCTCTTCTCGAGCAGCGTGTCGAAGTAGTCGTCAACCACGCCCTGCGCGGCGAGACCGGTATCCGTCGCCGCCTGCAATGCGGATGACCCCAGGGATTTCACCAGCACCAAGCCTTGCGCGCCCAGTGCTTCGGCCAGCCACAGGGCGATGCTGTCGGACGTCACCGCCCACGACATGGGCAGCGCCGGCGGCGCGAACGTGGCGGGCGGCGTCCACAGCACGCTGCCTGCCGGCACCGATGGCAATTGCGCCGCGACCAGCGCCTCACACAGCGGCAAAGCGGGCGCGAGCGCATGCAGCACGCGCGCATGCATGCGCATGGCTTCGAGCGCCAGCTCATGGGCCAGCACATCATCGAAGCCGTGGCGCCGCTGCAGCGCGCGCACCTCGTCGGCAAGGGCGCCGCCGCCGACCACCACCACGCACCGCACGGCCACGGCGCGCGCGCTGCAAGCGGTCAGCCACTCGCGCAATTCATCGGCGGCAAGCAGTGCGCCGCCGAGCTTAATCACCCATGTATTGAACTGCGGCATCGGCGAATACATTCAACAGCGCGGCGGCCTTGTCCAGGCTCTCCTGGTATTCGGCCGCGAGTTCGGAGTCCATCACGATGCCGCCGCCCGCCCAGCAGTACAGCCGCTCCTGCTGGTAGAGCAGCGTGCGGATGGCGATATTGGTGTCCATCTGTCCGTCGGCGGACAGGTAACCAATGGCGCCGCAATAAATGCCACGGCGCGTCGGTTCCAGCTCTTCGATGATCTCCATGGCGCGCAGCTTGGGCGCGCCCGTGATCGAGCCACCGGGAAAGCAGCCGCGTAGCGCTTCGAGCGCATCGACATCGTCACGCAACTCGCCACGCACACGGCTGACCAGATGATGCACGCGCGCGTAGGATTCGACCTCGCACAGCGCCGGTACCGCAACGCTGCCGGTCGCGCAGCTCTTGCCGAGATCGTTACGCAGAAGGTCGACAATCATGACGTTCTCGGCGCGGTCCTTGGCGCTGGCCGCGAGTTCAGCGGCCAAGGCATTGTCCTGCGCCTCATCCGCGCCGCGCGGCCGCGTGCCCTTGATCGGCCGGGTCTCGATGGCACGGCCACGAATTTCGATGAAACGCTCGGGTGACGAACTCAGCAAGGCCGCCTCCGGCAAACGCATGAAGGCGGCAAAGGGCGCCGGGTTCAGGCGTCGCAGACGCAGATAGGCATCGAAGGGATCGCCGGCGGCGCGCGCCGAAAAACGCTGCGTGTAATTGACCTGATAGCAATCGCCGTCGGCGAGATAGCGCTTGATGCGCGCGAACGCCGCCGCGTATTCATCGAAACGCAGATCGGGCGCGACTGCCGAGGTGACCACGAAGGCCGGCGCCAGCACCGCGGGTGTCAACGTGCGCGGCACGGCGATGAGAGCCAGCGCTTCGGCCACCGCCACCGCCGGTAAACCACGATGGACGAACCACGCACGCTGTTCGAGATGGTCCACCACCAAGGCGCGGTCATAGATGCCGACCGCCATTTCCGGCACTTCGATGTCGCGCGCGGCCCGCACTGGCAAACTTTCCCAGCGTCGCACGAGGTCGTAGCTGAAGGCGCCGATGGCGCCGCCGCAGAACGGCAGCTCGAAGGGCTCGATGGTCGGGCCCAGCCGCGCGCGCAGCAAGGCAAAGGGATCGCCGGCAACACGCTGCTGGGTGTCGCCCTCCTCCACCAGAGTGGTCGTGCCCGCGGTGCGCAGACGCACGGGCGGATCCAAGGCGACGATGTCGTAGCGGCCGCTGCCGGCTGTGAAGCGACAGCTGTCGAGGAACGCGAACCACGGCCGCGCCGCGAGACGCTGCACGCGCAGCGCCGTGTCGGGCCAGTATTCGACCTCGACGCGCTGCGGTTGGGTGCGGTGGGTCACCGTGCCATCCATGCCAATCGCGCCACGGCCACCGCCGGCGCCGCCAGCGCTACGTCGCCGGCCAGTGATGGGGCGACGTCCAGCAGGGACGCGAAAGGCACATAGTCTCGCCCCGCCTGCGCCGCAATCTTCGCGGCCAGCATCGCGCCGGCGCCGGCGCCGATGATGGGCAGCGCGCCGCCACTGTCTCCGGCGCGGCTACTCTGCAGCGCCAGCGCATCCTCGATGTCGCGCTGCTGGCAGCGCGCGAGATGCGCAGCAACGCCTTGGATGTCGGCGAAGCTGGCATCCGCGCCGAGATCGCGCCCGAGCATGCGCGCAATACGACGGGCGCTTGCAACGCTGTCCTTGGGACGGCCGTCGGCGGTGGGCATCTGGTCATGACGCTCGTCGAGTTGCCCGAGCACACGATAGACGTCAGCCATGGTCGCGAAATATTCGGCGGCGAGACTCTGCCAGGCACCGCGCATGGGCACGCGCCGCGCCACCGCCATCACCGGAGTGCGCACCACGCCGGTGTAGACGAGTTCGCCACTGGTGAGGCGCGTGGCGTCATCGCGCCCCACCGCGCGCGTTTGCCAGTCTTCGATCAGGATCACATCGGTGCTGGTGCTGCCGATATCGAGCAACACGCCGGCTTCAACTCTAAGGGCCGTGAGCTGCGCGGTGGCGAGCCAATTGGCGGACGCGACCACGTCACTGGCGGCGCTCGCTTGCGCGGCATCCAACCATCCTTGTTCGGCGCCGTACACGCACACCGTCGCGTGCGGGTCGAGCGTGCGGGTCAGGCACTCGAGAATCGCGCGTACACCGCTGGCGCGGTCGTCGAACACATCGCACAACTCACCGGTCATGGTCACACCGTGCGTCGCCGCGGGCGCGACGGTGGCAATGCCAATCGTGTGCAAGGCTAGTTCGAGCTGTTCGATGCCCTGCCACAATGGACACGCAACCTGACGCACGGATAGCACACGCCCCTTGGCATTGAGGCATGCGAGCTTGAGGTGGGCGCCACCGATGTCCCAGCCGTACAAGGCAGCCGTCATGCCCTGGCCGTCGCAGTCACGCGGCCCATCGCACGCGACCCACGGCAGGCTCGCCGAGTACGCAGCGTCGACGTTCGACGCCACCTGCGCGCGCCTGCGCTACCATGCACCGCGCGGCCCACTCACAATCACTCTTGCATGCATGGACATCATTCCTGTCATCGACCTCAAAGGCGGCCTGGTGGTGCACGCCAAGCGTGGCGAGCGCGACAATTATCGCCCGTTGGCAACGCCTCTGGCGAACAGTGCCGTGCCGCGGGCAGTGGTGGACGGCATCCTCTCCTACCGCGGTTTCACCCAGCTTTACATCGCCGATCTCGACGCCATCGCGGGCGGCGCGCCCCATGGCGAAATCATTCACGCCATCGCCACGCGCCATGCTGATGTACGCGTCTGGCTGGACGCGGGACTGCGCGCGCCCGCGCAGCTGGCGAACCTGCCCATGCTGCCCAACATCGACTACGTGCTCGGCAGTGAATCCATGTCGCGGCTTGAAGACTTTCACGCGCTGTGCGCGGTGGTGCCGGCGGCACGACGCGTGTTGTCACTCGACAATGGGCCGCAAGGTGAGCGCCTGGGCTGCGCACGCCTGTTCGATGACGAACTACTGTGGCCCGCGCGCGTCATCCACATGACCCTGGCGCGTGTCGGCAGCGGCGGTGGACCGGATTTTGAAGGCCTTGCCGCCTTGCGCAAGCGCGCACCGCACTGTGCCGTATACGCTGCCGGCGGCGTGCGTGACGAGACCGATATTCATGCGCTCGCCGCTGACGGCGTCGCCGGTGCCTTGGTCGCCACGGCCTTGCACGAAGGGCGCATCACCATCGCGTCGGCGTAAAAGCCCCACCAAAAAAAACGCCCCGCCGAGGCGGGGCGTCGTACAGCGCTTACAAGCCGCCGTGCGCGTCAGGCTGTCGCCCTTAGCTGTGGGCCTGGAACGGATGATCCACCGAGCCCTTCTTCGCGACCACTTCCGAAGCCTTCGGCGAACGCGCAATGGCGCGCTGGATCGACTGCTTGGTGGCCTGGTAGTTGTAGTCCTGGATCTTGGCGTTGTCTTCTGCCAGCCAGTGAATGAACACGCCCACGCAGATGAAAATGTCATCGGCTTCGGCGGCCGGGATGGTGCCATCCTCGACGCTGTCGGCCACGGCCATCGCCACGCCGCGCTGTGCCGGTCCGAACATCTGCACGGCCTGCTTGGAACCCTTGATGGTCACCTTGTTGAACATCACGGTGTTGGGCTTGCACGCCAGGTTGGGCGCAACCACCGCCAACAGACTGCTGAAGCCGTCCTTGTTGTTGGTGATGCAATTACAGAATGCGGCTTCCGCGGCGCTGCCGCGCGGCCCCATGATCAAATCGATGTGGGCGACTTCATTGCCGTCGCCAACCAAGGATTCACCTACCAGAACACGATCTACCACTGCCATGCCTTGTTCTCCTTCTAGTGCTGCTGAGTGTGCAGTTTGAGTTGCAAAGAGTGCTTTGAAAATCGACATTGCGCCAACCCCTCGTCAGCGTTCATTCGCGCGTGCGGCGTAAGAATCGCCACGCGTCCGCTTTGTTTTTGTCATGCGAGACGCGATTGCAGCAGGAACACCGCGACGCATGCCACGGTCAGGTCTGCGCTGGTTCCCGGATTGACGCCTCTAGATTTCAATTCGTCGTCGAAGGCCCGTAAATGGGCGACGGCGTTTCTGGGATTCTCGCACGCTTCAAGGGCGCTTGCCACCGCCCGGGCGCGGGCGGAAACCGCGGTGGCCAGCGTTTTTCCCCATTTTCTTTCGATGTGCGTGTCGGGTGCGTGCGCGAGCAGATGGAGATAGCAGGCGCTCGTTGCCCACGCCAGTGAACGCCAGCGTTGGCGCGCGGCGGCGAGCAGTGGCACACCGAGCTCGAAGATCTCCGCGTAGTCACTGACATAGGCCTGCGCAATGCGGTCGCGTACGGACGCGAGTCGCATGGCCTCGAGGAGCGTCATCGATGGGACGCGACGCACGTCGCCGTCGGCGACTTCGCCGAGCCCCGCTGGCTGCGCCACGCAGATGGCGCGAAAGCAGGCGGCGGCATCATCGGTGTCGAGTGCACGCAGCACGCGCGCCACGCGTGCGCGCAACTCGCCCGTGCCGGACGGCGTCTGCGCAGCCTGCGCCAACGGCGCCAGCAGCAGCACGATGCCGAGATTGGTATTGCAGCCGACCGCGGCCATGGTCGCCGTGACCGCGCTTTCGATGCGCGCACCGACGCTGGCATCGTTTGTGGCCAGACACGGCACCGCGACCGTGGCGCTGCGCAAAAAGTCGCTGGCGGCCATGCCGTGGCCAGCAGACCACAGGCTGACGTTGCCAGGCTTGAACGCCACCACGTCCATGCGGCAGGCCTTGGCCAGCGCCACGTGCACCTGTCTCTCGCTCAAGCCCGCGTTCATGCACGCGCCGCTTCGATGCGGCGCAGACACGCCGCTGCGAGTTCAGCCGTGATGTCGAAGCCGGTGGCGAACTGCAACCCTTGCCAGGCCGGAATGCCGTTGACCTCGGTGACCAGCCAGCGCCCCTCGCTATCGCGCAACAGGTCGACGCCCGCGTAATCCGCCTCGACCGCGCGCGCCGCCTGCTCCGCCCAGTGCGCGAGTTCATCACTCAGCGCCAAGGCGTGACAGCTGGCGCCCTGGGCGCGATTGGTGATCCAGTGCTGGCTGACACGTTGCATGGCAGCCACCGCGCGCCCCTCCACCACCATCACGCGGTAATCGCGATAGTTCGGCGCATCGACCGCCACGAAGTGCTGCAGGTAACACACCTCACCTGGCATGAGGTAGCCGAGGTCGGACATCGCGGTGATGCGTCGCAGCCCTTTGCCCTGCGAACCGAACAGGGGCTTCTTGACCAGGGTCACGCCCTGCGCCAGCGCCTGTTCCACATACTCGCGCGTGCGCTGCAGCGATTCGCTGACGAAGGTTTCGGGGGTCGGGATACCGTGACCGTGCAGCAGCAGGCTGGTCATGGCCTTGTCGACGGTGCGCTCGATGCTGCGCGCCGAATTCATCACCGGCACGCCGAGCGCGGCAAGACGATGCAGGATGTCGAGACGCAATGTGATGGCTTCCAGCGAACCGCCGGGAATGCCACGCACGAACACGCCATCCGGCAAGTCATTCGCCCACGGACCGATGACGAAGCCGGCGCGATTGGCACGCAAATCGACGTGGCAGTCCATCAACGAAACGTACAGCGCTTCGGCGCCGTGGGCGCCGAACCAGGCTTTCAGCTCGGCGCCATGCCAGCCGGGTTCGTCGGTGAAGATGACAATGCGCGTGGCGCGAGAGGACGACTTCACGCGCCGAAAGACTGCTCCAGCAACTCCGCGTTCAAGGCGCCGCCGCTGAAGCTGCGACCACTCTTGACGTTGGTCACCGTGACCATCGCCGGCGAGAACAGCATCGGATCGACCTTGTAGAAGTCGTAGCCATAGCCCTTGAAGACTTCGGCGAACGGCTTGCCGTAATCACGGGAAGTCGAAGACGGCATCTGCTCGGCCAGCGCGCGCGCGGCGTCATCGTCGCTCGCGACGTACAGCTGCACCTGGCCGCCGAACAGGATCGCGTCGTTGGTGCGCCCCATCGCTTTCATGAAGTTCGGCGACGGCGGCGGCAGCGGTGCGCTGGCCGAGCCATCAATGAACTCGACAAGCGGAAATTTCAATTCGTGCAGCTTATGCAATGCCACTTCGAGAACGCGCGCCACGATCTGCACACCGCCGGCGAGACTGGTGGTGGGCGTGAGGATGAGGGTGAGTTGTTCGGGGCGGATAGCGCAGCGCTCGATGACCTTCTCGGCAATCTCGATGGGCGGCAGCTTGTCGACTTCCAGCACAATCACGGTGTCGCCCGCCGGCGTGCGATAGCCAAGCTCTTCGAACAAGGGCTCCTTGCTGCCCATGGCGCGCGCCGGCCCCGAACCCAGCGCAAAAAATGCGCCCTTGCCTTCGCCGTGATTGAGACTCCATCCCGCGTACTGCGAAGCGAGGCAGGCAATCAATGGATGACTGGCGGTGACATTCACCTGCCACGGCCACTTCGCGAACGGCGAACCACTGGTGATGGTCACGCGGCCGAGGCCGCCCATGCAGATCTCACTGGTGATGCGCCCGGCTTCGAGGCCGCCGAGGTGGGCAATGCCGGCATCGATCAGGGTAGCGCCGTTGTCGAGACGGCTGACACCGACGCGGTATTGCGCAGCGTGGTCGCGCAGCGTGCTGACCAGCGGTTGCACGGCAAGGTTGACGTTGCAGTTCCTGTCGAGATTGAGTTGCGACATGTTTGACTCCCCTTCACATGCTTCTTATGTCGATGGTGGCCGGCAACACTGCCTGTGCAGTGGCGCCGAGCAATGTACGCAGCTCGGCATAGCGTTGCCGCAATTGCGCCACGAGTGCGGTCTGCGTCGCGGCCTCGCCCTGCACTGTGCACAGCGGCGCGCCACGCGGAATCAGGGCGCCGGCCGCTGGCCGGTCGGCAATCCATGGCGGCCATCGCATGGCTTTGCGCACCCGCCACGGGGCATCGGCATAGAGCACGAGATGCGCGCGTTGATGCGTGACCTGCGGGCTACTATACAAGAGCGTCCTGTCGGTACAAGCCGCGAGATGCGCGTCGAACATACGCTGCCGTTCGGGCCATAACTCGAGTGTCGCCGTTGGTCGTGGATTGATGTCCAGCAACACCGGCTCGCGTTGTTCACGCCATAGAAAATCGATACCGAAACAGCCACGCAAGTGGAGCCGCGCGGCAAGCACCGCGCCGATATGCTCGAGCTTGCGCACGAGGCTTGCCGGCGCCGCGGGTAAGCGCCACGCCCCTTCGTATCGAAACGAAGCCCGTCCATGCCAGCGCAGGTGTTCGGCGCAGCCGTAATAGCGCGCTTCACGTCCATTGCCGATGAACAAGGCTGAACGACTGACGCCTGTCAGCCGCTGTTGAAAATAGTGCGTGGCGCTGGCCGGCAACGGCGCGTACAGTGCGGCCACATGCCCACCGCCGCTGCCGCCAAGCTGTTTGCGCAGCCAGCCCCGCGCGGCACGCGGCGCGTGCCAACGGGTGTCGGGCGTCGCGATACCGTGCTCGCGCCGCAGCGTTGTGAACAAGGCCGGTAAATCGAGCAAGCGGCGATACACTTCGGCATCGCAACCCAGCACCGTGAAATGACGCGCCAGCGCCGCCAGCGCGGCGGGCGCACGTTCAAAGGCGCTACCGCACACCACCGGCAACGGACCGTGCAGCGCCTGGTAGGAAGACACGGCGCCGAACAACTGCCCGGCATCGAAATCGAAATGCCGGTTGGGCGGCAGCGCGGTGGTGGTGCGCGCCGCGGCGCGCGTGTCGTCGTCACCGAAAAGGTCGATCGCATGGGGCACATGGCCCGCTTCGCGCGCCATCTCCACCAGTGGTCGCGCAGTGCGCGCGACGATCAGAAGCTCACTTTTTCTGACGGGCAACGATGTCACGCGCGGTGGCAAACGCTTCGTCGTGGGACAGGAACACCGGGCTCGGTGCTGCATACATCTGCTGCAAGAGTGCGGTGTGGACCTTGTACTTGATGTCGCCGATGGCCAGCGCGCCGAGGGCGCTGAGCTCGTGCCCGTCGGCCAAGGCCAGGGCTTTGCCCTTGTCCTTGACGCCGACGCCGGCGATGCCGGCCGGCGGCACCGCGTTGGCATCGGCGATCACAGCCAGTCGATGCCCGTACTGCAGGGTGTCCGCGTCCACCACTTCGACGCCGGCGCGTGCGGCGCTGAACAGCACTTCGATATCGGGCAACCATGCACGCACCGCCGTCGCCGAACTGCCGTCCAGGCCGTCCAGGCGCACATCATGTGCACGACTCAAGCGGTCGGCCGCCACCAGCGCCGCCCCTCGGCCCTGATGGCTGACAATCGCCACGTCGGCGCCACAGCGCGCCGCCAGCAAAGCAGTGCAGACACCCACCGGGCCGGTGCCGCCGAACACACACACGCGGCGACCGCGCAAATCACCACCGCCCTTCTTGCGCGCCCAATGCTCGGCCAGCGCCACCATCGCAGCAGCCGTCGTGATGGCGCCACTCGGGTCGGCCATCACCGACACAGCGAACGGCGGCACCATCGCGGCACGCGCGGCCGCCAGCATCTTCAAAGCCAGATCAAACTCGCGGCCACCGATGAAAATGCCGGTGCGGCGCACGCCTTCGGGACTGCGCGAAAATATGGTGTCCTGGGTGAGCGCCTGAATCTCATCGAGTTCGACATTGCAGTACGGAATGACCGCGTCGAACTTGGCCTCATAGGCCATATTGATATCGAACGGGCTGACGTACTTGGTGGGACTGAAGATGTGCAGCAGATGCGGATGTTGCATGACGGCTCCTCACACGGAATTTCAAATGCGAATGGACGGTGGGTGCATCAGGCCAACGCGATGCGTGTCGGCGCAGCCGAGGCGTCGCGCTCGATGCGCGCGCCGTGGTTGCGTGCCGCCGAGATCATGAACGCCAGCCCGGCCGCATCGGCGAAGGCATGTTGCAGTTCTTGCACGACTTGTTCCGCAACGGCTTGCGATGGCGTAAACACGAACGCCGTCGGGCCCCAGCTGCTTTGTCCAACACCGACCAGACCACACACTGCCTGCACGTGCTCGACCGCCGCACGCACGCGCGCACTGGTATAGGCGCCCGCCGCCTGCATCGCCGCGAAATGCGCGCCGACGATGGTCTGCACTTCGGCGATCGCGGCACTGAAAGCCGCGAAATTCTGTTCGGCAACCGCCGGCAAGAGCGTCATCATGGTGGCATGACAGATACGCGCCGCCTGCTCCGCAGGCATCGGCGCGAGCGCACCGAAAGCGGCACTTTCCGCACGTCCGCTCAAGCCTTCGCTGGCGTGATCGAAAATCAGCACCACGCGCCATTGCGCGGGGAACGTCAGGCGACTTATGACCGGCGGGCTTTGCGTGGCCGCGCCATGCCCGCCGTCGACAATCAGTCCACCCTGATCGAACAGGCTGAGTCCGATACCGGAGCGCTTGCCGCGACCGAGCAAGGCCGCCAGTTCGCCAATGTTGACACTGCGCCCATGCGCTTCGAGCAGCGCCGCGCCGACCGCGAGCGCGAGCTGTGTGCCGGAGCCGAGACCGGCATGCGATGGAATGCTGTGCTCGATGGCAAGGCGCACGCCATCGTTCAAACCGAAATGCTCGATAACGGCGGTTGCATGCTCGCGTGCGCGCTCAGCACTTGCGCCGCACACGTTGAACTCGGCATACGGCACCGCACTGACCAGTGTCGAGATGTTGTCCAACGCGAGACCGATGCTGCCGAAGCGTCGACCACGGCTGGCGCTCGGATCGAGAAAGCCCAAATGCAGGCGAGCCGGAGCTTCAATGCGCGTGCTGTGGAATGCTGTCGCCATCGGTGTGCAAGGGTGCATGGAATGGGTTGGATTATAGGACGCACCGATGATCTTCGGACAGAGGCGCAGCCGTTGCGTGCAAGATGTCGCCAAGCCTAGAGCGCCATCGCCGGCTGTGTTAGCTTTGCGCCAGGGGAGTGCCCATGGCGGTGGCAAGCTTGGGCATCGCTAACAGCAACGGTGACATCCAACCGGGATTCCACAGCGTGAGCGAAACTCAGCCACTCATCGAAACGACCGATCACGGCGCACCACACGCAGCCGTATGTCCTTATTGCGCCCTGTTGTGCGACGACCTCGTCATCGCGCCGAAGCGCGATCTGAGCTTCACCATCACACGCAACGGCTGTCGCCGCGCAGGCCAGGATTACGCTCGCGCGCCGCTGGCCAACACGCCGCGCATCGCCGGGCGCGAAGCTACGCTTGAACAAGCGATACGCGCGGCAGCCAAACTCTTCAAGCGCGCGCGCCAGCCCTTGTTCGGCGGACTGGCGACCGACGTCGACGGCATGCGCGCCGTCATCGACCTTGCGGAACGCTGCGGCGCGGTACTCGATCATGCCCATGGCGAACCGCTGGCCGCCATGGCGCGTGTGCTGCAAACCCGCGGCTGGTTCGCGACCACGCTGTCGGAAGTCCGCAATCGCGCCGATCTCGTCCTCATGGTCGGTGTCGATCTGGCCGACCGTTACGAAAACCTCGCGCGTCGCTGCCTGCGTCCTGCACAGGCATTGGATGATGCAACGCTCGCCGCGCGCCGCGTCATCTATCTCGGCTCCACACCACCGGGGGCCTTGGTAGCCGATTGTGAGTCGATGAAATGCGCCAACGAGGCGCTGGTCGACGTGCTGCATGCCCTGCTGGCGGCGCTCAAACAGCAGGCGCCGGCTGCAACCCGCGTCGGCGGACTGCCGGCCGCGCGCATCACCGCCCTCGCCGACAGTCTGCGCGCCTCCCGCTACAGTGCGATTGCCTTTGCACCGGGCCGCCTTTCCGCACCACGCGATCCGGCGCTGGCGCTGCTGTGCGAAATCGTCGATGAACTCAATCGCGCAACGCGCGCGGCACTGTTGCCCTTGGGTGGCGACGACGGTGGCCAGACCGCGGTGAGCACCTGTGCCTGGTTGACTGGTTATCCGCTGCGCATCCGTCACGGTCAACAAATCGACTACCAGCCGCACAGCAACGCCACCGCGAAATTACTGGCGGACGGCAGCGCCGACGCCTTGCTGTGGATAGACGCCTATGGCCGCCTGGGCGAACTGCCGGCGGCGGCGCGGCTCGAGCACAGCGTCGTGCTCAGCGCCAGTGACAACGCACGCGCGGCGACGGCCGCGGTGTTCATTCCCATCGGCACACCGGGGCTCGATCACGCGGCGCGCCTGGTGCGCACCGACGCTGTTGTCAGCCTGTCACTGCCGGCGCAACGCGACAGCGGACTGCCGGCCGTGGCGCCGGTCCTGCGAGCCATCGAGGCAGCCCTGTGAGCGCACTCATCAAGCTAAGCGGCGCACGCATCTACGACCCGGCCAACGGGGTCGATGGCGAGCTGCGTGATCTGTACATCGAAGATGGGGTGCTGGTCGCGCCACCGCGCGATGGACGCAAAGCCGCACAGGAATTCGATCTCAAGGGCCGCGTGATCATGGCCGGCGCTATTGATCTGCACACCCATATCGGCGGTGGCAAGGTCAATATCGCTCGCATGATGTTGCCCGAGGATCACGCCGCGACCCTGGTCAGCGGCGACCGTCATCCCCATGCCGGATGCGGCCACGCCGCGCCCGCCACGCGCACCGCCGGCTATCGCTATGCCGAGATGGGCTATGTGGCCTGCTTCGAGCCGGCCATGCTGCCGGCCAACGCGCGCCAGGCGCACATGGAAATGGCCGACACGCCCATGGTCGACAAGGGCGCTTACGTGCTGCTCGGCAATGACGATTTCCTGTTGCGCGCCTTGCGCGACAAGCGCTCGGCGAGCTTCGTACGCGATTACGTGGCGTGGACCTTGAATGCCGCCCAGGCGCTGGCCATCAAGGTCGTCAATCCGGGCGGCATCAACGCCTTCAAGTTCAATCAGCGCAAGCTCGATCTCGACGAACAGAACAGCGGCTACGGCGTCACGCCGCGCGACATTCTGCTGGCGCTGGCCAATGCCGTGCGCGAACTCGGCGTCGCCCATCCACTGCACATCCACGGCTGCAATCTCGGTGTGCCGGGCAATTTCGAAACGACGCTCGACACCATCAAAGCCCTGGACGGTTTGCGCGCCCATCTGACCCACGTGCAGTTTCACAGCTACGGCACCGAAGGCGACCGCAAGTTTTCCTCGGGGGCCGCGCAAATCGCCGAGGCGGTCAATCACCACAAGAATATTTCGCTGGACGTCGGTCAGATCATGTTTGGGCGTACAGTCACGGAATCCGGCGACAGCATGCGCCAGTACGCCGGCAGCGCCTTTGCCGATCCAAAGAAATGGGTGGGCATGGACATCGAATGCGATGCCGGCTGCGGCGTGGTGCCGTTCCGTTACAGGCACCAGAATTTCGTCAACGCGCTGCAGTGGGCCATCGGTCTCGAACTGTTCCTGAAGGTCGACGATCCGTGGCGGATTTTCCTCACCACTGATCACCCCAATGGCGCGCCGTTCACCAGCTACCCGCATCTCATTCGGCTGCTGATGGACAAGAGCTTCCGCAACGACATGCTGGCGACCATCAATCCGGAAGCGGCAGCGGCCAGCACCCTGGCATCGCTGGATCGCGAATATTCGTTGTATGAAATCGCCATCCTGACGCGCGCGGCGCCGGCCCGCTCCTTGGGGCTGCAAGGTTTTGGTTCGCTGGCCGTCGGTGCGCCCGCGCACATCACCGTGTATCGCGACGATGAAGACCGGCAAAAGATGTTCAGCACGCCGGAACTGGTGTTCAAGAATGGCCAGATAATCGTGCGCGACGGGCGCGTGGTCGAGGAAGTGTGGGGCACGACGCATGTGGTGCATCCCGACTACGACCGCAGCATCGAGCGTGAACTCGACCATTACTTCGAGCGTTACATGACAGTGCGCAAGGACAACCAGCGCCTCGCGGACGATGAGATCCGCGACGGCGGACGCGGCGCGCTCAAAGTCCATGCGACCAGGCCAGCATGAAAATCAACGGCGTCACCATCGACAACACCTTTGCCGAAGCCTTCCCGATGAAGGCCACGCGCATCATCGTCACGGCCCGCAACGAAACCTGGGTCGAACACGCGGTGCGCGCCATGACCGGCTTCGCGACCTCGGTCATCGCCTGCGGCTGTGAAGCGGGCATCGAGCGCCGCTTGAAATCCAGTGAAACGCCAGACGGGCGACCGGGTGCGGCGGTGCTGTTGTTCACCATGAGCAACAAGGAGCTCATCAAGCAGGTGCAGAACCGCGTCGGTCAATGCGTGTTGACCTCACCGACCAGCGCCTGCTTTGCCGGCCTCGAGCAAGGCGACCCGATTCCGCTCGGCAAGAATCTGCGCTTTTTCGGCGATGGCTGGCAGTTGTCGAAAAAGCTCGGCGCCAAACGTTACTGGCGTGTGCCGGTGATGGACGGCGAATTTGTGTGCGAGGAAAACACGCGCGTAGTGAAAGCCATCGGCGGCGGCAACTTCCTCATCCTGGCCACCGACCAGGACAGCGCCCTGGCGGCGTCCGAACGCGCCATCGTCGCCATGCAGAAAGTCGCGGGCGTGATCATGCCCTTCCCCGGCGGCGTGGTGCGGTCCGGTTCCAAGGTCGGTTCGAAGTACAAGACCTTGCCGGCCTCCACCAACCACCTGTTCTGCCCGACCTTGAAAGGCGCGGTGCGGAGCGAGCTCAGCGCGGACGTCGGCGCGGTGCTCGAAATCGTCATCGACGGGCTCGACGCTGAAAGTATTTCCGAAGCCACGCGGGTCGGCGTGCTCGCTGCGTGTCGTGGTCGCAAACACGGCGTGTTGCGCATCAGCGCCGGCAACTACGGCGGCAACCTTGGCCCCTTCCACTTCAAACTGCGGACCATTTTGAAATGAGCGCCCTGACCCTGGTGCTGAAGGACAAGTCCGCGACCTCGCTGGACTTGAGCGCATTGACGCCAGCCGCCCTGAGCGGGCTCAAGCCGACAGCACTGCGACGTCTGCGCATTCCGGCGGGTGGGCGTCAGGCTGCGCTGGGTGATCTATTTGAGATCAGCGGTGATGACCCGCGCACGCTGCGCCTGCATGGCTTGCACGGCGGTTGTCATCGCGTCGGGCACGGCATGCGCGAAGGTCGTATCGAAGTGAAAGGCAGCGTGGGCGATGAACTCGGCCGCGAAATGCGTGGCGGCGAACTACGGGTCAGCAGTGATGCCGGCGCCGGCGCCGGCATGGGCATGCGTGGTGGCTTCATTCAGGTCAACGGCTCTGCCAGTGACGCACTGGGCGGTCTCACCCCCGGTGCCACACGCGGCATGAATGGTGGCGTGCTGATAGTCACGGGCAACGTCGGAGCGCGCTGTGGTGAACGCATGCGCCGCGGCCTGGTGGTGGTGGGTGGCGACGCCGGTGACTATCTCGGCGATCGCATGCTCGCTGGCACCATCCTGGTGCTGGGACGTTGCGGCGCACACGTCGGTTTTGGCATGCGTCGCGGCAGCTTGCTGCTGGCCCAGGCGCCGGCATCAGCGGCGCCCAACTACCGGGACTGTGGCGAATTCGAGTTTGGCGTGCTGACCCTGCTCAAGGACTACCTGGCCGGGTTTCATCCGGCTTACGCCAAGCGCCTGGCGGCTTTCAGTCGCGCGCGTCGCTGGTGCGGCGACATGCTCTATGGCGGCACGGGCGAGATTCTGGTCGCCGCCGACGGCTGAGCGGCGCTTGCCGCCGCGCTTTCCGCTCAGCTGGCCGGCTTGGCCGCCGACAATTGCAGTACTTCCCGTATCAGGGGCGGCTGTTCAGGCTTGGCATCGGGAATGATGGTCTCGATGCGATACAGATAGCCCGGCAACTCATCGCTGACCGTGACGCTGTAGCGCTTGTCGGCGAATTTCTCGAACAGATTGCGCTTCGGATCCTTGGCGTAGGGTACGAAACTGATCTCGTAGCCTTTCCACGTGCGCCCGTTGAATTCAAAGCTGACCGGCTTGACGGTGGCATCCTCCGACAATGAGAACTTGATGCGACGCTGAAAATAACGCCAGCGCTCACGTGCTTCGCCGTTGGGATCGGTCAAACGGTTCATCTGCATCACATCGCCGTACAGGTAATGGCCGAGCACCGGATTGACGGTCACGCTCTCCATCGGCGGCGCAGGGAAATTATGCTCGCCGGTAAAGAATTGCACCGTGCCATCCTTGCTGCCGTCAGCATTGATTTTCTCGACCTTGAGTTCGACCTTGTCATCGAAATTGAAATCCGGCTCGAGACTGCCGGTCTTGTGGAAGTCGTAACGCAGATTGATGGGCTTGGTGACATTGCGCAATTGGTCGGTCATCCACATGCGCGTCTCGGCTTCCGAAAATTTCACTTCGGCCGGCTGCTGGGCGGCCTGCGCTTCCGCCGCCGTGACCGATGCACTGGCGGCTAATGCCAGCCAGGCCACGACCAACAGTTTAATCATCGTCGTCATGGGAACTGTCCTGCTTCAATAGGGGCAGCAATGGCACGCCGTAGTCCGTCAGGATGGCGTCGATCTCTGTCTGATTGTCCGTCAGCAATTGGTTGACCTCGGCTTTCCAGGCCTTGTCGGCGAAACGCACGGCCATGGCAATCTGGAAATCGAATCGCAGCCCAGGTTCGTTTTGCAACGGGATGACAACCACTTCGGCGTTCTTGATCTGTTTGGCGTAATAGCCCGCGATCGGACCCCACACGAAGGTCAGATTGATTTTGTCTTCGACCAGATCGCGCTCGATGATCTTGCCGGGATTCTCCTGCACATCGCCGCTCATGCTCTGATACGGCGTGGCGTGATCCATGAGGTCGTTCTGCGCCAGCCACTGAGTTGCCGGTCCTTTGTCCCATATGCCGATACGCAGCGCGGCGCGCTGCTCGGGAGTGCTGTTGGCCAGGTCTTGCTGGGATTTCAGGTAGTCCAGCCCACGCCCCTTGACGTAAACCATCGACCAGGCCGAACGCATGTAGGGCTGCGTGGTCGCCGCCATGTCGAAATGCTCGACCACGCTCAGGACCAGGTCGCAGCGATAGCTGCCGTCCGGTGTGTCGTTGTTGGTCAGGGTGTTGCGGATGAAACCGATACGCTGCGGAAACCATTCATAGGTGACCGGCAGTCCCAGCTTGCGGCCGAACAGTGCCGCAATCCTGTTTTCGTAGCCTTCGAGATTCTTGTTCGACGACGGCAGGCTGTATGGGTCAGCACAGATCTTGAGCGCCGTGCGCACAGGTGGCGGGCCTTCGGCGTGGGCGGCCGGCAGCCCTGCGGTGAGCAGCAAAACAAACACCGCGGCCCGCCAGCCATGGCGACCTCGAATGTCGCCCAGGGCGCGCGGGAACGCGGTGTTGCTCATCATCTTCGTGGACTATTCCGGACTCTGGCCAGACGCGAGCGCCTGATCCATCTTCTTGATCGCACGCTGGACCATGTTCTTGCCGACCTTGACGTTCGGCAGCGCCGCTTCCATCGCCGCACGATTCGCCGGCGGGCGCGCATCACCCACCACCACCACGCCCACCATGCCGGTGGTCATGTGCGGATTGCATTTGAAAATCCACGCGCCTTCCTTGTCGACCGTCGCCACGAATCCTTCTTCGCCGAGCTTGGCCTGCCAGGGGGTAGCCCCTTCCGGAATCATGCCCTCGATGATCTGGGTGTCATGGCCGGCCATGCCTTTGAAACGAACGGTGTCGCCGGGCTTGGCAAAGGTCACCATTGGGCGCCATTGGGTGATCACGGCTTGAATCACATGCTCTTCGGCCTGGGCAAACGAGGCGGCTCAAAGCAGCATAGCGCCAACGCCAATAACGACCGCGTTCTTAATCATCAGATCTGGACTCCCCGAGAATTGAATTGAGACTGCGGCTGCCTGCCGCATTAATGTTGACGCTAAGTGTTCGCCAGTGAATTCGTGCTGAACTTCGCGGCGCCTGTTTATACCAGAGGTCATTCGCCAGTCAATCAGAACGCCCGTTAGCATCGCGTCTTTTATCGCTTTCGACGCGGCCTGCGTTTAATCCGGATCAAGTTCGAGCACACGTCACTGGCAGATTGTCGACGCTCGGCCCATGCCGTCGACATGCGCTTGCTTGCCTGCATCTCAAGGGACCGGAAGCCCGCGCGCGAGTTCCAAAAAAAACCCGGCGCTCATCGCAGAGCGCCGGGTTCGAGGGTTCAACGGCTCAGATCAGAAAGCTCCGAGCCATCGCCTGTCCGACCTGCCTCAGGGCAAGCTGAACACGCTCAGCACACCGCCCAAGCGGGTGTAGCTGGAAAGGCCCTTGTACGCACCCACGGCGCCCAGACCGTCGGTAGCGTTGATGAGGCCAGCCGCCATGCCGATACCGGCCCAGCCGCCGACGCCCGACAGGACACCGACGTACTGCTTGCCGCCGTGACCCCAGGTGTTGACGTTGCCGATGATGCCGGACGGCGTCTTGAACTTCCAAAGCAGCTTGCCGGTCTTGGAGTCAATTGCCTTCAGGTAACCTTCGAGGGTGCCGTAGAACACGACATCACCCGCGGTTGCCAGGGCGCCCGACCACACCGAGAAACGCTCCGGAATCGACCACACGATCTTGCCCTTGTCCGCATCCCAGGCAATGAAGTTGCCGAGGTTGTTGTTGTCGGCATTGTTGCCGAACTCGGCGCCAGGCGAGACCCGGCCAGCCGGGAACATGCTCAGAACCGCGTTGACGTAGGGCTGACCAGCGACGTACTCACCACCGCTGACGGGCTCGTAGTTCATGCAGACGTGGTTCGTCGGCACATAGAACAGGCCAGTCTTGGGGCTGTACGCAGCGGGCTGCTGGTCTTTGGAACCGAGAGCCGCCGGGCAGATGTTGGTGCTGTTGACGTCTTCGCCGTTGTGATGGGTGCTGTACTTGGCAACCACTTCCGGACGGCCGGTCTTCATGTCGACGTGGGTGGCCCAGTTAACCGCCGGATCGAACTTCTCGGCAACCAGCAAGGCGCCGTTGGTGCGGTCCAGGGTGTAGCCGAAGCCGTTACGATCGAAGTGCACGAGGGCCTTGGTGTCCTGACCCTTGACCTTCATGTCGGCCAGGATCATTTCATTGATGCCGTCGTAGTCCCACTCGTCGTGAGGCGTCATCTGGTAGACCCAATGGGCCATACCGGTATCGACGTCACGCGACCAGACCGACATCGACCACTTGTTGTCGCCCGGACGGACGACCGGGTTCCAGGTCGACGGGTTACCGGTACCGTAGTACAGAGCATTACGCTCCTTGTCGTACGGCCACCAGCCCCACACCGAGCCGCCGCCAATCTTCCACTGGTCACCCTTCCAGGTCTTCAGCGAAGAATCGGGGCCAATCGGCTGACCGAGAGAAGTGGTCTTGGCGGGGTCGACCAGCATGTCCGCATCGGGACCCATGCTGTAGGCACGCCACACGCGCTTGCCGTCCTTGAGGGAGTAGGCATTGATCCAGCAGCGCACGCCGAATTCGGCGCCCGACATACCGGTAATGACCTTGTCCTTCATGACATGCGGTGCGTTGGTGTTGGTCTGACCGAGCTTCGGATCGCCGTTCTTGACCGACCACACTTTTTCACCGGTCTTCGCGTTCAGCGCGACCAGCGTGGTGTCAGCCTGTTGCAGCAGGATCTTGCCGTCGCCAAAACCGAGACCACGGTTGACCGTGTCGCAGCACATGACCGGCACGGTCTGGTCGTAGTCCTGAACAGGCACGTATTCCCAGACCACCTCGAGGGTATCGAGGTCGATCGCGAATACGTTGTTCGGGAACGCAGCATGGATGTACAACGTGTCGTTCTTCAAGCCAGTGGCCGAAGCCGGCAGCACCAGCGGACCACCTTCATGGCCACGCAGC
>JADLGE010000050.1 GCA_020849475.1 Gammaproteobacteria bacterium
AAGATACCGTCCGAACTTGGTGGCAAAGCTGGGTGGCGGGGCAGCTAATCTACGCTACGTGCTCAAGGCAAAAGGTGCGAACCGGCTTGTCCCCGCCACCTCCGATGATCAGTCGGAGCTGCTCTACACACATCGTAGAGCCAGCGAGGTATAAGGTGCGAATTCATTCGCGCTCGTCAATGCCGGACTGAAGTCTGATCCCCAAAACAAGGCGATTCTTTACTGTGGGTCAGACTTCAGTCTGACATTCAAAACCAGCAGCGCGAGAGCCTCAGCCGCCCAGCAGTTGCACCGCTATCTGCGCTTTGCGCTCGATGATCTGCTTGTAGCCCGCCAGATCGAAATCGCGCGCGCTGCCCATCGCGCCGACCAGGTAGCGCTTGTACACGCCCTGGCGAATGGCGGCGAGACGCCATTGCTGGAAGGCGCGGTAGTAATCGATGTGCTCAAGATCGAAGCCGGTGAGCTCGGCGTAGCGTGCCACCAGCGCTTCGCGTGAACTGAAGCCGCCGGCGGTGGTGGGCATGCTGTCCTCGGCGTCGCCGCGCCGCTCTTCGGCCGACATCCAGGTATTGAGCAGGTAGCCGAGATCGGCGAGCGGATCGCCGAGCGTGCACAGCTCCCAGTCGAGCACCGCCTGGATGCGGCCGGCGGCGACGATGAAATTACCGAGTCGATAATCGCCATGCACGATGCTGGCGCCGACCTGCGTCGGCATGCGCTCACCCAGCAGACGCAGCGCGTCTTCCATTTCCGGCACCGGCTCGGTGCGGGTCGCCTCCCACTGCTGCGCCCAGCGCTTGAGCTGGCGCGCGATGTAATTCTCCTTACGCCCCAAATCGCCGAGGCCGACCGCGTCCGGGTCTATCTTGTGCAGACGCGCCAGCACCTCGGCCACGTCGGTGCTGAGCGTGATGCGTTCGGCGGCCGGCATGAGCGCCGCGGCCTGATCGTCATGGGGCACCATGCCCGCCACGAAATCCATGACGAAGAACGGCGCGCCGTTCACCGCCGCATCGAGACACAGGCCATGGGTGGGCGCCACCGGCACACCGCTGCCGGCAAGCGCGTGCACCACACGGTATTCGCGGCCCATGTCGTGGGCGCTTTCCAGCACATGGCCAAGCGGCGGACGGCGCAGCACGTAGCAGCGACCGGCGGCGTCGCGCGCACTGTAGGTGAGATTGGAATGACCGCCGGCAATCAACACGTATTCCACCGGCGGCGTGAGCGCGGGCACATGCGCGGCCAGCCAGGCGTTGACGTTCGTCGTGTCGATACCTTCAGTCATGACTATCCCCTGCTGTGAACAGCAGCCATGATAGCGCGCGACGCTGTCGGCTGGCTTGCGCAAGGCTTCACGTATACTGCCGCGCACCTTCATCCACGGATGGCGCGCATGAATTCATCCTCACCGCTGCTGCAACAGGCACAGTCGCTGCGGCCCTTGCTGATCGAGGCCGGCGCCGATATCGAGCAGTCGCGCCGCTTAAGCGCCGAAGTGCGTGAGGCACTGGCGGCGATGGGCGCCTTCCATCTGCAGCTTGGCCGCGAATATGGCGGCGTGGCGGCCGATCCGCAAACCTATCTCGACGTCATCGAAGAACTGTCGCGCGGCGACGCCTCGGCCGGCTGGTGCGCGATGGTCGCGTCCGAATCGAGCGCGTGTCTGAATGCGTGGCTGGCGCCCGAAGTCATACGCGACATGCTCGGCAAGCCACCATTGGCGGCGGTGTCCTTGACGGCGGTCGGCAAGGGCCGCGCCGTCGTTGAAGGCGACGGCTATCGCGTCAGCGGCCGCTGGCGTTTCACCAGCGGTTGTCGCCATGCCGAATGGCTGGGCGCGCTGTGCGTGGTGCACGACGGCGACGCGCCACGCGTGAACGCCAACGGCGCAGCGGAACTGCGCCTGCTGTTCGTGCCGGTGGCCGCCGCGAATTTGATCGATACCTGGCACACCAGCGGCCTCAAGGGCACCGCCAGTGACGATTTCGAATTGCATGAAGTCACGGTGCCGGCCGCCCATGGCTTCGGCCTGCGCGACGCGCCGCGCGACGACAGCCCGGCGTGGCGCATTCCGCTCGGGCTGCGTCTGGCCATGAGCAAGGCCGCCGCGGTGTGCGGCATGGCGCGCGGCGCGATGGACGCGGTAGTGCCGCTGCTCGAGCGCACGCCCTTCGCCGGCGCCAGACCCGCGCGCGAAGAAGCGCGCGTGCAGTACGGCCTTGCCGAAGCGCAAGGCGCCATCGAAGCCGGTCGCGCCTACCTGCGCCAGGAAGTGGCGCGCTGCTGGCAGCAGGTCTGCGCCGGTAGTCCGCTGGCGCTAGCCGACATTGCGCGCACGCGGCTCGCGATCGTGACCGCCGCACGCTCGGCGCTGACGGCGGTCAATACCCTGCAGGATCTCGGCGGCACCGCCGGCGTATTCACGCCGCGCTTCGACCGCGCGGTGCGCGACCTGCAGGTCGCCCGCCATCACCTGCAGCTGCAGGCCCACGTGATGGAGGACATCGGCCGCGTGATGCTCGGCCAGGCGCCGCAGAATCCCTTGTTCTAGGCGCCCGACCGTCGAGACTCGGCCTTGTGTGGGTCACACTTCAGTCTGACCCACACAAGGCCGTCCACCATGTTTACCGGAGTCCGGCCCTATAATCGCGGCACCCGCCCTGCCTTTGACGCGAACGCTGATTGATGAATTTCGACGAACTCCCCCCCGACTGGCGTGGCCAGCTCGCCATCGACGGCAGCGCCGAACAGCCCTGCCTGTGGCTGCGCGGGGCCTGGGAGTTGCGTGACGACGTGCCGCGCTATGCGGCCATCGCGCCGCAGTTGGCCAACGCACGGCGCGTGTCTGTCGGTGCGCGGGATCTCGAACGGTGGGATTCGAGCGCGGTGAATTTTCTCGCCGCCGTGGTGCGCGACGCGCGCGCGCGCAACATCGAAGTCGACCAGAGCGCGCTGCCCGACGGCCTGCGCCGCATGCTGGCGCTGGTGTTCGCGGTGCCCGCGCCGCCACCGCGCGCCACGCCGCCGGCGCCCGGCATGCTGGCGGGTGTCGGTCTCGCCGTGCTGCACGCCTGGCGTGACTGGCCGGCGATGATCGAATTCGCCGGCGAGATCATTCTCTCGCTGGGGCGTTTCGTCACCGGCCGCGCACGCTATCGACGCGGCGACTTCGCCTATCTCATCGAAGAAGTCGGGCCGCGCGCGCTGCCCATCGTGTCGCTGATCAGTTTCCTGGTCGGCACCATCCTCGCCTACATGGGCGCGGTGCAGTTGGCGCTGTTCGGCGCCAGCATCTATATCGCCGACCTGGTCGGCATCGGCGTGGTGCGCGAAGTGGCGGCACTCATGACCGGCATCATTCTCGCCGGCCGCACCGGCGCCGCCTACGCCGCGCAGATCGGCACCATGCAGGTCAACGAAGAAATCGACGCGCTGCGCACCCTGGGTGTGTCACCCATCGACTACCTGGTGTTGCCGCGCATGCTGGCCTTGATCTTCATGGTGCCGGTGCTGACCTTGTACGCCGGCATCGTCGGCATCCTGGCCGGCATGACCATCGCCGTGCTGGTATTCGATGTCGGCTTCTACGAGTACTACAACGAAACGCTGTCGGCACTGGAGCTCAAACATTTCGCCGTCGGCCTCATCAAAGGCACGGTCTATGGCGGCCTGGTGGCGTTCGCCGGCTGCCTGCGCGGCATGCAATGCGGACGCAGCGCCCAGGCGGTCGGTGAATCGACCACCTCGGCGGTGGTGCTCGGCATCCTGCTCATCACCATCTCGGCCTCGATATTGACAATAGTCTTCCAGAAGCTCGGCATCTGACATGAGCGCAGCACAATCGAAGCAGGCGGCGCCGCACATCGAGATCCGCAACCTGACCATGGCCTATGGTGATTACGTCATCCAGCGCGATCTCGATTTCACCATCAACCGTGGCGACATCTTCGTCATCATGGGCGGCAGCGGCTGCGGCAAGAGCACGCTGCTGCGCCAGATGATAGGCCTGGTGCGTCCGGCCAAGGGCACGGTGTTGTACGATGGCGTCGACTACTGGGCCGCGAGTCCCGCGCAGCAGGTGCAGCGCCAGCGCGGCTTCGGCATTCTGTTCCAGGCCGGTGCGCTGTGGAGTTCCTTGACCCTGGCCGAGAACGTCGCGCTGCCCTTGCAGGAATTCACCACGCTGGCGCCGGATTTGATCGACGAAATCGTGTCCTTGAAATTGTCGCTGGTGGGTCTCGGTGGCTTTGAACAGTTCTACCCGTCCGAGATCAGCGGCGGTATGAAAAAGCGCGCGGGTCTGGCGCGGGCCATGGCGCTCGATCCCGAGATCCTGTTTTTTGACGAACCGTCCGCCGGTCTCGACCCTTTGAGTTCGCGCCGTCTGGACGACCTCATTCTCGAACTGCGCGACAGCCTCGGCGCGACGGTGGTGCTGGTCACCCACGAATTGCCGAGCATCTTTGCCATCGCCAACAACTCGGTGTTTCTCGATGCCGACACGCGCACCATGATTGCCTACGGCGACCCGCGTGAACTGGCCGAACACGGAGTCGAAAAAGTGCGGACATTCCTCAAGCGGGGCGCAGCATGAGCAAACAGGCCAATCCCAAACTGGTCGGCGCCTTCGTACTGGGCGCCGTGAGCCTGCTGGTGGCGGCCGTGGTGCTGCTGGCGGACGGCGGCTTCTGGCGCGACCGGCCGAGTTACATCATGTATTTCGAAGGCTCAACCACCGGTCTGCAGATCGGCTCCCTGGTGGTGTTCCGTGGTGTGAAGATAGGCACGGTGCAAAGCATCGGCCTGTCGGTCGACGAGAAGAATCTCAATTTTCTGGTGCCGGTGGTCATTCGCACCGACGAATATGCCTTGAAGAATCTCGAGGGTGACAACGTCGCCCTGACCGATCTCACGGAAAACAACGACCTCATCAAGCGCGGCCTGCGCGCGCGCTTGAAGACCTGGAGTTTTCTGACCGGTCAGCTGTATATCGATCTCGATTTCTATCCCGACAAGGCCGCCACCTACCACGGCAAGGAAAACGACTCGCGCGAGATCCCGACCTTGCCGACCGAAGTGGAGGAGCTCACCAACAAGCTCGACAAGCTCAATGTCGAGAAGCTGGTCGATGACATCTCGACCATCTCAGCCTCGGTGCGCAGCCTGGTATCGTCGCCGGCGGCGGGACACGCCCTCGAAAATCTCGACACCACGCTCGATCATCTGGCATCCCTGACCGCGCAGCTCGACAGTCGCACCAGCAAAGTGGCCGATGACGTGCGCACCGTCATGAATGAAGCGGCCGATACCTTGCGCAGTACGCGCACCGCGCTCGAAGAAAGCGCGGCCACGCTCAAGGCCGGACGTGAGACGCTCGCCCATATCGACGCCGGCGCCGCCAATATCGCCGCGCTGACGCGCGCCGATGCCGGCCCGGTGCTGGCCTTGACGCGCGCCAGCGAAGAACTGGCCGCCACCGCCCGCAGTCTGCGCGCGATGTCGGGCGAGGATTCACTCACCACCACCCGTCTCAACGCGGTGTTGAAAGAAACCAGCGCCGCCGCGCGCGCCTTGCGCGTGCTGGCCGAAGCGATCGAAACCCAGCCGGAATCCTTGTTGAGCGGACGGCGCACAGAAGGATCAGCGCAATGAGTGCACGAGTTTCAAACGCACGCATCGGCGTCATGGTGATACTGACAGCGCTGCTGCTCGGCGGCTGCGCGCATACACCGGCGCCCCACTACTATGTGCTCAGCAGCGCCCCAAGCGCCGCCCATGAAACTGTCAACAGCGGCCCTGCCATCGGTCTCGGCCCCATCACCTTGCCCGACTACCTCGACCGTCCGCAGATAGTCTCGCGCGCCAGTGATTCGCGCCTGGTGTTGTCCAATGAACACCGTTGGGCCGAGCCCTTGAACGCCTCTTTCGGACGCGCCCTGCTGGCCAATCTCGAACAGGCGGCGCCCGGACAGAACATCGCCCTGCATCCGTGGCGCGCCTCGCTCGCCGTCGCGCGCCAGGTGCGCATCGATGTCACGCGCTTCGATCGCGACGTCGGCGGCAGCTTTCATCTGAATGCGCGCTGGAGTGTGAGCACGCCTGGCCCGGACGACACCACGCCGACGCGTCAGAGCGACATCGAAGTGGCGGTCACCGGCAAGGACGATGATTACGACGCGCTGCTGATCGCCGCCAACGCCGCGGTCGCGCAGTTGGCCACCACCATCGCCACGCAATTACAGGCGCGTTGAGCGCCGCATCAACCCGGGGAGACATCCATGCTCAAGGTCTATCACGCACCACGTACCCGTTCCATCCGCATCCTGTGGTTGCTGGAAGAACTCGGCCTCCCCTACCAGATAGAGAAAGTCGCGTTCACGCCCAAGCCCATGCCGTTTGGTCAGGATGTGCCGTTTGGCAAGGTGCCGGCCCTGAGTGACGGCGACATGACCATGTTCGAATCGGGCGCGATGGTGGAATACATCCTCGAGCGTTACGGCAATGGTCGCCTCGCGCCGCCGGTTGGTCATGCCGACAGACCGGCCTATCTGCAGTGGCTGCATTTCGCCGAGAGCACCGCGTTCGCGCCGGTATCGGTGGTGGTGTGGATGAAACTCTATCGCCAGGACGCCGAACAGAACGCGGCCATCATCGCCGACGCCCAAGTGCGCGCCGCGGTCGCCTTCGAATTCCTGGAAAAGCACATGGGCGATTCGGAATATCTGCTGCCGAGTGGATTTTCCGCCGCCGACATCATGATGGGCTTCACCCTCAACGCCGCGCGCGCCTTCGGCATCATCGATGAGCGCTTCGCCAAACTCGACGCCTACAGCAAGCGCCTCGCCGCGCGGCCGGCGCTGGTGAAGGCGTCGGCGCTGTAAGTTCGCAGACTGCGGATACGACGGAGACCGCGCTGCTTTGGATGTCAGGCTTCAGTCTGACATTGGAAGCGGCCGCTCTCGACCTCAACCAGCACCTGTTTCAATTTCAATACGGCGTCTCGCCCACCTTGCGCCCGAGCGCGTGGGCTTTTTCGATATTGCCCAGAAACAATTCGTAAAAATCGCGCAGCGCGGCGTTCATCTGCTCGGCGGGCAGGGCGTCTTCCGTGTAGTGCCCTTCCCAGCGCACGCGGGTGTGGCCGGCGTCGATGGTCGACAGATTGATTACGGCCACGTAGTCGCGCATCGGTAGGGGATAGTTCTCGACGATGGAATAAACGATCACGTGCGGCGCCAACGCCACGTCCAGGCGTTCGACGATCTGCCCGGCGATCTGCATCTCCGGCTTGAACACCGCGAAACGCCGCGAACCAATGGTGTTGCCCTCGCAACGGAATTGCGTGAGGTTGCCCGGCGGATGGAGTTTGTCTAGCGCGCCGAAATCCGCCAACCAGTCCCACACATAGGCATGCGGTGCGTTGACGCTGCGTTCGACTACGGCGATGGGCATGGAAGAGACTCCTCTCGATGAGTGAATGACAAAGAACGTCCTCGAACCCTAACCCAAGCGGCCAGGCTTGGCGAGTGCAGGCGCCAGTCTCGCCTCGAGACTGGCGCAAGGCACGGTTCGCCGCTATTTTTGCCGGATAGCCACCACCACAACGACGGGGGATTGAGCATGCACACACGCGTCGACGAAATCGCAGACCGAATCTATCGCCTGTCGACCTTCATTGCTGAAGTGCCGCCCGTCGGCTTCACCTTCAATCAATATCTCATCGATGCCGATGAGCCCATGCTGTTCCACTGCGGTGGACGTGGCCTGTTTCCCTTGGTGTCCGCCGCCGCCGCGAGCGTGATGCCCTTGACCAAGCTCCGCTGGATCTCTTTCGGGCACGTCGAGTCGGACGAGTGCGGTTCGATGAATCAATGGCTGGCAGCGGCGCCGCAGGCGCAGGTGGTGCATGGCGCCATCGCCTGCATGGTGTCGCTGAACGATCTGGCCGACCGCCCACCACGGGCGCTCACCAACGGCGAGGTGCTCGACCTCGGCGGCAAACGCGTGCGCTATATCGATACGCCCCATGTGCCCCATGCCTGGGAATCGGGCCTTGTTTTTGAACAGAGCACCGGCACGCTGTTCACCGGCGACCTGTTCACGCAGGTCGGCGATGGTCCCGCCGTCGGCCGCGACAGCATCGTCGCCGCCGCCATCGCCGCCGAAGAAGGCTTCCAGGCCACCGCCCTCACGCCCCACACCGCGCCCACCATCCGCGCGCTGAAGGACCTGCGCCCGACCACACTCGCGGTCATGCACGGCCCCTGCTTCAACGGCGACTGCGCGGCCGAGCTCGAAGCGCTGGCCGCTTACTTCGAATCACGACTGCGCGGGATGCAGGGCGCATAACGCGCAGGGATCGCGACGCGGGTTCACGATTGACTTGCTCTTGTTGTGGGTCAGACTGAGTTCTGACCCACAATTGCCGTCTGCCCGACCAAGGTCAGCGCCACCGCCGCGAAACACAGGGCGAGATCCGCCATCGACAAGGGCGCGAAGCGAAACACTTCGCGCACGGCCGGCACCGCCAGCGCACCGAAAGTCAGCGCCAGGCCACCGCCCAGCACCCACCAGCGCGCCGCGTTCGGCATGGCCAGACTCTCGCGCAGCGGTCGCGTGCGCGCGGCGTTGAAAATGATCATGCCGAGGCTCGCCAGCATCAAACTGGTGAAGGTCATGGCGCGCGCTTCGTTTTCATCGAGGCCGCGCGCCAGGGCCAACACGAACAGCACCAGCAGCATGAGCAATACCATCACGCCTTGCATGAGACTCGGCAGGATAAGCTCGCGCGAGAACAGCGGCGCATCGACACTGCGCGGTGCGCGGCGCATGACGTCGGCCGCCGCGGGCTCGGCTTCGAACACCACCGAGCAGGCCGGCTCGATGACCAGATGCAGCAGCGCGACATGCACCGGCAGCAGCACCAGCGGCAGGTTCATCAACACCGGCAACACCGAGATGCCGGCTATCGGCACATGCACCGCCAGCAGGTAGGCCATGGCGCTGCGCAGATTGCTGAACACACGACGGCCGGCGGCGATGGCCGCGACTATCGACGAGAAATCATCGTCGAGCACCACCAGCGCCGCGGCTTCGCGTGCGACGTCGGTGCCCCGCCCACCCATGGCGATGCCGATTTGCGCGGTCTTGAGCGCCGGCGCATCGTTGACGCCATCGCCGGTCATGGCCACCACCTCACCGCGCCGTTGCAATGCCTCGACCAGGCGCAGCTTGAGTTCGGGCTGCATGCGCGCGTAGCAGTTGACCTGCGTGAGCCGCGCGTCAAACGTAGCCTCGTCCCAGCTTTCGAGTTCGGCGCCGCTCACCACTTCATCGGGATTGGCGATGCCGACTTCGCGCGCGATGCTGCGCGCGGTCTCGATGTGGTCGCCCGTCAGCATGATCACGCGTATGCCCGCTTGATAACATTCGCGCACCGCCTGTGGCACCTGTGGCCGCACCGGATCGGACAGTCCCAGTAAACCCAGAAATTCAAAATCGTAGTCGTGCTGGGTGCCCGGCAGCTGCGCGGATGTGTGACGCGCGCGCGCCACGCCGAGCACCCGCAGGCCGCTGCGCGCGAAACGCTCGACCTCCTGCGCCACCCGCGCGCAGGTCGCGGCGTCGCTGTGACACAGATCGAGAATCGCCTCTGGCGCGCCCTTGGTGCCGATCACATAGCCTTCGTCGCCTTCATCGCGCCACGCCTGGCTGACCGCCAGCATGTCGGGCGTGAGGGGATGGGCGCCCGCCAGTTGCCAGGCCGGATGCAGGTGTTCAGTCGCGGCCAGCAGTTCATCACCGATGCGATGCACGGCGCGCTCCATGGGATCGAACGGTGCGGGACTCGACGCCAGAATGCCGAACTCGAGCAAGCTGTGAAATGCTTCGGGCAACTCGGCGGGTGCGCCACCGAGTTCGAGTTCTTCACCGGCGGCCGTCATGAGACGCCGCACTGCCATCTGGTTCATGGTCAGCGTGCCGGTCTTGTCCACGCACAGCACTGTCGCCGCGCCGAGGTTCTCGACCGCCGGCATGCGCCGCGTCAACACCCGACGCTGCGAGATACGCCATGCGCCCAGCGCCAGGAAGATCATGAGCACCGCTGGCAATTCGTTCGGCAGGATGGCCATCGCCAGCGTGAGACCGGTCAACACGCCGCCCAGCCAGTCATGGCGCATCACGCCGTAGGCCACCAGCACCAGCACACACAGCGCGCCGGCGCCGACCGCCAGCACTTTCACCAGGCGCCGCGTCTCGACCTCGAGGCGGGTTGCTTCATCCACCGCGGTGTCCAATACCTTGCCGATGCGGCCAAGCTCGGTGGCAAGCGCGGTGGCGAACACTTGCGCGCTGCCCTGGCCACGGACCACCGTCGTGCCGGCGTACAGCACATCACCGGCTTCTTTGGCGACAGGCTGCGACTCGCCGGTCAACAGCGATTCGTCGGCGAGCAGATTGCGTGCGATGAGCACGCGCGCATCGGCCGCCACCCGATCGCCTTCGGCCACCAGCAGCAGGTCTTCGCGCACCACTTCACGGCCGGCAATGCGTCGCTTCTCACCGTCTCGCATCACCAGCGCGCGCGGGCTGGACAGGTTGCGCAGCGCGTCGAGCGCGGTCTCGGTCTTGCGCGCCTGCACCAAGGTGATGGCGATGATGAGCGCGAGAAAGCCGAGCAGCATCAAGGCTTCCTGGGTGTCGCCGAGTACGAGGTAAATCGCGCCGCAGCCGATCAGCAGCGCCACCATCGGCTCGCGCAGGAGTTCACCGAGCAACGCCGGCACACCCTGCGCGCGCGGACCCGGCAGCTCGTTCGGGCCCTCGGTTTCGAGGCGCGCGGCGGCGGTGGTTTCAGAAAGGCCGAGCATGGTTCATGGCAGATGCGAATTCATTCGCACATTAAATAAGGCGGCACGGGTGTATGAACGAATTTGCACCTATGGAAAACGTGCGCGCGCCATCTCGCGCAACAGCTTCTTTTCAACCTTGCCCAGGAAATTCTCCGGCATCGTTTCCAGGGTCACGACATGTTCGGGCACCTTGTACGCTGCGAGTTGCGCGGCGCAGTGGCTGCGTAAAATTTCCGCATCGGCGTCCGCGTCACCCGCCGCCACCACGAATGCCACGATCGCTTCCTCGCGCAAGTCATCCGGGATGCCGACCACCGCGGCTTCGCGCACGCTGGCGTGTCCGAGCAATACGCGCTCGACTTCCGCCGCCGCGACGTTGAAGCCCGAGCGCTTGATCATGTCCTTCTCGCGTTCGAGGAAATGGAAGTAACCGTCTTCGTCACACACACCGACATCACCGGTATGCAGCCAGCCGTCACGCAGCAGCTCGGCGCTCGCTTGCGGGTCTTCGAAATAGCCTTGCGTCAGGCCATGGCGCGTCTGACATTGCAGCAGCAACTGGCCGGGCTCGCCGACGGCCACGTCTTCGCCTGCGTCATTGACCAGGCGCATTTGATAGCCGGGGAAAGGCAGCCCGGCGCTGCCTGGCTTCCACAGGGCATCTATGGGGCAAGCAATGCAGATGCCCATGCCTTCGGTCAGGCCATAGGCTTCGACCAGCGTGATGCCGCCAAAGCGTTCGCTGAACGCCTGGCGGCGTTCGACATCGAGCGGCAGCGCGAACTGCGCGCGATAGACCGCGTGCTGGTTGTCGTAGGGACTTGGCGGCTGGTTCAACAGCATCTTGATGTGGGTCGAATTCATGGCCGCCATGGTGATGCGCTCTTCGACCAAGGTCTTGCTGAAATTCGACGCGGAAAATTTCGGCGCCATCACCATGGTCGCGCCGCGCAGAATGAGCGGCCCGAGCAAGGCCAGCCCGCCGTTGATGTGATAGAGCGGAAAATAATGCAGCAGTCGCTCGAAGCGCGTATAGGCAAATGCGTGGGCAATCCCCAAGGACGAAAACATTTCGTTGCCGTGGGTGAACATCACGCCCTTGGGCCGCGCCGTGGTGCCGGAGGTGTACATCAGCATCGAAAGCGCGTCGACGTCAGGGAACGGCAGCGACAGCGTGTCCGATTGCGACGACAGCCAGCCGTTCACGCCGACGCGGCTTGCATCCATGCGCCCCGGCTCCAGCAGCAGCACCTCGCGCACGCTGTCCAGCGTCGCGGCAATGGCGCGCATGCGCGCGGCCGAGGCCACGTCGGTCACTGCCAGCACCGCGCCACTCGCCTCGAGCTGGTAGCGAATTTCATCGTCGACATAGAGGCTGCTGCAGGTCACGAACACTGCGCCGATGCGCTGCACGGCAAAGCGCACGACGAGGTATTCGGGGCAGTTGGGCAAAAAAGCCAGCACGCGCTGACCATGGGTGATGCCACTAGCCAGCAGACCGTTGGCGACACGCCTGACCGCCGCCGCAAACGCCGCATGACTCACGGTCAGCGCGCCGTATTCAATGAAGGGATGCCCCGCGCGCAGCCGCGCATTGCTCTCGATGGCGCGCAGCAGCGTGCGCTGGCCGACGCTGTCATGCATGGCGATATTCCCGTGGGTGCGAATTCATTCCCACAGTCACGCAGCCCAATGTCAGACTGAAGTCTGACCCATATGAAGAGGGCTTTTGATTGTGTGGGTCAGACTTCAGTCTGACATTCGACAATTCCCTATCGCGCCTGACGTTCGGATGGAACGTGCGAATGAATTCGCAGGTGCCGGACAGTACGCCCATGACGCTCATTGCGGTAACGCAAACACCACCAAGGCACTGCCAAACGTCACGTGCCTGGGCTGCCCGACCACCGACGCCGCCACGCCGCCTGTGCCGCTGCCGATGGCCACGTACTGACGGCCGTTGATGCGATAGGTCACGGGTTGGCTACGTATGCCGGAGCCGGTCTGGAATTTCCACAGCAGCTTGCCACTGTCGGCATCCAGTGCCAGCGCATAGCCCTCTTGATTGCCGGTGAAAATCAGGCCGCCACCGGTAGCGAGCGCGCCGCCAATCATCGGGAAGTTGTCGCGATAGCGCCATTTGATCTTGCCGCTCACCGGGTCGATGGCGGTGATGTGGCCATAGGCCTTGCCGAGGGTCGCGTAGGAATCGCCGAGCGTGCCGCCGAAATTCGGATCGCCCGGATGCATGCCCGCTTCTTCCTTGGCCAGCGACATGCAGCTCTCGACCACCGGCACATAAAGATGATGGGTGAGCGGGCTGTAGGCGTAGGTGGTGGAACCGTTGTTGCCGCCGATGGGGCCGGGACACACCATATCCTTCAAGCCGTCCACGGTCGGTACGTATTTCGGGTCGACCGTCGGCCGGCCGTTGGCATCGAGTCCCTTGGACCAGTTCAGGTTTTCGATGTACTGCGTGCCGCGCAGGAATTTGCCGGTGGCGGCGTCGAGCACATACACATAGCCATTGCGATTGGCCTGGGTGACGGCGCGCAATTTTTTGCCGTCCTGTTCGACATCGACCAGCATCACGCCGTTGGTAGCGTCGTAGTCCCACACATCGTGGGGCGTGGCCTGGAAATGCCAGCGGATTTCACCGCTGTCGGCGTCGAGCGCCAGCACCGAGTCACTGTAGAGGTTGTCGCCCTTGCGCGCATCACCGTTGAACAGCGGCGCGGGATTACCGGTCGACCAATAGAGCGTATTGCTCGCGCCGTCATAGGCGCCGGTCATCCACGCCGGTGCACCACCGCCTTTCCAGCTTTCACCGGCCCAGCTTTCGACGTTCTTCTCGCCCGCCGCCGGCACCGTGTAACGGCGCCAGCGCTCCTTGCCCGTTTCGAGGGAGTAGGCCGCGATGAAACCGCGCGTCGCGAATTCACCGCCGCCATTGCCGACGATGACCATGTCTTTCACCACCAACGGTGCGCTGGTGGCGCTGAAGCCGAGTTTGTAATCGGCCATGGTGACGTTCCACAGCAGCTTGCCGGTGGCGCGTTCAAAGGCGAGCAGGTGCGCGTCCAGGGTCGCCATGAAAATCTTGTTGCCGGCAATTGCCACACCGCGATTGGCCGGTCCGCAGCACAGGCGCAAATCGCCCGGCATCTGGTGTTCGTAATGCCATTTCACATCGCCGGTCACCGCATCGAGGCCGTACAGATTGTTATGCGCGGCGGTGAAGAACAGCATGCCATCGGCGATCACCGGTGAACCCGCGACCTGGCCTTGCACGCCGGTCTGGAACATCCACGCCGGCGCAAGCCCGGCGACATTGGCGGCGGTGATGTCGGCGAGCGGGCTGTAACGCCAGTTGGCGTAGCTGCCGCCATAGGTCAACCAGTCGGCCGCCGCATCAAGGCCGGTGTTGCCGGCCGCGAGTCGCGCCGGCGTGACCGGCGCGAGCTCGCTCGCGTATACGGCAACGGCGTTCAACAACATGCTTGCAGTGATGACACGGCGCAGCGTGACGCGCAGACGTTCAATCATGAGGGGCCATCCGGAATTTGAAGTAGCGGGCAGTGTGCCAGTGCATCGCGCTGCTGCGAAGCGTTTAACGACACCCGCACTTTACGGAGGCCCGACGGACCGTGCCCAAGTACTGGCATGCACGCCGATCTGCGGTATGGTGAGCGCCTGCGGACCACCGCATTTACCGAGGAGAACCCTGTGAACAAAGCTTCCATCATTGTCATCATTGGCCTGGCCGGCCTGCTCACCGCCTGCGGACAAGGCGACAGCGCGCCCAAGACCACTGCCGCCGCACCGGTGCCGGCTGCGGCGCCCGCTGAACCAGCCACCCCCACCACCGCGCCCGTCGCCGCCGAACCGGTGGCCGGCGCACCCACTCCGCCGCCGCCCGGCGCGGTCGCCGATGCCGGCGCAGCCGCCAACGATGTCGGCAAGGGCGTATTCAACAAGACCTGCGCGCTGTGCCATGCCGCCGGTGTCGCGGGTGCACCGATGCCGGGCAACAAGGAACAATGGGCGCCGCGCATCGCGCAAGGCAAGGACATGCTCTACAAGCACGCCCTCGAAGGCTTCACCGGCCAGGCCGGCATGATGCCGCCGCGCGGCGGCAACACCGCGCTGACCGATGACGAAGTCAAGGCCGCGGTCGATTACATGGTCGGCAAGTCGAGCTGAGTATTGTCGATGGGTGATTGATCCCACTGTAGGTCCGATTGAACTCGGACCTACAGGCCCAACCTTACGTTTCGGAGCACGCGTTAGATGTTGTCACCCTATCGCGTGCTCGATCTCAGCGACGAACGCGGCCAGCTGTGCGGCCAGATCCTGGGCGACCTCGGCGCTGATGTGATTCTCATCGAGCCGCCCGGCGGCTCATCGGCGCGACGCATCGCGCCGTTCGTGAACGATGCCGGTGATGCGCCCGACAGCCTGCATTTCTGGGGCTTGAACCGCAACAAGCGTTCAGTGGTGCTGGATCTCGATAGCGCGACAGGCCGCGCCGATTTGCGCACGCTGGCGGCGGACGCGGACATCCTCATCGAATCTTTCCCCCCCGGGCATCTCGACAGCTTAGGCCTTGGCGTCGCGGCGCTGCGCAGCCTCAATCCCGGCCTCATCGTGGTTTCCATCACGGCCTTCGGACAGCAAGGTCCCAAGGCGCACTGGGCGGCCAACGATTTGACGGTGTTGGCCGCCTCGGGCGTACTGCAGATCACGGGCGATGGTGACCGGCCGCCGACGCGGCTGGTAGTGCCACAGGCCTTTTTACACGGTGCGGCGGAAGCGGCGGTCGGCGCGCTGGTCGCGCTGCATGCGCGCGAACGCGATGGTCTTGGTCAACATGTCGATGCGTCGGCGCAGGCCGCCACCATGCTCGCCACGCAATTCTTCGTGCTGTCCCACGCGTGGGGCGTGGCGCAACTCGAACGCGTGGCCGGCGGCATGAAGGTCGGCCCCATCGTGCTGAAGTTCGTCAACCCGGCGCGCGACGGCCATGTCTCCGTGACCTTCTTCTTCGGCACTTCGGGCGGACCGTTCGCCAGGCGCCTGATGGAGGTGATGCACGAGCGTGGCTTTGTCGATGCCGCGACACGCGACGAGGACTGGCTGAACTACACCGATTTGCTGATGACCGGCGTCGAGCCCGCCACTGAGCTCATGCGTTGCATAGACGCGATTGCGACTTTCACCGCGCAATACACCAAGGCCGAACTGTTTGCGCTGGCGCGGCAACGGGATCTTCTTATCGTGCCGGTCGCGACCACCGCCGAAGTCGCCGACTCGGAACAGCTCGCCGCGCGCGAATACTGGGTCGAGATGGTGCATGAAGCGCCGGCCAGACACGTGCGCTATCCCGGCCCGTTTGCGCGCTTTTCCGCCACGCCGCTGCGCTATCGACACGCGCCACCGCGTGCGGGTCAGCATCAGGATGAAGTGTTGGCCGAGGGTGCGACACGTGCGCGTTCAACGCCGAGGAAACCTGTGACCGGCGCGCCGCGTGCACCGGCGCTGGCGGGCGTCAAGATTCTCGATTTCATGTGGGTCATCGCCGGCCCGGCGTCGACGCGTACGCTGGCCGATTACGGCGCGACGGTCGTGCACATCGAAAGCACGCGCGCGGTCGACGCCGCGCGCACCGTGCAACCGTTCTGGCAGAACCAGGCCGGAGCGGAACGCTCGAGCGCCTACGCCAATGTCGGCGCCGGCAAATACGGCTGCGTGCTCAATCTGCGTTCACCGCAAGCGCGCGCCGTGCTGCAGCGCCTGGTGCAATGGGCAGACGTCGTCACCGACAGCTTCGCCTGCGGCGTGATGCAGCGTCTTGAACTCGACTACGCGCACCTGAGCGCATGGAATCCTTCGATCATCGCGTTGAGCTCGTGCCTGAACGGGCAGTCCGGTCCCCATGCGACCCTCGCCGGCTTCGGCACCATGGGCGCGCAGATGGCGGGATTTGGTGAATTGGCGGGCTGGCCGGACCGCGCACCGGCAGGCCCCTTCGGCGCCTATACCGATTATGTCGCGCCCAAGTTCACGGCCGCCGCGCTCCTCGCGGCGCTCGATCATCGTCGCCGCACCGGTGAAGGTCAGCACGTCGATTTGTCGCAATCGGAAGCGGCGCTGCATTTCATCGCACCGGCCATGCTTGACTACACCGTCAATGGTCACGTCATGAAACGCACCGGCAATGCGTCACCCGAATCCTGCCCGCACGGCGTGTACGCCGCGGCGGGGGTCGACCGCTGGGTGGCGATTGCCGCCGACAGCGATGTGCAATGGCAGGCGCTGGTGCGCGTCATTGGGTGTGATGGCCGTCTCGCCGGCTTGACGACCTTGGCCGCACGACACAGGGCAGCGCCGGAGATCGATGCCGCCATCAATGCCTGGACCGCGGTGCGCACGGCGGATGAAATCGAGAATGCCTTGCAGGCCGTCGCTGTGCCGGTACACCGTTCGTCGCTGAGCGCCGATCTCAACGACGACGCGCAGCTCGCCGCGCGCGGACATTTCGTGACCGTGCCTCACGCAGCGCTCGGCCCCATTCCCATCGAACATTCTCGCCTGCGCCTGTCCGACACGCCGGCCACCGTCACGCGCCCCGGGCCGGTCTATGGCGAAGACAACACGCACGTGCTGCGTGACCTGCTCGGCTATGAAGATGAGGAAATCACCGCGTTGCACGCGGCGGGCGTGCTGGAATAGCCCACGCCCGCCGCGGCGCGCTGCTTATTTCTTCATTTCGTCCTTGGCCATGCCCATGCCATCCTTGGCCATGCCGTCTTCGGCCATCTCGCCCTTGCCCATCGCATCCTTGCTCATCTCTTCTTTCTTCATTTCGCCCTTGGCCATACCGTCCTTGGCCATGGCGTCCTTGCCCATCGCATCGTCGGCATACACGCTGCCGCCAGCGAGCATGAGGCCAAACGCCAGGCACATTGCATTGAACATTTTCATGGTTGATTCCTCGTCTTGTTGAAAATGAAATAGCGGACTTGCCGCCGGACTTGGGGATCGCTGAATTTTTCAGCTACCCCCGAACCAGTTGTACCCCTGGTCTTCCCAGTAACCGCCGGGGTAGGTGTTGGTGATGAAAATCGCCTGGATGTGCTTGGGATTCTTGTAGCCGAGCTTGGTCGGCATGCGCAGTTTTATCGGATAGCCGTAACGGGGCGGCAGCGGCTCGCCGTCGTAGTCGAGCGCCAACAAGGTTTGCGCATGCAGCGCGGTCGGCATGTCGATGCTGGTGTAATAATCGTCGGCGCATTTGAAGCCGACATAACGCGCGCTCGTATCGGCGCCAATGTGTGTGAGAAAAGTCGCGAACGGCACACCGCCCCAGCGCCCAATCGCGCTCCAGCCTTCCACGCAGATGTGCCGCGTGATCTGTTCCGCCTGCGGCAGCGCGCGCAGTTCAGCCAGGGCCCAGGCGTGTCTGTCCGCGACCATGCCCGTCACTTCCAGGCGAAAGCTGTCGCCATCGACGTCGCGAATCTGGTTCTCGCCGTAATAGGCATTGAACGGAAAGGGCCGCGTGATCATGTCGGCCGAATAGGTCGGCGCCAGATGCCGAGGATCGAACAGCCAGCCCTGCACTTTGTCGTTCAAACGCGAGACACGCATCAGGGCTTGCTCGGCGCTGTCTTCGTCGACGATGGTGCAGCCGGTCAGCAGGGACAGACCGCCCAGCGACAGCGAACGTTTCAGAAACAGGCGGCGCGTGGGCAGCTCAAGTTCGCGTAGTGCATCCTTGAGCAGGGCGTCGCCATCGATGCCGAGGCGCGGTGCTTTGATGGTCATTGAAAAATGCTCCTCAGGCGTCGCGAATCATGGTCACGAGCGTGCGCGGCACCAGCGCCACCATGGTCAGGTGCACAGCGGCGAAGGCCACCATCGCGGCCATCGCGATGAAGTGCACGCGCCGTGCCGACTCGTAGCCACCCAGGAGTTCGCGCAGCACGGGGAGTTGCACCGACTTCCACAGCACCAGGCCCGACACCACCAGCAACACCGCGTCCAGCATCACGAACAGATAAGCCGCTCGTTGCACGGCGTTGTAATGGCGCGCATCGGCGTGGGACAGCTGGCCGCGCAGGGCGCCCAGCAGATCGGTGACGATGGCGCGCGGTGAAAGCGGCAGGAATTTGCGCCACAAGCGGCCGCTCATGACATTGCAGGACAGATACACCACGCCGTTCACGACCAGCAGCCACATGGCGGCGAAGTGCCACAGCAGCGCGCCGCCCAGCCAGCCGCCAAGGGTGACTTCACGCGGAATGCGAAAATCGAAGAAGGGCGAAGCGTTGTAGATGCGCCAGCCGCTCATCACCAGCAGCACTACCGCCAATGCGTTTATCCAGTGCGTGACGCGTAGCCAGCGTGGATGGATGGGCGTTGCATCTTCGGTCATGGACGAGTCCTCGTGTGTCGCTGTCGGGCCGGCACGGGGCCGGCGCTCTGACAGCTAGTTCGCGAGCTCGTGGCGATTGGTTACACGCTCAGGCAAAATCGCCGGGCGCGGCCCGCGCAGCGTGCCTGTAACCAAGGGCTGCCGTGGAACGAACCATGGATAATGAATCGGCGCACACCCATGAACAGCGACTTCGCGCGGCCCTGCTCGCGGGGCTGGCCGGTGATGGGGCTGCCTACCATGGATTTCTCAAGGAAATGACCGCGCATCTGCGCGCCTATTTCCGTCGACGTCTGCGCGGACTGCCGGACGAAGTCGAAGATCTGCTGCAGGAAACCCTGCTGGCGCTGCACAACCAGCGTCACACCTACGATGCCGCGCAGCCCCTGACCGCCTGGGTGCATGCCATCGCCAAGTACAAGCTCATCGATATGCTCAGGCGCCGCTCCCATCGCGAACAGCTGCACGAGCCGCTTGACGAGCACACCGAGCTGTTTGCCAGCGCCGATCTCGATGCCGCGGAAGCGCGGCGCGATCTCGCGATGTATCTCGACCAACTGCCGCAGCAGCAGCGCCTGCCTATCATCCACATGAAGTTGCAGGGCCTGTCGGTGGCTGAAGCGGCGGCCGCCACCGGCATGTCGGAGTCGGCCATCAAGGTCGGCGTGCACCGCGGCTTGAAGGCGCTGGCCGCTTTGTTTGGAGGGCAGTCATGAAAACCGATGAACTGGTGAACATGCTGGCCAGCGGCAATGTCGGCGTCGAACCACATGTAGTGGAGCGTCGCTTCATGATTGGGCTGGGCGTCGGCAGCATCGCCAGTGTGCTGTTGATGATTACCACCCTGGGCCTGCGGCCGGATCTCATCGAGGCCGCGCGCCTGCCGATGTTCTGGTTCAAATGTGCCTTTGCCGCGAGCCTCGCGGCCGCCAGCCTGGTGATGGTCGCGCGCCTGTCGCGCCCGGGGGCGCCGCTCGGCCGTGCGCCGACGGCACTGGCGAGCCCCTTGCTGGTGGTGTGGTTACTGGCCGCGCTCACACTCGTGATTGCGGCGCCCGAGCAGCGTGCCGAAATGTTGTTCGGCGACACCTGGACCCTCTGTCCGCTGCTGATAGCCATGCTCGCCATGCCGCTGCTGGCCGGCGCACTGTGGGCGGTGTCAGGCCTCGCGCCGACGCGGCTGCGTCTGGCCGGCGCCGCCAGCGGCCTGCTGGCCGGCGCGCTCGCGACGTTGGTTTATTGCGTGCATTGCCCGGAGATGGCGGCGCCATTCATCGCGGTGTGGTACGTGGCGGGGATAGCCTTGCCGACGGTGCTCGGCGCGCTGCTCGGGCCGCGGCTGTTGCGGTGGTGAACGGGCGCGTCGTTCTCTTTGAATGTCGGACTGAAGTCTGACATTCCATTGGGCGCACCTACCGCGCGAACTGCACTTCGTAATTGACGTGCGAACCATCCGGCGTCTTGGTCACCACCTCGTAGGAGTTGTAACCGTGGTGGGTGCGGTAGAACTCGATTTCCTTGCGCGCGCGCTCGTCGGTGTCCTGCCCGGACAGGGCGCCGGCCACTTCTATCTTGAACGTGAAGCGATCCGGGTTGGCGCTCGCGATATTGGACGGCGGCGGGCCATCACCGACCTGGGCGCAGCCGCCGAGCACACTCAACACCACCAACACCACGCCCATCCATCTGCCCATCATGCCTGTCTCCTCGCTCATGGTTGCCGTATGTGCCCTGTGCTGAACAAGGCGGTGCCAGCATAAGCGAATTCGCGCGCGGCTTACGCCTACATGTGCGTATCGTGCAGGGCGCCGCCATCGAGCACCGCCATGTCGGCGGTGATGCCGGCGAAGGGATAGACCTTGCCGCCGTATTCAGCGGCAAACTTCTCGGCATCGACCGCCTTCGCGAACGACGCGATGGTCGGTCCCATCGAGCCGTGCCGTGAACTGCCGACCACGTAGAACGCCTGTTTGGCGTCTATCCAATGGCCTTGCGGCTCGTCCCATGCGGCGGCGCCCATGTCCTGCACGTAGAGGGCGCGCACGGCGCGCACCTGCTCGGGATTGAGATAGAGATGGAACATCTCGACCGTGTCGCAGAAGAAATCCGGCGCGTCCTGACCGGCGTAGTGCATCTGCGCCTTGGGGCCGGGGAAGTCGGCGAGCAACATGCCGTCCAGCGCACAGCTGGTGCCGACCTCGGCCTGCGCCGCCTGTTGCGTGACCGACGGCGCCTGGTCACTGCAGGCGCCCAGCACCAGGCTGGCCAGCAGCAGGCCGTTTCGAGCGAACTTGTTCATCGACGGAATCTCCACGCGGCCAGACTCAAGGGCAGCACACTCCAGGCCAGCAGCACCGCGCACAGCAGCCACGGGTTGGCGAGCTCGCGCGGAAACACCGTGGCCAGCCCATACAACGCGCCGACCTCATCGAGGCTCGCGATATTCAGCACACGAAACACGTCGGCGGGATTGAGCAACAGCAAGTAGGCAAACCATTCGCCACCGGTATTGCCGCCGCCCACCACCAGCACGCCGAGCAGGATCAAATCAAACATCAGCACGAAGAAAAACCACAGCGCGATGGCAAGCCCCGAGGCACGCGTGCGATCGCTGGCAAACACCGACACGCTGACCGCGAGGCTCAGGAATGCCAGGCCCAGCAACACCGAGCTCGCCATGAACAGACCGTAGTGCGCGAGCCCGCTGAGATTGAGATGACTCGCCAGCACCACCGCCACCAGGCCGAAACCCGCCACCGTGGAAAACGCCAGCGCGGCAGCGAGGCCCAGGTATTTGCCGAGCAGCAGTTCAAAGCGTGTGATGGGCATCGACAGCAGCAGATCCAGGGAGCCGCGCTCGCGTTCACCGACGATGGCATCGAAACCCAGCACCAGCGCAATCAGCGGAATGAGATAGATGACCAGGCTCACCAGGCTCGCGATGGTGAACTCCATGGAACGAAAGCCGACCAGGCCCTGCTGCGCGCCGCCGAAATAAGCGATGACCAGCGCGAACACCGTGAACACCAGCGCGATGGCCAGCACCCACAGACTGCGGATGCGATCCCAGAATTCCTTGCCGGCGATGGTCGCCACCTGGCGGCGTTGCAGTTGCAGAACACTCATGAGGACAATCCAAAAAAGAGATCTTCGAGCGACGCCTCGCGCACATGGAAATCGCGCAGCGCGGCGGCCTGACTGCCCAGCACCGCGAGCACGGCGAGCTTGTGTTGCCGCGCGCATTCGACGCGCAGGCCGGCCGGCGCATCGTGCACGGTGACGGTCACCGAGGCGAGCGCCGCGCGCACGGCCGGCCGCGCGGCGGCCTCGCAATCGACATCGAACCACAGCGGCAGATCCGCCTCGCTGCGCAGCGCGGACAGCGCACCGACCGCGCGCAGCTTGCCGGCGGCGATGATCGCGAGCCGGTCCACGCGCTGCTGGATCTCGGCGAGGATGTGCGAGGTCAAGACAATCGTCGCACCGGCGGCGCGGAGTTCGGCAAGAATCCCATAGAACTCACGGATGCCATCCGGGTCGAGGCCGTTGGTCGGCTCATCCAGGAACAGCAGACGCGGTTCGCCGAGCAGGGCCTGCGCAAAGCCGAGGCGCTGACGCATGCCCTTGGAGTATTCGCGAATGCGGCGCGTGGCGGCCGCACCGAGGCCCACGCGCTCGAGCAACGCACGGTTGTCGCTGTGGCTGACGCCCTTCAGCTTGGCGAAGAAATGCAGGGTCTCGAGCGCATTCAGATTGTCGTAGAACACCACGTTCTCGGGCAGGTAGCCGATACGGCGCCGCACTTCGCGAAAATCGTCGCCGGTCACCGCCACGCCATCGATGAGAATCTCGCCGCGGCTCGGCGCAATCAGGCCCATCATCATTTTGAACAGCGTCGACTTGCCGGCGCCATTGTGACCAATGAGACCGAAGACTTCGCCGGGCGCGATATCGAGCGTGACGCCGTCCAGCGCATGCACGGCGCCGTAATGCTTGCTGGCGTCGCGCACTTCGACCAACGCGCGCGGCGCGGCACGGTCAGCGACTGCCGGGGTGGATTTTGCCAAGCCAGTCTCTCCAGTCACGGTGGGTGGGTTGCATGCGCGGATGGGCGTCGACCACGCTCGGCGCGCGCAGGATGGGGAACTGCCGTCCGACCAGGCGCAAGGTCTGGATGGCGGGGCTGGCGAGCAGCAACTGCACGGTCGGGTAGCGCCAGCTCAAGCGGTCGACCAGGTCATTCGCCTCATAGGGCACGTCGCCACGGCCATCGCCGTCTCTGTCCCAGCCGAGGTAATTGCTCCAGAAATTGCCGAGCTTACCGCCCCACGGTTCGTCACGCGCGCCGACATAGCGCACCTGGTCGCGATTGGCGATGAAGTCATTGCCTTCGACCGTGTTGTTCTTCGAGCCCGCCCACAGGCGCACGCCGATGAGATTGTCGACCACCAGGTTGTTACGCAAGGTGTTGTACTCGGCGTCGTAGACGAACAGGCCCTGCACATTGCCGGCCACAATGTTGTTCTCGACCACCGCGTCCTGGATGGTGCGCAGCATGATGCCGTGGTCGGAATTGGCCCATGCGCGATTGTTGCGCACCGTCTGGTCGCGTACTTCCATCAAGGCCAGGCCACCGCGGTTCATCCAGCTGTCGTTGCCTTCCCACACATTGCGGTAGGAATTCATGTAGTGGGTGCCGTAGCGGCTGTGGTGCAGACGGTTGCCCTGGAACAGCGCATCGTGCGACACGTCGACATAGATGGCGTCGCGCACGAATGAAATGTGATTGCCGACGATACGCGCGTGCTGCGCATTGTAGAGCTGGATGCCGTTGCCCCGTTGCGAACTGCGGTAGTCGCGCTTGCCGGTGATGTTGTTGTTTTCGATGGTGGCGAAGTCGGCCTTTTCTATCCACAGACCAAACAGGTTGTAGCTCAACACGCAGTCGCGCACCGTTGCATGGTGGGCGCCGCGCTTGAGATAGATGCCGGCGTTCTGCTCGCGCAGGCTGTCGCCAGAGTTGCGCACGTTCAAACCTTCGAGCGTCACGTGCTCGGCGAATACCGCGATGGTGTCGCCTTTGAGCCCACCATCGATGGTCGGCCGACCGCTGCCGCGCAGGGTCAGGGATTTATCGATGCTGAGGTTCTCGCGATACTGGCCGCGCGCAATCTCCAGCACATCGCCAGCCGCGGCCTGCGCGATGGCGGCCTGGATGGACGCACCCGGCGCCACTTGCCAGGTGCGCGCCGCGCAGTCCAGACAAAACAGCAGCAAGCCCGTGGCGCACAGCCATCGCGCACGTTCGAGTGTGATCATCGGCGGCGGACGTTGCTCATAGCGAGAGAATGCCCAGCGCTTTCAAGGACAGGAACAAAGTGGCACCGATCAAAAGATTCTTGAAGCCAACGTAACACAGCATGTCCATGATGCTGGCGACCCGATAATGCCGCTGCCACCACGGGCCGTCCTTGACGTAGCGCTTACTGCCGACACGCACCACCACTTCGAACAGGCTCCAGGTGAACCACCAGGCCATCACCACCACGGCCTCGATGCGGCCGGCGGCGGCCAGCACCCACACCAGGGTCGCACCGATGGCGAGCGCGAAGCCGGCCGCCTGCAGCGTACGCTGCGCCTGGAAGCCGCTGCGACTCCAGGGCCACAGATGATCGATGAGCTCGTTCCACAGCCATTGCAGCACACCGGCAGGCAACGCGTAGGGCGGCGTGACCGGGTCGGTCGGCAGGCGCGGATCGACCGTGCTGCGCACCGCACGGCCGCTCGTCACCGGAGCCACGTAGGGCATGGCCTTGATCGGAATGTAATAGCCGTCGGCGCCTATCGGCGTCAGCTCAAGGCCGCGCTTGGTGCGGCGCTTGCGCTCATGCACCAAGGGCGGACAGGTGCTGGTGTCGGTATACAGAATCATGCAGTCGAGACAATGCAGGCATTCACGGTGATCGATGCGCCCGTCGCTGTCGATGGCCAGCGAACCGCAACCCTTGGCGCAGGCATGGCAGGTCGCGCATTCCTGTTTGCGCTTCAAACCGAACCAGCGAAAGGTCGACGGCATCGCAAGCGCCGCGCCTAGCGGGCACAGGTACTTGCAGAACGGCCGCTCGATGAAAATCGACAGCCCCAGCAACACCGCCACGAACAAGGTGTAGGGCCAACTGCGATTGAACACGCCGACCAGGAAGGTGGTCTTGAACGGCTCAACCTCGGCCAGCTGCTCGGCAAGCGTCATGGAAAACATCGACACCGTCAGCAGCGCGAAGAACACCGCGTACTTCACCCATTTCAAACGATTGTGCCAGCGCATGGGCAAGTGCCCCTGCCAGCGCTTCATGCCGAGCTTGCCGGCGAGCTTGTAGATCAGTTCCGACATCGAGCCGAATGGACACAGCCAACCGCAGAACAGTCCGCGTCCCCACACGAATACCGTGACGATGATGAAGATCCAGAAAATGAAAATGAACGGGTCGGAAAGAAACAGCTCCCAGGTCCAATGGAACAGCAGCGAGTGAAACCAGGTCAGCACCTGGGTGATGGACGGCTGCGCGAGCAGGCCGAAGCCGACCGCGCCGATGCTTATGAGCCACGCCGTATATTTGAAACCGTTGACCGGCCATTTGTTGTGATGGGTCGAGCGGCGCGTGAGCTTGTCGCGCAGTGCGTACACCACCGCCACCATCACGAGCAGCAGGGTGAAGGCGACGATTTCAAGGATACGCGCCTTCCAGATCTTCACCCACGGCGGGTCAGGCAGCACGATGTGCGGTCGGCCGCCTTCAAGGGTCGCGGCCGGCAACCAGTACTCGGCATTGAAATTGGCGAAGCTGCGCGCGCCGGTTTCGCGGTCGACGCGGTTGCCGAGAAACACCAGTTGCCAGGGATAGGCGGCGGAAAATGCCTTTGAGCGCACGATGAAGATTGCCGACTCGTTGAAGCCCGGCGCGCCGGCGGCGCTCACGCCGTAGAGATTCAGATAATCAGTGTCGCGAAACGTGAAGGCGTCGCTGCCTTGGCGCACCTGCACGCGATCATAGATGCCGCCGCGCACGAAGCCCGAGCCCTTGAACGATTCCGCGCCTGCGGTGCGGATGACGAACAGCGCGGTTTCATTGTCTTTAAGGCGCCCCATGAGGCTGCGATAGCCGGCCTCGCCGAGCACCGCACGGCCGATGTCCGGCTGATTGAGGACACCGAACCATAATTCGATGAACGGTGTCGGGCCACTCGGCAGGCCAACCGCCTCCGGAGACACCACCAGTTGCCGCACGCTGCCCTCGGCCACCAGCGTCGCCCAATCGAGATTGCGCTTGCTGTCGATGTACCTGGGCGGCTCGCGCACCGTCGGCTCGAGAATGCCGACCTGGCGCGCCACGGCTTGCGCCGAGGCCATCATCACCTGGTTTTCGGCGATGACGGTGACGGTCGCGCCGGAAATGGCGTCCAGACCGACATGGCCGTTGTCGTCGCTTGCGCCACCGACCTGTATGTCATCGCTGACATGCTTGCCGAGATACTGAGCGAGGAATTTGCCGAGTGCGCCTTCCGGAATGCCGAGCAAGAGTATCGGCTCGGAATGCTTCAAGACCTTGGTGCCGACGAAACGGCCGCTCTTGTCGAGACCAATCAAGGTCACCACCGGCTTGCCCGAATAAGCGGGGGTGTCGGTGATGTCGGTCGACAACATCACATAGCCCAACAGCTCCTGCTTGCCGTCGCGTTCGCTATAGGCTTCGACGTAGGGCGGATTGCCCTTGCGTTCTGAGAACGTCTTGGCGCCGGGAAAAACTTCAGCGCAGGGCGCGTAGTCGCACAGCTTCGGCGAACTGTGCAGTTCTTCCGGCAGCTTGGCGTCGTAAGCGTTGGCAAAGGCCAGTTGCCACACGCCGAGCAACAGCAGCAACAACGTCAGACGGGCATTCGAGAAAGAAGGCGTCATGGCCTTACCTCCAAACATCTTCATGGAGCAGGCGTCGTGCGGCACGGGCGGTAAAGTAAACCATGGATCAGAGCCAGGATTCCCCGCGAGCGCCCGGGCCATCCTGTTCGGGTCGAATGAAAGTATAGCCAGTGAAGACCCGCCGACCAGCGGCGGGTCTTCGTGACGACCTCAGGCTTCGACCAGCATGCGCCCACGCATCTCGAGATGCAGGGCATGGCAGAAGTGCGTGCAGTAGTACCAGTACACGCCGGCCTTTTCGACGGTGAAGGTGACCGAGGCGGTTTCCTGCGGATTCACAATGAAATTGACATTGTGTTTCGGCAGCGCGAAACCGTGGGTCAGGTCTTCGACCTTGTCGAGGTTGGTGAGAATGATGGTCACTTCATCACCCACCTTGACCTTGAACTCACGCGGCGTGAAAGCTGGCGCCTGGGAAGCGATGCGCACCGTCACCTTCTTGCCGTCGCGGGTCACACCGGTGTCCTTGGGGTCTTTCACCGCCAACGGGAAGTCGTCGATGTTGTAGACCTGCTTGGGCTGCAGGAGCTCGCGCTTGAAGATAATGAAGTCATGGGGCTCGGGCCGCACCGGGTGATCCGAGACCAGCACCATCTTGTCGCCCGAGATGTCGATGAGCTGCTCGTTCTCCGGATGCAGCGGCCCTACCGGCAGGTAGCGGTCCTTGGAGAATTTGCATCCCACCGCCAGCCACTTGCCATCGGCGGCCATGGTCTCGGACTGCGAGGCATTGATATGGCCCGGCTGGTATTGCACGTCGACGCGGTCGACCACGTATTGGGACTTGTTGTCGCCGCTGTGGAATTTAATTGCGGCGTCGATGTTCCATTTCACCACCTGGCTGTCGAGGAACAGCGTGGTATAGGCATTGCCGCGGCCGTCGAAAGCGGTGTGCAACGGCCCGAGGCCGAGCTCGACTTCGGCGACGATGGCCTTGTCGAGGCTGTCGAGCTTGCCGTCGAACCAGTCCAGCACCTTGGCCAGTTCAATGACTGTGGCGGTCGGCGAAAGCTTGCCGGCGCAGATGAAATATTTGCCATCGGGCGCCGCGTTCACGCCATGGGGATTCTTCGGCACCGATACCCGTCCGACCAGCGCGGTCTTCGGATCGGCATTGGCGGCCAGCGTGCCATCAACCACCGGCACCTTGGAATCGCCGATGGTGGTGAACTTGCCGTCTTTCACGGCCTGCTCGATGCGTGCGACGTTGAAAAACAGACAGCCGTCGCGTTCGGCGGACATCATGTCCTCATAGTGCACCCCGCCTTCGGTGTTGTACTGGTTGGTGGCGGCGAGCTTGCCGTCGTAGGAGCTCGCGGTCAGGTCGCAGTTGCCGTCAATCAGCACCTGCCAGCGCACGTCCATGGTCTCGGCGTCGACACAAGTGAACAGCGAACGGTACTTGTCGGTCGCTTCGAGGTCGTGACCGTCATTGGCCTGGGGAATCGCGAACTCTGCGCCGCAGAACACGCGCGTGGTGTAGTTGATGGCGGGGTCCACCGGGTCACGCTTGTCGGGGAAGATGCCGTGGAAACCCTGGATATTGGGCAGCTCGGTAATCTTGTCGCAGACAAAGTGATCGAGACGGATGCGCGCGATACGGCTGTTGATCTTGTCGTTGATCCAGGCGTAGCGGCCGTCGTAGTTGCCATCCTTGTAGGAGGCGTGGGTGTGGTGGGTGTCGCCCACCGTGTAGCGCAGATGGCCGTCGGGCTTGGTGCCCATGATGGCCTTCGATTCGTTGGTGATGCCCCAGCCGACCAGCGCATCCGGCACGAAGCACGGCACGCGATGGATCTCACGACCGGACGGCAGGCCGAGCACGCGCAGGTCGCCCGTGTGACCGCCGCTCCACAGGCCGTAGTAGGTATCGAGTTCGCCAGGCTTCAAATGGGTGGCGGCGGCCGGGTCAGCGGCGGGCGCGGCGGCGGCCGGTGCGGGCGCAGCGGGTGCGCTGGCAGCTGGCGCGGCGGCGGGCGCTGCCGCTTCCTGCTTGGAGCAGGCGGCCATGCCCAAGGCCATGCCGGTGCCGGCTACGCCGGCCGCGGCGGCGGTATTCAGGAAACGACGACGATTGACATCCAATTGATCGCCCGGCTCTTGCCCCTTGTTCTTCATGATTCTTATCTCCTCTAGGCTCGCATGGCGCGAGGCGGTCATGGCCGGCTTCGCACCTCATGGCGATGCTTGCCGGCGGATCGTCTGTGCCCGCTGTGCAGTCATCGGTGCGACATTTTGTCGCACACGTAATGTCGGCCGCGGAGGACCGGATCGCCTTGATCGATATCA
>JADLGE010000051.1 GCA_020849475.1 Gammaproteobacteria bacterium
AGTCGCAACGTCATAGAACTGCACGGCAATCTGTCACGCCTTTATTGCTGCGCATGTCGTGCGGCGTTCGACAATCTCGATTTCGATCTCAGCGTGCTGCCACCACGCTGCATGCATTGTGATGGCCTGGTGCGACCGGACGTGGTGTTGTTCGGCGAGATGCTGCCGGGCAGTGCGGTGCATCAGTACGAACATGAACTGGCGCGCGGCTTCGATGTGATGATTGCGATTGGCACCACCGCCGCCTTTCCCTACATCGCCGAGCCGTTGTTGAACGCCGGCGCGCGCGGTTGTGTGACGGTCGAGATCAATCCCGACAGCACCGCCCTCTCCAACGATGTCAGCCATCACCTTGCAGGGTCGGCGCGCGAGGTGTTGCTGGCGCTGGAAGCGCAACTTTGCGCGGCTTGAATGCAACTTGTGAGCACCAAGTCTGCGCTTTGTTCGGGCGCGGCAGTGATCTCACGCATGCGAATGGCGATTTTCTCGGAAAAATCGGCCAAAAAGCCCGAGCGAGGGCTTCCATTTCCGGCGCTGGTGATTATAGTAGCGCGGTCGATTTCGACCTGTTGCACGAAAGCGTCCTTATCCTGACGAATACGTGCGGTCGAGCTCGTGCCCGACGCCACGTAATGGTCAGCGTCGTCGCACCAGTCTTCGCCCACGGACAGGACCGATAGACCAGAACGGATAGTGCGACGACTAAACAAAGAATCCAGCCACCCCAATACGCTGCCACCTTACAAGGGAGACATCATGAGCAAAGCCAAGACGAGTGCGATCAAGGAAAAGCAAACCAAGTCGCAGATCATCGCTGCGCTGGCCGACGATACCGGCCTGACCAAGAAGCAAGTCCAGTCCGTGCTGAGCGCAACCAAGGCGCTGGCGGCACGTCACCTGATCAAGAACGGCTCCGGCGAATTCGCAGTGCCGGAAATCGGCATCAAGCTGCGCCGCGTGCAGAAGGCCGCGCGTAAGGCCGGCATGGCACGCAACCCCTTCACCGGCGAGATGGTGAAGGTCGAAGCGCGTCCGGCCAGCCTGTCGGTTCGCGCCGCGGCGATGAAGGCCATCAAGGACGTCGTTGCTTAAGGTGACTTCCTGCGCAGTGCATACTGCGTGAGTGTTCGAGCATTGAAACGCGGCCGGCTGGTCCGGCCGCGTTTTTTTAAAGCGTCGCGCAAGCGATGCGCGGCCCACGCAAGTGGCGCCGCACTACCAAGGCAGAGGGTGCCTGAAAGCCAATCGGCTGACGGGTGAAACGGGAAACCGGTGCGCACAGTCTTGTCACTGCGCAAAGCCGGTACTGCCCCCGCAACGGTAAACGAGTTGAGCTGCTCCTAGACAGTCACTGTGTTTCGACACGGGAAGACGGAGCCCCAGCGACGCGCTACATGCGTGTAACTCGTAAGTCCGGAGACCGGCCCTGTGCTGTTCGTCGACGTCCTGGAGGGCGTCGCCACAACCGAATCGCGGTGGGACGATCGGGACGCAGACTCGAAGTCTTCGCTCGTCATCGTTTCCTAAGCGCTTCACAGCACCGACCAGGCCCGGGGATGGGCTGGCCAGGGAGATGATGATGCGAAATTTGATGTTGTGCGCCGCATTGGCGCTGCCTTTCTGTTCCCACGCGCAAACCACCGACTACCTCGACACCGTGCTGGTATCCGGCTCGCGCACTCCCAGCACCTTGGGCAAGGTCGGCTCGTCGGTCACGGTCATCGACCGCTCGACCTTCGATTTCCGCCAGGCTGATTTCGCCGTTGACCTCCTGCGTTACGTGCCTGGCATCACGGTCAGCAACACCGGCGGCGTCGGCAAGCAGACCCAACTGCGCATGCGTGGCGCCGAAGGCAATCACGTGATGGTGATGATCGATGGCGTGGAAGCGAACGATCTCGCCGGCAACGACGAATTCGAATTCGGCAATCTTTCCACCGCCGACATCGAGCGCATCGAAGTGGTGCGCGGACCGCAGAGCTCGCTGTGGGGCTCCGATGCCCTGGCCGGTGTCATCAACATCATCACGCGCAAGGACGACGGCCCCTTCCACGCCGAGGCAAGTCTCGACGGCGGCTCATTCGGCACCAATCAGCAGCGCGCGAGCCTGGGGCTGCATGCCGGCCGCGGACGCATGCGGGTCGGCGTCAATCGCATCAGCACGGCCGGCGCCAACATCGCCCGCCAAGGCCATGAGGACGACGGTTATCACGCCGTGACTTCCGATCTGAGCGGCGCGCTGCAAGTCAACGAGGCGCTCGAACTGTCGCTGACGGCGCGCAATGTCGACAGCCACAACCAGGTCGACAGCGACTTCATCACCGGCCTGCCGGTCGATACGCCCGGCCGCGCCAAGACCGCGCAGCGCTACGTCGGCAGCCATGCCAAGCTCGCCCTGCTCGATGGTCACTGGCTGCAACAGGTCGATGGCAACTGGACTTCCACCAGCAGCGACAACGAAGACATCGCCGTCGCGCAGGACAGCTCCACCGATGCCGATCGCTACGAGTTCACCTACCAGAGCACAGCCTTGTTTGCTGTTGAGCAGGTGGTGCCGTCCAAGCACAGCGTGACGCTGGCGGTCGACCATGAACGCGACGAGTTCGTGCAGCGCGGGCCGGTCTCGCCTTTCGGCGATCCGAACCAGCGGCGGCATCTCGATGCCACCGGCCTGGTCGGTGAATACCGCGTCGATCTGCCGTTCGAGCTTGGCCTGTCGGGCAGCGTGCGCCACGACTTCAACAGCGATTTCCGTGACATCACCACCTTCCGCACGGCGGCGGCGTGGCGCTATACGCCTACCGGCACCGCCTTCAACGTCGCCTATGGCACGGGCCAGAAGGCGCCGACCTTCATCGAACGCTTCGGCTTTTCCTCCGGGGGGCAGTTCGGACCGAGCTTCATTGGCAATGCAGGGCTCAAGCCCGAGCATTCGCGCGGCTGGGAAGTGGGCGTCACGCAAGCGCTGTGGCAGAAGCGGCTGCGCCTCAACGCGACCTATTTCAACGAGCGGCTGAAAGACGAAATCTTCGGCTTTCTGGTCGACGCCACCGGCACCACCGCCACCGCCGTCAACCAGGACGGCGCGAGCCGTCGCGACGGCGTGGAGCTGTCGTTCAACGCGAGTCTCGGCTGGGGCTTTGGTCTCACCGGCGGTTACACCTACCTCGATGCGAGCGAAATCGACCGCGTGACCGGCCTGCGCAAGGACGAAGTGCGTCGTCCCCATCACCAGGTCAATGGCACCCTGGACTGGAAGGGCTTGAATGATCGCATGCGGGCCAGCGCCTATTTCACCCACAGCGGCCGGCAGGAGGATCTCGGTTTCTTCGCGCCGACTTTCCAGCAGCAGCGTGTGCGCATGGACAGCTTCACGACCTTGGGCACCACCGTCAGCTATGACCTGAGCCGCGCTCTGCAACTGCATGCGCGGGTCGAGAACGTGCTCGATGATCGTCACGAGGAAGTGCTGGGCTATCGCGTGCCGGGCATCGGTGTGTATGCGGGTTTGAAGTTCGCGTTTGACGGGCCGTAGGGGCGAATCCATGCGCACGTTTGAAATGTCAGGCTGAAGCCTGACCCACACAGGAAGGTCGCTCGTTTTGTGGCTCAGACTTCAGTCTGACATTCATTCCCGTCGCCAATCGGGGACAGACCACCATTTGCAATTCCCAACCTCGATGCCGAAGATAGCTCCATCTTCACGTTTCGAGGTTGATTGTCGATGCGCATCATTGTCGTCGGCGCGGGGCTGCTCGGTCTGACGACCGCTTACTTTCTGCGCAGGCATGGCGCGGAGGTCGAAGTCATCGAGCGCCAGGCCGGGCCTGGTCTCGAAACCAGCTACGCCAATGGCGGCATGCTGCACGCGAGTCAGGCCAATCCCTGGAATGAGCCCGGCGTGTTGTGGCAGGCGTTGCGCATGCTGGGTCGCGAGGATGCGGCGCTGTTGATTCGCCCGCGGGCCTTGCCGCGTATGCTTGGCTGGTCGTGGAATTTTCTGCGCAATTCGTCCTTGCCGCGCTATCTCGCCAACGTCGAAAAGAATGCACGTCTGGCGGACTATTCATTGACCGTGCTGGCCGAGCACCTCGCGCCGCTGGCCCTGCCTTTCGAGCGCGCCGACCATGGCACGCTCAAGATCTATCGCACGGCTGCTGAACTCGACACCGCCACGCGCTTCGCCGAGCGCTGCCGTGCTTTCGATGTGCGCTATCAGGTGATGTCGGCCGTCGAGGTCGCGGCGCTCGAGCCGGCGCTGGCGCCGGTCGCCGATGAATTGTCTGGCGGCATTCATTTTCCGGACGACGTGTCGGGCGACGCGCAGCGCTTCTGTCGCGCGCTGGCCGAACATTGCGCGGGCCTCGGCGTCACGTTTCACTACGAATGCCAGGCGCAGGAAGTGATGATGCATGCCGGCGCGGTGCGCGGTGTGATGGTCGATGGTGAAATGCACCGCGCGGACGCCGTGGTGCTGGCCGCCGCCAGTTACACGCCGGCGCTCGCCGCCAGTGCTGGGCTCAAGGTGCCGGTGCAGCCGGTCAAGGGCTATTCGCTGACGCTGCCGATGGCAGACTGGCGCGTCAAGCCGCGGGTGCCGGTCATCGACGAGCATTACCATGCCGCGGTGTGTCCCTTGGGACAACAATTGCGCGTGGCCGGCACCGCCGAATTCGCCGGTTTCGACACCACGCTCACGCCCAGCCGCATACGCAATCTGTACGACCTTCTGGCGCGCATCTATCCCAGTGAAAGCGGCGCCATCGACAAGCGCGCCTGCGTCGAATGGACGGGCCTGCGGCCGATGAGCCCGGACGGCGTCGGCATCATGGGCCGCACCGCGGTGCGCGGACTCTATCTCAACAGCGGCCACGGCCATCTCGGTTGGACCATGGCGCCGGGCGCCGGTAAATTGGTCGCCGACGAAATCATGACCAACCGCACCGAGCTCGCCAGCGCCGACTATGCGCTGGCGCGCTTCGGCGCCTGAACACCCACGCAAGCGCGGAGACCGACACATTGGAATTTTCACAACTCGTTCAAGCGCGGCGCAGCGTTCGCCAGTATCAAGCGGGCGTTGAAATCAGCGACGCCGAACTCGAAGCGATATTCGCCGAAGTCATCCTGAGCCCGAGCTCGTTCAATATGCAGCACTGGCAGTTCGTGGTGGTGCGCGACGCGGCGCGCAAGCAGACCTTGCGCGGCCTGTCCTATGGCCAGGCGCAGGTCGAGCAGTGCGCGGCGGCGGTGCTGGTGTGCGGGCGCCTCGATGCGCATCACGACGCTGATCGCATCTATGCCGATGGCGGCGAGGCGGCGCGCGACAAGTACGTACCCATGATCAAGGGCGTGTACAAGGACCAGCCGCTGTTGCAACGCGAGGAAGCGATACGCAGTGGCGCGCTGGCTGCCATGAGCCTCATGTACGCGGCAAAGAATCGCGGCTGGGACAGTGGGCCCATGATCGGTTTCGATGCGAGCAAGGTTTCATCCCTGCTGGAACTGCCGGCCAATATCTCGCCGGTGATGCTGGTCGTGATCGGCAAAGCGCTGGCCGACAGCGTGCCGCCGCGCGCCTATCGCCGGCCATTGTCGGAAGTGGTGCATCTCGAGACCATGAGCGGCGCCAGCCTCGGCGCCTGAACGATGACGACGCGCCTGTCCGACTACCGTTGCTGGCGCTGCGGCGAGGCGTTGCCGGAAGACTGCCTGCCGCTGCGGCGTGCCGAGCTGTGTCCGGCCTGCAATGCCGATCTGCATGTCTGCAAGATGTGTGGCTTCTATAACACCGCGCTCGCCGATGCCTGCGAAGAGACCGTCGCGACCGCGGTCGGCAACAAGGAGCGCGCCAACTACTGTGATTACTTCAAGCCTTCGCCGCGCGCCTTCAAGGGCGGCGCCGATGACGCCGCGGCGCGCGCCCGCGCAGAACTCGACGCGCTTTTCGGCGGCGCGGCGAGCAGCGCGGCCAGCACCGACGCGGCGCGCAATCAAAGCGAACTCGAACGCTTGTTCGGGCTCAAGAAAGACTGACGCTTTTGGCGGTGGCGCGCCCGGCGCGGACTTGCTAGCTTGCCGCAATCATCACGCACGCCCACGCAAGCATGGGCACACAGGGGGAGTCATGGCGAAATACAAACTTGAAATGCTGGCCGACGGATTCATTTTCCTGGAAGGCCCGCGCTGGCATGACGGCCAGTTGTGGTTGTCCGACATGCGCGGCGAAACCGTCTATACCCTGAGCGAGGCCGGCCGACGCAGCCAGGTCGCGTCGTTCCCCAAGCATCCCTCGGGCATCAATTTCCTGCCGGACGGCCGCGTGGTGATCGTATCCATGCAAGACCGCAAGCTCATGCAGGTGGCGAAAGACGGCGCGCAGAGTCTGTACTGCGATCTGTCGGACATGGTGTCCCATGACATCAACGACTGCGTGTGCGACGCGAGCGGCAACATCTACGTCGGCAATTTCGGCTACGACCTCCTGGCCGGCGAAGCGCCCAAGACCGCGGACCTCATCATGGTCTCGATGTCAGGTCAGCGCACGGTGGTGGCGAGTGGCCTCGAATTCCCCAACGGCGCGGTCATCACGCCCGATGGGGGCACGCTGATCATCGCCGAAACTTTCGGCAACAAGCTCACTGCTTTCGACCGTGCCGCCGACGGCCGCCTGTCCAACCGTCGCGTGTGGGCGAGTCTTGGCGAGCGCACGCCCGACGGCATCTGTCTCGACGCCGAGGGCGCGGTATGGGTGGCGTCGTTCATGACCGGCGAATTCGTGCGGGTGTGCGCCGATGGTTCTGTCAGCGACGTCATTGCCACGCCCGGTAAGCGTGCGGTGGCGTGCAATCTTGGCGGCGCCGACGGACGTACCTTCTTCGGTCTCACTTTTGCCGGAGAACTGGCCGACCTCGGTTCAGGCAAGGCCCTGGCGGCGGTCGAAGTGTGCCGTGTGGACGTGGCGGCGGCCGGTTCGCCGTAAAGCGGCAGGCGCCAATGCGCGATTGAAATCGCACACACGTATCATGGCGCGAGATTCAGCCTCCTGTAGGTGCGAATTCCTTCGCACCTACCCCTTGTACCAGCGATAGCGGGCCACAGCGCGCCGGCCGCCGTCGCTGAGTTCCAGGGATTCGCAGACATCGCGTACGGCCTCGAGGTCGGCGTGGCTGTTGTCGTGCAATGAGGCAGACGCAGCCTGCGCGCGGCCACGCTCGCTGACCGTGATCTCCAGCACCCCGCCTTCATGGTCGGGCGTGTGCGCGAAGCCGATTTCGATGCTGCCATCGGTCAGCCCGGTCAGGCGTTCCTCCAACTGGTGGTAGTAACTGGCAAACCCCGTCTGGTCGCATTTCAGGCTGGCATCGAGTCCCAGCAGTCCCTGCTCCAGCGCGCGCGAGAACAGGGCCGAGACCACCATGTAGATTTCGTCATTGCGTGGGCCGAAGCCCTGGATGGCGTCCATCACCGCACCCACCACGGGGATCGGGTCGGTGCTGCGCAGGGCGTCGTGTCCGAGCGCCACACAGCAATGCCAGTGGGTCGCGGCGCGTGACATGTCTACTGGCGCATGCTGGTCGTGGCGTGCGCGCATGATGTCGGGTTCAAAGCGTACGTGCAGCATCGACACGTCGTCGTGTTGCGGCGTGGCGCCGGAGTGGCGCTCTAGGTCAGCGCACAGCGCTTCAACGACATCGTGGCCGGCGGCGGTCAGCGCGAGTTTCACGCGCTCGACACCGAACATCTGGCCGGCGCTGTTCAGCGCTTCAATCACGCCATCGGAGTAGCAGAACAAGCTATCGCCCTCGTGCAATTGGCGGCGCGTGGGCGTGGCGTCGAATTCGTCGGCTGGCAGTACGCCAAGCGGCAGCTTGGTGGAACGAAAGCTCTTCTTGATGCGTCCATCCTTGCTGCATACCAGGAGCTCCGGCATGCCGCCATTCCATACCGAGATGGTGCCGCTGTCGGCATAGATCTCGATCAAGGCCGCCGACAGAAAGCGATCCCGTGGCAGCAACTGGCGCACTTTGCGATTGAGTTCGGTGGCGATGCATTCGATGGCGTGGCCGCGCGCCACCATCGCACAGAACACGCCGTGCACCACTTGTACGCCAATGGCGGCTGGCAGGCCGTGGCCGGTGAAATCACCGAAAAGAAAACACTGCGCGCCGCCCGGACTGCGTCCACCGATGATGAGGTCGCCATTGAGCGTATCCATCGGCTGCAGGTGATAGGACACATTGGGCAGCGCCAGGGTCTTTTCGCTGCCGAGGTTGTCAATGATGGTCTTGGCAATCTCCATGTCGCGCTGGACGTCGGTACGAAACAGCGCGAGCTGGTCGCGTTGGCGCTCCAGCACCTGGTGCATGTCACGGGTGCGCAAGGCGGCCGTGAGCTTGGCGCGCAACAGCGTCTGCGTCACGGGTTTGACCACGACGTCATCCGCGCCAACTTCAAAACATTTCAGGAGGTCGCGCTCGTCACTCAAGGCGGTGATGAACAGGAACGGGATATAGGCGTCTGGGTAGCGTGCGCGTACCGCCGAACACAGCGCGTAGCCATCGGCGCCTGGCAGGCGCACGTCGCAGCACACGAGATCCGGTTGGCAGTTGCTGGCCAGCGCAATGGCGTCTTCCGCCGAGGACGCCACTTCCACCGTGAAACCCGCGTCGAGCAACATGCGTTGCACGAGGTATTGATCAATCTCGCTGTCATCGACGATCAGCGCGACCAGCCCGTCACCAAAATTGCGCGAGATATTCGAGGCGGTAAAAGTGTCAGCCACCGCTGGCGTGGTCCTTGGCATGATCATCTCTTGGCGCGATGCGCGCCGCCGGCATTCATTCGATGGTGAACAACTGGTCGAAATTGGCCACCGCGAGAATGTCGCGAATCACCGGTTGGGCATTGGTCAGGCGCACCGCCTGGCGTTTGCCACCGGCATGCTCGCGCAGTTGCAGCAGCATGCCGAGCGCGGCGCTGTCCATGTAGGTGGTGCCACGCAGGTCGAGCACATAGTTGCCAAAGCGCTTGCCCGCCGCTTCATAGGCCTGGCGCAGATCGCGATGCACGTTGAAATCGAAGCGGTCTTGAACGCGTATGGTGAGGGTCTGGCCGTCACCGGAAGTCTGGGTGCTGATGCTCATTTCATTCCTCCAAGCTGTGATTGCTGCTCGCAGCGCACATACGGCCATCCTCGGCCCGGTGTGCTTAAAACAATTCGATATCGCCTTCGCTCATGGTGGCTTGGTGCGCGGGCTTGCGCGGCTGCATTTCGCGTAAGGCCGCGGCGGCCTGGCGTAACTGTTCGACGCTTTCGTCCAGCGCATGGCTGGACCAGCGCGCAACGCCGGTTTCCACAAGATTTTCAAGTCGACCCAGTTCCTTTTCGCCGTGCTCCGCCACCTGGCGCACGATGTCTTCGAATTGCAGGGCGCGCACGGCATTGCTTGAGCGCTCTGCAATCTGCGCGGTCAGACCCGAGGTCTGGCCAATCAGGCCGTTGAGGGATGATTCCAGGGAAGACAGGTGTTTCATCATGCCGTCGATGCTGGACTTGTGCGTGAGCAACATGCTCATGTCCATCGATGCCGAGTCGCCGACCAGCTTGCGGGTCGAGTGCATGGTCGACTGTGCGTTCTCGACCTGGGCGCGAATCTGTTCGTTGAAATGTGCGGAGTTGAGCGACAGTTTGCGCACCTCGTCGGCCACCACCGCGAATCCCCGGCCCGCTTCACCGGCGCGCGCAGCCTCGATCGCGGCGTTCAGCGCCAGCAGATTGGTCTGGTCGGCAATGCCCTTCACATCACCCAGGAGCTCGAAGATCTCGGTCATCTGGGTGTTCATGGTGTCTATCATGTTGACGATGTCCATGCCGCGCTTGCTGGCAGTGATGGCGTTGTCAACGAAGCCTTGCAAGACGCTAGAGGTGTCACGCACGAATTTGCTGATGGTGACGCTGTCGCCGCCGTCACGACCGGCGCCGGCTTCGCTTGAGCCATTGGCCAGCGTGCGGACCGCCTCGTCCATCAATGATTTCTGGGTTTGCGCGTCGGCGTGAAAGCCGTCGAAAGAGCTACCGAGCTCGGCGACCGCGCTGCGAATGAGCTCGCGAATCTGCACCATGTCGCCCTGCAACTGGCGGATGGTCTGGGTCGACGCGCCGTGCAGCAGCTCGACCCGCTCGGCGTCGTAGGCCTCCGTGCCCGGCTGGGCGTTTGCCTCGGCTTCATTTACCGCTGTGTTGCGGGCACGCATGCCGTCCCATTTCCATACGGCGGCAACCACCAGCAGGCAGACGAGGGCGACTGCCGGCTGCGCGACGAGCAGGGTGCACAGGGCTGCGGCCAAGGTCACAAATGCCGGTATCACGGAGTGAGTGTCGTTCATGCGTTGAGCTCTCGCGGGCCGTAAAAATCTATCGCGGAGTACATCGGAATCAGCGATTTTTTCTTTAGCTTGATGGGCAGAAAATGCGCAAAAATCTTCAGCTGCGAATCAATCGCGATGCCAGCTCCGCGACCTTGTCGAGTGGCACCACGTGGTCCGCGGCGCCGAGCTTGACGGCCTCGCCAGGCATGCCCCACACCACGCTTGATGCCTCGTCCTGGCAGATGGTCTTGGCGCCCGCGTTCTTCATGTTGAGCATGCCCTTGGCGCCATCGGCGCCCATGCCGGTCAGCAACACGCCGAGCGCATTGGCGCCGAGATTGCTCGCCACCGAATCAAACAGCACATCGACCGACGGGCGGTGACGATTGACCGGCGCGGTGTCGTGCAGGCGGCAGCGATAGCGCGCGCCGCTGCGTTCCACCGTCAGGTGTCGATGGCCGGGCGCGATGTAGGCATGGCCCTGCAAGATGGGCTGACCATCCTCGGCCTGGCACACGCGCATCGGACTCGACTTGTCCATGCGCGCCGCGAACGGTGCGCTGAACGCTTCGGGAATGTGCTGGGTGATGACGATCGCCGGGCTGTCGTGGGCCATGTGTTCCAGCACTTCGCGTATTGCCTCGGTGCCGCCGGTGGAGGCGCCGATCGCGATCAGCTTGTGGGTCAGATCGAGACGCGCGGCGGGCGGCGCGGTCGCGGCACTCTTGAGGCTGTCGGCCTTCGGCGTGTAGGGCCGCACCCGCGCCTTGGCCGCGGCTTTGACCTTGGCGACGATTTCAGTCGCATAGTCCTCGAGATGATGAGACAGATCGATTTTGGGCTTGGTGACGAAATCGACCGCGCCGATTTCGAGCGCCTGGAAGGTGATGTCGGCGCCTTTCTCGGTGAGCGAAGACACCATTACCACCGGCATCGGCCGCAGACGCATGAGATTGGACAGAAACGTCACGCCGTCCATGCGCGGCATTTCGACGTCCAAGGTCAACACATCGGGATTCAATTGCTTGATCATGTCGCGCGCCATGAGCGGGTCATGGGCGGTGCCGACCACTTCGATGCCGGGGTCGGAACTGAGCATCTGGCTCATGACTTTACGCACCAGCGCGGAATCATCCACCACCAGCACGCGTATCGGCGTAGCACGCATATCCAAAGTCCGTTTCTCCTAGAACAGTTCGACGTCGCCGCTGGCCGGCTTGCGTTCGATATTGGTGCGATAGCTGCCTTCCTCGGCGAGCACGTTGCGGCTCTCGGTGGAGGCGAGCGGCTTGACCTGGGCGGCGCCCGTCAAGGGGTGAAAGCGCACCTGACGTCCGTAGCGGCCACCGACATCCTCACCAACGATTTGGATGCCTTCGTTGGTCAGATATTCGCGCACGAACTGAATATTGCGGTCACCGATATTGGTGGCAATCTGCAGCACGTGTCCGCCACCGACAATCTTGGCCTTGAGGCGCTCACGTCGACCGCCTGCCTTGAGAATGGCATTGATCAAATGCTCCATCGCGAACGAGCCATAGCGCGCCGCGTCGCTGCCGCCGGCGGCGAGATTGGCGGCGGCCACGCGGCCATCGCCGGCATCGGGCAACATGAAGTGATTCATGCCGCCGAATTTGACCAGCGGATCCCACAGGCAGGCCGATACGCAGGAGCCGAGCGTGGTGGCGACGTATTCACTTTCGCCGGTGGCGTAGTACTCGCCGGGCAGAATCTTGGCGACCACCGAGCCGAGCTTGGCGTCGTGGCCCTTGCGGATATGCGCGAACTCGGCGTTGAGCTGCGCCTGGATGCGTCTCTGGATGGCCTGCGGGCTGCTGCTCATGCCATGCCCGCCAGACGATAGGTGGTGCGGCCTATCAGGTCGAAGCGCGTACAGGTGCCGAACATCGTTTCGGAATGTCCGATGAACAGATAACCGTGACGGGCCAGCACGTCGGCATAACGCCCAAACAGGCGGCCCTGGGTTTCCTTGTCGAAATAGATCACGACGTTGCGGCAGAAGATCACATCGAACGGGCCCTTGAACGGCCATGGCTCCATGAGATTGAGCGGCGCGAAGCGAATCATGCCGCGCACTTCATCTTTCAGGCGCAGACTGCCGGGCGCGCCGCCGGCTGGCATGAAGAAACGCTTCAGGCGTGCGTCGCTGACGCCTTGCTGGCGGTTGGCCGGATAGATGCCGGCGGCGGCGGTCGCGACCACATTGGAGTCGATGTCGGTAGCGAGAATCTTGACGTCCCAACCGCTGGTATTACCGAGCGCTTCGCTGAGTGCCATGGCAATGCTGTAGGGTTCTTCACCGGTGGAGCAGCCGGCCGACCACACGCGAATGCGGCGCGTGGCGGCATTGGTCTTCAACAGCGTCGGCACCACCTGCTGGACGAGGCATTCGAAGTGGTGGTTCTCGCGAAAGAATGACGTCAGGTTGGTGGTGATGGCATTGATGAAATTTTCGATTTCATCGCTGTTCTCGTCGCGCACCAGCTCGCAGTATTCATCGAAGCCGCCAAGATTCATGGCGCGGATGCGACGTGCCAGCCGTCCGTACACCAGTTGACGTTTGGTGTCATTGAGACTGATGCCGGCGTACTTGCCGACTAGTTTACGCAGCAGTTCGAAATGCGCGTCGTTGAACGCGTACTCCTGGGGGGCTTCTTGCCCATAAGCGGTCGCGGGGGAGGTCATGCTTTACATCCTGAGCTGTTTCATTTTTCGCCTATGTCGATCAGCGCAGTGCGCTACCAGTAGCGGAAGGTATCGACAATGCGTCGGGGCCGCGTCGCTCTTTTCAAACCGCAGTGGCGCCCAGCAACCGCGCGTAGCCCGAGACGGATGCGGCGCCGCTGAAGGAAGCCGACGGTGAGCGGATTTCGAATCCGCGCGCGGCATCGGCGCAATAACGTGCCAGGGCGGCGAGATACTGCAGCGCAGCGGCATCGATGAACTCCACGGCGCTGGCGTCGAACACGATCGGCGATTGCGGGGCGTCCGACAGCACGGCGTCACACGCCTGTTTGAAGTCACCGATGTCGCCGATCCGCAATGTCGAGTGGAGAGTCAGTAGCTGCGCCTCACCGGACATTGTTTGTGATGGTTCAATGGTCATGAGCGTATCCATAGATTGCTGAACGGAAGGGCCGCGGCGCGATGGCATGCACCGCGCCGACAGTGCTGGATGTCTAGAATTCCTCCCAGACGTTGTCGTCGTGCGAGCCGCCGCCGGCGACGCGCGCAGCTGCGACGGGCGCTGACTTGGCGGTCGGCTTGGCGCCGGCATTGCCGGACCACGGCCGTTCCGTGCCACGACGTTCGTTGCGCGGCGCGACAGTGCCGCCGAACCCGGCATCACCGATGTTGAAAAACTGCATGAGTTCAATCAGCGCGCGCGACTCCTCATCCATCGACTCGCTGGCGGCCGCCGCCTCTTCAACCAGCGCGGCGTTCTGCTGTGTCATCTGGTCCATCTGGGTGACCGCGGTATTCACCTGCGAGATGCCGGAAGACTGCTCCTCCGATGCCACAGCTATTTCGGCGATGATGTCGCTTACCTTCTTCACCGACGTGACTATCTCGTTCAAGGTCGAGCCGGACTCGTCGACCAGCTTCGAACCTTCAGAGACTTTCTGCACCGAATCGCTGATCAGCGCCTTGATCTCCTTGGCGGCAGTTGCGCTGCGCTGGGCGAGATTGCGCACCTCCGAAGCCACCACGGCGAAGCCGCGCCCCTGTTCGCCGGCCCGCGCCGCTTCCACTGCGGCATTCAAGGCCAGCAGGTTGGTCTGGAATGCGATTTCATCAATGACACCGATGATGTCGGCAATCTGGCGACTCGACTGGTTGATGGCGGACATTGCCTCAACGGCACGGCTGACCACCTGTCCACCCTGCATCGCCTGGTCGCGCGCCGACGCCGCCAACTGATTCGCCTGTCGTGAATTGTCGGCATTCTGCTGCACGGTCGAGGTCATCTCTTCCATGCTGGCAGCCGTCTCCTCAAGAGACGACGCCTGTTCCTCGGTGCGGGCGCTCAGTTCCGTATTACCCTTGGCGACCTCGCTAGACGCGGTGTTGATGCTAAGGGCACCGCCGCGAATCTTGCCGACAATTTCGCGCAATTGCGCGATGGACCCATTGACCGCGTCCTGCAGGACAGCGAATTCGCCGGTGTAGCTACCGTCCAGAGTGCGGGTCAAATTGCCATTCTGCACTTCACCCATGACGTCGGAGGTTTTTCGCAGAATCTCGGCGACTTCCATTTCGTAGAGCTTCTGGGCGGTGACGTCGGTCGCGATCTTGACGATCTTGAACACCCGGCCCATCTCATCCTTGACCGGCGCGTAGGTGGCCTGAATGAAGATTTCCTTGCCGCTCTTTGCGATGCGCTTGTACAGGTCGCTCTGCGGCTTGCCGTCGTTGAGGTCGGCCCAGAATTGGCGGTACTCATCGGAGCGCGCGAGGGTGGGCTCGACGAACATGCGATGGTGTCGGCCGATTATCTCTTCCGAGCGATAACCCAGGAGTTCGCAGAAGTTGGCATTGGCCATTGTCACGTTGCCACCGAGGTCGAACTCGATGTAACCGAAAGATGCATCGATGGCGCCGAGAATTCCGCGTGCGTTCTGACGCTCGACTTCCGCTTCCGTAATGTCGTAGCGGACGCCGAGATATCCTCTCGGTTTGCCGTTGTCGCCCATCAACGGCGCGATTACCGCGTCGACGTAGTAGGGCGTGCCGTCCTTGGCGCGATTCTTGACAACGCCGCGGAATATGTTGCCGTGGCCGATGGTGTTCCACATCTCCTTGAACACCGCCTTGGGCATGTCGGGATGACGGGTGGTGTTGTGACCATGACCGATCAGCTCGTCCCGCGGATACTTTGAGATTTCGACGAACTTGTCGTTGCACCACAGGATGTCGCCTTTCTTGTCCGCAGCGGACACGATGCTGGTGACGTTCATGATGTCGCTGCGCACCTTGAGTTCAGCCGCAAGCTGCTTCAACTCCTGCTGGACAGCGCTCACGTCGAATGCCAGGCACAGAACCTTGCCTGTCTGGCCGTCCGAGCCCGGTTCCAAGGTGCTGCTGAGGTGCAGCCACACCTTTCCGCCGGACTGGTGCTTGAACTCGTATTCGCCGCTTGCCGAACCTTGTTGCCGCAACTCTTGCCAATCCCGTTCGAAGGAACTGATTGCCGCGCCGTCTCCGTCCAGGAGACTCTTCAAAGGCTGATCGATAAGCTGGCTCTCGGCATGGCCGAGCAGTGCATGGAAGCGATCATTGGCCGACAGCAGACGGCCATCGAGGCTGCATTCCGCATAGGCCTGGGCATCCAGCAGGGCATGATGCCGGGCCTTTAAAGCGGTCAGTTCCTTGTGGGCCGCGAGCGCTTGTGCCGCGGTCTCGGCATCCGCGTGCTTCTTCTTGCCAAACATCTTCATCTCCCAAACGCCTAGCGATGCGGCGCTTTCATTCATTACGTTTTCAAAAATCCTTCGGTGATTGCCTCAACGTTCCGTTACGCGCTGAGGGCGGGCCTTCAATGGACCGCGGCGGGTACGTCCAACTCTTCGACGCTGACCAGGTGATCGATGTCGAGCAGGATCACCATCTTTTCCTCAACCGTGGCCAGCGCCCGGATGAAATCGGTATGCACGTGCGCGCCAAAATCGGGCGCGGCACGAAATTGGTCGGCCGACACGTTATAGACATCGGACACCGCATCGACCACGAAGCCGATGGTGCGCTCGAGGCCTTCGCTGTGCACTTTCAGCACGATGACCACGGTGGTGGCGGTGTACTCGATGGCCGGCATGGCAAAGCGCAGACGCAGGTCGATGATCGGCACGATCGCGCCACGCAGGTTCATCACGCCGCGGATGTATTCCGGCGTGTTGGGGATGCGCGTGGTCGGAATCCAGCCCTTGATTTCCTGCACGCGCAGGATGTCGACGCCGTATTCTTCGCCGTTCAGCATGAAGGTCAGGTATTGCTCGGCATCGGCGCCGCCGCTGCCCAAACCCAATTCGGTGGTCTGTTTGCTGGTATTGGTTTCCATGCGGGCTCCTAAGCGGCCTTGGGTTGTTCGGTGTGGAGATGGCCTGCCTGTTCTTTGCGGGCGAGGCCAATGACGCCGCCGGCGTCGATGATCATGGCGACCGTGCCGTCGCCGAGGATGGTGGCGCCGGAGATGCCATCAACCTTGCGGTAATTGGTTTCGAGACTCTTGATCACGACCTGCTGCTGGCCGAGCAGTTCGTCGACGAAGATGCAGGCGCGTCGCCCTTCGCCTTCCACGACCACCAGCAGGCCCTGCTCGAGCACGGTGGATTGGGCTTCGACGCCGAACAATTCGTACAGACGGATGATCGGAATGTATTCACCGCGCAGTCGGTAGAGCTCGGCGCTGGCGGCCACGGATTTCACGCGGTCGCTGGTCGCCTGCAGGGATTCGATGATCGAGACCAGCGGCACGATGTAGGTCTGGTTGCCGACCCGCACCAGCTGGCCGTCGAGAATGGCGAGTGTCAGCGGCAGGCGGATGCGAATGGTGGTGCCGACGCCGACCGTTGATTCCAGCTCGATGACGCCGCCGAGTTCCTTGATGTTGCGTCGTACCACGTCCATGCCGACGCCGCGGCCGGACACATCGCTCACTTCCTTGGCGGTCGAGAAGCCGGGGTGGAAGATGAGGTCGCGTATCGCTTCCTCGGTCATGGTCTCTTCCACGCCAACGATGCCGCGTTCGCGCGCCTTGGCGAGCAGGATGTCGGTATTGATGCCGGCGCCGTCATCGACGATTTCGATGACGATGTTGCCACCTTCATGGCGCGCGGCGAGGGTCAGAGTGCCATAGGCCGGTTTGCCGGCGGTCATGCGCGTATCAGGCGTTTCGATGCCGTGGTCCAGCGAGTTGCGCACCAGGTGCACCAGCGGGTCGCCGATTTTTTCGAGCACGGTTTTGTCGAGTTCGGTCTGCTCGCCGATGATTCTCAGTTCCACTTCCTTGCCGAGCTTGGACGACAGATCGCGCACCAGGCGCGGAAAGCGGTTGAAGGAAAAGCTTATCGGCAGCATGCGGATGCGCATCACGCTTTCCTGCAGCTCGCGCGTGTTGCGTTCGAGCTGGGCGAGACCCTCGCGCAGCTTGGCGAAATTGGTCGGCGTCGAGTCGTCGTCGAACTGGCCGAGCATGGACTGCGTGATGACCAGTTCGCCGACCAGGTTGATGAGCGAATCGACCTTGGAAATATCCACGCGAATGGAGGACGCGGGCGGCGCGCTCGCGGCTTCGCCATCGCGACGTTCACCTTGGCGTCTGTCGTTCTGGCGACGGTCGCCCTGGCGGCGGTCCTCGGCTTCGGGCACCAGGCTCGGGCCGCTGGTGGCGGTCACGGATTCCGCTTCGGCTTGCGCCGGCTGTTCGCGGCTGATGGTGATCCGGGCGTCGTCCTCGACCCACTCGAACACTTCGCGGATGGCCGCTTCCTCGACGCTGCCGTCGAGCGTGATACGCCAGCTCGAATAGCAGGTTTCCGGGTCGTAGATACCGTAGTCGGGCATGCGCGACAGGTCGACTTCAGCGCTGAAGGCGCCCAGGCGTTCGAGTTCGCGCAGGATGCGCACCGGGTCGTTGCCGGTCGCGAACAAATGCAGCTCCGGCACGAATTCAATACGCCACAGGCCCTGCTCGGCGCTGCTGGTGGCGGCAGTCTCAGGCGCCGCCGACGCTGCGACCGGTGCGGCGCCCTGGTGCAGTTGTTCTTCGAGCTTGTGATGCACGTCGGCCACCGCCTGTGCATCGAAATCGCTGCCGCTGCGCGCGGCGTCGAGCATGGAGCGCAGGCTGTCGACCGCCAGCAGCAGCACGTCGACCGCATCGCGCGTTACTTCACGTTTGCCGGCCCGCATCTCGTCGAGCAGGGTTTCCAGCACGTGGGTGAAATCGCTGATTGCGCTGAAGCCAAAGGTGCCACTGCCACCCTTGATCGAATGCGCGGCGCGGAAGATGGCGTTGATGGCCTCGATGTCGGGACTGCCGACTTCGAGCTCTACCAGTCCCGACTCCATGACTTCGAGGCCTTCAAAGGATTCCTCGAAAAAAACCTGGTGAAATTGCGCGACGTCGATGGCCATGTTGCCTCCCGCTAGATGCCGTTCCGCAAAACGCTCGTCGTGTGGCCTTAGCCGAGCACTTTGGCGATGGTCGCCAGGAGCTGTTCGGGATTGAAAGGCTTGACCAGCCAGCCGGTGGCGCCGGCCGCCTTGCCCTGCGCCTTCTTGTCGGCGCCGGATTCGGTGGTGAGCAGCAACATCGGCGTGAATTTGTATTTGGGTAACTGGCGCAACTGTCGCACCAGCTCGATGCCGTCCATATTGGGCATGTTGACGTCGGTCAGGACGACGTCGGCGCCGCCTGATTTGGCCTTTTCGAGGGCGTCTTTGCCATCGACAGCCTCAATGACGTTATAGCCGGCGCCTTTGAGGGTGAACGCCACCATCTGGCGCATGGAAGCCGAATCATCGACCGCAAGAATGCTTGCCATTCCGTAATCTCCTGAGCTTGAGTCTGCAGCGGTTGCAGCGGTATTGAGTCTGAGGTTTTAGCGGCAGTGCGCCGGCAAATCTTTAAGCCTGTGTAGTAATTCGCTTACGACCGGCAGTGGATGCGAATCGTGTGCGCATGGTCCGTTCATGCGGCCTTGCCGGACAGTTCCCGGGCCAGCGCGTTGCACACCGCTTCGAATTCGAATTCAACGATGCCGAGCGGCGCCAGGGCCTGCGCCACGCCGCCGCTGCGGCCGAGTTCTTCCAGTTCGTCGCACAGCGCCGCGAGGCGCGTGGCGCCTAAGTTGGCGCTGGCGGATTTCAGACTGTGGGCGGCATTGCGCAGCAGGTCGTTATTGCCGGTGCTGGCCGCCTCCTGCAGCTTTTCCAGCAGCTTCGGAGAGTTCTTGAGATACATGCCGACGATGCGCGGCAGCACGTCTTCCTTACCGTCGCGGTGCAGGGCGCGAATGCCGCCCAGCACTTTCTGGTCCAGCGCCGCGATGTTGGTCTTGGCACTGTCGCCGTCGCTGGCGCGCCCGTCGCGGGCGGCGCCGGCGGCATCGCGCCGGGCCTGCTGTCCGATTTCGACGGCTAGCGTCATCCAGCGCTTGATGAGATTGCCGAGCTGCTCCTGGGTAAAGGGCTTGGCGAGGTAGTCGTCCATGCCGGCTTTCAGGCAACGCTCGCGGTCACCGGCCAGCGCGTTGGCGGTCAGGGCCACCACCGGCAATGGCTGCTTGCGGTTGTTGTGCGCTTCCCATCGGCGAATCTGGCGCGTGGCCTCGAAGCCATCCAGCACCGGCATCTGGCAATCCATCAGCACCACGTCGTAAGGGCGTTGCATGCGGTCGAAGGGCGCGTCACTGATGGCGTCCAGTGCTTCCTGGCCGTTTTCCACCACCACCACCGTGCAGCCGAGTTCTTCCAGCATGGTGCGTGCCAGTTCCTGGTTGACCGGATTGTCTTCGGCCAGCAGCACGTGCGCGCCAAGCTGGCTGGGCGCGGCACTGGCGGCGCGTTGATGGGCGGCCAGCAGGTCTTCGCTCTCACCACTGACCGCCAGCGCGGTGCTCAAGGCATCGTGCAATTCCGCCTGGCGCACCGGCTTGTTGATATAGACCTCAATGCCGGCCTGCAGCCATTGCCCGGTCTGTTCGAGCTGGTCGATGGAGCTCAGCATGATGAGACGCGTGGCGGCGATGGGCGCTTCGGACTTGATGCGCCTGGCCAGCTCGATGCCTTCGATGTCGGGTAGACGCCTGTCGAGGATGGCGACATGAAAAGGCTGACCCTGGCGGGCGGCCTGGTGCAGAAATTTCAAACCCTGACCGCCGTCGGCCGCGCCGTAATAGCTCATGCCCCAGTTCTGCAACTGGTGTTTCAGGATCTCGCGGTTGGTGGCGTGGTCATCCACCACCAGCACACGGCGTCCCTGGAATTCGACGCTGGCCTTGACCTGCGCGGCGATGCTCGAGGCCGGCATGCGGGTGAGTCCGATGGAAAACCAGAAGCGCGAACCGCGGCCGGGCTCACTGTCGACGCCGATGCTGCCCTGCATGAGTTCCACCAGGCGCGAGCAGATCGCAAGGCCGAGACCGGTGCCGCCGAATTTACGCGTGGTCGAGCCATCGGCCTGCTGGAAGGATTCGAAGATGTGCTGCTGATGTTCGGCCTTGATGCCGACGCCGCTGTCACGCACTTCGAAGCGCAGCACATCGCGCGCACTGCCGCTTTCCAGGGTCTCGACCTTGAGCGCCACTTCGCCGGCCTCGGTGAACTTGATGGCATTGCCGAGCAGGTTCATGAGAATTTGCCGGATGCGGTCCGGATCGCCGCGATAGGCGGCGTGGCCCGTGGGCGGAAACACCGCCAGCAACGACAGCCGTTTGCGCTGCGCCTGCTCGGCGAAGAACGCCACGGTGTCTTCCACCAGTTGGCGTAAGTCGAACACCGTATGCTGAATCTCAAGCTTGCCGGCTTCAATCTTTGAGAAGTCGAGAATGTCGTTGATGATGGCGAGCAGGGCTTCGCCCGAGCGACGGATGGTCGACGCGAAACGATGCTGTTTGCTCGACAGCTCGGTGTTGAGAATGAGCTCGGTCATGCCCAGCACCCCGTTCATGGGGGTGCGGATCTCATGGCTCATGGTGGCGAGAAAATCGCTCTTGGCGCGCGCCGCCTGCTCGGCGCGATCGCGGGCCTCGATGAGCTTGCCCTCGGTGTCGCGACGCTGTTCGATTTCGCCCTTGAGCTTGCGATTGACTTCATCGGCGTCGTGCTTGGCACGGGTCAGGGCCGCGATCAGGTTTTCGTTCTCGAAGCGCAGCGTCAATGACGCCAGCACCGAGGCATGGACCACGCCGCTGACATGGGTCATGAGCGCGGTGAAACCGAGCAACAGGCCGCCCATGGCGATATGGGTTCCATCGCCCAAAAACAGGTACACCAGCGCCAGCGGCAGCACCGCCAGACACAGGAACAGGCGCGCGGTGAGCTTGTCGGCCGCATAGATATTGACGGCGGCGGCGCTGACCCCGGCCACCACGAAGCATAGAAATGTTTGATGGAGTTGCTGATTGCTGTGATACAGCAGTGCGCCGGCCCAGCCCCAGCCCAAGCCCCAGCCCAAGCCGCTGACAGCGGTGCCGAGCACGAAATCGCGATGCAAGCGCAACAGCCGCCCGTCGCTTGCGTCGGCCTCGGCGCGAAAGCGTCGGGCCTGCACCGCGCGTGCGCCCATCACGGCGACCATCACCGTCAGCCAGCCGAGCAGCGCCACGGGCTGCGCGTGTGGCCACATCACGCCGACCATCACCACCAGCAGCGCGAGCATGTACGGCCACGAGCCGGTGGCCGCGCTCACCAGCAAGTCCAAACGCGCCCGCAGCAAGCGCGGGTCGCTGTCGGTGGCGGGCATGAAAATGGACAATCGGCACTCCTCCGCAGCGCCTTGAATCGAGCTGGCGCAGGCGGTCAAGAGCCGCTATCGGCGCGCCGCGATAAAGCTTGATGCGGGTCTTTGGGCCCCGCTTTCGTGTCATGGGCGCACGCCCGGTGCGGCGTGTACACTGCTGCCAGCCCAGCGCTGGCGGCCCGCTCGCGAGCCGGGAAATAACGATTACCAGGGGAGAGAGAAGCATGCAACGCAGCGACAAACGGATCCTTACCACGCACGTCGGCAGCCTGCCGCGTCAACGCGAACTGTCGGACCTTCTGATTGCCCAGGAAGCTGGCCAGAAAGTTGACGAGAAGCTGCTGGATCAGCTGGCCGAGGCGGGCGTCAAACGCAGTGTGAAGTCGCAGATCGACTCCCATGTCGACGTCATCAATGATGGCGAACAGCCGCGCGTCGGCTTTCAGACCTATGTCAGCCAGCGCCTCGAAGGTTTCGGTGGCACCAGCGAGCGCGAGCCCTTCACCGACTTCGCGCAGTATCCCGATTTCGGCCAGGTGTGGGCCAACCGCGGCATGGTGATGTCCAAGGTGTTCGATGCGCCGGCCGCCAATGCTGAAGTGCGCTACACCGATCTGGCGCCGGCCAAGCGCGAGTTCGACATGTTCGACGGCGCCCTCGCCGAGGTCAAAGGCAAGTACACCGAGGCCTTCATGACCGCCGCCTGCCCGGGCATCGTGTGCACCACCTTGGGCAACAAGTATTACGACAGCCACGAAGCCTATGTGCGCGCGGTCGCGCGTGAAATGCAGAAGGAATACGAGCTCATCCACCAGCGCGGCTACGTGCTGCAGCTCGATTGCCCGGACTTGGCGATGGAGCGTCACGGCCAGTGGCAGCACGCGTCCCTGAAGGAATTCCAGGACGCCATCACCATTCATATCGACGCCATCAACCAGGCCTGCGTCAACATTCCGGCCGACCGCATCCGTCTGCACGTGTGTTGGGGCAACTACGACGGCCCGCATGATTGCGACGTGCCGCTGGCCGACATCTTCCCCATCATCAGCCAGGCCAAGGTCGGCGCGCTGTCGATAGAGTTCGCCAACCCGCGCCATCAGCATGAATACGCCGCGCTCAAGAAGTGCGGCATGCCCAAGGACAAGATCCTGATCCCGGGCGTCATCGATTCCACCGTCAACTACATCGAACATCCGCAGGTGATCTGCAACCGCATCCTCGAAGCGGTGGACGCGGTGGGCGACAAGGAACGCGTGATCGCTGGCGCTGATTGCGGCTTCGGCACCTTCGCCGGTTGGGAAATGGTTGCGCAGTCGGTGGTGTGGGCGAAGTTCGCCGCGCTCGCCGAAGGCGCGCGTCTCGCCAGCCAGAAGCTCTGGTAGTCGTGTCCTGACGGCGCGGCATCGCGCCGCGCCGTCGGTGTCCAGTGCGCTCACAGCGCCCGTCGCGCACGGGCGCGCAGTCTTTGCGGAGATTCCATGGATCAGCTCTACGCGCGGATATTCGCCGACGCCGAATTCCAGGCCTTGCAGCACCGCCGCCAGCGCTTCACCTGGCTGTTGTCGGCGCTGGTGTTCGCAGGTTTCCTGGCTTTCATCCTGGCCGTGGCCTATGTGCCGCGCTGGCTGGCGCTGCCGATGAGCGCCGACAGCGTCATTTCGCGCGGCATTCCGCTCGGCTCGGCGACCATCGTTTTCGGCTTTGTGCTGACCGGCCTGTTCGTGCGCCGCGCCAACGGCGAGTTCGACCGCGACATGGCGCGCATCGTCGCGCGCTGCCACGACGGGGCCTGAGGTGATGCCACGTCTGCGCGCCGTCGCCGCCTGTGTACTGTTGATGCTGGCCGAGAGCGTGTGCGCCATCGGCGCGGGCGGCGGCCCGGTGGAACGCGGCCCGCTCAACGTGACGGCCATCGCCATGTTCCTGGTGTTCGTGGCCGTGACCTTGGGCATCACCTGGTGGGCCGCGCGCCGCACGCGCACCGCCGCCGATTACTACGCGGCCGGCGCCAGCATCAGCGGCACCCAGAATGGCTTCGCCATCGCCGGCGATTTCATGTCGGCGGCGTCGTTCCTGGGCGTGTCGGGCCTCATCTACAGCGGCGGCTTCGACGGGCTCATCTGGGGCATCGGCGGCCTCGCCGGTTGGCCGCTGCTGTTGTTCCTGTTGTCCGAGCGCCTGCGCAACCTTGGGCGCTACACCTTTGCCGACGCGGTCAGTTTCCGTTTGCAGCCCGGCCCCATGCGCACCTTGTCGGCCTGTTCGACCCTGGTCGTGATCAGCATGTATCTCATCGGCCAGATGGTCGGCGCCGGCACACTCATCCAGGTCTTGTTCGGCCTGCCATACACCGGCGCGGTGCTGACGGTCGGCGCCCTGATGATTTTCTACGTGACCTTCGGCGGCATGATCGCCACCACCTGGGTGCAGATCACCAAGGCCGTGCTGCTGCTGTTCGGATCGACGGTGTTGTCGCTGCTGGTGATGGCCGAGTTTGATTTTTCCTTCGAGCAACTGTTTCGCAGCGCGGTCGATGTGCACAAGAACGGCATTGCCATCATGGCGCCGGGCGGGCTGGTCAACGATCCGGTGTCCGTCGTGTCGCTCGGCACGGCGCTGGTGTTCGGCACCGCCGGTCTGCCGCACATCCTCATGCGTTTCTTCACCGTGCCCGATGCGCGCGCCGCGCGCCACTCGGTGTTCGTCGCCACCGGCCTCATTGGTTACTTCTATCTGTTGATCGTGATCCTGGGCTTCGGCGCCATCGCGCTGGTGGCGCGCGACCCGCAGTTCCTGAGCCCGACCGGCGGCCTGCGCGGTGGCGATAACATGGCCGCCATCCATTTGTCCCATGTAGTGGCGGGCGACTTGTTCCTGGGCTTCATTTCGGCGGTGGCCTTCGCCACCATCCTGGCGGTGGTGTCGGGCCTGACCTTATCCGGCGCCTCGGCCATTGCCCACGACATCTATGCCAACGTGTTGCGCGGCGGCCGCGCGACCGAGACCGAAGTGGTGAGCATTTCGCGCCTGTCGGCCATCGTGCTCGGCGTGGTGGCGGTGGTGCTGGGCATCGCCTTTGAAGGCCAGAACGTCGCCTACATGGTTTTGCTGTCATTCGCGGTCGCGGCCAGCGTCAACTTTCCCATTCTGTTTCTGTCGCTATATTGGCGCCGACTCACGACCCGCGGCGCAGTGGTCGGCGGTGGCTTCGGTCTCGTCACGGCCTGCGCCTGCGTATTGTTCGGGCCGACGGTGTGGGTCGACATCCTGCATCACGCGACGCCCTTGTTCCCGTATAAATATCCGGCGCTGTTTGCCTTGCTGGCCTGTGTGAGCATAACGGTGCTGGTGTCGCTGACCGACCGCAGCGCGCGCGCCGCGGCCGAAGCGCAAGCGTTCGATCATCAATACGTGCGCGCCGTGACCGGGCTGGGCGCGAGTGGCGCGAGTGAGCATTGAGGTGTTGGCGGGATTGTGCCGCGGTTGCTGCCTTTGCCACTGCAATGAATGTCAGACTTCAGTCTGACATTCGAATGTGCGAATGAATTCGCACCGACAGATTTTTCATCCACCCAAGGAGTGACTCCATGGCGCTTGTTCTCACCAGTGAAAGTTTCAAAGAAGGCGACCTGCTCGGTCCGCTGCATGTGTTGTCGGAAGACTATGGTTTCGGCTGCGCCGGCAACAACCAGTCGCCGCAGTTGTCGTGGAGCGGTGCGCCGGCCGGCACCGAGAGTTTCGCGCTGACCTGCTTCGATCCCGATGCGCCCACCGGCAGCGGCTTCTGGCATTGGGTAGTGGCGAATATTCCCGCCAATGTCACCAGCCTCGCGCTGGGCGCGGGCGATCCGTCCAAGGGCCTCATGCCGGCCGGCGCGCTGGAAGTGCGCACGGATTTCGGCAAGCCCGGTTACGGCGGCCCATGCGCACCGCAGGGCGACAATTTCCATCGCTATATCTTCACCGTGCATGCGGTCGACCTGAAGGCCCTGCCGGTGACAGCGGACACCTCGGCGGCCATCGTCGGCTTCTATCTCAACTTCCACACGCTGGCCAAGAGCAGCCTGGTCGGTATCTTCCGCCGCTGACATCGCCGCGCATCGAGGGACGACGGGCGCGTCGTCCCTCGCACCATTTCCGCGCTCATGGCGGCATACTGGCGCCATGAGCATTCGCAATCTCGACAGCCTATTCAAACCATCGTCCATCGCCATCATCGGCGCCAGTGAACGTGCGGGCGCCATCGGTCAGGTGGTGACGCGCAATATTCTCGAGGCGCCGTTCAGCGGGCCGGTAATGCTGGTCAATCCCGCGCGCCGTGAACTGTTCGGTCGCACCGTGTACGCCGATGTCGCGAGCCTGCCCGAGACGCCAGAGCTGGCGGTGATCTGCACGCCGGCCGAGGCCGCCGTCAAAGTGGTGGCCGAACTCGCGGCACGCGGTACGCGCGCGGCGGTGGTGATTGCCGCCGGCTTTGCCGGCGGCGCGGACTCGCCCGGCGGACGCCTGCGCCAGGCGCTGCTCGATGCCGCGCGACCGGCGCTGCTGCGTGTGATCGGTCCCAACTGTCTCGGCATCCTCGCACCGGCCCACGGCTTGAACGCGAGCTTCGCGCAGTTGCAGCCGCGCGCCGGTCAACTCGCCTTCGTCGCACAGTCGGGCGCGATTCTGACTTCGGTGCTGGACTGGGCGGCGCCACGCAACATCGGCTTCTCGCTGCTCGCATCGCTCGGCGACATGGCCGATGTCGACTTCGGCGACATGCTCGATTATCTCGCCAACGACGCCGACACGCGCGCCATCCTGCTCTACATCGAAGGCGTGACCCACGCGCGCAAATTCATGTCGGCGGCGCGCGCCGCGGCGCGCACCAAGCCGGTGATCGTGGTGAAGGCCGGGCGTCATGCCGCCGCCGCCAAGGCCGCCGCGTCCCACACCGGCGCCCTGGCCGGCGTCGATGCGGTCTACGATGCGGCGTTTCGCCGTGCCGGCATGCTGCGTGTGCTGACGCTCGAGGAATTGTTCGACGCGGTTGAGACCCTGGCCTTGGCGCGCGCGCCGCGTGGCGAGCGTCTGGCCATTCTCACCAATGGCGGCGGCGTGGGTGTGATGGCGACCGATGCCTTGATGGACGCCGGCGGCACGCTCGCGACCTTGTCGGCCGAGACCCTGGCCAAGCTCGATGCGGTGCTGCCCGCCACCTGGTCGCGCGCCAATCCCATCGACATCATCGGCGACGCCAGCGCCGAGCGTTACACCGCCGCGCTGCAAGCGGTGTTGGGCGCGCCCGAGGTCGATGCCTTGCTGGTCTTGAACTGCCCGACCGCGGTGACTTCGCCCGATGAGGCGGCGAGCGCGGTGCTCGCGGCGCTGCCATCGCCGAATAAGCATTCGCTGTTCACCAGTTGGGTGGGCGGTGTTGGTGCGGCGCCGGCTCGCGCACGTTTTCGCGCCGCCGGCGTGCCGACCTATGACGCGCCGGAAGATGCGGTGCGCGGCTTCATGCAGATGGTCGACTATCGACGCAACCAGGCGGCGCTGCTCGAAACGCCGCCGTCGATGCCGGCCGATTTCGCGCCGGAGCTCGGCAGCGCGCGCGCCATCATCGCGGTGGCGCTGGCCGAACAGCGCGAATGGCTGTCGGAGCTCGAAGCGAAATCCATACTCGCAAGCTTCGGCATTCCGACTGTCGCCACACGGCTCGCCACCACACCGGCACTGGCGGCGGAATACGCTGCCGACATCGGCGGCCGCGTGGCGCTGAAAATAGTCAGTCGCGATATCACCCATAAGTCGGATGTCGGCGGCGTTTGCCTCGACCTCGCCGCCAGCGAGGTGTTGGCGGCCGCCGAGGCCATGACGGCGCGCGTGCGCGAAGCGCGTCCCGATGCGCACATCGAAGGCTATGCGGTGCAGGCCATGATCAGTCGGCCGCTCGCCCATGAGCTCATCGTCGGCGTGCTGGACGATCATGAATTCGGTCCGGTGCTGCTGTTCGGCGCCGGCGGCGTGGCGGTCGAGGTGTTGAACGATCGCGCATTGAGCTTGCCGCCGCTCAATCTCAAGCTCGCCCACGACGTCATCGCGCGCACCCGCGTGGCGAAACTGCTGGCCGGCTATCGCCAGGTGCCGGCCGCGGATGTCGAGGCCATCGCCGTGACCCTGGTGCGCCTCTCGCAGCTCGTGATCAGTCTGCCGCAGGTCGCCGAGCTCGACATCAATCCCTTACTGGCGGACGCCGACGGCGTGCTGGCGCTCGATGCGCGCATCCGTCTGCGGCACGACGTGAAACCCGGCAGTTCGCGCCTGGCGATTCGTCCTTACCCGAAAGACCTCGAAGAAATCATCAGCAGTGATGACGGCCAGCTACTGATGCTGCGTCCCATCCTGCCGGAAGACGAAGTGGCATTGCGAGCCACGTTCGCGCGCTTGAGTCCCGAGGAAGTGCGCTTCCGTTTCTTCGTGCCGATGAAGCTCATGGACCATATCACCGCCGCGCGTTTCAGCCAGATTGATTACGACAGGCAGATGGCGCTGGTGCTGACGGTGCCGGGCATCGCTGGCGCCACCGAGATTTTCGGCGTGGTGCGTTCGATAGAAGATCCCGATAGAGAACGCGCCGAGTTCGCCATCATCGTCGAGCAGCGCATGGCCGGCCGCGGCCTCGGCAAGCACCTCATGCATCGCATCATCGACTATGCGCGTGGACGCGGCGTGCGCGAACTGTATGGCGAAGTGCTGGCGGACAACCACCGTATGCTGGCGCTGTGTCGCGAATGCGGATTCCGCGAAGGCAAGGACGCCCACGAGCCGGGCGTGGTGCGGGTGACGATGGCGTTGTGAAGCCCGCGCAGCGTCGCGCGGGCCGTGCCGGGTGTCGTGACCGCATCGGCCACGACACCCGCGAGGCTATTTGCGCAGCGTCAGCGCCGCGATGACGGCGGCCGCGATGGCCAGCGCAATCGCGATCCACTTGCCCATGCCGCCACCGCTGGCCGGCGCCGGCGGGGGCGCATGGCTGGCGGCGACGTTGGGCTTGGCGCTCGATGCTGCGACGCTTGCCGCCGCGCTGACGGCGCTCGCTTCCGGCAGCGATACCTCACCGCTGCCAAGGTCGATATCGAGTGCGCCGTGGGCTGTGCTATCGGCCAGGTCGCCACCGCCGGTCAGATCGAAATCGACTGTGCCGGTGCTGCTGGGGGCGTCATCGCCGCCACCGCTGAGATCAAAGTCCAGCGGTGCGCGTGCCAGTGCCGCGGCATCCAGTGCCTGGGCCCGTGCCGCTGCGCTCATCACGGCAGTGCGGTCTTCGTCGTCCTCGTCGCTCACCGCCACGCTGCGATTGACGGGAATGGTATTGGGCGAAACGACGCGGGTGCGGTCTTCTTCATCGGTCACGGTCGGCCTCAATCGTCTTGATGTTGAACTGCCCGTGCAACATACCTAGCTGGCCCGGGAAAAACCACTGCGGCCGATGCCTGGCGTGCTTGAATTGATGAGGCAAGTGGCCATCGTGATTTGCTCACCTCGCGCAGTGGCGGGCGCGACATTACCACCTACGGGGGAGTGCTGACTTACCTTGTCCGTGGTGGCGCGGCGACGTACATTGCCAAGGCACTGGCACACTAACTGCTAATGGTTTGTTTACCATGACAGCCGTCGCCACCGGGTCGAAGACACAGAGACAGTCAGCCGCACGCCGCTGCGCCGCGCCAGCATGCGCCCATGCCCTTCTATGGGTGGCGGTCATGGCGCTGCTGCGGGCGACGCTGTGCGCCGCCGATGCACCCACCGCACAGCGCACGCCCATGGCGAACACCGCCGCCGCCGCAACGCTCGCCGCCTTGTACGAGGAGTATTTCGAAGCGCGCCTGCGACGCTATCCCAGCAGCGCCACGTTCAATGGCGACCATCGCTATGACGGCCGTCTCGAGAACCCGGCGTCGGCCGCGTTTACAACGAGCGCAGTGGCTGAGCAGCGGGATTTCCTGGCGCGTGCACGGGCGGTTGACACCGACGGTCTCAACGCTTCACAACGCCTGAGCTACGCGGTCTTTGTCAGCGACCGCGAACTCGCGCTTGAGCGCCTGTCGTTTCCCGACCGCCTGCTGCCCATCGATCAAATGAGCAGCCTGGCCAGCACCTTCGCGCAGCTCGGTTCGGGCAGCAGCGCCCAGCCCTTCGACACCGTCGCCGACTACGAGGCCTTCCTGGGTCGCGCCGACGGATTTTCGCAGTGGGTGGACGACGCCATCCTTGCCATGCGCGAAGGCATGGCGCGCGGCGTGGTCAATCCGCGCATCATCATGGAGCGCGTGGTGCCGCAACTGCGCGACATCGCACGGCCGGGCGTCGAGCAGAGCCTGTTCTGGCAGCCGGTGCGGAACATGCCCGCGCACTTCAGCGACGCCGAGCGCGCGCGCCTCACCGCCGCCTATCGCGACGCCATCACGCGCGTCATCCTGCCGGCCTATCGACGGCTGGCCCAATTCATCGAACGTGACTACCTGCCCATGACCCGCAGCAGCGTCGGGCTATGGGCGCTGCCCAATGGCGATGCCTGGTATCGCCACCAGATCCGCAAGCACACCAGCACCGACATGTCGGCGGACGACATTCACGCGCTCGGCCAACGCGAGATGGTGCGCATCCGCGCCGAGATGCTGGCGGTGATGGCGGAGCTTGATTTCAAGGGCGACCTGGCGGCCTTCCAGCGCCACCTGCAGGCCGACCCGCGCTTGAACTCACGGCACGGTGATGACGTCATCGTCGCTTTCACGGCGCTCAAGAAGCGCATCAACGCCGCCATGCCGCGGCTCTTTCATGCCCTGCCGCGCGCGGATTTCGAGATCCGGCCGGTGGAAGCGTTTCGCGCCGCGAGCGCCGCCGGCGCGTCCTACCAGCCGCCGTCGGCCGACGGTTCGCGGCCGGGCATCTTCTACGTCAACACCCATCCTGCGCGCGGCCAGCCGGTTTACGGCATGGCGACGCTGGCGCTGCACGAGGCCATGCCCGGCCATCACTATCAATTCGCCATGCAGCAGGAACTGCATGACCTGCCGCGCTTTCAGCGTTTCAACAGTTTCAAGGCCTATGTCGAAGGCTGGGCGTTGTATGCCGAATCCCTTGGCCACGAGCTCGGCCTGTATCACGACCCGCTGCAGCACTACGGTCATCTGAATGACGAGATGCTGCGTGCCATGCGCCTGGTGGTGGACACCGGCCTGCACGCACGGCGCTGGAGTCGCGAGCAGGCGATGAGCTACATGCGCGCCAACTGCTCGCTCGCGGACGAGGAGATCGCGGCGGAAGTCGAACGCTATATCGCCTGGCCCGGCCAGGCGCTCAGTTACAAGATTGGCCAACTGCGCATCTCGGCGCTGCGCGCGCGCGCCGAACGTGAACTCGGCACGGCCTTCGACCTGCGCGATTTCCACGCCGAGGTGTTGCGCGACGGTCCGCTGCCGATGCCCATCCTCGAAGACAAACTCTCGCACTGGATAACGCAGCAGCGGCAGGTGGCTCTGGGCAATTGAATTACGCCCGGTGCTGCCGAAGTCGTTACGCTTGCACCCCGCAAAGCCGTATCCTGCCGTGCTTCGACCCGGATCGGGCGCCAGCGCGCGCCGACCAAGCATGAAGTGAATCCTTTGCATGATGGGAAATAGTGCGTTGCTGCTGGCGCTGGCACTCTTGCTGGTGCTTTTGAATGGCTTTTTCGTCGCCGCCGAGTTCGGCCTGGTCAAGCTGCGCCAGACGCGCGTCAAGGCCATCGCCAAGACCTACGGCTGGCGTGGTCGCAATCTGGCGCGCGTGCATCGCAATCTCGACGCCTACCTGTCGGCCTGCCAGCTCGGCATCACGCTGGCGTCGCTGGGCCTCGGCTGGATAGGCGAACCGGCAGTGGCCAATCTGCTCGAACCACTGCTGGCCAGCATCGGCATCCTGCGTCCGGAAATGATCGGCGCGATCTCCTTCTTCGTGGCCTTCTTCGTCATTTCCTACCTGCATATCGTGGTCGGCGAGCTCGCCCCCAAGTCCATGGCCATCCGTCAGAGCGACATTGTCGGCATCTGGACCGCGACGCCGCTCTACGCGTTTTACTGGCTCATGTATCCGATCATCTGGCTGTTGAACCACAGCTCGAACTGGATCTTACGGGTGATGGGACTCGACAGCGGCCAAGGCCACGAGAGTCATTACTCGGCCGATGAATTGAAGCTCATCCTGCGTTCTTCACGCGCCGACGACAAATCCACCAGCGACGAGTGGCGTGTGCTGGCTCAGGCGCTGGACTTTCGCGATCTGGAAGTGGCGGATCTCATGCGCCCGTTTCAGGATGCAGCGACCCTGTCGCGCACCGACACGTTGGCCACCAGTCTCGAACGCGTGGCCAATTTCCGCTACACGCGTTATCCCTATCTCGATGAGGATGGTCAGGTGCTGGGCGTCATTCACCTGAAGGACATCTTCATCGCCATGCGCGGCGGCGAGCCCCTGGCCAATCTCGACGCGCTGGTGCGACCGGTGCTGCGCGTGACGCCGACGCTGTCGGCCACCGAACTGTTCCGCCGCTTTCGCGAAGGCAACCCGCATTTCGCGGTGGTCAGCTATGAAGGGCAGCCGCCGCTGGGGTTCATCACCCTCGACAATCTGCTCGGCGCGCTGGTCGGTGAAATTCGCGATGAATTCCGCCGCACGCGCAACGACTGGACCAAGCTCGACGACGGCTCGCTGATCGGCAAAGGCAGCCTGCCGATAGTGACCGTCGAGCGCGCCCTCGGCATTGATATCGACGAGGATGAATTTGATTCCGTCGGCGGCCTCATCCTGCAGACCCTCGGCGACTTGCCCAGTGAAGGGCAGCGCGTCGCGTTTCCGCAATTCGACGTAGTGGTGCGCAAGATGAGCGGCCCGCGCATCGTGCTGGTGCACATCTTCCCGAAAGGCGAGGCCGAAATCGAACTGTAGGTGCGAATGAATTCGCACCTACGGTTTGTGCACATCTCCGCGCAAGGCCTGACGGTAGTAATCGCGCAGCCGTGTGCTCACATGGCGGCTGGCGGCCAACGCTTCGGCCTGCCGTGCGACCCGCGCGCTGGCCGCGCTGTCGCCCATGGTTCTGTGCAGCAGCGCAAGCTCGTACGTTGCGCTGACCTCAATGCCGTCGTCATAGGCGGGCACGGTGAGCGCGTGCGTGAAGGATTCGAGCGCAACGGCGAGTTCACCGCTGTCGCGCTGCGCACGTGCCAGCACCAGCCAGCCCTGAAAACTGCGCGCCGGCGGCGCGATGCGGCTCTCGACGTCTATCGCTTGCCGATACTGTTGTGCATTGAAATGCGCCATCGCGAGGTTTTCGAGCGCATAGCGTGAGGCAGGGCGCATCGACACTACCCACGAGAACAGCGCCACGCCATCACGCCACAGCGGCACGATGCTGTGGGTGGTGACGGCCATCGCCAGCAGCCACGCAGCGGTCAGTGCCATGAGCCCCGGTCGCAGGCGCGGCGCCGTGCGCAGTGCACAGCGTGTGCTAAGCGCGCACAGCGCGGCCGCGAACAAGGGGAAATAAAGATAGCGGCCTTGCACGAGATCGAGACGGAACGGCACGAGGTTGGCGGCCGGCAGCAGCGCCAGGCTCCACACCGTGGTCGGCAGAAACAGCGGCCAGCGCAAACCCGCGAGCGCCAGCATCAAGGCCAGCGCGCCGGCCGCGGCATAGACCAACAAGGTGTTCGGATCATCGGTCACCGCGTGCAGCGGCGCGAGATTCCACAGCGGCAGCACGCTCATCTGCAGATAGGTGCCAAAGGTGCGCAACACCAGCACGAGGTGCGCGCCAAGATCCATTGCGCCCTGCGCTTGAAAAGCCGTGTGCTTGACCAGCGGCAGCTCGAGCACCCCCACGCGCAACACCAGATAGGTCGCCAGTGCCGGCATGAGGGCCACGGCATGGCGCGTCATGGCTCGCCACCAGTCACGTTCACTGCAAGGGCGCGCGTCGCGTTCGAGCGTCGCCAGCAGCACCGGCCCGACCGCCACGTAGGCGAGCGCCGATTCCTTGCAACCGAGCGCCGCCAGGAAGCACAGCGATACGGTCAGCCAGCGCCCCATGCCGGCGCGCATGCGCAGGGCCGCGAGAACACTCAGCAACAGGAAGCTCGTGAAGAACAGATCGAAGCGTCCGGATATCCACACCACCGGCTCGACCAGCACCGGATGAATGGCCAGCGCAGTAATCACCAGCGGCAGGCGATAGCCCGTCTGCGGCGCGACCTGTCTGGCGATGAGCACCACCAGGCACAGATTGATGGCATGCAAGGCGAGGTTGAAGGCGTGCAGATGCTGCGCGCTCTGGCTCACCGCGAGCTGCAGGCTCAGGCTCAAGGCCACCAGCGGCCGGTAATAGGACACCAGCGTATTGGTGAGCGCATCATCCTTCAGCAGGGTCACGAGATCGTGGCGGTGAAAGTTGTCGAGCCAGGCAAAATCGTCCCACAGGAAGGCGAAATCGAGCGCCGCGCCATGGAACAGCAGCACCAGCGCGATGGCCAGCAGCATGCCCAGCGCGGTGCCATGGCGGCCGCCCGACGTTACCTGCATGAACGGTGCTCGACCTGGCTTGTCGCGCTCGTGAACTAGACCACCCGCACCGGCAGCGACTTCAGTCCCACCAGTCGATTATTGGGCATCCATTGCGGTGTGCCGGCTGCTTCGAAGCCGAGCCTGGAGGCCAGCAGTTCCTCGAACACCACGCGCAGTTCAAGCCGCGCCAGCGACGAGCCGAGGCAGAAATGCACGCCGGCGCCGAAGCCGAGGTGCTTGTTGGGATTGCGCGCAATGTCGAATTCAAACGGGCGTTCGAACATGCGCTCGTCACGGTTGGCGGACATTTCCCAGAACGTGACCTTGTCGCCTTCGCGGATGCGCTTGCCGGCGAAGCTCAGATCGCGTGTCGCGGTGCGGCGCTTGTAACAGGACGGCGTGGTCCAGCGCACGATTTCCTCGACCGCGGTGCGCATCAGTGCGGGATCGTTCTGCAGGCGCGCCCATTGCGCGGGTGCTTGCATGAAACTCAAAAGACCACCGCTGATGGCGCGCGTGGTGGTTTCGGCGCCGGCCGGAAACAACAGACCGAAGAATGAGCGCAGTTCGTGATCCGACAGCGTCGAGCCGTCGGCGGCGAAGCGCGCGTGCACAATGGTGGAGAAAATATCGGGCTGCGGCGCTGCGCGTTTGGCTTCAATCAGACCCTGCGCGTAGCGTCGCACCTTGCGCACGTATTCCTCGGCGATGACTTCGTCCGAGGGCGCGGCGATGCCGTGGTCTATCCAGTCGGCGAGCGTGAGGCGGTCTTCCTCCGGCACACCGAGCACGATGCAGATGGCCTGGGTCGGGATCTCGCGCGCCACCCGCAGAGCAAAATCGATGTGCTCGCCGCGCGTGAGGCCGGCCAGCAGTGCGCGCGTACGGCGCCGCAATTCCGCTTCGAGCGCCGAGATGGCGCGCACGCTGAAGCCTTCGTTGACGATCGCACGCAGGCGTTTATGCAGCGGGTCGTCGGTCTGGTTCATGACCTTGCCGGCCGACAGTTCATCCTTGATGGTGGTGCCGCCGGCGGTGCGCGCACCGCCCTTGTCGGACGAGAAGGCCTGCGGGTCCATGATCACGCTGTCGACATCAGCATAGCGACTGACCACCCAGAAGCCCTCACCATCGGGCGTGACGGCGGTCGGTTCGTGCCAGTACAAAGGCTCGTGCTCGCGCAGCCAGGTGAAGAACGCGTGGGGAAAGCCCTGCGCGAAAGTCTGGCCGTCGGAAAGATCGAGACGCGCTATATCCATGGACATGACTCGGCGGTTGAGCTCGAAGTTAAACGCAGCCACGCTGGGCGGCGCGGGCAATCGCCCGGATTAGAGCACCGCCTATCGGGCAATTCCAGCCTCGGCCGTCGCCGTTATACTCACCAGCGCAGCTGCGTCCCAGAGTGCGCGAAGCGGCACCATCATTCTTGATTCAGCGTAAGTCGGAAGGAGCGAAGCATGGCAGCGACAGGGTTCATAGGCACCGGCACCATCGGCGGCCCGATGGCCATGCGGCTGGTGGGTGCCGGTCATGCGCTGACGGTGTTCGACCTCGATCCGCAGGCGACGCGCGCGCTCGAAGACCAGGGCGCCACGCGCGCGGCCGCGGTCGCGGACGTCGCCGCTGAGTGCACAACCGTTTTCCTGTCGTTGCCTGGACCGAAGCAAATCGAGCAGGTGATGTTCGGCGCCGACGGCGTGCTTGCCCATGCACGGCCCGGCACCATCGTGGTCGATCTCTCGACCAATGCCATCGCGCTCAATCGTCAGATTGCCGAGCGCGCGGCCACGCGCGGCATGCATTATCTCGACGCGCCGGTGTCCGGTGGTCGCGCCGGCGCCATCGCCGGCAAGCTGGCGGTGATGGTGGGCGGCGACCAGGCAGCGTTCATAACGGTGCGACCGCTCATCGCCTGCTTCGGCGAGAACATCTTCCATCTTGGCGAGGCCGGCGCCGGCACCCTGACCAAGCTCATCAACAACCAGATTTTTCTCGCCGCCAGCGTGCTGGTGCAGGAAGGTTTCGTGATGGGCGCCAAGGCCGGCATGGATCCGGCCACCGTGCTCGACGTGTTGAAGGTCAGTTCAGCCGCTTCGGTGGTGGGGCGCGCAGGCCTGTTCCTGTCGCGCAAATTCGATGCGGATCTGTTCGCGCTCGCCATCGCCAGCAAGGATATCGATGTGGCCTTGGCCTCGGCGCAGGATCTCGGTGTCGACATGCCGATGACGGCGGCGGCATCGGGCGTCTATCACGAGGCCTTGGACAAAGGCTTGGGCGCCGAGGATTTCTACGCGACGTTGAAGGTGCTCGAAGCGCGCGCTGGCGTCAGCGTGCCAGCGTTGGGCAAGCCGAAGACCTAGGCGCGCAGCCGGTAAGGGATGGTTGTCGCCCGTCAAGGTCAGACTTCAGTCTGACATTCGGGTCGCGGCGGGGGGGCATCGACCTGCCGATTCAGTGTGCGATTGAAATCGCACCTACCCATTCGTCTTGGGCGGCGCATAAACCTCCGCCACCTTGCGCAAGCCCGCCACGCCTGTCGGCCAGCCGCCGTAGTGGGCGAGATGCAGCATCATTTCTTCGACCTTCTCGCGCGGTATGCCGATGTTCTTGGCGCCCATGAGATGGGTCTTCAATTCGTTTTCACGGCCCAGCACCGTCAAGGCGGCGATGGTGATCATCGAACGTTCGGCGAGTTCCAGGCCCGGCCGGCTCCAGATGTCACCGAACAGGTTGCCGACCGTGACCTGCATGAAATCACTGCTCAAGGCGGCGTCGTCCGGCGCGCGGCCAAACAGCTTTTGCATGGCGGCCTTGCCTTTCTCGATACGGCTCGCGTCTGACATCAGAGTCTCCTTGGAAATGTGCGAGGGAATTCAGGCCAGCGCCGATTCGGTGTCGGGATTGCCGCGGATGCGGGTGTGCATCATCACGCGCGGCTCGCGATAGTCGTAGGGGCGGGCGCGGTGCAGAAGGCAGCGGTTGTCCCACACCACGATGTCGCCGGCCTGCCAGTGATGGCGGTAAATGCGCGGTGCGCGGCACGCGAAATCCATGAGGCCATCGAGCAAGGCTTCCGATTCAGCGGCGTCCATGCCGGGGATATTGCAGGCATGACGGCCGATGAACAGCGCGCGGCGGCCGGTCTCGGGATGAATCTTCACCAGCGCGCGGCGCGGCGCTTCGCCGGCATTGAAGCCGTAGTAATCGCCGACCTTGGCCACCGCGCCGATGCGCGACTGCGAGTAGAACAACGAATGGAAAGCGGAGAGGCGCTCGAGCCGCGCGCGCATGTCGACATCCAAAGCTTCGTAAGCGGCGCGCATGTCGGCCCATTCGGTTTCGCCGCCCGCGCTCGGCACCACACGCGCCGACAGCACCGAGGCCTTGGCCGCCAGCGGCATGTAGGAACTGTCGGTATGCCAGCCCTCGTTGCCGCGCAAGAGCTGCATGAACACCGAATCCTCGCGCAGCGCCTGGCCCTGCTCGCCACGATTGGAGATGGCGATGGTGGTCTTGCCCTCCACCAGCACTTCAACTTCGCCGAAGCGCTGGGCGAAGGCGAGCTGTTGTTGGTCGTCGAGATGTTGCGCCGGAAACACCAGCAAGGCGTGTTCGTGAAACGCCTGTTCGATGGCCCGCCAATCGGCAGGGTTGAGCGCGCCAAGTTTGACGCCGCTGACAGTGGCGCCCAAGGTGCAGGCGTGCGTGTCGGCCAAGGCTGTGATGGTCAGACCCATGAGCATGCTCCCCGCATGGCGAAGCAGCAGTATTCCACGGAAAGGAAAGCGCGCGACAGACCCGCGAATTGGGAAGGCTGGCGCGCTTGCGCGATGGCCGCCGCTGTTCCACCATCGCCGCCTCGCAGGCACTCAATTGAAGGCAAGACACATGAGCAAGAAAGTCGATTGGTATTACTTCCGCAAAGGCTGAACCAGCTGTGACAGAGCGGCCAAGTTTCTGGGCGCCCACAGTGTGATTCCGAAAGAAAGCGTGCCGGCTTCGCGCAAGCTCGGCGCCGATGATGCGCGTGCCTTGGCCGCGGTCGCGACCACCGTGATAGTCGCCAAGGGCAAGCAGGTGCAGCGCTTCAAGCCCGCCGGCAAGGTCGGCGCCGAGGTGGTGGAGGCAATGCTCGGCCCGACCGGCAATCTGCGCGCACCGACTCTCGTCTGTGGCAAGACCGTGATGGTCGGCTTCAACGAAGAGAGTTACGCCGAGCTGCTCGCTTAGCCGGCCGGTGAACGGAGGGCGCCGCTGCTGTGCGCAGTGGCGCCGAAAGGCAGACGAATCGCGAAGGCGGTGAGGAAGCCTTGCGTGGACATGGCCGCCAGCGCCACCGTCGCGGCAAACCACATGGCGACCATATACGTTTGGCCGCACAGCCACGCGACCAGCCACAGCAGCGGCCACAGTACCGGCGCCAAGGCCAGGAACAGCAGCAGCAAGGTCCAAGGTTCGTCGCGGCGGGTGCTGAAACGCGCAGCGCCCAACAACAGCAGCGACAGCAGACCATAAGACGCCCAGTAGAAACGCTGGCCGACCACGTCGACCGCGCGGCCATCCAGCTGCGAGGCGAGCAGCAGGGCCGCCAGCGCCACCATCATGAGCAGCGCGCGACTGCTGGCCGCCAGCGTCTGTCCAGCGACCGCCGCGGCGATGTCGCGCGGCGCGCGCCACGCCAAGGCGGCGGCTGGCAGTGCCCACACCATTGCCAGCCACGGCAGTCGCTCGGCGTCGCCACGCCAGCCGTGCAGCGCATCGAGACCGACAGGCGCGAACACCCCTTCCAGCACCACCACCAGCGCCGCGCCAAAGCCGTACAAGCTCAGCAGCGGCAAGGACGGCACGCATTGACGCGCGCGCGCCGGCAGATCGCGCGCGCCGATGTGATGCATCCACAGGCTCATGATGAGATTGCACAGCACCGCCAGTGAGGCCACCACGCCCTGGTTCACCTGGCTCATGTCGTAGCTGCTGCCCATGCCGAGCAGTGCCCATTCGAAGCGCAGCACGGGCGCGGTCAACAGGGTCGCCATCATCAAGGCCATGTAGCCCATGTGCGAGCGGTAATCGCGGCGCCGAATTGCGACCACGGCAAGTGCGAGATAGGCGAGACAGGCCAGGGCCAGCGCCCACAGCGCAAGACCGAAGGCCGGACTGGCGTAGACCGCCGACAAGGGCGTGCGGGCGAGATAGGTCAACGCGCCGAGCATGGACGCGCCCGCGCCCACGATCACCGCGCCGCCGGCCCAGCGATGCGCGCGGCGATAGCGTCGCCGCAGGCCGGGCGCGAATTGCAGCACCGCCAGCGCCAGCGTCGCGCCGCCGAGCGCGGTGTGGGAGGTCATGGCCGCCAATGCACGCCGATAGGTGGGCGCCATGGCATGGGCCGAGGCCGGGCCGAGACTGTAGGCTGCACTGGTCAGTGCGCTCTGCACACGAGCCCACCAGTTGCTGTCATCGGCGCGCAGGGCGAAGTTGAATTCGATGGCCATCACGCCGAACAGTACGCAGGCCAAGGCGGCCGCGGTCCACGCCCAGCGCGCGGCGCGTTGCGCAGTGGAAGGGCTTGCCATCGTTGCCGCCATGTCGCATGCCTCGTCGCTGATCAGAGTGCGCCGCGCACGGCATTGCGGCGCGGCGACGCTAAACTGCCACGCCCGCATGACACAAGCAAACCGCGCGCGCACGCCTTGCCCGCTCACCAGCACCGCGCTTACTCTGCGGCTCTACGCAATGGACGAGCTGACCCTATGAGTCGTTACCTGGTGGGTGTGGATGTCGGCGGCACGTTTACGGATTTCGTCGCCTACGATCGCGACACACGGGCGCTCTCGGTGTGGAAGAACCTGACCACGCCGGACGACCCGACCACCGGCATCCTGACCGGTCTCGCGCGCTTCACCGACGGCGCCGATATTGCCAATCTGCGCGTCGGCACCACGGTCGCGACCAATGCCATCCTCGAGCGCAAGGGCGCGCGTATCGCCTATGTCGCGACGCGCGGCTTTCGCGACATTCCCTTTCTGCAGCGCGGCCACCGCAAACATCATTACGACAGTGGCTGGGTGCGCTCACGGGCGCTGGTGTTGCGCCGTGATTGTCATGAGGTGGATGAACGCCTGCTCGCCAGCGGCGAAGTGTTGCAGCCGCTCGATGCCGCGAGCGTGGCCAAGGTCGTGGCGGACATCGCCGCCGCCGGCGGCATCGAAGCCGTGGCGGTGACCTTGCTGTTCTCCTATATCAACCCGGCCCATGAACAGGCGGTGCGTGAACAGCTCACGGCCTTGCTGCCGGGGCTGCCGATCTCCATCTCCTACGACGTGCTGCCGAAGTGGAAGGAGTACGAGCGCGCTTCCACCACGCTTGCCGACGCCTACATCAAGCCGGTGCTGCAACGCTATCTCGCCACCCTGCGCGAGCGTCTCGATGAGCGCGGCGTGCGCGCGCCGGTGGCCTTGATCAAATCCAACGGCGGCGAAATGAGTCTCGCCGCGGCGCGTGAACAGCCGGTGCAATTGACCCTGTCAGGGCCGACCGGCGGCGTGGTGGCGGCGCGCGCGGTGGCGGAGGAGCTGGGACTCAAGCGTGCGGTGACGCTGGACATGGGCGGCACATCCACCGATTGCTCGACGGTCGTCAATGGCCAGATCAGTTTCACCACCGATTTCGAAATCGAATTCGGTCTGCCCATCCAGATCCCGATGATCGACATCCGCACCATCGGCGCCGGCGGCGGCTCGGTGGCATGGATAGACACCGGCGGCATGCTGCGCGTCGGCCCGGAAAGCGCGGGCGCGCGACCGGGGCCGGCCTGCTATGGCTTCGGCGGCGAACGCCCGACAGTGACCGATGCCAACCTGGTGCTGGGGCGTATCAATCCCGCCAATTTCCTGGGGGGCGGCATGGCCCTGGCGAGCGAACGCGCGCACCAGGCCTTGCACACCGTGGCCGCGCCACTCGGCATGACGGTCGAACAAGCGGCGCTCGCCATCCTGCGCATCGTCAACAACAATATGGTCGGCGCGCTGCGCACGGTGCTGGTGGAACGCGGCCTCGACCCGCGCGAATTTGCCCTGTTTGCTTTCGGCGGCGCGGGGCCTTTGCATGTGTCGGAACTGCTGGACGAAGCGGGCGTGGCCGAGGCGGTGGTGCCGCTCCATCCCGGCCAGTTCTCGGCGCTGGGCTTCGTGCTGACCGATGCGCGCGTCGATTTGGAACGCACCATCCAGATGACCTCCAAGCGCTTCGATGCGGACCGCGCGCGCGCCCATCTCCATGACCTCATCAGCACCGCCAGCGCTGATCTTGCGCGCCAGGGCTATCAAGGTGAGATGCGCATCGAGCGCACCATCGATCTGCGCTACCTGGGGCAAAACTACGAACTCGAAGTGGCGTTCGATTTCGATGACTTCAGCGCCGACAACGTCGCCCGCCTGTGGGCCGACTTCCATGCCCTGCACGAGCAGCGCTTCGGCTTCCAGATTCCCAAGGAAGCCATCGAAGCCATCACTCTGCGCTGCACCGTGCATTGTCAGACTGCCAAGCCGGACTTCATGGCCCTGCCGGCACGCACGCAAGCTCTCGCGCCACGCTCGCAGCGTGTCGTGACCTTCATGAGCGGCAGCGTCGAATCGCCGGTCTATGCACGTGAAGACCTGTGCGCCGGCGATCATCTGCGCGGGCCGGCGCTGATCGAGGAGGCGGCCTCGGTCACGGTGCTGGCGCCGGGCCATGGCTTGACGGTGTCGGCGCGCGGCCATTTGCAGATTGGGCGTGTTTGAACCCTGGAGGCTTGCAGCATGAACTCAAACCACAGCACCGACAGCGAGCCGCGCAACATGGATTTCGTCACCATGAACATTCTCGACAGCACCATGCTGTCGCTGTGTCGCGAGATGGGCATCACGCTCATGAAGACCAGCTACTCGACGATCTTCAACGAAGCGCTGGATTTCACCTGCGGCATCGCCTCACCGCAGGGCGACATGCTGGCGGCGGCCGAATTCTGCCCGGCGCAGATCGGCGGCATGCCGCTGCTCATCCGTTCGTGCCTGAAGGAGATCCCGCTGACGGACATCGAACCCGGCGACATCCTGGTGCATAACGATCCCTATCGTGGCGGCCTGCATACGCCTGAGCACACGCTGTTCTGCCCGGTGTTCGTCGACGGTGAGCTGGTGGCGTTCACGGTCGCCATCGGCCACGTCGCCGAAGTGGGCGGCATGGTGCCGGGCGGTTTTCCGGCCGAGGCCACCGAGATTTTTCACGAAGGCATACGCGTGCCGCCGGTCAAGATCAAAAAGCGCGGCGAAGACGTGGTCGAAGTGTGGAAGCTGTGGCTCGCCAATGTGCGCACGCCGCGTTACAACTACGGCGACATGCGCGCCATGATCTCGGGCGTCGAACTCGGCGCCGAGCGTCTCGCCGATATCGTGCGCAAATACGGCCGCGCGGTGTTCGCACAGACCTGCGAGGACTTGATGGACTACGCCGAGAAGCGCATGCGCGCCGAGCTCGCCGCGATTCCCGATGGCCGCTACAGCTTCGTTGACTACATGGACAACGACGGCGTGTCCGATGCCGAGATTCGCATCGAAGCCCATTGCCATGTGATGGGCGAACAACTGGTGGTCGATTACACGGGCTCGAGCGCGCAGGTGCGCGGGCCCATCAACGCGACCCTGGGCGTGGCGTGGTCAGCCGCCTATAACGCCGTGCTGCATCTGACCGACCCCAGTATTCCCAAGAATTCTGGCTGCTTCCGCCCGATCAAGATCATCGCGCCGCGCGGCACGGTGGTGAATGTCGATTACCCGGCGCCGGAAGTCGGCGGCAACACCGAGACCCACCCGCGCATCGCCGGTGTGGTGATAGGCGCGCTGGCGCAGGCCGCGCCGACGCGCGCCATGGCGGGCGAGGGTGGCACGCATCTGAATTTCGTGTTCGGCGGACATGATCCCAAGCACGACGAATACTTCGCCTGCTATGACCTCGAGGCCGTCGGCTGGGGCGCACGCGCCCATGCCGATGGCAACGACGCTACTGATTCCATCAACGGCAATTGTCGCGTGATGCCGGTGGAAGTATTCGAAACGCGCTACCCATGGCTGACCGAAGAGTACCGCCTGCGCGCGGATTCCGGCGGCGCCGGCCGCCAGCGCGGGGGCTTGGGCACCTGCAAGATCTACCGCTGTCTCGACACCGAGATCACCGCTTCGCAATTGACCGACAGACATCAGCACCAAGCCTACGGCCTGAACGGCGGTCTGGCCGGCGCGGCCGGCATGACTTACTACCGGGCCAGCGACGACAGCGCCTGGCAGACCATGGTTGAAGCGTTTGCCAAACGCTCGACCAGCAAGTGGTCCAATGTCACGTTCAAGCCCGGCAGCCGCGTGCAGATTCTGACGCCCGGCGGTGGCGGCTATGGCGACCCGCGGATGCGCGACGCGGCGCTGCTGGCTGCGGATGTCGCCGACGGCTTCGTGTCGGCTGAAGCGGCGCAGCGCGACTACGGTATATCCGGAGAGCAAGCATGAGATTCAGCCCCAACGGCTATTACATCGAACGCTACGTGAAGTGCGACTGCTGCGGCGTATTGATCTACGACGAAGGCATCGCATTGACCCACGCGCGCGCCGGCGAATTGCTGTTCTGTTCGCCGTGGTGTCGTGAATGGCAGGTGCAGAAACTCGATGGCATCGTGTCGCCGCGGGTGGAGCTGCCGTTCCGATGACCTCGGCACAGCGCAAAGGCTTGCTCATCGCCATCATCATGGTGCTGACCTTCCTGTTCGGCGGCGTCGACGTGCTGCTCGAAGGTGCGCCGCGGCCGTGGAATGAAGTCTTCCTGTGGACGTCCATCGTGCTGGTGTCGGGTTTGATTTTCGCGTGGGTGCATATCGATGCCCGCGAGCGGCAATACCGCCGTGCGAAATGGCTGAACGTCGGTGTGCTGGCGCTGGCCATCGTGTTCGTGCCGGTCTACCTGGTGCTGACGCGCCACGCTGGCGCCAAATGGCGCGCGCTGGCCGGTTTTGCCGTGGCGCTGGCGGCGTATTTCGGCGCCGGCTACGCGGGCTCGTTGCTGGCCTTTGAATACCTGAGCTGATGGCTCGTTAATTCTCTCCAGGAAAAGATGCAAACATGAATGCCGCGACCAGCACTTTTGACGAAGAACTCGCACGCCGCACCGACGAAGTACTGCACTACGTGTGGGACCCGGCCGGCGTGTCCAACAGCCCGGTGGCGCGCCACGACTACGACGATTTCCTGCCCGCCATCCTCACTCTGCTGCGCGACGGCAAGTCGGCCGACGCCATCGCGACGCATCTCGATGCGCTGGAAGAAAACGAATTCGGCCTCGAAGCCGACACCGAGATGACCGGCCATGTCGCCGACATCCTGGTCGAATGGCGCGAATTGCTGCGGGCCAAATTCCCTTAGGCGCGAATTCATTCGCGCATTCGTGGCGATACCCGAGCGCCTGGCAGCGCGATTTGAATGTCAGACTTCAGTCTGACATTTGAGCGTGCGAGTGAGCCGCAGATGCCCGCGCGCGGCAAAACCCTAATGCGCTTGCGCGCCGCTGCGGCCGATGCCGGTGTTGGAGCGCACGTAGAGTTCTTCCCACATGTCTTCGGCGCGACGGTCGCGGTAGCACAGCGATCCGATGACCACCGCCAGGAAACCGAGAGGGATGGACACCAGGCCCGGGTTGCGCAGCGGAAACCACGGCGCGGTGAGGCCCACCAGGCTGGTGCTGCGCTCACCGAGCTTGGCGATTTCTGCTTCGGCGAGGGCGACCGCCTTGTGCAAGGTCTGCAGTTCGCCGCTGTCATCGCCGGCGCCGAGTTCGGCCATGCGCGCGAGATGACTGTCCATGAGCGCGCGCTGGGTGGCGCGTACCGTGTCGGGATAGGTCATGTTGGGCGACACCAGCACCAGGCCGATGGCGCTCGCGGTGCCGACCACCAGGCCCGCCACCACGCCGACAGTGTTGCAGCGTCGCCAGTACAGCGTGAGCAGGATCACTGGCAGGTTGGCCGACGCCGCTACCGCGAACGCCAGCGCCACCAGGTGCGCGACGTTCTGACCCTGCGCAAGAATGCCGATGACGATGGCGAGGGCGCCGACTATCAGCGAGCAGATGCGCGCGGCGCGGGTTTCTTCGGCGTCGGTGGCATGCTCGCCCTTGATCACGCCGACCCAGATGTCATGACTCATGGCCGAGGCCGCCGCCAGCACCAGGCCGGCGACCACCGCCACGATGGTGGCGAACGCCACCGCCGCCACGAATGACAGCATGAGATTGCCGAGCAGGGCATCGGGACCGCCGCCGAGGAATTGCGCCAGCAGCGGCGCCGCCATGTTGCCGCCGCGGTCGGCGGCGAGGATGTCGGTCGGTCCGACCAGCATCGCCGCGCCGGTGCCGAGGAACAAGGTCAGCACGTAGAAGCCGCCGATGATCGCCATCGCCCAGATCACCGAAGTGCGCGCGGCCTGCGCCGACGGCACGGTGAAAAAGCGCATGAGGATGTGCGGCATGCCGGCGGTGCCGAGCACCAGTGCCATGCCGAGCGAGATCTGATCGACCGGGCTTTTGAGATACAGCCCGGGTTCGAGAAAGCGTCGCCCGAGTTCCTCACCGGACAACTGCGCGGCGCTGGCGCCGAGCAGGCCGGCCACGCGGTCCTGAATGCCGACGTTGTCGACGATCGCCTGGAAATAGGCCGGACCGCCAAAGCCGAACTGGCGCCACACCAGCAGCACCATCACCAGTGAGGCACACACCAGCAGCACGGCTTTGATGATCTGCACATAGGTGGTGGCCACCATGCCGCCGAACAGCACATAGCCGAGCATCAGGGCGCCGACCGTGATCACCGAGTACTCGTAATCGATGCCGACCAGGGTTTTCACCAGCACCCCGCCACCCACCATCTGCGCGGTGAGATAGAAGGTGGCGACCGTGATGGTCGACAAGGCCATGCAGGCTTTGACAATGCGCGGATTGTTACGAAAGGCGAGGATGTCACCCATGGTGTAACGCCCGATATTGCGACAGGGTTCTGCAATCACCAGCAGCACGGTGATGTAGGCGACCAGCCAGCCGACCGAATACATGAAGCCATCGTAGCCATAGAGTGAGATGAGCCCGGCGATGCCGAGGAAGGACGCCGCCGACAAATAGTCACCGGCGATGGCCCAGCCGTTCTGCACGCCGCTGATGCCGCCGCCCGCGGCATAGAAGTCGGCACTCGTTTTGACCTTGCCGGCGGCGCGGTAAGTGACGTAGAGCGTGAGGGCGATGATGGCGGCGAACACCGCGAAACTGAGCGGCCGCCACTGCGCCTGCACGGCCTGCGCCGAGGCACTGGCGCAATACAGCGCTGGCAGCACCGCGCCCGCCCAGCGCTTGAGCTTGCGACAGGCCGTCACAGGTGTGCCGCCTTGTGCGCGATCGCGGCCGCCATCGCGTCGAACTTCGCGGCGCGACGCGCGTACAGCCACGCCACCCCCCACGCCACCACGAACTGCGAAAGCGCGAACACGAGACCGACGTTGAGCGGGCCCCAAATCTGTTTGCGATAGATGTCGGTGAACCACGCGGCGCCGAGCGGCAGCAGAAAGTAATAGCTGATTGAAAACGCCATCAAACCCCACAGGAAGCGCGTTTTCTCGGCATGCAGGGCTTGAAAGGCGGGGTCGGCATGAATGGCGACCCAGTGGTTGTCCGCGCGCGACATGGTCAGGGCACTCGTGTTGAGAGGTCGAGGCAAGACTACCGCAATTGCGCATGACACAGACGCCGGCTGCGCGCGCTCTGCGGCATCAAGGCATCAAGGCATCACGGCATGGGGCGAGGGCTATTTTGCCCCTATCATCACCCACGCCGGGCGCCCGGTGTGCGGCGCGCGCAATTGCAAATATTCGTGAAGCGGGCGCGGCATTTACTCACACCGGCGCGCCGTTTATGTTGACCACGGTGCGCCGCGCGGCCGAACGTGGCGCTTGGCCTGTATCTCTCGCAAATCGACCGACAGCATGGACGGCAGCAGAAACGAACGCCAACGCATCGCCTACGAAACCCTGGTCAGCCCGGAGTTTGATATCGGCGTGTTCGCCGGCATTGCACGGGTGGTGGCGCAGGGCTTGGGCTTCCGCGGCGCCGGCATCGTGCGGCTGACAGAAAACGCGACGCAGATGGAAACCCTGGGCCTGTGGGTGGATGGCGAGGTCGGCCCGAACTTCAAAGCGGCGCTGGCTGGCACGCCGTGCGAGGTCACGCTGGCGCACCAGGATACGGTCACGCTGATCGATAGCAATCTCCACCGACGATTCACGCTGGCCGGTCCGTTCACGAGTGTGACTCTGCAAAGCTATTACGGCGTGGCGCTGCGCGACGCCGAGGGCGCGCCCATCGGCATGCTGTATGCCATCGATGACCAACCCCACAGCCGTCATCCCAGCGAAGAGTCGCTGCTCAAAGTGGCGGCGGCGCGTGCGGTCGTCGAGCTGCGTCGCGAAGTGGTGGCCGAACAGATTCGCGAGAGCGAGGAGCGCATGCGCTTCGCGCTCGAAGCCGGCGCGCTCGGCATGTGGGAATGGGATCTGGCGGCCGACAGCTGGGTCTATAACGACCGCTGGGCCGAGATGCGCGGTTACGCACAGGGCGAAGTCGTGCCGCATTTTTTCGACGGCTTGCCGGAAGATGTCGAGCGCGTGCGGCCGCTGGTGGAACGCTTGCTGGCTGGCGACATCGACTCCTACGAAATTGAATTTCGCACGCCACACAAGGACGGCAGTTGGCGCTGGATCAACTCGCGCACCAAGATCATGAAGCGCGGCGCCGACGGCCGGCCGGTGCGTATCGTTGGCGTGCAGACCGACATCCACGAACGTCGCCTGGCGGAAGAGCGCGAGCGCGCCAACCAGCAATGGCTGACGCTCACCCTGGATGCCACCGAGCTTGGCATGTGGGATTGGGATGCGACCACCGACAAGCTGGTGTGGAGCGAGCGCTGTGCCAGCATCCTGGGCTATCGCCTCGATGAAATGCCGGACGATGCCGCAGGCTGGATGAGCATGCAGCACCCGGAGGATCACGCCGAAGGCTGGCAAAAATTCAAGGCGCATCTCAAGGGCGAAGTGCAGCAGTTGCGACTCGAACTTCGCTGTCGCGCCAAGGACGGGCGTTGGGTGTGGCTGCTGGTCAATGGCCGCGTCACCGAGCGCGATGCCAACGGCCGCGCCCTGCGTGCGGTCGGCACCCACCAGGACATCAGCCAGTTGAAGAACGCCGAGTTCGCGCTGCGCGAAAGTGAAGCACGCCTGCGCACGGTGGTGGAAAATTCTCCGGTCGGCATTTTTCTGGTCGCGTCCGACGGCGCCGTCGTGTATTGCAACCCGGTGATCCTGGCGCTGCGCGGCGCAGCCAACCCCGCTGCCGGTAGCGAGGATTTTGAATGGATGCACCTCGTGCATCCCGACGACCGCGACTTGGTCGCGCAGCGCTGGCAGGCGTTTCTGGCGCGCCCCGACGGCATCTACGATCTTGAGTGGCGCGCCTGCCTGCCGAGCGGCCGCGTGCTGAACATCCGCGTGCGCGCCGCGCCGATACGCGAAGGCCAACGGGTGCTGGGGTTCGCCGGCACCATGGAAGACGTCTCCGAACAACGCGCCGCCGAGCGACGTGAGCGCGCGCTCGAAGCGCAGTTGCAGCAGACCCAGAAGCTCGAAGCCATCGGCCGCCTGACCGGCGGCGTCGCCCATGATTTCAACAACAGTCTCGCCACCATCCTGGGCTTTGCGAGTCTTGCGCTGGGGCGTCCGGGTGAAGACGCCAAGCTCGGCAATTATCTTGAAACCATCGTGCAGGCGGCCGAGCATTCGCGGGATCTGGTGCGCAAGCTGCTCGATTTCAGTCGCAGCACACCGGCGGGCGAAGTCGAGGCTCTGGACGTCGTGCCGCGCATCATCGATGCCGCGCGCATGCTGCAAGCGGTGATCCCGGCGACAGTGCGCGTGGTCACTTGTTTCGATCCGCAATTGCCGGCGGTGCGCATCGACGCCACCGATCTCAACCAACTGCTGTTCAACCTGGTATTGAATGCGCGCGACGCCATCGACGAGCACGGTGAGCATGGTCAGATCGGCATTTCCTTGCGCGCACCGCGAGCGCTGAGCGGCGCCTGCTCGGCCTGCCATCGCGCGCTCGACGGCGAGTACGTCGAACTTGCCGTGAGTGATACCGGCGGCGGTATTTCCGGCGACAGCCTGCCGCGCATCTTTGACCCGTTCTTTTCCACCAAGGCGGTCGGCAAAGGCACCGGCATGGGCCTGTCGGTCTTGCACGGCATCGTGCATCGCGCCGATGGTCACATCCTGGTGGAGTCGACGCTCGGTCGCGGCACGGTCATGCGCGTGCTGCTGCGCGCCGGCGCCGTCAGCGCCACCGCTACGGACAACATCCAGCCTGTGATTAACATCCCGACCACCAGCAGCCAGCAGTCGCGCGTGCTGGTGGTCGATGACGAGCCGTCCATCGTGCAATTCCTGCGCGAATGGCTGGAAGTCGAAGGCTTCGCGGTCGAGGCGTTCACGGATCCGCTGGCGGCGCGCAACTGGGCGCAAAGTGCGTCGGCCAGTTTCGACGCCTTGATCACCGACCAGACCATGCCGGGCATGACCGGCATGGAACTCGCGCGCGATTTGCGCGAGCTGCGTCCGTCGCTGCCCGTCATCGTGTGCACCGGGCTGGCCGATCGCGTCAGCGCGGCGCAGGCCAGCGCCCTGGGTGTCACGCACTTGTTCACCAAGCCAATGCCGATGCCGGATCTGCTGGCGAGCCTGCGCCGGGCGCTGGCGGTGCAGAACGCGCTGACATGAAGCTGTCACTTTAACGACCTTTTAACGTCACCCGCGCGTCAAGCCTGCGCAATACGCGCCCACCACACTCCCTCCACGCAAGCGGCCCCGCGCGGCCGCCGAGTTGCGCATACGCACCTTTGGAAATCCAGTGGAGGATAGATTCGATGTTCAAACCCACGTCCCTGTCACTTGCCATCGCCGTCGCGCTGGCCTCGTCGCAGGCTTTCGCCGTCAATACCGAGTTCGACAATTTCACGCCGCTGACCGCTTCGGCCGGGCCGATCGCGGTTGGCAGCGCAGCCGAGGCCACGCCCATCACGCTGTCCAGCGCGAACTTCGCGCAGCGTTCCATCATGGAACGCAACACGCAGCTCGCTGCCGGCCAGTTCATGTCGGGCAACCCGGACATGATTGCCATGAACACCACCGGCGCCGACGCCGGCCGGTACCTGTTCGCGCCGTTTGAAACCGGCCAGGCCGGCATTCAACGCACCGATCTCGCTACCGGTGTCACGCGCACTCTGTGGCGCAGCCCGTCGGCGGGTGCGCACGTCTCGTTCGACGCCTCGGTGTGGACGCCGTGGGGCACCTACCTGACCGCCGAGGAATCGTGGTCCGGCAATGCCGATAGCGGCGTCACCGGCAACACCAGCGGCTACGGCCGTCTGTTCGAAGTGACCAATCCGCTGAAGCCTACCGGCACCGTCGATATCGTGCAGCGCAATGCCGTGGCGCGCGTGTCCCATGAAGGTCTGCAGTTCGATTCACTCGGGCGCATGTACTACATCGATGAAACCAACGGCGGCGCGTTGTATCGCTTTGAATCCGCGGCGGGCATCGGTGAACACTACTTCGATGGCGGCGTGAATTCGGTGCTGCGTGTCGGCGATGGCTCAGTGGCGAACGCCACCGGCGCCGGTCAGTTCGTGGCGTTCACCGACAACACCGGCGCCGCCCTGGCGGGCGCCGCCACGCTGGTGGACGTGAACGGTGTGGAATCGGTAGACGGTCGCGCTTCGGCCAATGTCGCGGCCTACAAGGGCACGAGCTACCAGCGTCCGGAAGATCTGCAGATTGGTCATGCCGCCAACGGTGATGAGCTGCTGTACATGGCGACCACCACCACCCATGAAATCTATACGTTCAACATCACGACCAACAGCATGAGCCTGTTCGCTGATGTGAACACCATTGATCTCGGCACCGGCCAGGCAGTCGGTGCGGGCTTCCGCAACCCCGACAACCTCGCCATCGATGCCGAAGGCAATATCTACATCGTCGAAGATCGCAACGGTGGCGTGGATGACGACATCTGGTTTGCGAAAGACAGCAACCACGACGGTGATTTGCTCGATGCCGGCGAAGGCCTGGCACGCTGGGCGTCGAATGGCACGGTCGGTTCGGAATTCACGGGGCTCTTTTTCGATCCCTTCAATCCCAACCGCGCGTGGGTGAATATCCAGCATCCCGACAGCGGCAACGATCGCACCATGGAACTGACGGCGTCGCCGGTGCCGGTGCCGGCGGCGGTGTGGATGTTCGGTTCGGCGCTGTGCGGCATGGTGGGGCTCAAGCGGCGTAAGGTCGCCTGAGCACGTACTAGCAACTTGCGGGGCAGACTTCAGTCTGCCATTCAAAGCCGGGTATCAGACATTGAATGTCAGACTGAAGTCTGACCCACAATGCTCTGGTGCCCGGTCCTGCTCCTCAAGCCGCCTTGCGCTGCCCGCCGAGCTTGCGCAGCTGCGGCGCGACCTTCTCGCCAATCAGACGCAGGCTGTCCTTGACCATGTCGAACGGCATGCCCGCATAGGACACCGCCATCGCCGGTCTGAGTTCACCGGTCTGCTCGACGCGGCGGCTCCACTTCTCGACGATTTGCTCCGGCGTGCCCCAGGCCTGGCTTTGTACGAAGGCTTCGCAGGCGGCATCCAGCCCCACTTCCTTGATCGCGGCGGCGCCGGCCTGGTAGGCGCCATAGCCCTTGGTATCGCCCCAGTGCGAGCCGTCGAAGTCGTAATGGCGGATGACGCTCGCGTAATACTTCGACAGATACTGGCGCGCGACCTGTTCGGCGACCTTGGGGTCTTCATGGCAGTAGGTGAAGTCGGAAAAGGCCGGTGCGCCGAGCGGCTTGGTCGGATGCATTTCACGAAAGCGCGCGCGCCAGGCTTCGACCGCCGCGTGATGCTGCGCCCACGGCAACTGCACGAAGGACATCATGGTCGCGCCGAGATTGGCCGCCGCCACGCCGGACTCGGGCGTCATCGCCACCGACAGGAATTCGCGATCGCGATAGCCATGCTCGGGCTTGGGCGTGACATGGGTGCGCGACTGCTTGAAGTAGGGCGTGTCGTATTCGGCGATGCCGGTGTCGAGAATGTCGAGAATGATCTCGGCCGCTTGATCGAAGCGCTCGCGCGAGGTGCCCATGTCGATGCCGAAAGCGCGGTATTCCTCCTTGGCGAGACCGCGGCCGAAGCCGAGGATGAAACGATCGCCCAGCAGAATTTGCAGCAGCGTGATCTTCTCGGCCACGCGCGTCGGGTTTTCATGCCAGGGCAGGATGATGGCGCCAGTGCCAATCTTGATGCGCTGGGTGCGGCCGGCGATGTAGGCCAGCCACTGCATGTTGTCGGGCATCATCGAGTAGGCCGGGTCGAAATGATGTTCGGGCAGCAGCAGGAAATCCATGCCCACGTCCTCGGCCAGGAGCGCGACCTCGGTTTCCTTGCGCATCATGTCGGCATCGGACATTCCGGCGTGGGTGTTCTGAAAGATGAATTGCAAACCTACTTCCATCGTCGTGATCCTCGCCGCCTGCGCGGTTGTGTGGGGAGATGAAGGGCAAAGATAAGAGCGGACCCCGCGCGCCGCAAGCGGCACGGCGTGCGGCGCCTTCCGGCCCTCTGTAGGTGCGAATTCATTCGCACATTGGTGTCCATCGCAGGCGCATCGACGCGCCATTTAATGTTCGAATGAATTCGCACCTACAGGGGAGCTTTGGGCCACACGAATCTGCGTGCCGCGGCTTCGCGCAGTTTGTCTTTCTTGCTCGGGCGTTTGCCCTTGATGCCGCCGTTGCCGGGCGCTGGCGGTGGTGCGCTGTCCGTCACTTCGAAGCCGGAGATGACTTCATGGGTGAGCGTGAGGCCGTGGCGTTTTTCGATCAGCGCGAAATGCGCGGCGTTGTCGGCGCAGATGAAACTCACCGCCACGCCGCTGGCGCCGGCGCGGCCGGTGCGACCGATGCGGTGCAGGTAGTCGTCGGTCGAACGCGGCAGGTCGTAATTGACCACCGCCGGCAGCTCGACGATGTCGATGCCGCGCGCGGCGAGATCGGTCGCGATGAGAATTTTCACGCGCCCGCGCTTGAAATCCTCCAGCGCCTGCGCGCGCGCCGCCTGGCTGAGTTCGCCGTGCAGGGCGGTGGCGCTCAGGCCCGCGCGGCGCAGTTTGTCAGCCACATGTTCAGTGCTGTAGCGCGTGGCGGTGAACACCAGGGTGCGCGGCCACGCTTCGTGCTCGATGAGATGGCGCAGCAGGGGCGTGCGCCGCGCGCGGTCGACGGCGATGGCGCGCTGCGTGATGCGCGGCGTGGTGTCGACGCTGTCCGGTACATCGATGCGCAGCGGGTCATGCAGCAGCTGTTCGGCGAGCGCGTGCACGGCCTCGGGGAAGGTCGCCGAGAACAACAGGTTCTGGCGACGCACCGGCAGACCGGTCAGCACGCGCGCCAGCTCTTCGGCGAAGCCGAGATCAAACAGCCGGTCCGCTTCGTCCAGCACCAGGGTATGCACTTCGTCGAGACGCAGTGCGTTGTGCTCGATGAGATCGAGCAGCCGTCCGGGTGTCGCCACCACGATGTCGGCGCCACCGCGCAGCGCCATCATCTGCGGGTTGATGGAGACACCGCCAAATGCGCTCACGACTTTCAGGGCGCGGGTCGCCTCACGGGCAAAGTCTTCGCATACCGCCGCCACCTGCTGCGCGAGTTCGCGGGTCGGCACCAGCACCAGTGCCTGCAAGGCGGCGCCGGCCGGCAACAGTGCGCAGCGTTGAATGATGGGCAGGGCAAAGGCGGCGGTTTTGCCCGAGCCGGTTTGCGCGCAGGCCCACACGTCGCGACCGGCGAGCACCGCCGGGATGGCCTCGCGTTGCACCGCCGTCGGTTCGACATAGTCGCGCGCCGCGATGGCGCGTTGCGCGCCGGCGCCGAGGCCGAGCGTGGCAAAGGCATTGCTCATATCGACAGCTCTCGCACACGGAAATTGCGGCCCTTGATCTTGCCGGCGCGCAGGCCGCGCCGCGCACTGTCGACGGCCTCGCGCGCAATCGCGACATAGCTGCGGGTGGCGAACACATCTATCTTGCCCACCGCGTCGGCGGGCAGGCCGGCGCCGCCGGTCAACGCGCCCAGCAGGTCGCCGGGCCGCAGCTTGTCCTGGCGGCCGGCATCGATGACCAAGGTCACGAACGGCGCGGGCGCCGGCTGTCCCTGGGCTTTCGGCAAGACGCTCCATTGCACGGTGGCATCGTTCGCTTCGCAGATGGCGCGCAGGCGGCCGCTGTCGCGGCTCGCGCACAGATTCAAAGCCAGGCCGCTGCGGCCGGCGCGGGCGGTGCGACCGATGCGATGCAGGTGAGTGTCGGCATCGCTTGCCAATTCGTAGTTCACCACCAGCGCGAGATCCGCGATATCGAGACCGCGCGCCGCGACGTCGGACGCCACCAGCACCGTGCAGCTGCGGTTGGCGAAGCGCACCAGCATTTCTTCGCGTTCGCGCTGTTCGAGATCGCCATGCAAGGCCAGCGCCGTGAAATCGTTGCTGACGAGATAGCTCTCGACGCTGCGTACTTCGTGGCGCGTATTGCAGAACACCACCGCCGATTCCGCCTGGCAATCGAGCAGCAGCGCGCGCAGCGCGGCGAGCTTTTGATCGCCTTCAACCTTGTAGAAGCGTTGTTCGATTTCGGGCCGCAACTCGGCGTCGTCGATGCTGACATCCAGCGGCGCGCGTTGCAGACGCCGGCTCACGGCGCGAATCGCGGCGGGAATGGTCGCCGAGAACAACAGTGTCTGCCGCGCGCTCGGCACGGCGCTCACCACCAGCTCGATGGTTTCTTCAAAGCCCATGTCGAGCATGCGATCCGCTTCGTCCAGCACCAGCACCTTGACGGTGTCCAGCGGCAACACCTGGCGCTCGATCAATTCCTGCACGCGGCCGGGCGTGCCGACCACGATGTGAGGCAAATGACTCAGGGACGCCAGCTGCGGCCGCAGCGGCACGCCGCCACACAGGGTCAGCACTTTGACATTGGGAATGGCGCGCGCCAGGCGTCGGACCTCACGGCTCACCTGGTCGGCGAGTTCGCGGGTCGGACACAGCACCAGGCCTTGCACGGTGCTGAAGCCGGGCTCGAGCGCGGCCAGCAGGCCGAGCGCAAACGCGGCGGTCTTGCCGCTGCCGGTGTGGGCCTCGGCAATCACGTCGCCGCCGGCAAGGATGGCCGGCAGGCTGGCGGCCTGCACCGGCGTCATGGCCACGTAGTCGACGTCGGCCACGCCCTGGGCGAGCGCCGCGGGCAGATTCAATTCGGAAAACAGCATGGAGCGACAGGGCCTCGCGCACAGATGAAACAAAGAGCGCGACAGGGCACAGGCCCGGAGCGGCATCACGGGCCGCGATCATCGCATGGCCGGGGTGGGGCGGTCTTGGTCAGCGTGCGCGGGCTGCGTGTGGCTGCGCGGTATGCGAACATTCATCGATACGGGCGGCGCGTTCCGCGCCTCGCCTGCCATGGGCTTGTGGACGGCGGTGGGCAATCACGATGGATGACATGTTGAGCTTGACCAGAGATCTGCCCGAGGTCGCCTTCGCGGCCGGTGATCTGGTCCTGCGCGAGGGCGATGCCGCCGGCGGCATCTGGGTGCTGGTGGCGGGCGAACTCAGCGTGCACAAGGGCGGTGTCGCGGTGAATGTCATCAATCAGCCCGGCGCGGTGGTGGGCGAGATCTCGGTGCTGCTCGACAGCCGCTATGGCGCCACGGTCGCCGCGACGCAGCCGACCATCATGCGCCACGCGCAGGACGGCCGCGCCTTGCTGGCGAGCTCGCCGGCCATCACCACCCTGGTGGCGATGGGGCTCGCCGAGCGCTTGAATTTCGTCACTACTTACCTGGTCGACCTCACGTATCAATACGGTGATGCGCCGGGCCTGGCGATGATTCCCGACGTGCTGCGCGAACTCACACAGCGCCAGCGCCCGCCGGCGCGCAGTGGTTCGGCGCGCGATCCCGATCCGGAATACTGAGCGGACCTAGAACACCGTGCGCGGCGGCGCAGTGCGCGCCGCCAGACTGATTTCTTCCACGCCCAGCAACGACAGCCACGCCGCTTCGCCTTTCGCGCAGTCGATTTCGATATGCGCCGGCACCGGCCCAATCTGGTGGCCGGGATTGAATACCCAGGTGTCGCCGATGCGATCGGCCCACGCGCCGTCGGCCTTGAACGGCGGCTGATGCACGTGGCCGCACAGCACCAGATCGGGTTGGAAGCGCGCTATCCACGCGCCGAGTTCGGTGTCGCCGTAGTGACGTCTGCCGGTCCAGCAGGTCGGCGAATGCAAGGGCGGCCAGTGATAGACCCAGATCCAGCGCGCCGGGCGGCGCGCGGCATCGGCGGCCAACTGCGCTTCCAGGGCGTCGCGACCGGCGGGGCCATCCCACCACGGGCAGATGGTGACGAGGGTGTCGTCGAGCAGCAATGAATCGCCATCGCTGGGCACACCGGCGGCGCGTGCTTCGGTCAGCCACAGCGCGCTCTGTTCACCCTGCGCGTCGGCGCCTGTCAGGTCGTGATTGCCGGAACTGACGGCAATGCGTCCGGCGGCGTTGAGTAAACGCAGGTAGTTGAGCATCACCACCACCTGCGCATCGATGGCGACCGCCGAGCTTATGTCGAGCAGATCGCCCGCCACCACCACGAGGTCGTAATTGGGCGTGACGCGCACCAGCCAGTCGAGCTGCGGCAGCGCGTAGTGCAGATCGGATACCAGCAGGATGCGCATGGCGTGGCGTGGATTCGCTGTCGATTGCGTGGACGATGATGGCGCGTGACCGCGCGCGGCAGACGCACTATAGCCGAGCTTGCGTGTCTGCAAACGATGAAACGCACGCGCATGCGCCAGCGGTGATGGCCGGCACCACAACGGCGCGTCATGCGTCGATATTGTGCGTCGCTCGCCTCGCGCTACGCGCTCGGCGACAATGCCGCCATGCAAACCCGAGGACAGCAGCCCGCATGAGCGCGCCTTTGCCCCTGCCGCTCACCGGCGTGCGCGTACTCGACATCGCCACCATGCTGGCGGCGCCGTTCTGCGCGGCGCTGCTCGGTGATTTCGGCGCCGACGTGCTGAAAGTGGAAATGCCCGACGGCGGTGACCCGTTCCGCACTTTCGGCACCATGACCGAAACCGGCGCGAGCTTGAATTGGCTCAATGACGGGCGCAACAAGCAGTCGGTCACGCTCGATTTGCGCAAAGCGGCCGGCGTTGAATTGTTCAAACGATTGGTCGCCGACTGTGACATCCTGGTCGAGAATTTTCGCCCCGGTACGCTCGAACGTTGGGGCCTCGGGCCCGAAGTGCTGACTGCCATCAAGCCCGATTTGATCCTGGTGCGCATCTCGGCCTATGGCCAGGCTGGCCCGTATCGCGACCGACCGGGCTATGCGCGCATCGCCCACGCCTTTGCCGGCCTTGCGTACCTCGCCGGTGAAGCCGACGGGCCGCCCGTCACACCGGGCTCCACTTCACTCGCCGACTACATCTCAGGTTTGTACGCCGCGCTCGGCGCCTTGCTCGCCTACATCGTGCGCGAGCGCCAGGGCATCGGTCAGACGGTCGATGTCGCGCTCTATGAAGGCGTGCTGCGCATGCTCGATGAACTGGCGCCAGCTTACGGGCGCTCAGGCTTCGTGCGTGAACGCATGGGCGCCGACACCGTCAACGCCGTGCCCCACAGCCATTACCAGACCCGCGACGGTCACTGGATTGCGCTGGCCTGTTCCAGCGACAAAATGTTCGCGCGCCTGGCGGCCGTCATGCAGCGCCCTGATCTCATCGCGCCCGCGCGCTTCGCGCGCACCGAGCAGCGCGTGGCGGCACGCGCCGAAGTCAATGGCATCGTCGCCGACTGGATGGCGAGCCACGATAGAGACGAAGTGATGGCGCGCTGCCTGGCGGGCGAAGTGCCGGCCGGCCCGGTCAACAGCATCGCCGACATCTTTGCCGACCCGCATATCGCCGCGCGCGGCAGTCTCTTGCATGTGCATGACGCGCGCGCCGGCGAGGTGGTGGTGCCGAATGTGGTGCCGCGCCTGTCGGCGACGCCGGGACGGCTCAGGAATCTTGGCCCCGATCTCGGTCAGCACAACCACGAGGTCTATGCCGGGCGCCTGGGGCTGGATGCCGAGACGCTGCAACGCTTGCGCGAAGATGGCGTGATCTGATGCGCTGATTGCCCGCGCGTCAGGGCGACGCGCGGGCAATGCACAGGGACCTCAGCGTCGCGCCGGCAACAGGCAGGCGCCGAGGCCTTTGACCGCCGCTTCGGTGCTGTCGTCGACGTCGGTGCGGAAGGTCGCATGCACGCGGTTGACCATCGCCGACAGGCCGACCGTCACGCACAGTTCCACCAGTTCATCCTTGTTGAAGCGCGCCGCGAGTTCGCCATAGAGCGCGTCGTCGCACAGGTTGTCGCGCGTCAGCGACTCCGAATAGCGCAGCACCAGCTTGTCGGTGTCATCGAAGCTTGGGCAGGTTTCCGGCGCGCCCATGGACGCCATTTCTTCAGGGGTCAATCCGACACTCAGACCGAGCATCACATGGGTGGGGATTCAGTAATGGCAGGCGTTCAACTGCGAGGCGCGCAAATAGGCGAGCTCGCGATAGCGTGGCGCCAGTGTCGGGTTGACGTAGAGGGCTTTGACGAAATTGAGGAAGGCTTCAAGGATGGTGGAGTTGGCGCCAAAAACCTTGAACACATTGAAAGTGGGAAAGCCGAGATCCTGCATCTGTTGATATTGGCTGCGCACTTCGGGCGAGGCGTTGTCCATTTCAACCAGTGGTATACGGGCCATGGTGTGAGCTCCGGATGGATGGGCGTTCGAGCGTAGCGAGCGCGCCCGCGCGGCACAAGCCGCCGCACTCGAAAGCCATGGCCGGCGTGCGCGGAATCAGTACACTGTGCAGGTCTTTCACCATCCATACCACGCCATGAAAAACCCCTTCGACACCGATGAGCGCCGCGCCTTTCGCGAAACCGTCGCCCGTTTCGTCAAACAGGAAATCGAGCCCAATGCCGATGCCTGGGACGAAGCCGGCAGCTTTCCCTGGGAAGTGCATGAGCAGGCCTGCGCGCTCGGGCTTTTCGGTTTCGGTATCGATGAGCAATACGGCGGGCTCGGTTTCGAGGACGCCTTCATGCGCGCGGCCTCGGCCGAGGAACTCGGGCGCGGCGGCATCGGCGGCGTGATCGCGGCCATCGGCTCGCGCGGCATCATGGTCGGGCTCGTCAACAGTCTCGCCAATGAAGCCATCAAGCGCCGCGCGCTGCCCGAGATCCTGTCGGGCGTGAAGGGGGGCGCGCTCGGCATCACCGAGCCGTCGGGCGGTTCCGATGTTGCCAGCATGCAGACCCGCGCGCGCCGCGACGGCGATGAATACGTGCTCAACGGTTCCAAGACCTTCATCACCGGCGGCATGAACGCCAGCTATTTCGCGATTGCGGCGCGCACCGGCGAAGAAGGTGGCACCGGCATTTCATTGTTCTTTGTCGAAGCCGGCATGCCGGGCTTTTCGCGCACCGCCATCGAACGCAAGATGGGCTGGTGGGCGTCGGACACCGCCACGCTTTATTTCGATGAATGCCGCGTGCCGGCCGCCAATCTCATGGGCGAAGAGAATCGCGGCTTTCTGTCGGTGCTGAACAATTTCAACTTCGAGCGCTTGTTCATGTGCGCGCAGATGCTCGGCATGGCGCGCCGCTGCCTGGACGAAAGCATCGCCTACGCCCAGCAGCGCAAGACTTTCGGCAAGCCGCTCATCAAGCACCAGGTGATTCGTCACAAGCTGGCCGAGATGTCGTCGCGCATCGACGCCATGGATGCCCTCATCAACCAGATCTGCTGGAACATCAATGAAGGCGAGGCGCCGGTGGCCGAGATCAGCAAGGCCAAGTTCTTCTGTTCGACGGCGCTGGAATACTGCGCCAACGAAGCCATGCAGATCTTCGGCGGCGCCGGCTATCTGCGCGGCAACCCGGTAGAGCGCATCTATCGCGAGACCAAGGTCATGACCATCGGCGGCGGCTCGGCGGAAATCATGCGCGACCTGGCGGTGCGGCAGATGGGCCTGTAGGCAGCCTTTCCCTAGCCGCCTGCGAGGAACTCACGCATCACCGCGTTGAATTTGGCGGGATTCTCCCAGAACATGAAATGACTGCCGCCTTCCTCGCGGCCGAATACACTGAGCCGCGCGCCCGGGATCTGCGCGGCTATCCACGCCGCTGATTCGGGTGGAAAGATGGTGGCGAGGTCGCCGCCGAAGACCAGCGTCGGCAAGCCGAGCGTCGGTATGACCTCGCTGATGACATCCCGCCAATCCTGCGAGGCATGATCGACCAGCAAACGCGCTGCGCACGCGGCCGGCACCTTGAGACTTTCACTCACCGCCTGCTCGAAATCTTCTTCACTGACCGCGGCGCTGAAAAATGCCGCGCGCAGGCCCTTGAGGCTCGCGGCCCTGTCGGTGGCGATGCCATGGGCAATCTCGTACAGCGAAGTTGGCGTGAACGCGCAGCCAGCGGCCACCAGCGCCGCGCCCGTCAGGCCCATGCCATTGGTCACCAGCGGCGCCTGGTCGATGAAGATGAGTTTGGCGAGGCGCGCGGCGCCGAACTGTTCTAGATAGCTCCAGATGACCGAGGCGCCCATCGAATGGCCGGCCAGCGCCACCTCATGTAAATCATGCTCGAGCACGAACTCATGGAGATCCGCGGCGAGCCGCGCCACGCGATAGCCGTGGGTCGGCTTCGGCGACTCGCCATGGCCACGCAGGTCCACCGCCACCACGCGATAGCGGTCGCTCAAATCCGCCAGCTGCTTTTCGAAACAGCGCGTGCTTTGCGACCAGCCGTGCACCAACAGCAAGACCGGGCCCTGGCCGCGTTCGACATGGTGGAGTGTGATCATGGCGGGGGTGGTCTGCTGGAAATGAGACCCGCAGTGTAGCGGGCATTGCACTATCGGGTGAGTGGTGGCGCCTGCGTCTGTCAGTACACTGGGGCGCAACGAGGGGAGACATCCGCATGGGCGCAACGCGCAGCCTGATCCTGGGCGGCACAGCCTTCATCGGCCGGCATCTGGTCGAACACCTGCAGGCTGCCGGCCATGAAGTGGCGATACTGAATCGTGGTGGCAGCGCCGCGCCCGACGGCGTCGAGCAATTGGTGGCGGACAGAAAAGACAGCGCCGCCATGGCCCGCGCGCTGCGCGGCCGCCAGTGGGATGCGGTCTACGACGTCAGTGCCTCGGCGCAGGTCGCGAGTGTCGACGACATCGCGACGCTCATCGACGAACTCGACGGCCGCTGCGGCGTATATCTGTTCGTCAGTTCCATCGCCGCCTATCGCATGGGCCACGGCTCGCTGCCGTGGACCGAGGAACTCCCGACCACGCGCTCGCGGCCCGGCAAGTACGGTGGCCACAAGGCCGCGGTCGAACAACTGTTGGCCGCGCGCCGTGCGCGCAATGGTTTTGCTTACACGGTGCTGCGACCGGCGGCGGTCTACGGCCCACACAACAACATCCCCGACGGCGAAATGGCGATGTTCCTGCGCCTTGCACAGTGGCGCCCGGTGCTGTTGCCCCACGACGGGCTGGTGTGCTTTCCCTACGGCCACGCCGAGGATCTGGCGCGCGCCATGCACCTCGCCGCGAGCACCCCGGCCGCGCTTGGCGAAGTGTTCAACATCTGCGCCGATTCGGTGACCTCGCGCTACTTCGTCGACACCATTGCCGCCATCATGGGCGTCGAGGCCGACATCGTGCTGCTGCCGGATGACATCACCGCCACGCTGGAACCGCCGTGGCCGTTCAATCACCGCTTTCAGAAATCCCTGCACGCGGTGGTGAGCACCGACAAGGCGCGGCGCGTGCTCGGCTTCGAGTCACGCTACGACTTTGCCGCCGGCCATCAGCACACCTACGAGTGGTTCATGGCCAACGGTCTGGAGCGCATGAGCGCGCCGATGAACGACCCGGTGTGGAATATCTCGTGGGATTTCGCGCGGGAGGCCGAGGTGGTTAAACGCGTACGCGAAAGCGGCGTCTAAACCTGACACTGTTCTCGCAGGTGCTGGCACGCGTACGCACCTACACGCCGCCCACCACCACGTAGCTTGCAGCGCAGGCGCCATGCACATCTTCGGCCTGCGCCATGACCAGCGAACCATAGGGGCCGCGCCAGCGGCTGTGCAGGGCATAGTGGGTGTCGAAGGGCAGGCGCACGGTGGCGTGGAAATCATTCCCTTCGCGCTGTACCGATTGCGCCTCGCCGTTCACGAACAGCTTGAGGTCGTGTAGCGCGGCGCTGGCGGTGACGCTGCCGCTGACCGTGATGCTGACCGTGCCGTCATCGGCTACCGCTGACAACTGCGCGTCGAGCTTCAACACCGGCAAGGGCGTAGTAGCGATCATGCGCGCGGCCGGCAGCGCGCCATCGTCCGGCAATGGCGGCGTGCGCGGCGCGGCGCGGCGTTGTCGGGTGTTCTGTTCAAACGCCGAGGCCGCGCGCAGCAGCTGCGCATCGTCATAAGCGCGGCCGGCGAATGTCAGGCCGATGGGCATGTGGATATCGGCCAGCGTGCCCATAGGCACAGTCACGGTCGGAATGCCGAAGTGGCGGATGGCCTGGTTGCCATTGGCGACCCAGGTGCCGTTGCGCCACGCGATGTCGGCCGAGCGTGGGTTGTAGTCGGCGTCGGCTGGTGCGATGTCGGCGACCGCCGGGAATACCAGCATGTCGAGGCGCTGGGCATCGAGCCACGCTTCGAAATCCAGTTCGCGCGTGGCTTCCAGACCACGCAGACCGTCGGCGAGATGCGGGATGTCGTTGAGTGGCGTGACGCCGGCCTGCGCGGCCTTCGCGTAGTCGCCAAAATCGGGAATGCCTTCGTAGCGATCGCGCTGCGCGCCCGGCAGGCGCGGAATGATGAGATCGGGCGCGACATCGGTGAGACGTTTCAGCTGCGGGTCGTCGTTCGCGGCCAGGAAATCATCCCACGCAAAGATGATCGCATCGAAGCCTTCGGCGTGGGCGAATTCGGCTGGCGCGAGGCCGCGTTCGGCCATGGTCTGTGCGCCCGGACGGTCCTTCTCGTAGTTCGAGACCAGTGGAAAATCCACTTCGACGATTTCGGCACCGGCCGCGACCAGCGCTGCCGCGGCGTTGTGCCAGCAATCGATCACCGACGGCCGCGTCGCTATCGGCCGCGCGCTGTCGGCGTCTTTGTTGATGTACATGCGCGGCACGCCGAGGCGTTTGCCGCGCAGCGCATGGCTGTCGATGAGCGCGGTGTAATCGATGGGCCGCTGCGCCGATGCGGGTGTCATCGGCACCGCCTGCTGGGCGCGCCAGAAATCACCGCGCGTGTGCGGGTCGTCCGTCACCAGCACGTTCAGCACTTCGAGCAGGTCGGCGACGCTGCGTGCATAGGGCACGACCACGTCCATGGTCGGAATCAGCGGCCAGTTGCCGCGCATCGAGATCATGCCGCGCGATGGGGTATAGGCGACGAGGCCATTGTTGGTGGCCGGCGCGCGCCCCGATGACCAGGTTTCCTCGGCCAGCGCAAAGGCGGCAAAGCCGGCGGCGAGACCGCTGCCCGAGCCGTTAGACGAACCGGACGCAAACGCGGCGGTGAGGAAGGCCGCGTTATAGGGACTCTCGGCGCGCCCGAACAGGCCGCGCTGCATGCCGCCCGCCGCCATCGGCGGCATGTTGGTCAAGCCGATGAGGATCGCGCCAGCGGCGCGCAGCTGCGCGATGACGAAGGCGTCCTCGCGTGCGATGAGGTGTTCGAAAGCCGGCGAGCCGCTGGTCAGCGGCAGGCCGCGCACCGCGTAGCTGGCCTTGGCGAGATAGGGTATGCCATCGAGCGGGCCGAGACTCTTACCCTGCTGCCGACGTTCATCCGCAGTGCGCGCGTCGGCAAAAACGTCCGGGTTGAGTATCGGCACGGCGTTGAGGCGAATACCGTGGCGATCATAGCGCGCGATGCGATTGAGATAACGGCACACCAGCGCCGTCGAACTCAAGCGTCCACTGGCGAGCGCGCTGCGCAGTTGCGCGATGCCGGCTTCACGTATGCCGTCTTCGAAATCATCACTCATCCTTGCACCGCCTTGTGCTGCTCGCGCTCCTGCGCGCCAGTGTATCCGTGATTGTTATCAAGCGTGGTCGGTAGATGCCTGCTCACCAGCCACGCCCGCGCGTCTTCGGCATCTTCATCAAGCCAGCGCGCAGCGCTGCCGAGCCGAAAGGAATAGCCCCAGGCATCCATGTCGGCGAGCATGCGCGCCTGGCCGAAGCCCGGCAATTGCGCGGCCAGCACAATGGACAGATAACACACCGCGCATTCCTCGGTGTCAGTGCCGCCGGCGTCGGTGTGCAGGCTTGCGCGCCGTTCATCATCGGCGCAGATGTAATGACAGCCCTCGTGCAGGGCCGAATGCACGGGCGTGTCGGCCCGCACGTAGAGCGTCGAGCGCACCAGGCCCGCTTCACACTCACCCCAATAGCTGCCGGGGATCTCGCAGTGTGCGGCCAGCCACTCGACGGCCAGTCCATGACGCGCAAAGACCGCGCGCAAGGCCGTGCCGAGCGCACTGTCGGCGGCGCCGATGCGCATCACCTCAGCGGCGGTCATCGCCGTCGCCCATCAGCTCGCACGCGGCACGAGTTTCTGCGCCGCCAGCGGCAGCGCGCGGATGCGCGGCCCGCCGGCGGCATGGACCGCGTCGACCAGCGCCGCGACCGTCACCGGCACGGATTCTTCGCCGATACCGCTGGGCCTGCCGCCGGTGCTCTGGATATGCACTTCGACCTTGGGCATGGCGAGCATCTTCAGCAGCGGATAGTCGTTGAAATTACCCTGTTCGACGCGCCCGTCGCGCAGCGTGATCTGTCCATACAGCGCATTCGACAGACCAAAAGCGATGCCGCCCTGCACCTGCGCCTCGACGTTGCGTGGATTGATGGCGAGACCGACGTCGACCGCGGCGATGACGCGCTCCACGCGCAGCTTGCCTTCGCCATCGAGTGCGACATCCATCGCCATCGCCACGCAGGACGAGTGATAGCCCGGCACATAGCTCATGTCCGTGACGGCGATGCCGCGCCCTTTACCGCGCTCATCGAGACGCGCGCCACCGGCCAGCTTGACCACGGTTTCGAGCAGCGCCTTCTGGCGCTTGATGCGCGCCACGGCGTCGTCGGCATCGGCGCGTTGCCGCGATACGCGCGTTTCATCGAGCAGCGCGAGCTGCATCTCGTAACTGCTCTTGCCGGCGGCCTCGGCCAGTTCGCCGAGAAAGCCTAAGTTCATCCACAGGCTCTGGCTGTGGGCGACGCCGCGCATCCAGCCAAACGGCGGTGGTGTGTCGACGCTGCTGTATTCGCAGCGCACGTTGTCTATCGCGAACGGCACGCGCGACATGCCATAGGGCTGCACCGGTGAGCGCCCATAGACGACATGGCTGCGCCACGCGCTGACCCGCCCCTGGGCATCGAGGGCGCCGCGCAGGCGCGCCGCCGCCACCGGTGCGTAATAGCCGCGCCGCGTGGTTTCCTCGCGCGAGGCGATGAGCTTGATGGGCACGTTCGGCATCTGCACCGCGACCTGCACCGCCTGGCTCACGTAGTCGTTGGACAAGCGCCGACCAAATCCGCCGCCGCTCAAGGTCAGGTGCAGCTTGATGTCCTTCAGAGGCCGCTGCGCGGCATAGGCGGCGATGCGCAGCGCTTCGTCGGCGTACTGGGTCGGCGCCCAGGCTTCGACGCCGGCCGCGGTAACGAGCGCCGTGCAGTTCATCGGCTCGAGCGGCGCGTGTTCCATGTAGGGATAGCGATATTCCGCCTCGACGGTTTTAGCCGCGGCTGCCAGCGCCGCATCGGCATCGCCTTCGCTGCGCATGACCTGCCCGGGCTGGGCGAGCGCGGCGTCGAGCGCGGTGGCAATGGCGGCGCTGTCGACCTTGGCGTGGCGGCCTTCGTCCCACACCATGGGCAGCGCACGCAGAGCCTGCTCGGCCAGCCACCAGCTGTCGGCGACCACCGCCACCGCGTCGTCCATCTGCCAGTCGATGATGTCCCACAGCGTGTCGGGCACGGTGTAACCCGAGGGCCCGGCCTGGATAGCGACCACCTTGATCACGCCCGGCATGGCCATCACCGCGTTGGCGTCGAAGCTCACCAGGCGGCCGCCGAACACCGGCGACTGGCGCACGGCCGCGTACTTCATGCCCGGCACTTGAACATCGAGGCCGAACTGCGCGGCGCCTGTGCACTTGGCCTCGGCGTCGAGGCGCGGCAGCGACTGCCCGATGAGTTTCCATTGCTCACGCGCCTTGAGTTTGACGCTCGCCGCCGGCGGTATCGGCAAGGCCGCGGCGGCGCTCGCCACCTGCTCGAAGCCGAGGCTGCGGCCGCTGGCGGCGTGCTCGATGCGCGCGCCGGCGATGCGCAGGGTGCTGGCCGTCACTTTCAGCTGCGCCGCCGCCGCCGTCAGCAGCATGGCTTTCACCTGCGCGCCGGCGAGGCGCATCGGTTCGAACAGGAGGTCCGACGACCAACTGTTCAAGGTCGCGGTATGCACGTAGACGTTATGCCGCTGGCGGTTTATCTGCGCGTCGAAATATTCGGTGTCGAATTCACCCCAGGCGAGGTCGAGCTCTTCGGCCAGAAGCTGGGCGAGACTGGTGGTGACGCCCTGGCCGAGTTCCGATTGCGGAATGCGGATGACGACGCGCCCGTCGGTGCGTATCACTATCCATGACGAAACTTCCGCGTCGGCGCCGCTGGCCGCCTGCGCGGCATCGAGGCCATGCACGCCAAAGCCCACCGCGCCGGCGCCGAGCAGCGTGGCCTTCAACAGCGCGCGGCGCGTGATGGCAGGCGCGCTCACGCGCTCTGGCCGTTACGCATCTGCGCGGCGGCATCGAGTATCGCCGCGATGATGCGTTCATAGGTGCCGCAGCGGCACAGGTTGGTGATGGCCTGGCGGATGTCGGCATCGCTCGGCGCGGGATTGCGTTTCAGAAGATCCGCCGCCGCCATGATCATGCCCGACTGGCAATAGCCACACTGCGGCACCTGGTGGGCAATCCAGGCTTGCTGCAACAGGTGCAGGCCATTGGTGCTATAGCCTTCGATGGTGAGCACGTCTTTGTCGGCCGTCATCTCGAGCGGGATCTGGCAGGCGCGCATGGCGGTGCCGTCGAGGTGCACGGTGCAGGCGCCGCAGGCGCCGATGCCGCAGCCGTACTTGGTGCCGGTCAGCCCGAGCTGCTCGCGCAGCACCCATAACAGCGGCATCTCGGCCGGTGCATCGATGGTGACGGCTTTGCCGTTGACCTTGAGGGATGTCGTCATGCTTTAACTTTCACTTCACACGCACAGCGCGCAGTATTTGTTCACAAGTCGGCCAGCTTGCCGTCGGCCACCACCACCCGCTCATCGAGCCTGACGGTGCAGCCGCGCAGCGGGATGTCGATGTGGCAGGCGGTGTTGCGCGTGCCCCCGACTTCGGTATTGGGGCCTAAGGAGAACAGGAAATTGCCGGCGAAGGCGCGCGCATCCATGGCGATGGTCTGTTCGCGATCGTAGAGACTCAAGGTCGACCACTTGGCGCGCTGCTGCAGGCCCCAGCCGATATGGGACAGCGCATAACCTTCCGGGTCGTTGAAGCTCTGCATGTATTCGTTGAAGAGCTCGGCTTCGAGGCCGCCGGCGATGTCGGTCACGTAGCCGTGCTTGACGGTGAGCGTGACCGGCGCCGACAGGTAGCGTTTCTGCGGCAGCAGGATGTCGCCCTGGTCGAGCACGATGACGCCGTCCGATTCGCCTTCATTGGGCCAGGTGAATAGAAAGCCGCTCGGCCAGTGGTCCCAACGGCCGGGCGCGTCGACGAAACCATATTCCTTGATGACCGGATACTGTCCGAGGCGGAAGCTGACATCGGTGCCGGCGCGGGACGTCACATGCATGGTGCGCGCGGCGGCGAGGTGAACAGCCGCGGCATTGACGCGCGCGCGGTCGTCCACGGTCGGCAACAGGCGCACCAGCACTTCCGGCGGTTCAACCGCCAGCAGAATGCGCGTGCCCGATTCGAGGATCTGCATCTGTTCGGGAGAAAACAGCAGCAGCATGAGATCGATCACGAGACTGCTGGCAAGACAGGCGGCCATCGCCGCGCGATTGCCGGTCAGGGGCGTGGTGCCGAGATAGGCCAAGGGATCGCGGCTCAGGGATTTGTCGGCGTTCAAGGGCTCGAGATCGATGCGCGTCGGCACCGCGCCCAGCGCGCGCGCCGCGGCGATGGCGGTGCGCAGGGTCTGGGCATGGGTGTGGCTGCCGGTCAGGACGGTGATGTTGTCGCCAGCCCGCACTTCACTCAGGTGCAGGACGGTTTTCCAGGCTTCGACAAGCTCGTGATCGCTGACTGGCATGGGCCACCTCGATTGATGTCACGCACCGACGCTGCGCGTCTGACCGGGCGCAGGATAGCGCATCGAGTCAGCGCGCAGCACCACGACAGGAGCGCCCTCAGCGCGTGTCCGCGGCGCTGGCGTCGACCTGCACCAACAGCGTGCCCTGGTTGCCGCCGCTGAACAGCGTGGCAAAGGCCGACGGCAGTTTGTCGAAGCCGTCATGCAGGTCTTCGCGATAGACAATCCTGCCGGCCGCCGACCACGCTTTCAGGTCGCGCACCGCTTCATCGAAGCGCGCCGCGTAGTTGCCGCACAGAAAGCCCTGCATGCGAATGCTGCCGTAGATGAGGCGCATCATGTTGCGCGGGCCTTGGGCCTGGGCATCGCTGTCATAGCTCGAGATTTGACCGCACAGCACGATGCGGCCGCGCGGCGCCATGTTATTGACCGCCGCCTGCAGGATGTCGCCGCCGACGTTGTCGTAGAACACATCGATGCCCTTGGGACACAGCGCGGCGAGGCGCGCTTCGACATTCTCCGACTTGTAATCGATGACGCCGTCGAGGCCGCAGTCGTTCTTGAGCCACGCGCATTTTTCCGGGCCACCGGCGATGCCTACCACGGTCATGCCTTTGATCTTGCCGATCTGGGCGGCGGTTGAACCGGTGGAGCCGGCCGCACCCGACACCACCAGCGTTTCGCCGGCCTGCGCCGCACCTACGTCGAGCAAGCCGAAATAAGCCGTGATCGGATTCAGGCCGTAGCGGCCCATGGCATCGACGAAGCTTATGCCGTCAACCAGCTTGGTCGGCGCGCGCACCGCCGCGCCGCCGACGGTGCTGTAGTCCTGCCAGCTAGAGAATGCGAACACGCGGTCACCGGGTTTGAAATCGGGATTGTTCGATTCCACCACGCGCCCGACCGACGGCGCGAATATCGGTTGACCCAAGGGAATCGAGGGATAGAAGCTGTTGCCGGGCGGGTCCATCCAATTACGCATGGTCGGCGCGCACAGAAACACCACGTTGCGGATGCGCATCTCCCCTGCGGCGAGCGGCGCGCTGGGCATGGGCACTTCGCGGTATTCGAAATCGTCCATGCGCAGATGTCCGCTGGGCCGCGCACGCAGCAGCCACTGGCGATTCACTTCGGCCATGTTGGTTCTCCTCGTTTCTGTTGGGCCGCATAGGGTGAGGGCAGCGGGCCGGCGCTGGCAAGCCGCGCAGTGCGGGCGGAAGGTATGCATCCCACCATCGGGGGTAGGCGGCGCCCCGGTCATCACTTACTTTGCGTTCACCCTGAACGCCTTGCCAAGGAGCAACGATGTCACCGCAGCCGACCCATGATGTAGCGCAAGCCATGGCGCAACTCGATGAGCATGGCCTGGCCTTGCTGGCCGGCGCCCTCACGGATGATGAAGTGCGCGATGCGCGCGCGCGGCTCGAAGCGGCGGTGCTGGCCAGCGAAGCCGACGAGGTGCCGACGCGGGGCTATGCCTTCGACTGCGACGACATCAATCGTCGCGTGTTCCAGTTGTTCAATCTCGACCCGCTGTTCATCGACCTCGTGCAGCGCGCGCCGGCCCTCGACTTCGTGCGCCACAGCCTCGGTGCGTCGTTTCTCATTTCGAACTTCAGCGCGAATATCACCGCGCCCGGCAGTCAGCGCATGCTGCTGCATGCCGACCAGGGCTATGTCGATACACCGTGGTCGGGGCCGGCGCTGGCCTGCAATGTCGGCTGGCTGCTGGATGATTTCACCGTTGAAAACGGCGGCACCTGTTATGTGCCGGGTTCCCATCGCGCGGGGCGCGGACCACGGCGCGACGAAGCGGTGGAAACCGTCGCCATCGAAGCGCCGGCCGGCAGCATGCTCGTGATGGACGGTCGCCTGTGGCACCAGACCGGCGCCAATCATTCCGCCAACAGCCAGCGCGCCGCGCTGTTTGGCTATTACGTGGTGCGCTGGCTGCGCCCGCAAATCAACTGGAATGCGGCGCTGTGGCCAGAAGTGGCGGCCGCCATGACGCCGGAGTTTCTCGACCTGCTCGGCTATTACACCGGCAACACTGAATATCAGATCCCCTGCGGGCGCCGCGCCACGGTGCGCCGTCCGGCGGCGTTGCAGGCCATGCAGGATGGCGGTCATGCCCTGCACGGCGGTGGCGTGCGGCGTGGTGCGGGTTGAAAAGATTTTGCGAGCTGTCGCGATCAGAACGGCGCGACAGTGTCAGGCTGAAGTCTGACCGACAGGAACAAGCGCCGCTCTTTGTGGGTCAGACTTCAGTCTGACATCCAGATTCAACCAGCAAGCCAACCGTTCCCCCCCCCGCACGCGCCAAAGCGTGCGCCCATCACGAAAACTCCCCGGCAAACGTCAAGCATTGTCGCGAAGAAGAAAACTGCGAACCGCTGTCGATTCGCGCCGTGCGTGCCTCACTAAGCTTCACTCCAACGCGCACGGGCCCTGGTTTGTGTCGCAATGTTTCTTGATACATGACCGTTGGCGCGACAGCCAAGGAGAGCAGCAGTGAATTTGAAAGGCGCAATGTTCGGTGTGATGGGACTGGTGGCAAGCCTGTCGGCGTCGGCACAGACCATCGATTTCGGCAGCTTCGTACTCGACTTCGACGACGCCACGATTTTCGGCGCACCGACTGTCAACCTGGCGGGGCCGGGCGGTCTGGTCAGCGTGTCGTGGTCAGTGCCGGGCAGCGTCAACCTGGCGGTCAACGACAGCCTGGATTTCGTTGAGTTCGATCTGCCGTCCTTCACCATCACCAGCGCCAATGGCGGTCACCTGAGCGGCCCGGTCACGGGCTTGTTCGGCAATCTGGTGTTCAGTGAATTCGGCGACAGCGAGACCACCGCGACGCTCGATGGCGAGGTTTCGCTCAACAACGGCGCGCCAGTAGTCATGGGCGGCGACATGACCCGCACCATCACCAGCAGCGAGCCGGGCGTGTTCACCGGCGGCTTCTATTCGGCCGCGGCCAGCGCGCCGCTCGGCGACTTCAACGCATTGGGGTTCAGCAACGGCCATCTGGCCTTGATCGTGTTCGGCACCGGCGCGATTCTCGCGCAGCCGCAGAATGAAATGCGCGTGAGCTTCTTTGTCGCGCCGGCCGCGGTGCCGGTGCCGACCGCGCTGTGGCTGTTTGGCTCGGCGCTCGGCGGTCTAGGCCTGCTGCGCCGTCGCCAGGCCTGAGGATCAGGCCACCGCGCCTGCCTGCACTCCGTCGTCCAGATGGGCGACGGAGGCCAGGTCCCGCACGCGCCACGGCGCGCCCCGTTCAACCACCGTCACCGACGTGTTGTGCACCACCAGGTCCGGCGCGACCGCGAGCGCACCGAGGTCGAGCTTGCGTTCGATCAACGAGCGCAGCACCAGGCCGTGGGTCACCACTGCAAGGTCGCCTTCGACCTTGGCCGCATAGTCCGTAATCACCCGCCACGCTTCATCTACCCGCGCATGAAATGCCGCCCAGCCTTCGCCGTTGGGCGGGACCACGTCGGGCGCCATGATGTCGATGCCGTGATCGGCATAGGCCGAGCCGCGAAAATCACCGAAGTTGCGTTCACGCAGCGTCGCGTGCTCCACCAGCGGCGCGCCGCAGTGGGCCACCACGCTGCCGGCGGTCATGCGCGCGCGCCGGTAATCGCTGCTCAAGACCAGGCCGATGTTGCGCGTGCGCAGGTGCTGGCCGAGACGCATCGCCTGCGCAATGCCATTGGCGCCGAGCGGCGTGTCGGGAAACTGGACGACGCGTCCAGCGTTGAGTTCGGTTTCGCCGTGGCGGATGAGCAGCAGGGTCATGGTGTGGGCGCGGGCATCTTTCAAGGAATCTGGGTGCGCGCAGTCTAGCTTGAACGGCGTGGCGATGGGCGCGTTGACAGGCGGCCCTTCTCCACATCAGCGCAAAGCGATTTACATTCGCGCGTGACGATCAAACATCGCCGGCAAGAATGCCTCGGCGCCGCGCGCGAAACTGGCCGGCGTGCCGCCCTGCGGGCTGACGATGACGGTGTCGACGCCGGCCGCGTAATCGGCGGCGACGAGGGCGCGGCAATGGGCTTCGTTGCCGAAGCTGAAAATGCGTTCGACCATGGCATCACTTATGGCGGCGGTGATGCGACGGCGATCGCGGGTGGCGTAGCCGGCGCGTGCTTCTTCGACGGCATGCGCGTAACCGAGCTCAATCATGACGTTCTGGTATTGCGCGGCCGACGCGTAGAAGGCCAGGTGCTGACGGCAGTACTCGAGGCCGCCCGCCACGTCGTCGGTCAGGTACAGGGCGCGGCGCTTGATGATCTCCAAATCTTCCACGCGGCGGCCGGCGCGCTTGGCGCCGGCGTCGAGACGCTCCAGCGCATAGCCGAGGCGGTCGGGCGGTGTGAAGTCGTTGAGCAGCACGCCGTCCGCCACTTCGCCGGCGAGTTCCAGCATCTTGCCGCCGATGGCGCCGAGCACGATTGGCAGCGGCTGGCTCGGCACCGATTTCAACTGGAAGCCATGGCTGCGCAAGCTGCGGCCGTCGAACGCGGTCTTCTCACCCGCGAGGATATGGCGCAGCAGCGCGACCGTTTCGCGCACGCGCGTCAGCGGCTTGTCGTAGGGCAGGCCGTACCAGCGTTCAATCATGTTGGGGGTCGATGCACCCAGGCCCAGCACCAGCCGTCCCGGCGCGCGGGCCTCGGCGGCCACCACCGCCGTCGCCAGCAAGGCCGGCGGACGGTTGAATACCGGCACGATGCCGGTGGCGAGCCGTACTTTGTGGCAGGCCACACCGAGCGCCGCGGCGAGGGTCAATGGATCTTCCAGACCTTCGGCGTCGGCCAGCCACAGGTCGTCATAGCCGTGGCTCTCGGCCCAGCGGCCGCGTTCGAAGCCGGCGCCGAGGCCCGGCACGGGCCACAGCATGAGGCCCAGTCGACGGGCGCGATGTTTGGATGTGCTCATGGGCCGATGATGGGCAAGCGTCGCAAGCCTGACAATCCCTCGGCCGTGGGCCCACGCGCCGTGGCAAAATAGAGTTCACCCGCAAGCCGTTCAGGACCAAGCCATGAGCCACGGCCCGCAGCGCATCGAAGCGGGCGTTGACGATCTGCGCGGCGCCCGCGCCGTCGCGCGCTTCCTTGACTTGAAATCGACGTAGAACAATCACGAGCCCATGAAATACACCGACCTTGCCCACGACCCCGAAGACACCCAGATCAGCGTCGAAGAACGCGGTGCGGCGGCACTGCGCAGCACCTGGGTCAGTGTTGGCGTGAACCTGGTGCTGACTGTCGTGCAAGTGACCGTGGGTGTGTTCGCGAAGTCGCAAGGCCTGATTGCCGATGGCATCCACTCATTGTCTGACCTGGTGGCGGACTTCGTGGTGCTGGTCGCGAGTCATCACAGCCGCAAGGGCGCCGATGTCGATCACCCCTATGGTCACCAGCGTTTCGAAAACGCCGCCTCGCTGGTGCTCGGCGTGCTGCTGCTGGTGGTCGGCATTGGCATGCTGTGGTCGGCGGTGCACAAGCTGCAGGCGCCGGAGTCGGTGCCGGCCGTGCATATCGCCGCGCTGTGGGTGGCGGGCATTGCGCTCATGGCCAAGGAACTCTTGTTCCGTTACATGCTTATCGTTGCCAAGCGCGTGAAGTCGAGCATGCTGGTGGCCAATGCCTGGCATGCGCGCTCCGACGCCGCGTCGTCGCTGGTGGTCGGCTTCGGCATCGTCGGCAACCTCGCCGGCTACACGATTCTCGACCCGATAGCGGCACTCATCGTCGGCTTCCTGATCGCCAAGATGGGCTGGGGTTTCGGCTGGGACGCGCTGCATGACCTCATGGACCGCGCGGTCGACGAACAGGAAGTGGAAGCCATCCGCCAGACCTTGCTCGAGACCTCGGGCGTAAACGGCGTGCACGACCTGCGCACGCGCAAGATGGGCGACATGGTGGTGGTCGATGCACACATCGAAATCGACAGCGGCATCACCGTCGAAGCAGGCCATGACATCGCCGTCGAAGCGCGTGACCGCGTGATGCGCCGCCATCGCGTGCTGAACGTGATGACCCATGTCGACCCCCACGGACGACCGGACCTTGATCACGCTGGTGCGGCGCATTGACGCCGCTTCGTCCTGGACTTTGAACTCTGTGGTTCGGTGCGAATGTCAGACTGAAGTCTGACCCACAAGCAGACTGCTTTTCTTCGTGGGTCAAACTGAAGTCTGACATTTAAATTTGACGGTGCTGTCAGCGGCGAGCTTAGAAAACTCCCGCCACCTTCATCTTCGCGCGAGCCGCGGCGTCGTGGCCCAGCGACTCCAACACCTCTTCGGTGTGTTCGCCGAGCCTGGCGAACTTGAACTTGAGTTGCCCCGGTTCATTCTTGAATTTCATCGGCAGGCCGATGTGTTCCCAGCCTTGCTCATCCTCGACGATCATCTGGCGATGTCGAATCTGCACATCGTCGCAGGCTTCGCGCAGATTCTTGACGCCGGCGAATGCGGCATCGACGCCGGCGAACTCCTGTTCCCAGTGCGCCATGGTGTTGGAACGGAAGGTCTCGCGCAGGAATTCCCGGGCCGGATTCTGGCCGGGGCCCGGCGGGGTCTTGCATGCATCGAGCAGATCCAGGCGACCGAGCTTCGTAAGCACTGCCTCGGCGAAATGGTATTCCGAGCCGCCCAGCACCACGTGGCGGTCGTCGCTGGTTTCGTAGATGCCATACATGGCGTAACCGCCGAGCGCGCGTTCGCTGCTGACATCGGGCGGCTGTTTGTTGGCGAAGGTTGTGCCCATGTTGTTGGCGAGCGCGGCGATGAGGCTGTCGGCCATCGCGACATCGATGTAATCACCTTGCCCCGTGTCCTTGCGACGCAGCAGCGCCATGAGAATGGCTGACAGGCTCATCATCGACGACAACATGTCGGCGCCGGCCACACCCGGAATCGCCGGGCGGCGGTCGGGGCCGAGGTTGATGCTCAACACGCCGGCAATCGCTTCGCAGGTCAAGTCGTGCGCCGGTCGATGCACATAGGGCCCGTCCTGGCCCCACGCCGACATCGAGCAATAGACGATGCCGGGGTTGCGCGCGCGCACCGCTTCATAGCCGACACCAAGACGCGCCGCCACACCGGGGCGGAAGGCTTCAATCATGACGTCGCACTGGCTGGCCAGATCGAGCGCCACGGCGCGGCCTTCCTCGGTCTTCAAATTCAACTGGATGCTTTTCTTGTTGCGATGGGTGTTGGCGAAATAGACCGTCATGCCGTCGCGCTTGGGGCCGATTTCGCGGTTCGGTTCGCCGCCGGTGATGGGTTCGAGCTTGATCACTTCCGCGCCGTGGTCGGCCATCATCTGCGTCAGCACCGGGCCGGGCAGAAAGAGCGACAGGTCGAGCACGCGTATGCCTTCGAGTTTCATGGTTTGCTCCGCTGTAATCGGGTCACGCCGCGGCCGCGCGAGTCGCGGTGGCGGTGGTGGCATGATAAAGGCTGCCTTAAGCAGGCGCGAATTCATCAACGCGATGATTCAGGTGCATCGCTGGCTCCGCTGTGCGAATGAATTCGCACCTACAATCCCTTACCCACGAAGGAGTCCTCCCATGCTCGAACTCAGCACCCTGCGCATCGCCCAGGACCCGCAACAACCGCGCATTGCGCGCCTCTTGCTGAACCGTCCCGAGCGCTACAACGCCATCAACGACGACACACCGCGGGAAATTCGTCAGGCGGTGGAGTGGGCCAACGCCATCGACGAGGTGCATGTCATCGTGGTGGAAGGCGCGGGCAAGGGTTTCTGCGGCGGCTATGACCTCGAGCTCTTCGGCGAGAGCGCGGGCGAGCATCCGTGCAAACAGGAGCAGCATCCCTGGGACCCGATGCGCGACTACAACTATATGAAGCGCAACACCGAGGACTTCATGACCTTGTGGAAGAGTCCCAAACCGCCCATCGCCAAGGTTCACGGCCACGCGGTGGCGGGGGGCAGCGACATCGCGCTGTGCTGCGATCTCCTGGTGATGGCCGAAAACGCGCGCATCGGCTACATGCCGACACGGGTGTGGGGATGTCCGACCACCGCGATGTGGGCGTATCGCCTCGGCGCCGCGCGCGCCAAGCAGATGATGTTCACCGGCGACACCATCGACGGTCGCCGCGCCGAGGCCTGGGGACTGGCCAACCTGGCGGTGCCGGCTGCGGAACTCGAAAGCGCCACCCTGAAACTCGCGGAGCGCATCGCCGGCGTGCCGGCCGCTCATCTCGCCATGCACAAGCTGGTGGTCAACCAGATGCTGCTCACCATGGGGCTCGAACAGAGCCAGAGCATGGCGACCGTGTTCGACGGCATTACCCGTCACAACCCCGAAGGCCTGTGGTTCCGGCGCTATGCCCAGACCGAGGGCTTCAAGGCGGCGGTCGAATGGCGCGACTCGGGACGGCCGATCCCCGAGGGCGACGAAGCCCGCGCCTTGATTCGCGCCATGGAGACCAAGCGTGACGGGCAATGATCGAAGAGCAGGCCTGCAGTGCAGCACAGAATAAAGCTGTGCGGCCGACCGCTGGTCGGTTACCTTTGTCCTAACTATTTCGTGGTAAGCATTTCCTGGGGAGGGAAACTATGAAGAGCGCCGATTTCATCAAAGCCCACGATCGCGTCAAGGATTTCGACTGGCAGGCTTCCTACCAGGCGCCGGCCGCGCGCTACGAGATGCCGTACAAGATTCCGACCAAAACCAGCGACCCGTTCCGCCACCTGGTGCGCGATTACTGCTCCATGGAGCGCGACAAGGACGACCGCCAGTACGGCGCGATGAGCGATGTGATGGCGCGCGCCAAGATGCCGGCCAAGGCCTCCGAGCGTTGGACCGAAGTGTTGAAGATCGCCCTGCCCCTGACCTGCTATGCCGAGTACGCGGCCATGAAATGCACCGGGCAGCTGGTCGAGGCGGTCGACAATGCGGAACTGCGCCAGGGCTATCTCGCGCAGATGATCGACGAAGTGCGCCACGTCAACCAAGAAGCGCACCTCGTGCGTTATCTGTCCAAGCATGCGGTCGACGCCGAAGGCTTCGAGCGCGGCTTCAAATTGCGCAACACCAACTTTCTCATGCGCGCGAGCCGCGCGGCCTTCGACGGCTTCTTCGCCGGCAATCCGATAGAAGGCGCCTTGAACCTGCAGGTGGTCGCCGAAACCGCCTACACCAATCCGCTGTTCGTGACGCTCACGGAAGTCGCGGCCGCCAACGGTGACCAGGCCACGCCCACCACGTTTCTGTCGGTGCAGTCGGACGAAGCGCGCCACATGGCCAATGGCTATTCGACGCTCGCCGCCATCGCCTCGGTGCCGGACAACCTGCCGCGCCTGCAGCGTGATTTCGATGCCGCGTTCTGGCGTCAGCACACCTTCCTCGACACCTTCGTGTCGGCGGTCTACGACTACTTCCAGGAAAACCGTGGCGGTTCCTATCTCGAAGCCTGGACCGAGTGGGTCGGCAACGACTGGGGCGGCGGTTATATCGAACGCCTCGAACCTTTCGGCGTCAGCTTGCCGCGCGGCTGGGCGGAAGCCCGTGAGCGCGTGAAGTGGGTGGGGCACACCGCGATGATGATGCTGGCCGCGACCTGGCCGATGCAGTTCATCCGCATCGATCCCTTGAACTCGAAAGACTTTGACTGGTTCGAATTGAAGTACCCGGGCTGGTACGACCGTTACGGCAAGTTCTGGGAAGCCTATGCGGAGATGAGCGACCCGGCCAACGGCCAGATTCCGTTGTCGCTATTCGCGAGCATGCCGCCGCTGTGCCGTGTGTGTCACATGCCCTGCGTGTTCCCGCGGCCCGACATCTCCACCGTGCGCATCAAGGATTACGGCGGCCGCAAGCATGCGTTCTGCTCCGACGGCTGCGAACGCACTTTCTCGTTCGAGCCCCATCGCTATGCCGAGAGCCGCACCTGGGACGAGCATTTCGACGGCTATTCGCTGGCCGAATTCATCGAGAAGTGCGGCTTGATTCGGAACGACGGCAAGACCCTGCTCGCGCAGCCCCATCTGCATGCCGACAAACGCTGGACGCTGGACGACATCAAGCGTCAGCATTTCTGTATCAGCGATCCGTTGAAAGACATGCCCTCGCAGGGCTCGGTGGTGGTGCTGCAATGAGCGCGACATC
>JADLGE010000052.1 GCA_020849475.1 Gammaproteobacteria bacterium
ACGTGGTCGCTCAGGTGTGCCGCCGTCTCCACCATCCGCCGCGTGGTGCACGAGGGGCAGACTCCCCGGCCTTTGCAGGAGAAGGCTACAAAGTAGTCGTGCCCACAGTCGCCGCAGCGAGCGCGGGCAAAGCCATGGGCAAAGGCCCGATCGACGTGCGCAGCAATCCCTGCGGTGTCGTGCTCTGCGGCCCTTCGATGGAGGCGCGGTGTTCGATCAGGCTTTCGACGCCGCCGAGGCTCGTCGCGCGCGTGAAGGGGTAGTCGTACTTATCCTGCAAATCGGTGCGCTTGGGGTAGAAAAGTTGTTGTGCGACAAGGACTTACGAACTTGAACTGTCTGCGCACGAACTGAATTCGTAAGTCTTTGATTTAAAGGGCAATTTCCGGCACTACCGTGTCATTCCGCACCGAAAGTACGACCACCCCGCATAGCGTAGGCGCATCCGAGCCATCCGCTTCGAGGCCGGGGCGGGATTCGCACCACGACGACCGTGGCCGCGGTCATTTCGTCGGTTCGTTCACCTACATGAATAACATGTACGTCTGTATGGACATTCCAATCGACAGGCGTTATCCTCGCACACCATGATCCGTTCCTTCTTTTTCGCGCCGGCCAACCGGCCGGATCTCGTCGTCAAGTTTCCGCGTTTCGGCGCCGACTGCTGCGTGATCGACCTCGGGGACGGCACGCCCCCCCGGCGAGAAGCAGCGCGCACGCGAGTCGCTGCGCGACACCGTGCAACAAGTGCGAGCCGCCGGACTCGAGGGCATGAAGATCTGCGACCGCTTTCCCGAGTCGTACTGGCTCGAACGCGACAGCGACGGCGTTTTTCCGCACGACTTCTACAAGGCCTGCACGGCATGAACCCCGAGCGCGTGCTGCTCGCGGCCGAAGCCATTGGCATCGGCAAGGTGGCGCTGAAGAAGGCCGCCGGGTATGCGAAGGAGCGCGTCGTCTTAGACCGCCCCATCGGCAAGAACCAGGCGATCCAGCATCCGCTCGCGGCCAACTGGGTCGAGCTCGAAGCCGCGCAGCTCCTGATGATGAAGGCTGCCTGGCTCTACGACAACGTCAAGGAATGCGGCGCGGCGGCGAATGCGGCGAGGTAATAGGAGGGGCGTATTGGTATGCGCGCGAGTATCAATACTGCAAGTACTGCAAGTACAGGTTGAGGACGCCGGCAGGACTGTTAATTGACTGGAGCCGGCATTGAATCGCGAGAAGCCTTCTGAAGCATCGGTGTGCTTGAGAAGAACGATTGGAATTCAATCAGACGAAGGAGACTGGCATGACAGAGGAATATACGCAGGGCAATCTCTATATCGGAGGGCGGTGGGTGACGCCGATTGACGGCGACCAGAACGGATCTGTAGATCCTTCAACAGGCAAGGTTTGGGCACGTGTGGCATTTGCCGGCGTTCGCGATATTGACAGCGCTGTGTCTGCTGCGCAGGAAGCGTTGGCGGGACCTTGGTCGCATTGGAGTCCGGCGCAGCGCGCGGCATTGTTGCGGCGCATTGGCGCACTCTTTGAAGCGCATGCGGAGCGCCTCGCCGAACTTGAGTCTCGAGACAACGGGATGTTGTTGCGCGATGCGCTGGCTAACATTCGTGTGCAGGCCCAGTACTACTATTATTTTGCGGGCATGGCGGACAAACTTGAAGGCCGCACCATCCCGATCGAGGATGGCATGCTGGCCTATACGACACGCGTTCCGGTCGGTGTGGTTGGTGCGATTGTGCCGTGGAACGTGCCTCTCTTAACCATGACATGGAAACTCGCTCCAGCGCTTGCGGCGGGGTGCACGGTTGTTGTAAAAACTGCTGAGCAAACGCCGGTATCCGCGTATGAGTTTGCGCGTCTGCTGGAAACCTGCGACGTACCCGCGGGCGTCATCAATATCGTGAGCGGTATCGGACCGACCGTGGGCGCTCGGTTAGTCGCGCATCCTGGTGTAAGCAAGATATCATTTACAGGCGAGCATAGAACGGCGCAGGAGATCATGCGAACCGGTGCGGTCAATCTCAAACGTTACTCGTTCGAGTGCGGTGGCAAGTCACCTCACATCATCTTCGATGATGCCGATCTGGCGCATGCGATCAATGCGGCCACGCATAGTTCGTTCGCGGTGTGCGGCCAGAGCTGCGCTCTGGGGTCGCGGCTGTTGGTCCAGCGCAGCGTGTACACACAGGTCGCAGAGGAACTGGCTCGCCGGGCCGGGCGGATCCGGGTCGGCATGCCCAAAGATGCTGCCGCGCAGATGGGGCCGCAGGCGCATGCCGAGCAGCTCAACAAGACGCTGCGCTACATCGATATCGCAAAAGGTGAAGGCGCAAGGTTGTTGGCCGGAGGGGCTCGCATTACCGAGGGCGATTTTGGCGCAGGCTATTTTGTCGCGCCCACGGTGTTTGCCAATGTTGACAACAAGATGCGCGTGGCCCGGGAAGAGATCTTCGGCCCGGTGGTCTCGGTGATCCCTTTTGATGACGAAGAGGAAGCGATTGCGATCGCCAACGATACCGACTATGGCCTCACGGCTGGTCTCTGGTCGCAAAACATCGGGCGCGCGCATCGCGTGGCCTCACGCATCCAGGCCGGCACGGTCTGGATCAATACTTATCGGTATATCCGTTGGGCCATCCCGTACGGCGGATTCAAGATGAGTGGATTAGGCCGTGAAAACGGCATGGAAGCGGTTGATGCCTATCTCCAGACCCGTTCAACCGTTGTGAATTTGACGGGTAATTACCCCGATATGTACGCCAACTAACTAAGGAGCCAATCATGCGTTTAAAAGGAAAACTTGCAATCATCACCGCCGCAGGG
>JADLGE010000053.1 GCA_020849475.1 Gammaproteobacteria bacterium
GCGTCCTGGGTTTCTGATAAAAAAATCATGAATTTGATGTTGACCGAGCGGGTCACGCCGAAGTGCAAAATTTGAGGAAATGTGGAGCAAACTGGGGTGCAAATCGACATCCTGGTCTCAAGTGGGGTAGCCGCGGCCACGACCCGCGAATCGCCAGCGCAGCCAAGGCTGTTCAATGCTCGTGATGCAATAGTCGTAGTGGCTGGCCGGTGTTCGTGGATGCCACTCAAACACTTCATCGGGTGTAACGGTCGCTGAAGCTTCCTCGCCGCTGCGCAGATCCTTGATTACGACGACGCCCTCGTTTGCCCCAAAATTGGCAATGCGCAGGCCCGCCGCCGGATTCTCAACGTCATCGAAGACCAGCTGGGCTTCGTAGAGTGCCGCGCAATCGCTTGGCATGACGCCTCGAAATTCGCGCAAAAGACCACGAGCGCCGCGCACCACGAAGTGGTAGTGCCCGTCCGCGAGTAGCGGCCACACTTCCGTTATTCGTTCACGGCCCTCGACGTTCACACCGCGAATCATCGGGTGGCCGCGACTGCTGACTCGGAAGAATTCTGTCTCGCCGTCGCCGCACACAAACTCGATAGCGAATTCCCGCGACATCGGCCGCAACATGCCGCGTGCCTCGCCGCAGCGCGCTGCTGACGGTGCGCGAACAGGCGGTCGCGTTGGCGCGATGGTCCTGTATTCAGTGCCAGCGCGTCCCGGATGCTGCGCGCGGATGCGCGGTGACCGATAGCCGTTCGTCACATACATGTCATTGTCTCCCGTCTGCGCATCACGGCGCCTGTCGCGGCTAGCCGAGGGGCACGTTATGCAGATCAAGTGACAGGCGTCTGACAAATCCGTGTCGCAATGGCGGCGCCGCTCGGGCCGAGACGCAAAGCCGTCACGGCAATGTCGCCTATATTTCACCCGTTTGTCGTGTTGGCAGCCAAGGATGGGGGCGACGCAGCACTGCGTCCAATACCAACACGAACATACAGGAAGGGAACGTATGAAGATTACCAAGCGAACGACGGCGGGTGGTTCACTCATCGGCGTTTTTGCGCTGAGCGTTGCGCTCGCCACGCCCGCGTACGCCGCCAATGAACTCACCGGTTGGGCGTTGATGCCCGCCAATACCTTTGCCCCCGGGCCGAGCTCCGGACAGTTCACCTCCACGGCCTTCCCAGTCGCCAATCCCCTGCCGCTGATCAACAAGCAGCCGGTGCAGGGACTCTCGGCGGTGCTGCGCGGCCCGACCGCCGACAGCTACCGCGTGATGCCCGACAACGGCTTCGGCGCCATCACCAATTCCGCCGACGCCCTGTTGCGCATGTATGCCGTGGCGCCGCGCTTCAAGAGCTTCGATGGCAGCGCCGTGATCGGCAGCGGCACGGTTGACGCCGTCAACTTCGCGAGCGGTGCGACGCTGGCGAGTTTCGATTCATCAAGCTTCATCAACCTGCGCGACCCCGACCACAAACTCGGTTTCAGCCTGGTCGCAGACAAGGCCAACTATCCCAACGGCGGCAACAATATTCCTGTCGACAGCTCCATCAAGAGCGAAAGACTCTTGACCGGTAGCGACTTCGACATCGAAGCGGTGCGCCAGGACAAGCATGGCAATCTGTGGTTCGGTGACGAGTTCGGGCCGTTCCTGGTCAAGACCGACGCGAGCGGCAAGGTGCTGCGCCAGGAGATCGCGATGCCGGGCGTGCAATCGCCGCAAAACCCGTTCCTGGGTGGTGGCACACCGACTCTGGGTCGTTCCAGCGGCTTTGAGGGCATGGCCATCAACCCCGCCGGTGACAAGCTCTATACCTTGCTCGAAGGCACGGTTGCGGGCGACGCACCGAAGAGTCTGCGCATCAACGAATTCGACGTTGAGGCCGAGACCTATACGTCGGTGAATTTTCTCTACCAGCTCGATGCCAAGGGCACCAATATCGGCGACATGACGGCCGTCGATGATCATCGATTCCTGGTCATCGAGCGCAACAACGACACCGCCACCATCGGCACGCCGTTCAAGAAGATTTTCCTCGCCGACACCACCGGCGTTGCCAACGGCGGCGTGGTCAAGAAGACCGAATTGGTGGACCTCATGAATATCGCCGACCCCCATGACTTGAACGGCGACGGCGCGACTACGTTCACCTTTCCGTTCGTCACCATCGAAGACGTGCTGCTGCTGGATGCCAGCACGTTGCTCGTCATCAACGACAACAATTACCCCGGTGGCGGTGGTCGCGGCGCATTTGCCGACAACACCGAGTTCCTGCGTATCGGTCTGGCGCAGCCGGTGCCCGTGCCGGGCGGCGCGGCGCTGCTGGCGCCGGCCATGCTCGCATTAGTGCGGGTGACGCGGCGTTCGCGAGGCTGACGCGCAGTGGCGGCGGTGCGCGCAATTTGCGGCACCGCCGTCTGCGAGCGACCCATCAATTGAAATATTTGCCGACTAGGCTGCGTAGGAATGGCACCGCGGATGGCGCTGAGGTGGCGAACATGTTCGGCAAAAGACTACTCGTAGTGCTCGATTTCGACGGCCTGCTGGTCAATTCCTATGTCCTGCTGCGTGAGGCCATGGCGAGCTTCGGTCTCGATGTCGGCGATCAGGAACGCTTTCGCAACCGCCGAAAATTCCTCAAGTACCTGGGCGGCGGCAAGGAACTGCTCAACAATCTGGTGGGCGTGAGCATGCCGAAGACCGGCCGTCTGCGTGAGCGTCTGACCGCTGCCTATCGCGACAGCGGCTACGTCTATCCCGAGTTCATCGACGTCATCAACCGCATGATTGCGAGCCCCGCCGTTCACTGTGGCATTGTCAGCCGCAATTTCACCTTGCACCCCGGGGCGACGATTCGCACCGTGCTCCGGCGCAGCGGCATCGATGAGGAACAACTCGACTTCGTGGTGCCCGTGCCGGTGGGCGCGAAGAAAATTGAAGTGCTGGAGGGCATGCTCGCGACGCGATACCGCGAGGCCCTGTTATGCGCAGATGAGATTGGCGACTACCACGCAGCTTGCGTTTCGGGTTACGAAAGTCTGATAGGCACCTATGGCTTCGATGCACGTGAGCGCTTGCTGGAGCGGGGTGAAATCCCGGCCGCCAGCCTGTACGACACGCCGGCCGAGCTCGCCGACGCGTTACGCAGGCGGGTCGCCGTCCATGATGCCGGCGGTGGGCGTCAGCCGACGCTCGATACCACGCTCAGCCTGCGCTCGCCCGTTCTCAATCTGGTCGCGCACGGAAGGTGACACGCAGGGTGCGCAAGGTCGTTGCCCGCCAATCATTGAGAGCCGACGTCGGCCTCAGCGCGCTCACGCATTGAATCAAGCGGCGCGAGATAAGACAGAAAGTCGCGCGTGGCGCTGTCCCAGGAATAGCGCTGCGCGTGAGCGACGCAGGCCGCGCGCGGAATGGTCAGCGCCCGCTCGATGGCGCGTCCGAGATCCTCATCCAGCGCACCACACACGCCATCGGCGATGACATCCAGCGGCCCCTGCACGGGATAGGCCGCTACCGGCAGACCGCAGGCCAGCGCTTCCAGCAACACCAGGCCGAAGGTATCAGTGCGACTCGGAAACACGAACACGTCGCCGGCGGCCAGATGGCGCGCGAGGTCGCGCCCATAGCGCGCGCCAAGGAAGTGGCAGCGCGGATATCTGCTCGCGAAGCGCGCGAGGTCGGGGCCATCACCGATCACGACCTTGGTCGCGATGCCAGGCAGGCGCAGAAAGGCTTCGATGTTCTTCTCGACCGCAACGCGCCCCATGTAAACGGCGGCCGGCCGCGGCCACGGCCATGACATCGCGTCGTCGGGTCGAAAAATTTCCGTATCGACGCCGCGTGACCACAGCACGAGATGGGTGAAACCGCGGGCGGTCAGTTTGTCGCGCTGTGTAGGCGTCGGCACCATGGTCCGCACCGCCGCCGCGTGAAAGCGCTGAAGATAGCGATAGCTCCATGCGACCGGCAGCGGCGCGCGCAGGCGGATATATTCAGGAAACTGGGTATGAAAGGCGGTCGTGAACGGCAGGCCGCGGCGCAGGCACCAACGTCGCGCCGCATGGCCGAGCGGGCCTTCGGTCGCGATGTGGATGGCGTCAGGCGCGAATTCCTCGAGTGCCCGTGCCACGCCCCGCGACGGCCACAGTGCGACGCGTATGCTCGGGTAGGTGGGGCAGGGCAGGGTTCTGAAGCCTTGCGGTGTGACGGTCAACACTTCGTGCCCCATGCGCCGCAGACAGGACACCGTGGTATCCAGGGTTCGCACGACACCGTTGACCTGCGGATGCCAGGCGTCCGTCACGAGGGCGATGCGCATCAACGCCGCACCGGATCACACTTGAAGTTTTGGCTGGGCACGGCAAAAGCTTGGCCGCGCAAAGTGACAGCGGTATTAACTAGTGCGCGCGCTCCCGACGCAGTCGCTCGACCAGCACCCGCAACATCTCAAGCGCGAAATACGGTGTTTGCGCGACCATGAACTCGAAGCGTCGTTCATCGATGGGTTCGAGCCGACAGTCGCTGCGCGCGACGGCGGTGGCGCTGCGTGGGCCCTTGTCGACCAGACCCATCTCGCCCAGCGGATTGCCGGCCGTGACGGTGTCCACTTGTTTGCCATCGATCACGATGTCGACTTCGCCGCTGACGACGATGTACATGAGGCCCAGCGAGGGCTCGCCTTCGCGGAAAATCGTCGTCCCCTGCGGGAAGACTGCGGCGCGATCCGAATCCTTGAAGAAAGCTATTTGCATCGACCCTCACCCGTTACACATGCGGCGCCCCGCGCGGTCGCGCGCGGCGCTCAAGACCACTGAACCGCAGCGAGCTTACGATCATTGCGTGACGTTCCCTTGACCGTTACGTGACAGTGCACGTGGCCGTTGGACATTGGTCACCGGGGTGTAATACCCATCGTTTACTTAAGTCTGCTCTTCAACGCTGATTGCACAGGGCAGACCCATATGAAAACCAATCTTTTGCGCGCCGCCATCGTGGCGGCCATCGCTGCTGCCGGCAGCGCCGCCCAGGCGGCGAGCTTCGTCAATGGCATTACTCTCGCGGGTGACGGTCTCGACCTGTCTGCCGGTTCGGCCACCGACCGGCGTGTCGGCTATTTTTCCGACATCTATTACGACCGTCACCGCAACGAATGGTGGGGCGTATCGGATCGCGGCCCCGGCGGCGGCACGCTGAGCTACGAGACCCGCGTGCAGCGTTTCACGCTGGACGTCGACAGCGTGACGGGTGCAATCTCCAATTTCCAGATTGCCCAGACTGTGAAATTCACCAACGGTGGGGCGTCGCTCAACGGTCTCGCGCCCTCGCCGGCCAGTTCGCTCGGCAACGCATTTGACCCCGAAGGTTTCGTCATCAACCCCAGGAACGGCAACTTCATCGTGTCCGATGAGTATGGCCGCGTCGGCGAGTTCAATCGCAACGGCGAACTGGTCAAACCCTATACCCTGCCGGATAACGTGACGCCCAAGGTCAGCGGCACGCCCGACTTCACCGCGACCCCGCCGACGCTCACTTCCGGTCGCGAACCCAATCGCGGATTCGAGGGTCTCGCGATTTCACCGGACGGCAATTTCGCCTACGCAGTGCTGCAAAATGGCGCCGTGCAGGACGGTTGGACTGCGGCCTCGCGCGGCCAGTACACACGCATCGTCAAGTTCGACACCACCACTGGCCTCGCCGTGGCGCAGTACGCCTACAAGCTGGAAAGCGCGGGCCAAGGTCGCGGCATCTCTGCGCTGGTTGCGGTCAATGACCATGAACTGCTGGTGCTCGAGCGCAACAATCGCGGTGTGGGCGTCGGCGCGACGCTGGCGAATCCGGACAAGAATGTCTTTCGCATCGATTTGACCGCTGCGAGCGACGTGGCCGATATCGCTTTGCCGACCAGCGGCAGCCTGCCGCCAGGCGCCGTCGCCGTCAGCAAGGGCGCGACCAAGTTCATCGACCTCGACGCCAACACGCTGGCGGCGCTCGGCAACAGGTCGCCGGAGAAGTGGGAAGGCCTCGCGATTGGTCCGCAACTGGCCAACGGCGATTACATGATGCTGGCGGGCACCGACAACGACTACAGCGTGACCCAGAACGGCAGCGGTACGCAGTTTGACGTGTGGTTTGATTTCACCAGCGCTGACCCCTTCGCCAATGCCATCCAGTGTGCTTTTGGTTCCACCAGCGACTGCACCTCGCCGCTGACGCCCGCCTATGCGCTGCTGCCGGGTGTGCTGCATGCCTACCGTGCTTCCGCGGCGGAACTCGCAAGCTATGTCGCACCGGTGCCGGTGCCGGGTTCGCTGGCGCTGCTCGGCAGTGCCTTGGCCGGCTTCGTACTGCGCCGCCGTCGTTCCGTCTGACGGAACACCATTCATCGTTGCCCCCGCTGCCAGCGGGGGCCGCGATGCCCCACAGGAAGCAAGTCATGCGTCATACGTTCATCGCCATGGATTCAATCGAAGCGGGCGCCGCTACGCTGCTGGCCATGCCGCTCGCCAATGCGACCGTGCTGGAGCTATTCGAGCACCTGGAAGACTGTCTTGCCATCACGGATTGCAAGCACGGTTTGCATCACACCGAAGCGTTTCTCGTCATCCAGGGGCTGCCACCGGCGCCGGTCGTCAAATGGCTACGTGCGCTCGGCGCTGAATGCGATTGCGCGATTTTGCACAAGCTCGATCTCGGCTGGAGTGCCGAGGACGAAGCGCCGCGCGTCAGTTGCTCTGCTCGAGGTGCCGTCTGATCGCGCCACGCCATGCGTGCAGGCTTTCGATGGCGCCGTCGGTGGCGTGCAGGAGTCGCTCAGGGGCGAGGATGTCGCGACGCTCGAGGTCGAGCAGTGTTGTGAGCAGGCCTGAGGTCTCGTGCAAGACGGTTTCAATCTGCTCGAGGATCTCGCTTGGACCGTCAAGTTCTGGCGGTGGGGTGATCATGCAAAACTCTCCCTGGGCTGCGCGTCTTGGCGTCTGTGGGGTGGAGTCTAGCTGCGTTACATGTCATTCCGAAAGCGCGGCGACCGTCCTCTGAGTGCAAAATTTTTGCTGAATGCCACAACGTCGAATGGAAGTATCCATTGCGACAATCATGTGACCATCATGTGACGAAAACGGCCAGGCCAATCGTCGTTAGTCAAAACGAAAACATCCATAGCCAGACTCGACAATGCGCTCGAGTTCTTTCATGTAAGCCGCCATGCCGCCCATGTAGAACATTGCGGCGCGCGGTTTACCGGGCACGTTGGCGCCATTGATCCAACTGTCGACTTCGGGGAACAGCGTCTGCGCCATGCCGTCGCGACAGGTTTGCACCCACGCGTCCTCGACTGCCGCATCGGTGTCTATGGCGCGCAGGCCGCGCGCGCGGGCGTGGGCTACCAGTGATGTCATCCAGTTAATTTGATACTCATGCACCAGCGGCTGGCTGGTGAAGGGGCCGAAAGGCCCGAAGATCATGAACAGGTTGGGGAAGTCGGCGATGGTCATGCCGATGAAGCCATGCGGACCAGCGGCCCATTTGTCCTGCAGGCGACGACCATTGCGCCCGATGGTTTCAATCTTGAGATAGTTGCCGGTCACCGCGTCGAAGCCGGTCGCGAAGATGATGACGTCGACCGCGATGTCTTCGGCGGTGGTGCGGATGCCATTGGCGGTGATGGCGACGATGGGTGCGGCTTTGACATCGACCAGGCGAACATTGGCGCGATTGAAGGTCTCGTAGTAACCGTCGACCGCCAGGGGGCGCTTGGCGTAGAGATCCTGTGGTGACAGTTTGGCGGCGAGGGCCGGGTCTTTGACGATGGCGCGAATCTTGGCGCGGATGAAATCGGTCGCGGTCTGGTTCGCTTCTTTACTGACGATGATGTCGCCAAAGGTTTCGAGCATGAAGCCAAAGCCACCGCCCTTGCGCCAGGCGCGTTCGTAAATGCGCTCGCGTTCTTCGGCCGATACGCTCATGGCCGGCGTCACGCTTTCTTCAAGGCCGAAAACCGAGGCCGAATCCAGCGCCCAATCGACGAAGCCCTGGCGGTCGGCGTCCATGCGCGCGCGCTTGTCGGCGGGGAAGGGACTCAGACCCAGCGGCACGACGTATTGCGGTGTGCGCTGCAGGACGTAGAGCTCGGCGACCTGCGGCGCTATCTCGGTGATGATTTGTATGCCGGTGGAGCCGGTGCCGATCACGGCCACGCGTTTGCCCGCGAGGTCGACGCCACCCGCGGGCCAACGGGCGGCGTGGTGAATCTCGCCGCCGAAGGTTTCGGCGCCGGGAAATTCAGGCAGGTTGGTTGATGACAAGAGACCGACGCCTTCGAATATGTAGCGCGCCGCGAAGCGTTCGCCGCTGGCAGTGGTGAGTCGCCATAGCGCGCTGGCCTCGTCCCATTCGGCGCGCACGATGCGCGTATTGAAATGGATGGAGCGTTTGAGGTCGTGTTTGTCGGCGACGGCGTTCAGGTAGGCCAGCACTTCGGCTTGCCGTGGATAGCGTTCGGACCAGCGCCAATCGCGAAACAGCGCCGGGTCGAAGGAATAGCAGTAGACCGCGGCCTCGGTGTCGACCCGGCAGCCCGGATACCGGTTCCAGTACCAGGTGCCGCCGACGCCGCCGGCATCATCGAAAGCGCGTGCGTCGAGCCCCATCTGGTCGCGCAGGCGTTGCAATGCGTACAGGCCGCCGACGCCGCTGCCGATCACGGCGGCGTCCAGGGTGAGGTCTGTCAGCGAGGCGGTGCTGGTCGAGTTCAAGGTGCTTCCCCCGTGCGATTCCAAAGTTCAAATGCGCGTCATGACCGCCGCCAGGCATTCATCGACGGTGTCGACTGCATGGAGTCAGCCCGTGCCGCCCGGCAACATACCCAACCATCGCCACAAAGGAATGCCGGCGGCGATCGCCAGCAGGTAGATGACGCCGTAGGCCCACGCCATGGGTCGCGCCTGACGATGGGAAAATGCCTGTTCCTTGGTGCCGAAATACAGCGCGAGGTAGTAGGCGCTCTGGTAAGGCATGAACCACACACTGACCGCGGTCGAAATCACCAACAGCAGCACCATGGGATGAAAGCCCGCCGCCGAAGTGATGGGCACGATGGTCAGCACCAGCAGCGACACCAGCGGAAAGCTCGGCAGCACGAAGCGCGCGGCGTAGATGGACAGCGCCAGCAGCAGCAGCAGCGTCGCCGGGTGTCTGACCAGCGGCTCGACGTGGGGCTTGATGAGATCGATGAGCCACGCGTCGACGCCGAGCTCGTGCACGACGCCGGTCAGGCTCAGCACCGTGCCGAGATAGAACAGGAAGTCCCAGTAGATGCTGGCGCGGAAGGCCGCGCGGTCAAGCATGTTGGCCGCCAGCAGCACCAGCAGGCCGGCCATCGCCACCCATGCCACGTCGATGCCATGCATGGGACTGGTCAGCCAGCCGATCACCGCCGCGCCGAGCACGCTGCCGTTGACGATTTCAGCGCGCGACGGCCGGCCCAGGGCTTCGAGCTGCGCATCGACCATGGCGCGCGAAATGCGCGGTGAGTTCTGCGGACGATAGAGCAGGTAGGTGACGGTGAGGCCGCACAGGAAGGTCACCAGCGCCAGCGGCAGCGCGGCCACCAGCCAGCCGGTCCAGGTCACTGTCTCCTGCGCCGCGCTCGGCAGCAGCGCGCGACCCAGCAGGTTCTCCGCCGCGCCGGTGAGAAAGAATGGACTCATCTGGCCAAAGCCCAGCACCGCCGCCATCGCGATGGAAGTCGAGCCGCGACTGCGGCGGCCAAAGCCCAGTGAATCAGACAAGGCAAGCGTGATGGGCGCGGCGATGGCCACGCCGGACGTCACATCGGGCACCACCGAGGTGACGGCGGTGCCACTCAGCGACAGGCCGGTCATCTGGCCAAGATGGGTGGGCGGAAAGCGCCGGATGATGTGCAGGGTCAGGCGGAACAACAGACCCGAGGCCTGCAGTCCTGCCGCCATGCCGAGCACGCCGGTGATGAGAAAGAACGGACTGCTGGTGAAGCCTGACAGCGCCACCTGCGAGGGCACGATGTTGAGCACGATCCACGCGATCATCATGCCAAGGCCGACCACGTAATCAGGCAGTGTGTCGCGCGCCCACAGCACCACCGCCACCGCCAGCAGCGCCAGCATGTCGCGGCCTTCGGCGCTGAGACCCGGCATGGGAATGACAAAGGCGAGCAAGAGACCGGCACCGATGGCCAGCAGGCCGTCGAGCAGCTGCACGTGCCGCGCGCCGCGTTGCGCAACCGGGCGCGGACGCTGAGCGCGTTGCGCGGCATGCAGGTCGGCGATACGGCGCCGCAGATCATCGAGCTGCGCTTCGTGCGCGGGTGTGTGCGGCACACGCGTCAGCCAATCGTCGATGCGCGAAATGCCGTCGGTCGCGATGAGCCCGGCGAAACTGTCAGTGATGGCCTTCACCGCATGGTGAATTTCGCCGGCCGCGAACCAATGATCGATGGCCAGCGCCTGTTGGTCGGCGGCCGCCAGGGCGGCGGCCACGCGGCTGTGCAGTCCGCGCACCGCGTCGCTGCCGATGCGCGCGCGCAGGTAGCCGCTCAGCACTTCGCGCACTGCCGGTATCAGATGCGGACCGAGCTCGCTCTGTTCAACATAGTCGCTGCGATCAATCAGGCTTTTCACCAGCGTCGTCGCATGCGGCATGTTGCCGAGCAGCGCCGCCACCGCCACCGGGTGCAGGGTCTCGAGTATCGACAGGCATTCGAGCGCAATCAGTTCTTCGGACGACTCACGCGCGAGGCCTGCGCGGGCCTGCGCGCGCGACATCTGCAACAGTCGCGCTATCTGACGATTTTCATTGTGCAGGCGGTCGAGCAGGATGCCGGTGAAATGCAGCACCAGGCCCGGGTTCTCGTCGATGACAGTGGCGAATTTATCCTTGGGCAGGCGCCATAGATCGACCCGCGTATGGGCGACGATGGTCGCCGCGCGACGTCGCTCGCGGAACAGCGCGGCTTCGCCGAAGGTGTGGTTGGCGCCGACGGTGTCAATCAACTCGCGCTCACCATTGACATGGTTGACGTAGACCGACACTTCGCCCGAGCGGATCAGAAAGAAATCATTGGCCGGCTCGCCTTCGGTGCAGATGACGGTGCCGGGCTCGACCACTTCTTCGCGCAGGTCCGCGATGATCTTGGCGAAGCTGCCGGGCGGCAGGTCCGCGAACAGCGGCACACGGCGCAGTACGACGGCTAAGGATTCCATGGCTGGCCGCGGGTGGAGTGGTGCGGTGCGACGCCGTGATTGCGCGACATCAATGCGGCACGAGATTCGACAGCGCGTGGATCACGACGCCTATCAGTCCGCCAATGAGGGTGCCGTTGATACGAATGTATTGCAGGTCGCGGCCGATGGCATCCTCGACGCGGCCGGACATGGTCTCGGCATCCCACTTGCGCATGGTCTCGGCAATCAGCTCAGCGGCGTGGTGACGGCGCTGTTCGACGAAGCCGACCAGGAATTGCCGAATCTGCATGTTGAGCACCATGCGCACCATCATGTTGCCGACCAGGTTCTCGCCGAGGCCGCGCACTGACGCCTGCAGGGCGGTGCGAAATGCGGAGTCCGGGCCACGCAGGTCGTCGTGCAGGCGCGTCGCAAGGCGTGCCCATAGCGTGTCCATGCATGCGCTCCACGCCGGCGTCGTCATGAGCGCCTGCTCGACTTCCGCGAGCCGTGCCGGCAGTGTCGGCGAATCACGCAGCGCTGTGAGCAGGTCGTGCAATACGCTCGCCAGCCGCTGGCGCGCATCCGTGCCGTTGTTCAACGCGGCGAGGGCGCGTGCCACCGCGCTGAGCAAGCGCTGCGCAGGCTCGGCCGCGACATCGAGGCTCGGCCACAGGCGCGTCGCGGCAGCGGCGAGCGCACGCTGGATTTCATCCTCGCCGCGGCCGAATTGGCGCTCCGCGAGGTCCGCGATTTCGTCCGCGAGGTGGGCACAGGACGGCGCCGTCGCCAAGCCGCCCAGCAGGGCACTCACCGCCGGCAGCAGATCGGCCTGCGCGGCCACGCCGGTGCAGTGCTCACGCGCATAGCGACGCAACGGCTCGACACCCGGCATGCCGAAGATACGCGGCAGGAATTCCACGATTTTCGCCAGCACCGGGCCGCTGCGCGCGGGATCGGCCATCCAGCTGGCGGTCAGCTGCGTGAAATCGATTTTGCCGAGCTTCTCGGTCACGACCTCGGTCGACAGGAAATTGAATTCGACGAAGCGCGCCAGCGCATCGGCGATGCGTTCCTTGTTATTGGGAATGATGGCGGTGTGGGGCAGCGGCACACCCAGCGGATGACGAAACAGGGCGGTGACGGCGAACCAGTCAGCGAGGCCACCGATCATGGCGGCTTCGCAGAACGCGCGCAGAAAGCCCATGGCCGGATGCACGGACTCATATAAGCGCGCCGGCACGTAGATGAGGCCGGCAACAAAGAGAATACCTGTGGCAAAGCGTTTCATGCGGGTCGTGAAAACCTGTCTTCAACAGCAGCGTGGGGAAGGGGGCGCCGCTGCGTCGGCGCGTCGCCCGGCACGCATGATAGCGAATTCACTGGCGCCTGCCGCGCGCCGGCATGGACTTCGACGCAATAAAAAGGCCGCTCCAGGGAGCGGCCTTCGACGGTCGGACGATGACCGGTCTGGGTCTTACTTGATCACCACCGGATTGACCGGTGCGCCGGTGCCGTTGACGATTTTGAGCGGCGCAGCGGTATACAGGAAGGTGTACTGCTTGTCCGCGGCGCAGTCATTGGCGAGATCTTCCAGCCACGCGATCTCCGTCAGGGTCACACCGAGGTTGCGCATCAATGCGCAGTGCAGCGGCAGCGCCACGCCGGACACCGGGTCGATGGTCACTTCGTTGGCGATGGTGTCGGTGACGAGGTTGGGGATCTCCATGTCGGCGAACCACTGCACCAAGGCCGGGCTGTAGGTGAGCCCCGGCTCGATGAAGTCCTTGAAGAACTCTTCGCGCGGGGTGGTGTAGAAACTCGCGATCCAGCCGGTGCGCACCACCAGGATGTCGTTCTTTTCAATCTTGGTGCCTTGCGCGGCGGCGCAGGCCATGAGGTCTTCATGGGTGAAGGTTTCGCCGCGTTCGAGCACGTCCTTGCCGCGCCAGCGCGCGATGTCGAGCAGGATGCCACGGCCGACCACGCCCTTGTCGGCGATGGCCGCGACGCTGGCCTTGGCCAGACCGCCGATGGTGGTCTTGGCGTCATAGCCGTTCCAGATCTTGTCGTCGTACCACACATGGCCGAGCGCGTCGTACTGGGTCGAGCCTTGGGTGAAGCACGACAGGTAATCGTCGGCGTAGTGCAGGCCGCCCGGGAAGTCGAGGCCCTTGCCGGCAATCCAGTTGCCTTCGTCGATGACCGTGGTGCGCACCGCGCCGGCGCGGCCCGGCCACACCGGGTCGCCTTCGGGGTTGGCCATCTTGACCTGCAGGGTGAAGACCTTGCCCGACTTGATGGCGCCGGCCGATTTGACGATCACTTCCGGCGTCAGGTAGTTGAGGCTGCCGACTTCGTCGTCCGGCCCCCACTTGCCCCAGTTGCGCGGGGCATCCTTCAGCAGTTCCACCATGCTCGGGTCATTCTTGTTGCAGCATTGATCACTCACGGCAGTGTTCTCCTCTCGTCTTATTGATGGGCGCGGCTGCGTCGTTCGCCGGTCGCAGTCGGCCATAGTATGAGATGCGGCGCACCGGCCTCAACGCACCGTCTTGCGCATGCCGCACCGCTGCCGGCCCTCGCCAAGCTGCCGGCCATGATGGCCCGTGACTCGCCACTGTCATGAAGATGTCATGTTGCGCCCTTAAAACGGTCTCCGAATTGTCACGAAGCGGGCCGATAACCTCGCTTCCCAGCGCTTGCTTGTTGCCATTGAAGAAGGAGACCTCTCTTGTCCATGCCATTTAAAAAACGCAGTGTTTCTCTCGTGCTCGGTGCATTGCTCGGCGCCGGCGCCGGGCCGGCGTTCGCGACCAATGACGCGATGCTGGAACTGATCAAGGTGCTGCGCGATCAGGGCACCATTCCGCAAGAGGCCTATGAAGCGATTCGCCTCGCGGCCATGGCCGACGAAGAAAAGAACGTTGCCAGCGTGCAGAAGGAAGTGGCCGCCAAGGTCGCCAGCACGCCGGCCGTGGCGCCGGCGGTGGCTGTCGCCGCGGCGCCGGCTGCCGCGCCTGCCGCAAGCGCGCCGGCCAAGACCGCGTGGACCGACACCATCACTTTGAAGGGTGATTTGCGCACCCGTTACGATTACACCGACCGCGACAGCAGCGAAGACCGCGGTCGCGGCCGACTGCGCTATCGCCTCGGCGTCATCGCCAATCCGATGGCCAATCTCGAAGTGGGCGCAGGCATTGCCAGCGGCACGGGCGACCAGCGTTCGACCAACCAGTCCTTCGACCAGGTGTTCTCCGGCAAGCAGCTCAGCCTCGACTATGCCTATATGCAGTACGGCTTCGGTAACGGCGTGAGCGCCATCGCCGGCAAGTTCTCACCCAAGAATTACCTGTGGACTGCCACCGACATGATGTGGGACACGGACATCAATCCCGAGGGCGCGTCGGCCAAATATGCCGGCACCAATGCCGTGGGTGCTTTCGCCCTGCAGGGCGGCCTGTGGGTGCTGTCGGAATCGAAGGGCAGTTCCAACGATGCCTATCTCGGCTATGGCCAGGCAATGCAGGGCTGGAAGTCGGGTGACTGGTTCGGAACCCTTGCCGCCACCACCTACGTGTTCTCCCACATCAAGGACACCAACAGCCCGTTTCATCGCGGTGGCAATACCGACACCCACATGAATTCCTTCAGTCTCGCGACCGAAGTCGGCACCAAGCTCGGCGCCGGCACGGCGTCGCTGGTTGGCGAATTCGTCGACAACTACGAGACTTCGTCCTCGCAGGACATCGGCTGGTCAGTCGGCACCAAGTACGCGTGGGACAAGTGGAGCATGAAGTATCTGTATGTCGACCTCGACGCCAACGCGGTGCCGGACTTCCTGCCCGATTCCGATCGCTTCGAAGGCGACACCGGCGTGCATGGTCATGAGTTCGAGATTCAGTACGCAATCCTGAAGAACATCGCCCTCGGCCTCGACTTCTACCATGTGCAGCAGAGCGCGACCAACGTCGACGAGAACCGTCTGCAGGCGGATATCATCGTCAAGTTCTGACGGTGTCGGGGCGGTCGGCAACGACCGCCCTGGCTTTGCTTTCAGGCGCCCTTGCGGCGCTGCGAGGCGGCGATGGTCAGGGCGTAGAAACTGCGGCCCTGGCTGGTGATGAGTTCCACCAGCGCATCGATGAGATTCCTGTCCAGGCATTCCAGCGGCAGTTCGTAGGTGGTGGTGCCGAGCATCACCACGTTACGCAGCGTGATGCGCGCCAGCTCGCGCGTGCGATCGGCGCTGAAGCTGACCGTGGCCGGCACGCGCGGCTCGATGATGAGCTTGCTGGCGGTGGCGGACGATACGCTCTTGACCGTGAGCTCATGGTCATAGAGTTTGCGCCGCAGCGCGCGATAGACCGCCTCCGAGGCGCACACGTGCACCAGCTGTTCGCGCCCGCAATAGTCAAACGTCAGCGAAAAGCTGCCGTCCCTGGGTTCCTGCTGTTCATGCAGGGCGAAATTTTCCAGCGAATTGGTCCGCACCCGTCCGATCCCGACCAGGTCGAAATCGGTCTTGAGTTTCAGCGGCGGATGGGTGGACGAGGCAACCAGCGCCGCGCAGGTGCGGCGTGCCTGGGCCAGGTGCGGTTCGACGGTCGCGGTCGGCCGCACGGCGCGTGCCGGCACCACGCGCGACTGCACACGCGAGATGGGGTTGTCGGTGAGGTCAATGGTCAGCGGTTCGGTGTTGTCGTTGGACATGGCTGCAATTCCTCGGCGACATCGGGCGGGCCGCGCGACGGTAATATCGGCCACGCGCGTATCGGCCTGGACAGCACTGCGTCACATAACGGTATTTCAACGTCATCTTTGTTTACATTTGGTGGGCGCCGCGCGGCGCACTTGTGCCGGCGAGGTGATGGGCTATCCTGCCCGTCCTGGCGCGCCGCGCCGCACACTCAGGCAAGGGAACAGTCATCTCGGCATGAACGTCGACACCATCAAGCTGCCGGTCCGCGAACTGGCCATCGGCATGCAAGTGGTGAAGCTCGACCGGCCATGGCTGGGCACGCCGTTTCTGCTGCAGGGTTTTCGCATTTCCAGCAATGATGAGCTTCAGCAGCTCGCGCGCTTCTGCAGCCACGTTTATGTCGAGGTCAAATCCGGCGCCTTGCCCGCTGGCGGCCGCGGTGAACTGGTCACGCTCAATGAAGAAGGCGACGTAGTCGAGACCAAGCGCAGCGTCTCGGCGCTGTCGGCGCGTGAGCGCGACAGCGCTCCGGCCGATGCGGCGGCCCTGCCGCGCCCGGCCGTCAATTACGCACTCGAAAGCACATTCAGCGACGAGCTGCCGCATACCCGCGCGGCACTGACCAGCACCAAGCTCGCGGTCAGGGATCTCATCGAGGTCGTGCGCGGCGGGCGACGCGCACCGCTGGATGCCGTCAAAGCCGCGGCCGCCGCCCTCGAAGAATCCATGCTGCGCAATCCCGACCCCGCCATGCTGTTGCGAGCGCTGGCCAGCGACGAGCCGTTTTCCTTTCGCCATTGCGTCAACAGCACCATTCTCGCCATCAGCATGGGCCGCGCGCTGGGCCTGCGGCGTCAGACCATCCATGAACTGACCATGGGCATGCTGTTGGCCGATCTCGGCAAGCTGCGCCTGCCCAAGGAACTGCTGCGCGCCGACCGCCGCCTCGACCGGCGTGAAGTCGAGATCATCAAGCTGCACGTCAAGTTCGGGGTTGAGATTGCGAACGATCTCGGCGGGCTGACGCCCGGCACTCTGGACGTGGTTGCCAGCCATCACGAGCGTTTCGATGGCTCGGGTTACCCGCGCGGCATCGAGCGAGGCGAGATATCCCTGCTGGCGCGTATCGCGGGACTGGCTGACGCCTTCGATGCCATCACCAGCGAGCGCACCTATTCCGCCGCCATCGTCATGCACGAGGCCGTGCAGGAGCTGTATGCCGCGACCGTCGAAGTGTTCCAGCGCGAGCTGGTCGAAACCTTGATTCTGGTGCTCGGCACCCATCCCATCGGCAGCCTGGTGGAATTGGCGGACGGACGCGTGGCATTGGTGGTGGCGCAGAATCGCGAACGGCGCCTGTTGCCGTGGGTGATGGTGCTGAGCGATACGCAGCGCAAGCCGCTGGTCAGTCGTGAGCTGCACAACCTCGCCGCTGCCGGCGGCCCGGCCGTGCGCCAGGTGCTGGAACACGGCAGCCACGGCTTTGCCATGCCGGGCGAAGAAGTGCTGCCGGCGTGACTGGGGCTGGTCTCGCCGACATGGCGCCGCGCGGCGCGAGCGATTAGACTTCGGTCAATGTCCAAGAAGAGCTACATCATCGGGCGCGCGGGCGACATCGCACTGTACGACGACACGGTGTCGCGCCGGCATGCACGACTCGACGTCGATGGCGATGAATGTTTTCTCACCGATCTCGAATCCCGCAACGGCACTTATCTCATCGTCGACAAGCAGCTTCTGCCCTTCACCAAGGGGCGTGTGAGCGGCGATCAGGTGTTCGCCTTCGGCGAATGCGTGCGCACCATGACGCAATTGCTGGACAGCCTGCCGGAGAAACAGACGCCCGCCGTCAGCGCAGCCGAGACACCGGCCGCAGCAGCGCCGGTGGTCGCCGAAGTGACCAGCTTCGATGCGACCATGGCCAGCTTGCCGGCCGTGCAACGGCTCACGGCGGTCGACATCATCGGACTTCTGGAACGCGCCGAAGACGCCCTCAACGGCGGCCGCTCACAAATCGAAGTGTGCGAGACGCTCGGCATCAGTGAGCAGCGCTACCAGCGCTGGTGCCGCGAATACGGCGCCACGCGCATCGAGCGCGAGGGCAACACCCAGGCGCTGCGGCGCGAGAACGAGCGCCTGCGCAAGCTGGTGTCGGACTTGTCGCTGGAGCGCGATGCCCTGCGTGAAGCGCTGGAAATGGCCCGCCACCGCATCCGCGGAGAAGGTTCCTCACCGCCGAGCTTGAGCGTCGTCATGGGCGGCGACGGTAAAGTCAAAAACTGACGCGCGCCGTGCGGCGCGCGTAACCAATCCCTCCCGAACTCAGGCCGGCTTGTCAGCCAGGCCGGTCTTGCGACGCGCCTGGCCGCTGGCGGCATGGGGCGTGCGCAGTACAGTGTCGTTGTCCTTTTCTATTTCACGCGCGGCATCGGCCAGCTGCGCTGCGCTGCGCATCATTTCGTGGCCGGCGCTGACCAGGGTGATGTACTGCGCCGGATCCTGCTCCATGAAACAGCCGCGGGTGGTGACGCCCGCCACCGCTTCGGCGATGGTCAAGGCCGCGTAGGCCTTGGCGGCCGCGTAGGGGTTGGCGAATTCCGCCGCTGACAGCGCCATTTCCGCCGTGATGGTGATGCGCGGCAACTCGGCCTTGGCGCCGCTCTTCATGGTGTCGATGACCATGTCGAGGGCATTCTGAATCGCGCGCAATACACCGCAGCCCGCCAGCACCTTGATGACATCGGCGTTGAACAGCGCCATTTCACTCGGGTCGAGGAATTCGCGGCGCGCGCCGATCATGGGATCGGACGGCAGGATCATGAAGCCGAGGTTGTCGATGACCTGCTTGACCTGTTTGCCTTCCTCGTTCTTCTTGAAGAACGCCTTCTTGGAGGGCGCATCACCGACGGCGATGGTGGTGATGCCGGCTGCGAGCAACGCTTCGCGGGCCTTGCTCGGCCCGGGCAGGGCGGCGTTGGGGCTGACCAGCAGCACGAGATCGGCGCCAAACGCGATGCAGTCGGCGGTCGGGCCCGCGCAGGCCTTGGGATCGAGCTTGGCGCCACTGGTGTAGGCACGGGCTTCGATGTCGTCCCGGTCGGCGCGCTCATCGAGCAACAGGTCGAGCAGCGGTGCGGCGCCTATGCATCCAAGCTTCAGCACGGCGAGTTTGAAAACGCGGTCCGTCATGGTTCTATCCTCCCACTTTGATGGCCGCTAAAGCGGCGCGAATTTTTTTGATGTGCGGCCCGCGATCGCGGGCCCAGATAAGGAAAGACCGGCGCGAGGCCGGTCTTTCCACGGGAAGTGCGAGTCTATCAAGCCTTCTTGGCGAAGGCGCTGCACCAGCCCTTGCCGCTGACCGCCGAGCCGGCGAACAGCGCGCAGGCGCCCCACTCGGCGGCGCCGCCCTGGTACAGCTGGCAACCTGAGCACTGGCTGCCGGCGACGTAGGCCGGGAACTTGACCTTGTCGGCCTTGGTGGCGTCGTGCACATAGCCGAGCGCCTGCGCCTGCGGGCCTGCTTCGTCGACATGCGGCAGATCGGCGGCATGGGCGATACGGCCCGTGCCGACGGCGGCCACGGCAGCGAGGCCGGCGCAGATGCGACCGAAGCCGCGGCGATCAATGGATTGGGTCATCGTGATTCTCCTCAAGGGACGGGAATGAAAAGCGAACCGCTATTGTGAACCGCCAGACGGCGCGCGTACATGTCATGGGATCAAGTCCGACATGGTCCGCGCGCAATGTTAGCGGGCCGTTACGCGAGCGGGCGCCGATGTGCGGCGCGCCACTGCCTGCGGCATTGCCTGCGTCGGCGATGGCGTACACTCGCGTCATCATCATGCGCGCCAGCGCGACCGGGGAGGGCGCCCTTGAGCAAGACCATCACGCAGTTGTCCGAAGATTTCGTCACGCGTTTCGCGCGTGATCTCTACCACTGTTCGAGCTGCAATTATTGTGTGGACGCGGTGTGGCCGGAGCGTGGCATGCATGCGGTATGCGCAACCCTGGAACAGCACAGTCGTGCGCCCGGTTACTCGGGGCGTGGTTATATCGAAGCCGCGCGCGCCATCATGGAAGGGCAGGCGCTGGATGCCGCGACGCTCGCCGACCGGGTGTTCTCGTGCACGACCTGCGGCAACTGCGAGGCGGCCTGCCCGCTAGGTCTGCGGCCGGCGACCATCGGTCGCGCGCTGCGCGAGGAACTGTTGGCCGTCGACGCCTTGCCGCCGGCCCTGGCCAACGCACGCGATACCTTCATTGCCCATGGCAATCCCTATGGTCTGCCGCGCGATCAGCGTCGCGCATGGCTGCCTGACGATGAACCGGTTGCGCAGGACGCTGCCATGAGTCTGTTCACCGGCTGCGCATCGGCGCTGCCCACGGGGGCGGAAGCGCGTGCCGGTCATGCTTTGTTGAAGGCCGCGGGAGTGACGGTCGCGGTGGTGAGCGACGCGTGCTGTGGCGCGCCCTTGGCTGAACTCGGATTACGCCGCGAAGGCGAGGCGCTGGCGCGGGCGGCGGCGGCACGTCTCGGCGCGGCTGAGGTGCTGGTCGCCGGTTGCGAATGCGCGGCGCAATTGCGCGGCGCGAACCTCAAGCCACGCAGTATCGTGCGCTGGCTGTGCGACGCGGTCACCGCAGGCCAGGTGGACCTGCACTGGAAAGACGACGTGGCACGACCCTCCAGCGTGCGTCTGGTTGAATCGTGTCAGCACAAGCGCGACGGGCGTGATGGTGACGAAGCGGCCGTGGCGGCCTTGCTGGCGTCGCTCGGATGTGTCTTGTTGAACGAGGATTTTCCCAATCGCCACGCCACCTGCTGTGGCGCGGCGGGTGGCATGCCGGCCATGGCGCCGGCCGCGGCGGCGCGCATGGCGCGTGCCTGTCTGCCGCCGACAGGTCTTGCCGTCAGTCTCGATGCGCGTTGCGCCAATCATCTGCAGGCGTGCGCCGGTGAGGATGTCGAAGTGCTGGGCATCGCGAGTTTCATCGAACATTATTTCCGCGTGGCAGCGAGGCCCGTCCCATGACCGCCACTCCAGCCATCACGTCCTTGGTCAGCGCGCTCGGCGCGCTCGAACCATTCGCCGACCCCATCGACCTGCTCAACTATCGACGCGACTGCTCGATGGTCGCGGCCGGGCAGGCGCAGCTCGCAGTGCAAGCCGCCAGCGCTGAAGACATCGTCAGCATCGTGCAGGCCGCGGCCGCCCACGACACGCCGATGTACGTGCGCGGCGGCGGCACCATGTACGCGGGCGGCGCCAATCCCCATGCCGGCGGCCTGGTGATTGATGTTTCGCGTATGACGCGCGTGCTGGAACTCGATCTCGCGCGCGGCGTGGTGGTGGTGGAGCCCGGCATTCGCTTTTCCGATCTGACTGCGCAACTGGCCGCCCATGGCCAGACGGTCGGCATCGTGCCGTCCACCGGCCCGGCAGCCACGGTCGGCGGTGCGCTGTCGTCGCACGCCTTGGGCACCGGCTCGGCGCGCCATCAGAGCATGGGCGATTGCGTGGCGGGGCTGGAAGTGGTGCTGGTCGACGGCACGCGTCTGCGCACCGGCAGCGCGGCGTGTCGTGACGCGGGCTTTTTCCAGCGCTATTGCATGGGCCCGGACCTGACCGGATTGTTCATCGGCGCCGATGCCACGCTCGGCGTGGTGACGGCTGTCGCGCTGTGGCTTTATCCGCTGCCGGCGGCGCGCAGCACGTTCTGCCTGGGTTTCCCGGAGCCCGCTGCCGCCGGCCGTTTTCTGGTCGATGTGCAGGCGCGCGAACTGACGCGTCAGGTGTGGTACGCGGCCGGCTATGAAGCCGGCACGGTGCGCGCGCGGGTGCTGGCCGCGCAGCCAGAGTTCGATGTCTCACGGCTGCCGGGCTATTGCATCGGCTTTGACATCGGCGGCGAGCGCGACGACATCGCGCGCGATGAAGCGCGCCTCGCGGCACTGGCCAGCGAACACGGCGGCGCCGCTTTCGCCGCTTTCGATACGGCCTACTTCAACAAGCTGCGCCTGACGGAAAACTACTGGTATTCCTTCGCCGGCTATTTCTCACGCTCGCGCTGCGCGATTCTCATGACTTCACTGCCCTGCGATCGCCTGGCGGATTTGTGTGCGGCGGTGGATGCGCTGCGCGCGCGCTGGCCGGCTTTCGTGTGGGGCGCGGCGACGGTAGTGTGTCGTCGTGGCCTGCATGGCGGCGTGATGGCGTTCTACGACGAGCGCAGCGAATGGCCAGCCATCGAGCAAGCCATCGAGGACGCGACGCAGGTGCTGCGTGGCGCCGGTTGCGTGCCCTACAAGAGCGGCAAGCTGTGGGCGCAAGAGGTCAAGGCGAGTGGCGCCTATCACCAGGTGCTGCGGCGCCTTAAGCGTGAGCTCGATCCGAAGGGTTTGTTGTCGCCCGGCAATCTCGGGCTTTGACATCGCACTTGAACGCATCGCAGGGCGATGCGTTCAAGTCTGCGCAGGACTTACTTCAAGAGTTCGTCGAGCTGTTCGCGCAGCAAGCGCTTGTTGAACTTTCCGACGCCGGTTTTCGGGATCTGATCGAGATACACCAGCCTGTCCGGCAACCACCACTTGGCGAAGCCGGCGTTCAGCAGGTGCTGGCGCAACGCGTCTTCGCTCGGCCGTTCGCTGCCGCGCGCGACAATGAAGGCTATCGGCCGCTCCAGCCATTTGTCGTGGGGCATGCCGACCACGGTTGCTTCGCGCAGCGCTTCGTGGGCCATCAACGAATTCTCGAGGTCGACTGACGAAATCCACTCACCGCCGCTCTTGATCAAATCCTTGGCGCGGTCGACCAGCTTCATTACACCGTCCTGATTGACCGAGGCGATGTCGCCGCTCTTCCACCAGCCGTCGATGAAGCTCTCGGCGCTGCGTGGTTCATCGATATAACTGGTCGCAATCCATGGACCGCGCACGTAGACCTCGCCGATGGCCTTGTCGTCCCACGGCACGGCGTTGCCGTCGTCGTCCAGCACCTTGCGTTCGATGGTCGGCGCGGGAATGCCCTGGCGCACACGAATCGCAATCTTGTCGTCGACCGAGAGGTCCTGCTGGTCGCCGCGGATGTAGGTCAAGGTCGCGAGCGGCGCGCATTCAGTCGAGCCCCAGGCCGTCAGTATCGGTACGCCATGCTGCTCCTGGTAATACTTCATGACCGCGGCCGGCGTCGCCGAGCCGCCGAGCAGGAGCCCGCGCAAACTCGAGATATCGCGCGGCTCGCTCTGCAACAGATTCATCATGTCGATGCCGACCGTGACCGCGCCATGGGCGAAGGTCACGCGCTGGCTGGCGATGAGATCGAGATTGTCGGCCGCATGCGGGCGCTCGCCCGGAAACACGAACTTCGCACCCACCCATACCCCTGCAAACGGCACGCCCCAGGAATTGACGTGGAACATCGGCGCTATCGGCATCAGCACGTCTTTTTCCGACATCGCCATGCCGTCGACATGACTCAGCATCATCGAATGCAAGGTCAGGCCGCGATGGGAATAGACCACGCCCTTGGGGTTGCCGGTGGTGGCGGAGGTGAAGCAGATGGAGGCCGGTGCGTCTTCGTCGATGTCGGCGAACGGCGCCTGCGGGTCGCCGCGTTGCAAGAGCTCTTCGTAGCTCAAGAGATTGGGAATGCTGGACGGCGGCGCCGTGTCCGCCAGGATCACATAGGTGGTGACGGTCTTCAGCAGCGGCACCAGGTGTTCGACGGTTTCCAGAAGATCGGGCGAAAAGAACACCGCCTTGTCCTGCGCATGATTCATCGTGTAGGCGATGTGCTCATCGGACAGGCGCAGGTTGGCGGTGTGCAGCACCGAGCCCGCGCAGGGAATGCCGAAATAGAGTTCGAGATGGTGATGGGTGTTCCAGGCCAGGGTCGCGGCCTTGTCGCCCGCTTCCACGCCGATGGTTTTCAAGGCGCTCGCGAGGCGCCGCACGCGCTGACAGAAATCGGCGTAGGTGTAACGAAAGAGGCTGCCGTCGCTGTTGCGCGAAACGATTTCCTTGCGCGGAAAATATTGCTCGGGGCGCTCGACCACGCGCACGAGGTTCAAGTTGTAGCTGGCCATGGACTGTCCTGATTGGAGGGTGAAACGAGGTCCAGTGCCGGGCGGCGCCGAACCGCGCCACCATAGGAAAATTGTCAGGGGATTGCCAGCAGGAAGCGCAGGACAGGGCGCGGCCGTTGCGCTGTAGGTGCGATTTCAATCGCGCATTCGGAACCGACCGAGCAGCTGCTCGAATGTCAGGCTGAAGTCTGACCCACAGAAGACCAAGTGCCTTGTGGGTCAGACTTCAGTCTGACATTCGGTCGAGCCATGAAATGCTCCGCTCGACTGTAAGGTGCGATTGAAATCGCACCTACGGCGCGCGGCTGCGCAGGCGCGCGAGTTCCGTCACGCAATGTTGCAGTTGCTGCTCGCCGAGGGCGTCAAGTTCAACGAAGCGGGCGCCGACGCGCGGTGCACTGCGCGCACGGGACGGCAGCATGTGACGCACCTCGACTGCGGCATGCAGGGTGCCGTGGCCAGGCAGGTCGATTTCACAGGCGGTCGGGCGGCCGCGGTCCTGTTGAATGCTGGCGACGTCGCCCGACAACAGGCGCGCGCTGAAGCCGCCCGGCGAGAGATCGCGGATTTCTCCCCGCACCCAGCCGCCGCTGCGCGTTTCGAAGCGCACCGGCACGCCGCGATCGAGCGGCACCGTGAAGCGCAATTCGCGGCGACGCTGCGGATATTCCATTTCATCCGGGTAGCGCACTTTGTAGTAGGGCAGGCCGTGCTGACTGCCGCGCGCAAGGATGCGACTCGCGAATTTGACTTCCATGCCATGCACGCGGGTGCGCAGCTTGAGCCCGGGCAAGCGCGCGGCCAGCGCATCGCCGCTGGCGGGCGTCAGGGCGTCGATGACCAGGTAGCCCTTGTCGGGCAGCAGTTCGATGACCGCGCTGTGATAGGCGGACGCATCGCCATCCAGACGGATGTCGAGCAGGCAGTGGGTTTCGTAGATCTTTTTCAGCAGCAGGTGGCGGGCCTCGCGCGGGTCGACCGCTTCGACCATGCCTTCGGCCAGCAGCACGCGGTCACGCGCAACTTCGTCCTCTCGCAGTTCCATGACGCCGACGGTGCGGGGCTTCAGGCGAGTCCCACCGGACGCCCGGCGCCGCTGCGGCTCAAACGCCCGTTCGCACCGTAGGTGGCCTGCGTACGCGTGCCTCCGCGCAAGGTTTCGAGCAGACGCCCGGCCATGTTGCGATTAAGTTCGATGGCGCCGCCGTTGACGCGGTTGGCCTGGGCGCAGGCCTTGGCCTGGCGTTCGAGCTTGCCCAGGGTCTGGCGGTCGAGTTTGCCGCCGGCCCGGCAATAATTGCCGGTCGCAGTCTCCAGCGCCGTCACCAGTTCAAGCTTGCGCGCGGCGGCGGCCTCGAGGCCTTCGCTATCGCGCTGGCGCAGCGCTTTGAGCTCCTCCGCCAGCACTTCCGTCAGTTCATCGAGCAGGCTGCCGAGTTGCTCGCGCAGCCCGTCCAGCGCTGGCGGCGTGGCGCTCATGCGCTTCAGCCTGCCTGACCGCCGCGACCCAACTGGGTCTCGAAGGCCGTGAGCTTGTCGGCAATCTTGGCGTCGTCGATGCGGTAATCGCCGCTCTCGATCGCCGTTTTCAGTTCGGCCACGCGTACTTTGTCGACTTCCGGCAGCTGCGCCACGGAATCCGTGAGGTGCTGCAGGCGGGCGGCAAGATCGGTCAGCGTGACCACGTCGGAGGACTTCGGCGTCTCAGTCGGTGCGACCGCGGACGGGCCACCCACTTTACGCAGGCCAGCGTCGACCGCGGCTACGTTCTGCGCTCCGGTTCCTTTGATTTCAGCAACCATGTGTTCTCTATCCCCTAGATGGACGGTCCAGTTAGCGGCCCGAAAGCCGCGTTCCTTTAGTGTGACTTGGCCTTTTGCGATCTCGGTCGCATAAATAATTCGGCCGTGTTTTCGCGAGCTTGGCGCGCATACCGGCTACAGTACCGCACCCACCTGAACGACTACCATCCCGTCGGCGTTGACCACGCCTTCGACTACCCTTTTCGAGTTCAGGTTACGCACCGACACGCGGTCGCCGAGGGCGCCATCCTTCAAGGCCTGGCCTTTGACCCGCACATTGATGGCGGCGCCGCCGGTGGCAATGATGACCTCGTCTCCGCGTTTGACCAGGCGCGGCAACGAGACGTTGGCCGCACCCAGGATCTGATCCGGGCCGATGGCCCGCGCCGCGACGCGGCCGACCGCGGCCGCCACGTCACTCAAGTAATCCATGCGTGCGCCGTTGACGCGACGCCGCGCCACGCTCACGTCATCGGCGCCAATCACGGCGCCGCGAGCGAGGCCGCGGGTGGCGACCACCACCTGCGCAAAGCGCGCGATATCGACGGTCAGGTACAGCGACCACGGCTTGTCGCCCTCGCAACGCACTTCGACGGCATTGGGACCGCCGCGCGGCTCGCGGCTGAAGCGCATCTTGAGCGCGCTGCCGCAGTCGGTCAGGCGCAGGCGCGGGTCGAGGCGGCTGACGGCGAATTCAGTATCGGCGCTGTCACCGAGAGTCTGGCCGACATAGCCCTTGACCGCGCTCTCGACCGCGGCCAGCGACTGGATGTCGGCGGCCTGGGCGCCGGCGGTCAGGGTCAGCAGCAACGTCAGCAGCAGTTTTTTCATGGGCGGTCACATTTCCTGTAGGGGCGGCCAGCGCGCGCCCGTGTTCGATTTGTCTGCCGGAAAATATGCAAGTGCCGTGCCGCCAATGACCTTTGAGCCGCGCCACACCCTCCACTAAAGCGTGCCGCGCGCACGCCGATACCCCCTTCATCTTTCAGTGCGCGCGAGGATGCGACATGTCTAGTGTGATGGAGGGCGTGGATCGCTTGACTCGTATTGCGGGTCAGAATCGCGTCGAACTGCTGCTGTTCCAACTCGGGCCAGCCCAGACCTTTGGCATCAACGTGTTCAAGGTGCGCGAGGTCTTGAAGTGCCCGCAGCTGCGTCGCGTGCCGCAGTCCAACCGCCACGTGTGCGGAGTCATGCATACCCGTGGCCGGACCATCACGGTCATCGATCTGGCGTCCGTGCTCGGCATGCCGCCCTTGGCCGGTCGCGAAGACGAATTCGTGGTCATCACCGAATACAACGGTCGCGTGCAAGGCTACCTGGTGGCCAAGGTCGAGCGCATCGTCAATTTGCGCTGGGACGAAATCAATCCGCCGCCGCGCGGCATCGGTGAAACCAACTACCTGACGGCGGTCGTGACCGTCGACAAGCGCCTCATCGAGATTCTCGACGTCGAGCGTGTGCTGGCCGAGATCGTCGGCGTCGACGATACCGTGTCGGCGCGCCTGTGCGAGGAGAGCGCCACCACCAGCCGCCCGCACCATGTGTTCGTGGCCGACGACTCGATGGTTGCGCGCAAGCAGATCACCAAGGTGCTGGACCAGATCGGTTTCACTTACGATGTGGCCGAAAATGGTCGCGACGCGTGGGTGGCGCTCAAGGCCGCCGCCGCCGAACAGCCGATTCTGAGCAAGTACGGCATGCTCATATCCGACATTGAAATGCCGGATATGGACGGCTACACGCTGACCAAGATGATCAAGTCCGATCCCGATCTGAAGCACTTGTACGTGTGTCTGCACACCTCTCTGTCCGGCAGCGTCAACCAGTCCATGGCCGAAAGCGTCGGCGCCGACCGCCTGGTGCCGAAGTTCGTCGCCGACGATCTGGCGACGGTGGTGCGCGAGGTGGTGCTGGGCGAATAGCCCGTCGCATCGGCTTGTCCCTTCTCGCGCCCCTGTAGGTCCGAATTCATTCGGACATTGAATGGCGAGGCGATAGCGCCTCAAGCGCGTTTCCAATGTCCGAATGAATTCGGACCTGCAGAAGACTCCCCCGGCAAACCGCTTCTTCTTCCTTGCATCGATTGCCGCAACCAGCGGCAGACCCTTGCCGCTTCAGCACTGCCGGCCCCCTGCAAATCCGCAAAAATCCGCGCCAGGACGCGGTTTGGGATTCTTGGCACGCTCTTCGCATTTAGGTTCGCAGCGAAACCGCGACGAGAGCGCAGAGCATGAACAACAACATCAACGTCTTCGGCATCCACACCCAGGCCATGGCCCTGCGTGCGCGCCGTGCCGAAGTGCTGGCGACCAACCTCGCCAACGCCGACACCCCCGGCTACCAGGCCCGCGACCTCGACTTCGCGGCCGTGCTGGCCGGCGAGGGCGCCGAAGGCGCGATGCTGACCACCGACGCGCGCCATCTGGGCGGCGTCGACCCCGACTTCAGCTACGCGCTGCGCTACCGCGACCCGCTGCAGGCATCGCTCGATCAGAACACCGTCGACGTGCAGGCCGAACGCGCCGCCTTCACCGACAACGCCATGCGCTACCAGGCCAGCCTGACGTTCCTGAACGGTCGCATCCGCGGCCTCCTGTCAGCGCTGCGCGGAGAATAAGCATGTCTTTGTTCAACATCTTCAACATCGCCGGCTCCGCGCTCAATGCCCAGAGCCTGCGTCTGAACACCACCGCCAGCAACATGGCCAACGCCAACAGCGCGGCCAGCAGCAGCGGTAAGACCTACCGCGCCCGCGAGCCAGTGTTCGAACCGATGCTGGCCGAGGCCCTCGACCCCAACGGCGGCGCCGATGCCGGCGTCAAGGTGATGGGCATCGTCGAGAGCCAGGCGCCGCTGCGTCATGAATATCAGCCCGGCAGCCCGCTGGCCGACGCCGACGGTTATGTCTACCTGCCCAACGTCAACGTGGTCGAAGAAATGGCCAACATGATTTCCGCATCCCGCAGCTACCAGACCAATGTCGAGGTCATGGAAGCGTCCAAGCGCATGCTGCAACAGACACTGGCCCTGGGCCAGTAAGGCGAGAGAGTACACACCATGGACAAGTCCACGACCATCCAGCCTTCGGTGCTTGATCAGTACACGAACAAGACCGGTGACATCAAAACGGCCAAGAAGACCGAGCTCGACCAGCAGGCGTTCTTGAACCTCATGGTCACGCAGCTCAAGAACCAGGACCCGACCAAGCCGATGGAGAGCGCTGACTTCCTGAGTCAGATTGCCCAGTTCGGCACCGTCAACGGCATCTCTGGTCTGCAGAAGTCGTTGACCACGATGGCCAGCGCGCTGTCGTCCAGCCAGGCGCTGCAGGCGTCGACCATGGTCGGACGCGACGTCATCATTCCGCGCGACAGCTTCACCTTGCAGGCCGGCAGCAAGGCGCCGGTGTCGGCGGTGCTGCCGAGCAATGCCAGCAACGTGCACGTCAGCATTTCCGACAGCGCCGGCCAGCAGGTCTTCAGCACCAGCCTCGGCGCCAAGAGCGCCGGCAACCTGCATTACGACTGGAACGGTCTGCGTGACAACGGCCAGCAGGCTGCCAGCGGCAAGTACACGGTCAAGATCAGCGCCACCATCGACAACGTGCCGACCGCGCTGACGCCCGCCGTCACCGCGCGCGTCGACAGCGTGACCCTGGGTCGCAACGGTCTGCCGCCGACGCTCAACGTCGACGGTTACGGCGCGGTCGATATGGCCGACGTTCTCGAAATCCAATAGCCCACACAGCAACACTCGGAGCCCAACATGGCTTTCAATCAGGCAATCAGCGGTCTCAAGGCCGCGGAAAACGAACTCAACGTCATCGGCAACAACGTGTCGAACTCGGCCACCACCGGCTTCAAGAAGTCGCGCGTCGAATTCCAGGACGTGTTCGCGGTGTCCAACGTCGGTGGCTCGGGCAGCAACGTCGGTCGCGGTGTCGATACCGCGCGCGTCGCCCAGCAGTTCGAGCAGGGCAACATCAACTTCACCGACAACGCGCTCGATCTCGCGGTCAGCGGTCAGGGCTTCTTTCAGCTCAATAACAACGGCGAGAAGCTCTACACCCGCGATGGCTCGTTCAGCCTCGACAAGGATGGCTTCATCGTCAATTCCAAAGGCCATCAGCTGATGGCCTTTGGCGCCGACAGCGTCGGCAACATCAACGGCGCGCTCGCACCGTTGCAGTTGTCGCAGGCCAACAATCCGCCCAAGGCCAGCACCGCGGTGACTTTCGGCGCCAACTTCGACGCCAATGCCAGCGCGCCGACCACGCCGACTTTCGACCCGCTCGATTCGACCAGCTACAACGAAACCACCGCGCTCAACGTGTTCGATTCGATGGGCGGCTCGCACCTGCAGCAGATGTACTTCGTGCGCGACACCGCCGCCGTCACGCCCAACACCTGGCAGATGCATACCTATGTCGACGGCGTGAAAGTCGGCGGCCCGGACGCCATCGTGTTCGACAAGGCCGGCCTGCTGCAGAGCCCGGCCAACGGCCAGATCCCCATCCCGGCCTTCACGCCCGGCACCGGTGTGAACCCCATGAACGTCACCACCACCTTGAGCGGCTCGACCATGTTCGGCGCGCCTTTCGGCGTCAACAAGCTGACCCAGGACGGCTATACCACCGGTCGTCTGGCGGGCGTCGACATCGACCAGCAGGGCGTGATCCTGGCGCGTTTCACCAACGGTCAGTCGTCGGTGCAGGGCCAGGTGTCGCTCGCCAACTTTCCCAACCCGCAGGGTCTGCGGCCGGCCGGCGGCAACGCCTGGGCGGAATCCTTTGCCGCCGGCGTGGTGCTGGAAGGCAAGCCCGGCACCGCGAGCTTAGGGCTCATCCAGGGCGGCGCGCTGGAAGAATCGAATGTCGATCTTTCGTCGGAACTGGTCGCGCTGATCGTAGCGCAGCGCAACTTCCAGGCGAATACCGAAGTAATCAAGACCGCGGACGCGGTGACCCAGTCGGTCATCAACATCCGTTGATATTGCAGCGCAAGCTTAAGCAGAGGCACGCACCATGGACCGCATGATTTATCTCGCAATGTCTGCCGCACAGCAGATGATGAACGGTCAGGCGCTGGCGTCGCACAATCTTGCCAACGCCAACACCGTCGGCTTCAAGGCCGACTTCGAAGCGGCGCGCGCCATGCCGGTCTACGGCAATGGCCTGCCGACCCGCGCCTACGCGATGCTCGAACGGCCCGGCACCAGCTTCGCGCCGGGTTCGATAGAGACCACCGGCAACGATCTCGACATCGCGGTCAACGGCAATGGATTCATTGCCGTGCAGGCGCCCGATGGCAGCGAGGCCTATACCCGCGCCGGCGATCTGCAGATGAACGTCAATGGTCAGCTCATGACCGGCGCTGGTCGTCCGGTGCTCGGCAACGGTGGCCCCATAGCGCTGCCGCCGTCGGAAACCATCACCATCGGTGTCGACGGCACGATTTCGATACGCCCCATCGGCCAGGAAGCGAGCACGCTCGCGCAGGTCGATCGCATCAAGCTCGTCAATCCCGACGTCAAGCAGCTGCGCAAGGGCGCGGACGGCCTGTTTCGTCTGGCCGACAAGAGCAATGCACCGCCGGACGCCGCGGTGCGCATCACGCGCGGCGCGCTGGAACGCAGCAACGTCAACAGCGTGAACGAGATGGTGCAGCTCATCACCAACTCGCGTCAGTACGACATGGCGGTGAAAGCCATGAGCACCGCGCAGCAGATTGATACTGCTGGCGCCAAGCTGCTCTCGCTCGCCAATTGACCCCTGATTAACGCCACTTTTTGCGGACACCAAGCCCATGGCATCAGCACTCAACATTGCCCAGACCGGTCTAGACGCACAGCAGACGCGGTTGTCGATCATCTCGAACAACCTCGCCAACGTTGCCACCACCGGTTACAAGAAGAGCCGCCCGAATTTCGAGGACCTGCTCTACGAGACCATCTCGCAGCCGGGTGCGTCGTCATCGCAGAGCACCGAGTTGCCGTCAGGCCTCATGCTCGGCACCGGTGTGCGCACGGTCTCGACCGCCAAAATTTTTACCCAGGGCACGTTGTCGCAGACCGAGAACGCATTGGACGTCGCCATTCAAGGCCGCGGCTTTCTGCAGGTGCTGTTGCCCGACGGCTCCACCGCCTATACGCGTGACGGTGGCCTGTCGATGAATTCGCAAGGTCAGATAGTCACTTCGTCCGGCTACCAGGTCGACCCGGCCATCACCATTCCGGCCTCGACCTTGTCGGTCACCATCGCGCCCGATGGCACGGTCTCGGCGCTGACCGCCGGCAACACCGCGCCAACCCAGATCGGCAACATCCAGCTCGCGGATTTCATCAACCCGCAGGGTCTGCAGCCGATTGGTCAGAACCTGTTCAAGGAATCGGTCTCGAGCGGTAATCCGCAGACCAGCACGCCGGGCCTGAACGGTCTCGGCACTTTGATCCAGGGTTCAACCGAAGGCTCGAACGTGAACCCGGTGGAAGAGCTGGTCGACATGATTGAAACCCAGCGCTCCTATGAGATGAATTCCAAGGCCATCCAGACCGTTGACGAGATGCTGCAGTTCGTGACCCAGCAGCTTTAATCCGACGCACAGCATGAGTATCGCAAGCATGATCAAGATTTCGTTCGCCACCGTCCTGCGCACCGCACTCGCCCTTGGCGTACTTACTTCGCTGGCCGCCTGCGAGGCGCCGCCGCGTCGCGATCCGGAATTCGCGGTGTCCTATCCCGCCGCGCATGGCAGCCCGGCGCAATCGCAGGCCGCCACCGGCGCGATTTTCCAGGGCGGTTACGACGTCGCCTTGTTCGAAGACCTGAAGGCCCATCGCATCGGCGACATCCTCACGGTGCGTTTGTCCGAGAGCAACCAGGCCGCCAAGTCCAACAACAACGCGGTGACCAAGAGCGGTTCATCCAAGCTCGACAATCCGACCATCCTCGGCGCCAAGCCTGAATTCCTCTTGCCGGGCGTGCTGCCGCTGGCGGCGGTCGCCAACAATTCTCTCGAGACCGATCTCTCTTCGAGCAATGACTATTCCGGCAAGGCCGATTCCAAGCAGAGCAATTCTCTGAACGGCAGCATCACCGTCACCGTCGCCGATGTGCTGCCTAACGGCAATCTGCTCATTCGCGGTGAGAAGCGTTTGAATCTCAACCAGGGCAATGAGTACATCAAGATCTCCGGCATGGTGCGGCCGGTAGATGTCGGCACGGATAACTCGGTGCTGTCGACCAAGATTGCCGACGCCACCATCATCTACAGCGGCGACGGCGCCAATGCCGACTCGAGCAAGGTGGGCTGGCTGGGACGCTTCTTCATGAGCGCGGCGTTCCCGTTCTGAGCTTGATGAACTTGGCGCGAATCTTGATTGCCTTTGCCATGGCGCCTTCTCACCGTCAAAAAACCGGCGCCGAGCGGAGCCTGTGCATCATGATGCGATTTGTCATTCTGAGTTTGAGTCTGCTGGCGCTGTGCGGGCCCGCGAGCGCCGAGCGCATCAAGGATCTCGCGCAGATTGCCGGCGTGCGTAACAACCAACTGGTCGGTTACGGCTTGGTGGTGGGCCTGGATGGCACGGGCGATCAGACCTCGCAGACTCCGTTCACCGTGCAGAGCATTCGCAACATGCTCACCCAGATGGGCGTGACCGTGCCGGCCAACGTCAATCCACAGTTGAAGAATGTCGCGGCGGTGATGGTGCATGCCGACCTGCCGCCCTTCGCCAAGCCGGGCTCGACCATCGACATCACGGTGTCATCGATGGGTAATGCCAAGAGCCTGCGCGGCGGCAGTCTCATCATGACGCCGCTGAAGGGCGCCGACGGCAATGTCTACGCCATGGCCCAGGGCAACCTCGTGGTGGGCGGCTTCGGTGTCGAATCGAAGGACGGCTCCAGCATCACCGTCAACGTGCCCAGCGTCGGCCGTATTCCCAATGGCGCGACGGTCGAGCGCGAAGTCGCGACGCCCTTCGCACAGGGCGATTACCTGACCTTGAATCTGCATCAACAGGATTTCACCACCGCCACCCACATGGCGCAGGCCATCGACAAGACCCTGGGCCAGCAGTCGGCGACCGCCATCGATGCCTCATCGGTGCGGGTGCTGGCGCCGGCCGACCCGACCCAGCGCGTGTCCTTCATGTCCATCGTCGAGAACATCGAGCTCAGCCCCGGCGACGCGCCGGCCAAGGTGGTGGTCAATTCGCGCACCGGCACGGTCGTGATCGGCAACAAGGTCACGGTCACCGCCGCCGCCGTCACCCATGGCAGCCTCACGGTCACGATCAGCAACGACCCCATCGTCAGCCAGCCCGGGCCCTTGTCCGGCGGCCAGACCGCGGTGGTCGACAAGCAGAACATCAGTGTCGATCAGAAGAAGAACCGCATGTTCCTGTTCAACCCGGGCGTGTCGCTGGATGACATCGTGCAGGCAGTCAATGGCGTCGGTGCGGCGCCCGGCGACCTGGTGGCCATTCTCGAAGCCTTGAAAGAAGCCGGTGCGCTGCGCGCCGAGCTCATCGTGATCTAGTTCTCACACTTGCCGCGGCGCCGCGGCAAGGCGGCGCGGGTTTGCCGCCGAGGTGGCAGCCCTTGCCGTCGGCTTCGCGCAAAACTCCCTGAAAGGCCCGCAATCGCGGGCCTTGTCGTGTTTGGCATTGCTTGTGCAATAAGCCAGGCATGAACAGTAAGCTCGACATCCACGCTCCTGCCATCGGCAACACGCCCGCCACCTCGGCTGGCGGTTATGTCGATTTCGCACGCTTCAGCACGCTGCGCAGCCGCGCCCACAAGGACGAGAACGCCGCCATGCAGCAGGTCGCGGACGAGTTCGAAGCGATGTTCGCCGAGACCATGCTGAAAGCTGCGCGTGAAGCGGACATGGGCGAGGGCATGTTGAACTCCTCCGAGCTCGACACCTATCACGAGATGATGGACAGCCAGCTCGCGCAGTCGCTGGCCAAGAGCCAGGACTTCGGCTTCAACAAGATGCTCTCCCAACAGTTCGCCGGTGCGCTCGCCGCCGCCAAGGCCAAGGACGGGCAGGGCGCCAAGGGCGGCGATGAACTCGCGACCCTGAAGAACGGCACCTTGAGCAGCGTCGAAGCACCGTTGCGCGGCGGTGTGACCATGCTGCCGCAGAGCCTGCGCGAAACCGCGTTCAAGAAGAACAGCGACCTGCCCGTCGACCGCCAGGCCTTCGTCGACGAACTGGCGCCGGCCGCCGCTTCGGCGGCCGACAAGCTCGGCGTCGCGCCGCGCGCGATCCTCGCCCAGGCCGCGCTCGAATCCGGCTGGGGCAAGCATGTCATTCGCATGCCCGACGGTTCGAGCTCGCACAATTATTTCGGCATCAAGGCTGGCAAAGGCTGGAGCGGTCAGACCGTCAAGGTGCCGACCACCGAGTACATCGGCGGTCGCGCCGTCACGGTCAACGCCAGCTTCCGCGCCTATCCCGATGCCAAGAGCGCATTTCACGATTACGTCGATTTCATCGGCAACAACCCGCGTTACCAGAAGGCTCTCGAGCACGGCGCCAACGCCGGCCAGTACGCGCGCCAGCTGGAAGCGGCGGGCTATGCCACCGACCCCAACTACGCCAACAAGATCATGGCCATCCTGTCCGGAGACGGATTCGACGGCGCCACCGCGAACGCATTCGAAGTGAGCAACTGACATGTCCGGAGATACATTCAATATCGGCCTTTCGGCGCTGCTGGCTTCGCAGCGCGGCCTGGCGACCACCGGTCACAACATCGCCAACGTCAACACCGCCGGCTACAGCCGCCAGCGTGTGACGTTCGAAACCCGCGAGCCGCAGTTCATCGGCGTGGGCTTTGCCGGCAAGGGTGTCGACATCCAGTCCATCACGCGCGTGGCCAACGACTTCCTGGTCGACCAGTTGCGCATCGCCACGTCCAATCAGGCGCAGGCCGACAAGACCGTCGAACTCATCGACCAGGTCGATACCCAGATTGGCGACGCCCTGATCTCAAGCGGCATTCAATCGTTCTTCAACTCCATCGGCGACGCCAACAACGACCCGCGTCTCATGGCCACCCGCCAGGTGGTGGTGGAAAGCGCGCGTGCCACGGTGTCGCGTTTTCAAGAGCAGGAAGAGCAGTTGAACGGCTTGTCGCGCAGCGTCAATCGTCAGATGACCGGCATCGTCGACAAGATCAACGGTCTGACCGATTCCATCGCACGCATCAACAAGGACATCGCGCTCGGCGCGGGTCTCGCCAGCGGCGTGGTGCCCAACGATTTACTCGACAAGCGCGACCAGCTGTTGGTCGATTTGTCCAAGCTGGTCGGCGTCAGCACTCAGCAGCGCTCCGATGGCATGGTCAACGTGCTGATAGGGGATGGCCAACTGGTGGTGACCGGTGGCACGTCGCAGGATCTGCTGGTCTCATCCAACCTCCTCGACGCGTCGCGCACCGAAGTCTCGTTCAATGTCGCCAACACCGTGACCCAGGTCACGAGCTCGATCAGCGGTGGTGAGCTTGGTGCGCTGGTGGCGTTTCGCGACGGCTCGCTCGAACCCGCGCGCAATTCCATCGGCCAGATGGCCGCGACATTTGCCATGGCCATGAACGAACAGCATCGCAAGGGCATGGATCTGCGTGGCAACCTCGGCGGCGACATGTTCTCCATTCCGCCGCCGGTGGTGAATTCGCCGGCGTCGAATACCGGCAACATCACCGCCGCGTTCGATCTCAACAATGTCGGTGGCCTCACCAACTCCGACTACCGTTTGAACTACGACGGCAGCAACTACACCTTGTACAAGCTGACCGATGGTTCCAGCCGCACCTTCAGCGGCGCGGGGCCGGTCAGTGTCGACGGCGGGGTGTTGACTGTCACCACGCCGCCGGCGGCCGGTGATTCGTTCCTCATCCAGCCGACCAAGGCCGTGCCGCGCGCGATGAAATTTCTGGCGACCGATCCGGCGACGCTGGCGATGTCGGCGCCCAACCGCACTTCGCGCGCCAACAGCAATATCAGCGATGCGACCATTTCGCGCGCCGAAGTGCTGGACGAAACCAATGCGGCCCTGCTCACCACCACCACCCTGGTGTTCGACAATCCGCCGACCAGCTACAAGGTCAACGGTGTCGGCGCGAGTGTCGCCTTCACCAACGGCGGCAATATCGATTTGAACGGCTGGCGCGTGCAGATTGCCGGCGCGCCGGCGGCGGGCGACACCTTCACCGTGCAGAGCAATGCCGGCGGCGTCGGCGACAACACCAACGGCATTGCCTTGAGCAAGCTGCAAGCCAAGCCGATATTGGAAGGGGGCACCGCCACCTTGCAGGAAGTCTACGGCGTGCTCACCGGCGTAGTCGGCGCGGCGGCGTCGCAGGCCCATGTCAGCAGCCAGGCGCTCGGCACCCTGACGGAAAATGCGGCGGCCGCGCGCGATGCGATGGCGGGCGTCAATCTCGAAGAAGAAGCTGCCAACCTGTTGCGCTTCCAGCAGGCCTTCCAGGCCGCGGCGCAGGTCATCAAGGCCGCCGACCAGGCCTTCCAGGCCATCATCAACGCGACCCGAGGTTAAGCGTCATGCGCGTCACCACCAATCAACTCTATAGCCAGACACTCAATCGCATTCTGGATCTGCAGGCCAGCACGCGCGATGCCACCAACCAGATCTCGGGCGGCAAACGCATCACGCGGCCGGGCGACGATCCGGTGGCGGCCGGTGAAGTCATGCAGATCAAGGATCGCACCAATGCCGCGGCGCAGTTCGACCGCAACGGCGTGCAGGCCGAGTCACGATTGACGCAGGTCGACGACGTGCTGGGGGGCGTCAGCAACATGCTGCAGCGGGTGCATGACCTGGTGCTGCAGGGCCGCAGCGAATCGATCAGCAATGCCGACCGCGATTCGATTGCCAAGGAAATCCGCGAACAGATGGAAGTGCTGGTCGACCTCGGCAACACGCGCAACGCTTCGGGCGAATATATCTTCGCGGGCGCCGCGGTCGGCACGCGGCCGTTCACCTCCGATGCGCTCGGCAACGTCAGCTATAACGGCGATCAGACCGTGCGCGAACTGCAGCTGTCCGACACCCGCACCATCGCCGAGAGTTTCACTGGCCACGATGCATTGTTCGCGGTACGTAATGGCAACGGCACCTTCATCGGCGGTCGCGTCGCCACCAACACCGGCACCGGCCAGATCAGCGATAACACGGTGATCAATGGCGCGGCCTATGTCGCCCATGATTTCCGTATCAGCTTCACCAGCGCCACGACCTTCGACATCATCGACGATACGCTGGGCGCCAATGTCGCCACCGCGCAGCCCTACACCGACGGCGCGGCGATCAGCTTCAATGGTTCACAGGTGACGGTGTTCGGCGCGCCCAACGCCGGCGACCAGTTCACCGTCACGCCGAGTCAGAACCAGTCGATGTTCAAGACCCTCGGCAATATCGCCGGCGCGTTCGAGAAGGGCTATGCCAATTCGGCGGAACAGGCCAACTTCGGCTTCGACATCGACCGCACCATCGAGGCCCTGGACCGCTCCATGGAGAAGGTCGCGGAACTGCGTTCGACCACCGGCGCGCGGCTCAACAGCATCGCCGCCCAGCGCGACGTCAATGATCAGGTCAATCTCAACCTGCAGACCCTGCGCTCCAAACTCGAAGACGTGGATCTCGCCAAGGCCATCACCCAACTCAGCCAGGAGAGCACGGCGCTCTCGGCCGCGCAGCAGGCGTTCGTGAAAGTGCAGGGTCTGAGCCTGTTCAATTATCTGTAAGGGGCGGAAAGCCGGGGCGCGGCTGTGAATGACAGACTGAAGTCTGGCCCACAAGGAAGTGCGCTCATGTTTTGTGGATCAGGCCGCAGTCTGACATTCAGGGGCGGCAGTGAATGTGCGAATGAATTCGCACCTGCGGAAAATTCGCCTCAAGACCGCGGTAGCGAGCGCCGCTAGCCCACCTCTGAAGGGTCGGTCCACGTCTGGCGCGGGCCGCGAATCCTTGCAGAGGACCTCGGCGTGACCATCGAACCGACAAACATAGAAGACCGGCTGTTCGCGCAACTGCGCACGGCCACCGTCCAGCGCCTGCGTGCCGCGGCGCGGTGTGATCATGGGCTGTGCGTGCTGTTGCACAGACAACGCGTCACCTGTCTGGCTGAGCTCGGCGCCCGCCGCACGCTCGCGCGCCGACCCGTTCTGAGCGCGGCCTGAGTCGGAATTCCGACGCCTCCCACCCCAAGCCCTCGCTGCGGGCCCGTCACATGTAAACTTTCGTCACAGTTCTTCGTCCAGTGTCCGACACTCGCGATCTCCTGATCGCGGTTTCTTGACAGCCAGCCGCGGCCCGATTACAACGACCCTACCCGTAGTGGTGGGTGCCAAGAATCCGGCGCCCCCTCATTGCCTAGACGGGAAGCTTCAACCAATAACATCGCTTAGACGATGGGGGAGCCACTGCGCCGTGAGCAGTCAGTCACCAGTCGTGATCGTGGAACGGGATGCCAATACCGTCCGCGAACTGAAACAGATCCTCCACTACCTCGACATGAGCGCGGTGGACGTGCCGCCCGAGGGTGACCTCGTCGCGATCATGGAGACGCGCCCGGCGCCCTACATGGTGATGCTCGGCGAATGCGGTGAGCCGCGCACGCAAAGCGACGCTTTTCGGCGCATCAAGGCGGTTGACCCCTATACCCCCTTGCTGTTGCTGAGCAGCGGCGACGCTGCGCCGGCGCCCAGCGATCTTGACCACGATGCCCTGGCGCGGGTGCGATTGCCGCTACGCCAGAGCGAATTCGAAGCGGCACTGCAGAAGGTCAAGACCTATCGCGAGAACCGTCACCAGGAAGGTTCACCGCGTTCGCTGGAACTGTTCCGCAGCCTGGTCGGCTCGAGCGCCGGCATCCAGCGCGTCCGCAACATGATAGAAATGGTCGCGCGCAGCGATGCCAACGTGCTCATCGTCGGCGAGTCCGGCACTGGCAAGGAAGTGGTGGCGCGCCATGTGCACCACCATTCCAACCGCCGCAGCAAGCCTTTCGTGCCGCTCAACTGCGGCGCGATTCCGCCGGATCTGCTGGAAAGCGAGCTTTTCGGCCATGAAAAGGGCGCCTTCACCGGCGCCATCGCCAGCCGCCAGGGCCGTTTCGAGATGGCCGACGGCGGCACGCTGTTCCTCGACGAAATCGGCGACATGAGCCTGAACATGCAGGTCAAACTGCTGCGCGTGCTGCAGGAACGCACGTTCGAGCGGGTTGGCAGCAACAAGAGCCATTCGGTCAACGTGCGCATCATTGCCGCCACCCATGTGAATCTCGATCAGGCCATCCGCGAGGGGCGCTTCCGCGAAGACTTGTTCTACCGTCTGAATGTCTTTCCCATCGAAACGCCGCCGTTGCGCGCGCGTACCGAAGATCTGCCGCTGCTGGTGAACGATCTCGTCGAACGTCTCGATCACGAGGGGCGCGGCACTATCCGCCTCACTCAGTCGTGCATCGATTCGCTGACCGAGTACAACTGGCCGGGCAATGTGCGTGAACTCGCCAACCTCGTCGAACGGCTGTCGATTCTCTATCCCAACGGCGTGGTCGACGTGCATGACCTGCCGGAGAAATACCGCTCGGCACAGGTGGTGGCGCGCGCGCCGGCCAAACCCTACGGCGCACCGGCCGCCAGCGGCGAAGTGCCGCCGCCTGCGGCCCTCGCCAATCCGCGCCTGCCGCGCGCCGGCATCGATCTGAAGGAACATCTCACGGTCATCGAGCGCGATCTCATCCTGCAGGCGCTGGAGGAGACCGACTGGGTGGTGGCCCATGCCGCCAAGAAGCTGTGCATGGGACGCACGACCCTGGTCGAGAAAATGCGCAAGTTCGACCTGGTGCGTGAGGGCATCTGACGGGTCCTTGACGCTCCGAGCCCCGGTTCTCCTGCGGGGTTTTTATCAAGTCACGGTTTTCAAAGGATAAAAAAACCGTGGCACGGTCCTTGCTCAAAGCCTGGTACGTGACCGCAGCATTGACGCTGCGGACTCTAACCAGCAGCAACGAGCATGACGACCGCAGCCATCACCAACGCCGAGCAGCTATGTGAAGCCTTCGCCGAGTTCGAAGACGCGTCGCGTGAACTGTCGTCCTTCTATACCCATCTCGAGGAAAAGGTCAGCGAGCTGACCACCGAACTGTCGATTTCCCGCGCCGGCCAGGCGCGTGAACTCGAAGAAAAGCAACGTCTCGCCGCGCGCCTCAACAACCTGCTCGACGCCCTGCCAGGCGGCGTGGTGGTGCTCGATCAGCGCGGCCTGGTGCAGGAATTCAATCCCGCCGCCAGTGAACTGCTGGGCGACATCGCGCGGGGCGACGCCTGGCACAGCATCGTGGCGCGCGCCTTCGCGCCGCGCTGGGACGATGGCCACGACCTGTCCCTGACCGATGGCCGCCGCGTCAATATCGCGACACAGGCCCTGTCCGGTGAGCCCGGCCAGATCCTGCTCATCAAGGACGTCACCGAGACCCGCCTGCTGCAGGACCAGCTGGCCCATCACAAGCGCCTGTCGGCCAAGACCGAGATGGCGGCCGCCATGGCCCACCAGATTCGTACGCCCTTGGCGGCGGCGCTGCTCAATGTCGGCAACCTGCGGCGCACCCGCACCGACGCCGACCGCGAACGGGTGCTGGAGCGCAGCCTGCAATCGCTGCGCAAGCTCGAGCGCCTGGTCGACGAAATGCTGCTGTTCGCCCGTGGCGGACAGCTGGCGGTCGAGCCGGTGGCGGGCCGTGAACTCCTGGCCGGCATCAAAAGCGCCGCGCGCGACGCCTTCAGGGTGAGCGGCTTCGAACTCGACTTCGCACCGTTCAACGATGAAGGTCGGGTCTACGTCAACACCTCGGCCCTGACCAGCGTGTGCCTGAACCTCATCGACAACGCCTGCCACGCCTGCCGCGGCCAGGGCCGCATGACGGTCACCGCCGGCGTGGTGGACGGCCGCCTGGCGCTGGCCTTTCAGGACAATGGCCCGGGCATACCGCCGGACCAGGCGGCGCGCATCTTCGAACCGTTTTACACCACGCGTTCCAACGGCACGGGTCTCGGTCTCGCCGTGGCGCGCGCCGTGACGCAGGCCCATGGCGGCGAGTTGACGCTGGTCAGCGCCCCCGGCCAGGGCGCCTGCTTTCTCATGACCCTGCCGCTCGTCGCGGCGCATTCCGAACAACAAGCTTCCCAAGCCACCAGAGAGACGCATGCGGTCGCCGCTTTCGAGCCGGCCGGTATGCGTCATGCAGGATGACATCATGACCGCTCACGCCACCCAGATACTGATAGTCGAAGACGACCACGCGCTGCGCGAAGCCCTGCTCGACACCGCGTCCTTCGCCGGTCTCGACGCCACCGGCGCCGCCGACGGCACGGCCGCCCTTGAGCTGCTGGCCGAAGAACACTTCGACCTCGTCATCAGCGATATCCAGATGGAACCGATGGACGGCCACACGCTGCTGCGCGAAATCCGCAGCCGCTACCGCGATCTGCCGGTGGTGTTGATGACGGCCTACGAGTCGATTCAGAGCGCGGTGAACGCCCTGCGCGAGGGCGCCACCGACTACCTAGTCAAGCCGTTTGAAGCCGAAGTGCTGGTGGCCCGGATCGGCGACTGGCTGCCGCCGGCGCCGGCGCCGCTCGAAGACGACGTGGTGGCGGTCGACCCGGTCAGCCGTCGCGTGTTCGAACTCGCGCGGCGTGTCGCGCAGTCCGATGCCTCGGTGATGATCACCGGCGAATCCGGCGTCGGTAAGGAAATCGTGTTCCGCACCATCCATCGCCATTCGCAGCGCGCGGCGCAGGCGCCGGTTGCGATCAACTGCGCGGCGATTCCCGACAACATGCTCGAAGCAGTGCTGTTCGGTTACGACAAGGGCGCGTTCACCGGCGCCTACAAGGCCAGCCCGGGCAAATTCGAACAGGCGCAGGACTCGACCCTGCTGCTCGATGAAATTTCCGAAATGCCGCTCGCCCTGCAGGCCAAGCTGCTGCGTGTACTGCAGGAGCGCCAGGTCGAGCGCCTGGGTTCGAACAAGGTCATCGATCTCGATGTGCGCATCGTCGCCACCACCAACCGCGACCTGCGCCGTGAAGTGGAAGCGGGGCGCTTCCGTGAAGATCTCTACTACCGATTGAACGTCATGCCGCTCAACGTGCCGCCGCTGCGTCAGCGTCGCGAAGACATCGTGCCGCTCGCCAAGGCCCTGCTGGCGCGCGCCGCGTCGCGCAGCCACCAGGCGGTGCCGGCCATCAACGCGGCGGCCTGCGCGCGGCTCATGGAGCACAACTGGCCGGGCAACATTCGCGAACTCGACAACGTCATGCAGCGCGCGCTGATTCTTCACCAGGGCGAAGGCATCAATCTCGACGACCTGGTGTTCGAGCAGATGACGCCGGCGGTGTCGGCTGCGCTCGGCGCCGGGGTCAGCGAAGCGCCGCGCGCGGTGGCGTTCGAAAGCGCAGATGAAGATGACGACGAGCTGGCGGGCGCCGAGTCACTGGGCGGTGATCTCAAGGATCACGAGCGACGCCTGATCCTGACCGCGCTGGAAGAAGGCCGCGGCAGTCGCAAGTTCGCCGCCGAGAAACTCGGCATCAGCCCGCGCACCCTGCGTTACAAGCTGGCGCGTCTGCGCGACGCCGGCGTCGCGGTGCCGGGCATCTGATTCGGGTTCATCGTTCAACGCAATTAGACGAGCACGAGACACAGTCATGAACAACACCATCGACGCCCAGGCAGTACTCGCGCAGATGCGCGCCCTGACCGCCCAAGCGCGCGGTCTGGAAATGCCGCGCGCCGCCAATGCCATCAACCCGGCGGGCGGCGCCACGCCGGCGGTGTCTTTCGGCGACGTGATGAAGAACGCGCTCGATTTCGTCAACGACAACCAGGTGAAAGCCGCAGCTTTGTCCGACAAGTTCGAGCGCGGCGACAAAGGTGTCGATGTCGCGCAGGTGATGGTCGCCATCCAGAAAGCCAATCTGTCCTTCCAGGCCGCAACCCAGGTGCGTAACAAACTGGTGTCGGCCTACCAGGACATCATGAACATGCCGCTATAAGACCCGCTACCGAGTGAGTGAAGACCATGGCTGAAGCTGCCACATTCAACGCCCAGGCATCCTTGATGCTGCTGCTGCGCCAGGTCGGCGTCATGGTCGGCCTGGCGGCGGCGGTGGCTCTCGGTCTGTACGTCGCACTGTGGGCGCGCCAGCCGGAATACTCGGTGCTGTTTGCCGATCTGCAGGACAGAGATCTCAACCAGGTCATCGAACAACTGACCAGCAACAATATTCCCTATCGCATGGATCCCAACGGCGGCACGGTGCTGGTGCCGGCCGACAACCTCATGACCGCGCGCATGAAGCTGGCCGGCGCCGGACTCGCGCCGACCAGCAGCAGCAAGGGCGCGGGCTTCGAGGCGCTGAACAGCGAACAACCTTTCGGCACCAGCCAGTTCCTCGAGCAGGCGCGTTACCAGCACGCCATCGAAGGCGAACTGTCGCGCTCGATTTCGCACATCACCAATGTGCGTTCGGCGCGTGTGCATATTGCGATGCCCAAGCAGTCGGCGTTCGCGCGCACCAAGCGTGACCCGAGCGCGTCGGTGATTGTCGACCTCTTCAACGGTCGTCAGCTCGAACGTCACCAGGTGGCGGCCATCGCGCAGATGGTGTCGGCGGCGGTCGCCGGCATGCCGGTCAACCAGGTGACGGTGGTCGACCAGCGCGGCAATCTTCTGACCGACAACGCCGATCAGAACGACAGCCTGGTGGTGTCGGCCAAGCGCTTCGAATACACGCGCAATCTCGAACAGTCCTATATCGATCGCGTCGAGGCCATCCTCTCGCCGCTGGTCGGCCCCGACGGTGTGCGCGCCGAGGTCACGGCCGATCTCGATTTCACCGAGAGCCAGCAATCGAAAGAAACCTACAACCCCGACATGTCGGCGGTGCGCAGCGAGTCGAGCACCGACGAAGAGCGCAGTGGTGATGCCGCCAATGGCGTGCCCGGCGCGCTCAGCAATCAGCCGCCGGCCGGCGCTTCGGCGCCGGAGCAGACCGCCGATGCCAATGCGCAGGGCGCGCCTGGCGCCAACGGCGCGGCCGCCGGCGCCAAGCCGCCGGCCTCGGTCAACAAGCGCAGCCAGAAGACCAAGAACTACGAAGTCGACCGCAATGTGGTGGTCGAGAAGAACAACGTCGGCAGCATTCGCCGCCTGTCGGTGGCGGTGGTGGTGCGCGCACCGACGCCGCCCGCCGCGCCGGCCGCACCGGCCGAAGGTGACAAGGCTGCCGAAGGCGATGCCGCCAAGGCCGACGGCGAGAAGACCGATGCCGCTGCCGCGACCGCGGCCGTCGCCAAGCCGGCCGCGCTCAGCGAAGCGGAAATCGAGCGCATGACCAACCTCGTCAAGCTCGCCATCGGTTTCGACGCCGCACGCGGCGACTCGGTCACCATCACCAGCGCCGAGTTCCAGGCGCCGCCCGCCGCCGAGCCATTGCCGGAACTGCCTGTCTGGCAGCAGCCGTGGGTGTGGAATGTCGGCAAGCAGGTCGCCGGTGGACTGTTCGTGCTGTTCGTGCTGTTCGGCGTGATTCGCCCGACCGTGAAGTCGCTCATGACCAAGCCGCTGACGGTGGCCGGCAGCAGTGGCGAAGTGCAGGCACTCGAAGGCGGCGTTGGCGCCAATGGCCTGCCGGCCTTGGCCGGCCCGGCCGGCATGGACGGCCAGATGGCGCTGCCCAATCAGCGCAATGACTCGCAACCGCTTTTGGCGTCGTCGGAAATCGACCCCAACATCGACAGCGTCAAACAGTTCGTCAGCAATGACCCGCGCGTCGCCGCGCAGGTCATCAAGGGCTGGGTTGGCGGCGAATAAACCTCTACTGGAATCATCATGGCGGAAGCACCAGCACAACTCGACGGCGCGCAGAAGGCGGCCATCTTCCTGATGTCCATCGGCGAAGGACCGGCCGCGGAGATCATGAAATATCTCGGCCCGCGCGAAGTGCAGAAGATTGGCGTGGCCATGACCAGCCTCGACGTGGTGTCGCCGACCAATGTCAGCACCGCGATCGGTGAGTTCATCGAGCTGGTGCGTTCGCACACCGGCATCGGCATCGGCAACGAGGAATACATCCGTTCGGTGCTGACCAATGCGCTGGGTGAAGAGAAAGCGTCGAGCATGATCGACCGCATCCTGCTCGGCGGTCACACCAAGGGTCTCGAATCGCTGAAGTGGATGGACCCGCGCGCGATTGTCGAACTGGTGCGCTTCGAACATCCGCAGATCATCGCCATCGTGCTGTCCTATCTCGACAGCGATCAATCGGCGGAAGTGCTGTCGCTGCTGCCGGAAAACACGCGCTCGGACCTGCTCATGCGCATCGCCACCATGGACGGCATCCAACCGGCGGCCATGAAAGAGCTGAATGAAATGCTCGAGCTGCAGCTGCGTGGTGGCGCCGGCGGTCAGCAGTCGTCGCTGGGCGGCATCAAGTGCGCGGCCGAAATCCTCAACTTCGTCGACCGCAGCATCGAAGCGAAAATCAACGAACAGATCACCGAGGCCGATGCCGATCTCGCGACCAAGATCCAGGACCTGATGTTCACCTTCGAGAACATCGCCGACATCGACGACCGTGGCATCCAGGCGCTGTTGCGCGAAGTGTCGACCGACAACCTGGTGCTGGCGATGAAGGGTTGCGATGACGCCATCAAGGAAAAGATCTTCAAGAACATGTCGAGCCGGGCAGCCGAGATGCTGCGCGAGGACCTGGAGTCCAAGGGCCCGGTCAAGCTTTCCGAAGTGGAAGGCGCGCAAAAGGAAATTCTCGGCATCGCACGCCGTCTGGCCGACGAAGGCACCATAAGCCTCGGCGGTTCCGGCGAGCAGATGCTGTAAAGGAGCACCATGAGCATGCATAGCGCCGAAGCCGTCGCCAGCGAACAGTCAGTCACCATGACCGAGGGCTTTGGCCCCGGCAACGGCGTGGTCACGCCCTACGAACTGCCGGATATCGAACAGATCCTGGTGCGCAACAGCGCCAACGGTGCGGGTGTGGTCACTGCCCGTGAACTCGAAAGCATCCACAAGCAGGCCTACGCCGAAGGTTTTGAAAACGGCACGATGGAAGGCTATGCCGATGGTCAGCGCCGCGCCGCCGCCGACATCGAGGCGCGCTGCGAAGTGCTCGACAACATCACCATGCAACTCATCGCGCCGCTTGCCAAGCTCGACGAGGAGATGGTCAATTCAGTGGCCGAACTCGCGCTGCTCATCGCGCGCCACCTGGTGCGTCGCGAATTGAAGACCGCGCCCGGCGAAGTGATCGGCGTGGTGCGCGAAACCATGCGCCTGTTGCCGATTGCGAGCCGCGGCACCACGCTGCATTTGAATCCTGACGATGCCGAGCTGGTACGCTCGGCGTTGTCCATCGACACCGACGGCATCAGCTGGCGCGTCGAGGCCGACCCCTTGATTTCGCGCGGCGGCTGCATCGTCGAGACCGAGACCTCGCGTATCGATGCCACCGTTGAGTCACGCATTGCTGCCATCGCCTCGAAGATGTTCGGCGGCGAGCGTGAGAGCGACCGGGGCGCGGCATGAACCCGCAAATCGCCCCGTGGTTGAATTCCACCCCCAGCCGCCGCTGGTGCGCGGATCTCGTGCCGTATTTCGAACGCCTGGCCGAGCCGCCGGCGGTGGCCGTCGAAGGCAAGCTGTCGCGCATGGTCGGCCTGACCCTGGAAGCGGTCGGCTGCCAGGCCGCCATCGGCGACCGTTGTCGGGTCTACAACCCTGGCGGCGTCGATGTCGATGCCGAGGTGGTGGGCTTTTCCGGCGAACGCCTGTTCCTCATGCCGACCGGCATTCCGCGTGGCCTGTCGCCCAATGCGCGCGTCATTCCATTGGGCGGCGCCGGTGACGTGGCGGTTGGCGAGGCCTTGCTCGGCCGCGTGCTGGACGGCTCCGGGCGGCCGCTCGATAGCCGCGGCCCCTTGCATTTGAACGAGCGGCGGCCGCTATACGGAGAGATGATCAATCCTCTGCAACGCGCCGTGATCAGCGAGCCGCTCGATGTCGGCGTGCGTTCCATCAACGCGCTCCTGACTGTCGGCCGCGGCCAGCGTATCGGTCTGTTCGCGCCGTCTGGCGTCGGTAAGTCGGTGCTGCTCGGCATGATGACGCGCTTCACCGACGCCGACGTCATCGTGGTCGGGCTCATCGGTGAGCGCGGCCGTGAAGTGAAGGAATTCATCGAAGAGATTCTCGGCGAAGCCGGCATGGCGCGCGCGGTGGTGGTGGCGACGCCCGCCGACAACCCGCCGCTCATGCGTATGCACGGCGCCGCGATGGCCACCAGCATCGCTGAATATTTCCGTGACACTGGCCGCCACGTACTGCTGCTGATGGATTCCCTGACCCGTTACGCGCAGGCCAATCGCGAGATCGCACTCACCATCGGCGAACCGCCGGCCACGCGCGGCTTCCCGCCGTCGGTGTTCGCGCGCCTGCCGCAGCTGGTTGAACGCGCCGGCATGGGCGTCGGCGGCCATGGCTCGATCACGGCGTTTTACACGGTGTTGACCGAGGCCGACGATCCGAATGACCCGGTCGCTGATTCGGCACGCGCCATTCTCGACGGCCACATCGTGCTGTCACGGCGTCTCGCCGAACGCGGTCTGTATCCCGCCATCGACATCGAGGCGTCCATCAGCCGCGTGATGTCGCAGGTGGTGGGTGACAGGCAGTTGAAGTACGCGCGCGCCCTGAAGCATTTCTATTCCCTGTATGAACAGAATTCCGATCTGTTCAACGTCGGCGCCTATCAGCGCGGCGCCAATCCCGAACTCGACAGCGCGGTGGCCATGCGTCCGCAGATCCTTCAGTTCCTGGGGCAGGACCGCCGCTCCGCCGTCAATTTCAACGATGCAGTCACGGCCCTGGCCACGGTCACCGGCGGCGATATCCTCGACAGTTGAGCACCACCAGGTAGACCATCATGACCCGTAGCCAGCGCCTGAAGCGCATCGTGACTCTGAACGAGATGCAGAAGTCGGTGGCCTCACAGAAGCTTGCCGGCACCCGCGGTCGCCACGACGGCAATGTGAAAAAGCTCGAAGAATTCCGCCGCTACCGCCTCGAATATGCGCGCGCGCTGCAGAATCCCGGCCAGGCCATGAGCGCCGCCGCGGCGCGCGATACGCGCGTGTTCCTGGGCCAGCTAGAAAGGACCATCACGGCCTTGGAGCAGATGGTCACGCGTTCCGAGCGCGAATGCGCGGAAGACCTGGCCGCCTGGAAGCGCGAAGCGCAGCGCGCCAACGTGCTGGTCGACATTCTCGATCGGTGTGTTCGCAATGAAGACGTCGACCGGGAAGGGCGGCTGCAGCGCGAGATCGATGACCGGCGGGTGGAACTCGCCGGTATGGAGTGAAATTCTCTTCGTCTTCTGTGGGTCAGACTTCAGTCTGACCCACAATAATCAAGAGCACGCCCCCCTCAGCTTCCGACCCGCTGCTCGAAATACGCAATCGTCTTCGCCAGACCGTCACGCAACTTCACCGTCGGTTGCCAGCCTAGTTGGGTGCGGGCGCGCGTGATGTCGGGCTGACGCTGACGTGGGTCGTCGGTCGGCAGCGGTTGAAACGTGATCTTGCTGCGCGAGCCAATCATTTCCACCACCAGTTCGGCGAGCTGGCGGATGGTGAACTCATCGGGATTGCCGATGTTGATGGGGCCGGTCACCTCGGGCGCGCTGTCCATGAGATTGACGAGGCCGCGAATGAGATCGTCCACATAACAGAACGAGCGGGTCTGGGAGCCGTCGCCGTAGAGCGTGATGTCCTGGTTGGCGAGCGCCTGCACGATGAAGTTCGACACCACGCGGCCGTCGTTGGGATGCATGCGCGGACCGTAGGTGTTGAAGATGCGCGCGACCTTGATGGCGAGGCCGTGCTGGCGGTGGTAGTCGAAGAACAGGGTTTCGGCACAGCGTTTGCCTTCGTCATAGCAGGCGCGCGGGCCAATGGGGTTGGTGTGGCCCCAGTAGTCCTCGGTCTGCGGATGGATCTCCGGGTCGCCGTAGACCTCGCTGGTCGAGGCCTGGAGGATGCGCGCCTTGATGCGCTTGGCCAGCCCCAGCATGTTGATGGCGCCGTGCACGCTGGTCTTGGTGGTCTGCACCGGGTCGAACTGGTAGTGGATGGGCGAGGCCGGGCAGGCCAGGTTGTAGATCTCGTCGGCTTCTATGTAGAGCGGGAAGGTGATGTCGTGACGCATGAGTTCGAACATCGGGTTGTCGAGCAGATGGGCGACGTTGTCCTTGGCGCCGGTATAGAAGTTGTCCACACACAGCACGTCGTCGCCGCGCGCCAGCAGGGCCTCGCACAGGTGCGAGCCCAGGAAGCCGGCGCCGCCGGTGACCAGCACGCGGCGGCGTGTGCCCTGGGTGCGATTGGATATGTGCATGCGTTCGTCTCCCTGTGCGTTTGTGCGCGGCGCGCCATTGTGACATGTGCCGGCCGTCGCTCGGCGGCGTTGTGGCACGGGCTTTGCTGATATCGGCTCAAGAACATCGGTCCTGAGAGCCTGGAGAACACAATGCCCGCCATCGACGCCGCCCTGCCCGCCACCCCCACGCCTGGCCCCAGCGCCCCGACGGAGGCGCGCCCGGCCACACAAAATGCCGCAAAAGGCCAGAAAATGGCCGACGGCGACACCCAGGCCAGCGATGCCTTCATCGCCGCGCTGCTCGCCCAGAGCACTGCCCAGGTCATCACTCCGGAGCAGGCAGTAGCGACCCCCGATGCAGCGCCGATGGCCGTCACAGGCCAGGATTTGCCGACCCTGCGGCCAGGACTTGCCGCTGGCCCGGCAGCACGTCGCCCGCTGACACCCGCGGCAACCGACAGCGCGCCGGCGGCTGCCACGCCGGCCACCACCGAGAGCGCGCAAGATGACTTCGCGAGCGCCTTCGTCGCCCTGCAGGACGCCATGACCGGCGGCGGCAGTGGCGGTGAGCGCCGCAGCGACAGCAGTCTGGACACCGACGGCAGCGGCGGCTTGAATGCCGGCGGCCTGGTGAGCGACCTGTCCCAAGCTGTCACCAATACCCCGGCGCGCGCCGAGGCGGACGTGCGCGGCGCCCTCGACGCCTTGACCGGCGCCCATGCCGCGCGTGCCCACGAGGCGCCGGCCAGCGCCCAGGCTTACGCCGCCAAGCCGGCGCCGCTGCCCATGGACCAGCCGGCGATGTTCGCCGAGCGCTTGAACCAGCATGTGTCCTTCATGATTGGCGACCAGATCCAGAGCGCGCAGATTGCAGTCACGCCGGCCGACTTAGGTCCGGTGGAAGTGCGCGTGACCATGGTCGGCGACGAGGCCAAGATTCAATTGTCGGCGACCCACGCCGCCACCCGCGAAGCCCTCAACGAAGCGCTGCCGCGTTTGCGCGCGTCATTTGCAGAAGCCGGCATCTCGCTGTCCCAGGCTGGCGTGTTCACGCAGCTGCCGGAACGCCAGCAGGCCGATCCGTCCTTCACCGCGCAGGCGCGCGGCAACGACGGCGACTTCGAAGCCGCGCCGCTGACGAGCGTGGCGCCGAGCCGCAGCCTCAAGATCGGACTCATCGACGCCTTCGTGTGACGGTGGTGCGGCCGTCAAGAACTTGTCAGTGAGCGTCGCCTTTGAGCGGGCGGCGGCGTCATAAACACGTGTTCTCGTCGCGCCGCAGGTCGGGCTGTCACCGCGCGGCCGCCCGCAACGCTACCCCAAGGTGCCGCGGCGCGTAAATTCTTCCTTTCAATTTCAGATGTTTAGTTACTGACCGGGGACCAGGCCCGGGCAGCGTGAGCGGTTCGCATTTGGTGGCATGACGATTGCACCAGGGCTTACACGAATTCGACTCCAGGAGCTAAACATGTCCCAAGCAGCTGCAGCCCCGGCCCCCGCCGGTGGCAACAAGAAACTCATCATCATCGCCGCGACCGTGGTGTTGCTGGCCGCCATCGGCGGTGGCGTGGCGGTCATGCTGAAGGGTGGCGACAAGAAGGCCGAGGCCGCCGAGCACGCCGAAAAAGAGGCCGTGCACGAGCCGGTCTACATCGATATCAAGCCTGAGTTCGTCATCAACTTCGCCGACAAGGCCGGCCATTCCAAATACCTGAAGTGCGAACTGTCGGTCGTCACCAAGGAGCCCGAGATCGAGAAAGCCGTCGAGAAGCACATGCCGGCCATCCGCAATGCGCTGGTGCTGCTGCTGTCGCGTCAGATCTACGAAGACCTGATGCCCAACGAGGGCAAGGAGAAGCTCCGCGCCGACGCGCTGGCGGCGGTGCAGGAAGTGTTGAAGGCCCAGACCGGCAAACCCGGTATCGAGGATCTCTTCTTCTCGAACTTCGTGATGCATTGATTCACTGAGCGCGCAGCACCGGACCACCAGCCATGGCCAATTCCGACCTCTTATCCCAGGACGAAATCGATGCGCTGCTGTCGGGCGTCGACAGCGGCGAAGTCGAGACTGAAGTCGATGAGGCGTTGCCGTCGGGCGACGCGCAGTCCTACGACTTCACCACCCAGGACCGCATCGTGCGCGGTCGCATGCCGACGCTCGAGATGATCAACGAGCGCCTGGCGCGCAACCTGCGCCAGAGCCTGTTCGACATGCTGCGTCGCTCGCCGGTGATCTCGCTGGAAGGCATTCAACTGTCGAAGTTTGGCGAGTACGTGCACACCTTGTTGATGCCTTCCAACCTCAACATCGTGCGCATGCGTCCGCTCAAGGGCTCGGCGCTGATCGTGTGCAACCCCAAGCTCATCTTCTCGCTGGTCGATTGTTTCTTCGGTGGCGAAGGTCGCTTCTACAACAAAATTGAAGGGCGCGACTTCAGCACCACCGAGATGCGCATCGTCAAGCGCTTCCTCGACATCGTGTTCGCGGGCCTGGAAGAAGCCTGGGAACCGGTCATGCCGGTCAAGTACGAGTACGTCAATTCCGAGGTCAATCCGCAGTTCGCCAACATCGTCACGCCGAGTGAAGTGGTGGTGGTGTCGACCTTCCATATCGATCTCGAATCAGGCTCGGGCTACATGCACGTGACCTTGCCGTACTCGATGATCGAACCGATACGCGAGCTGCTCGATGCCGGCGTGCAATCGGACGTCATGGAAAAGGACGAGCGCTGGTCGGTGATTCTGAAAGAAGAAATCAAGACCGCCGAAGTCGCGCTCAACGCGACCCTGACGCGCAAGCGCGTGTCGCTGCGCGACGTGATGGATTTCAAGCCGGGCACCGTGCTGCCCATTGACATGCCGGCCAGCATCGTCGCGCGCGTCGACGACGTGCCGGTGTTTCGCGGCGTGTACGGCGCCCACCAGGGCAAGCAGGCGCTGAAAGTCATCGAAACCATTCGCCATAGCGAGCTTATGCCGCAGACCGTAGCACTTGGAGCAATCAAATGAGTGACGCAGCCCAGGACGATGTGGATGACGTGTGGGGCGCGGCCCTCGCCGAGCAGGGCGGTGTCATCACCGATGCGCAGCCCGCGCCGATGCGCAATCTCGATGCCGATGCCGCGGCCGCCAACCTGCCGCCCGGCAGCCTCGACAACATTCTCGAGATCCCGGTCATGCTGACGGTGGAAATCGGCAGCACCAAGGTCGCGATTCGCAACCTCTTGCAGTTGAACCAGGGCTCGGTGGTGGAACTCGATCGTCTGGCCGGCGAACCGCTCGACGTGCTGGTCAACGGCACGCTCATCGCCCATGGCGAAGTGGTGGTGGTGAACGAGAAGTTCGGCATTCGCCTGACCGACGTCATCAGCGCCCACGAGCGCGTGCGCAAACTGAGCTGAAGCACGAGCCTCATGCGTCATCCTCGCACCCGGATTGTTCTTGCCTGCGCCGCCCTCGCGCCCGGCCTGTGCGCCGCCGCCAGCAGCGCACCGGTCGGCTTTGGCCAGGCTGTGCAGGTGATTCTGGGCCTCGTGCTGGTGCTCGGCATGATAGTCGCGGCGGCGTGGGGCGCGCGCCGTCTGCAGGCCATCCGGCCGCAGGGCCGTGGCCATATCCGCATCGTCGAAGGCCTGGCGGTCGGCACGCGCGACAAGCTGCTGCTGGTCGAAGTCGATGGACAGCGCGTGTTGCTCGGCATGTCGCCGGGCCGCATCGCGACCTTGCATACGTTTTCCGCCGAAGGCTCGCCGCAGTTCGACGACGCCTTGCGCGCCGCCGGTCAGCAACTGCTGGGAGCCAAGCCCTGATGCTCGGCGCCCTGCTGCTGTTCGCCTTGACCCTGGCGCCGATGGCGGTGGGTGCGCAGGGGCTCGATGCGCTGTCCATCACCACCCAGGGCGATGGCAGCCAGACCTACACGCTGACCCTGCAAGTGCTGTTGTTGATGACGGCGCTCAGCGTGCTGCCGGCCATCCTGCTCGCCATGACGTCCTTCACGCGCATCATCATCGTGCTCGCCATCCTGCGCCAGGCGCTCGGCACCGCGCAGACGCCGTCCAACCAGATTCTCGTGGCGCTGGCCCTGTTCATGACCTTCTTCATCATGTCGCCGGTGGCGGACAAGGTGTATGTCGAAGCGGTCAAGCCTTACCTCGATGAAAAGCTCGATGCCAACACCGCCCTCGCCCGCGCGGCGGTGCCGGTGCGCGGCTTCATGTTCGAACAGACCCGCGAATCGGATATCACACTCTTCACCGAGATGTCCGGCCACGACGCCTACAAGGACAAGGACGACGTGCCGTTCACCATCCTCGCGCCGTCCTTCATCACCAGTGAACTCAAGACCGCCTTTCAAATCGGCTTTCTGATCTTCCTGCCGTTTCTCATCATCGACCTGGTGGTGGCGAGCGTCTTGATGTCGATGGGCATGATGATGCTGTCGCCGCTCATCATTTCGCTGCCGTTCAAGATCATGCTGTTCGTGCTGGTCGATGGCTGGGCGCTGATCATCGGCACGCTCGCCTCGAGCTTCTACACCTGACACCAAGGACACCGGCATGACTCCCGAAACCGTCATCGCGCTAGGCCACGATGCGCTGCAGCTGACCATCATGCTGATGGCGCTGTTGCTGCTGCCGGCGCTGGCCGTCGGTCTCTTGGTGAGCCTGTTCCAGGCCGCCACCCAGATCAACGAAATGACCCTGAGTTTCATTCCCAAGCTGCTGGTGACGGTCGCGGTGCTGGTGCTGGGCGGCTCCTACATCCTGGGTTCGCTCAGTGATTACACGGTGCGCCTGTTCCAGTCCATTCCGGGCCTCATCGGTTGACGGGAACGATGACGCCGCCATGGGCAACATCTCCATATCGCAGGCGACGCTGACCGCGCTATTGGCGCAATGGTTGTGGCCTTTCGTGCGTATCAGCGGCTTCGTGATGGCGGCGCCGGTGATGGGCACCCGCGCATTGCCGATGCGCGCGCGCATGATCCTGGTGCTGGCCATCACCAGCGTGGTGGCGCCGATAGTGACGCCCGCCACCGACATCGAGCCGCTGTCCGCCACCGGTCTTTTGACCGTCATTCAACAAGTCATCATCGGCGCGACCATCGGCATGGTGCTGCGCCTGACCTTCATGGTGTTCGAATTCGCCGGCCAGTTCATCGCGCAGCAGACCGGACTCGGCTTCGCCGCGATGGTCGACCCGACCAGCGGTTCGCAGGTGCCAGTGCTGGCGCATCTTTACGTGATTCTCGCGACCTTGATTTTCTTCGTCAGCGACGCGCACCTGGTGCTGATAAAGCTGCTGGCCGAGAGCTTCACCTTGCTGCCCATTGGCCCGCTGGGTCTGACCAGCGCCGGCGCCGACATCATTGTCGACTGGAGCGCGACGCTGTTCGCGAGCGCCTTGCTGCTGTCGCTGCCGGTGGTGATCGCGCTGCTCGCCATCAATCTCGCCTTTGGCGTGATGAGCCGCGCCGCGCCGCAACTCAACATCATCACCATCGGCTTTCCGGTCACCATCCTGGCCGGCATCATGATTGTCAGCCTGACGCTCGATGATCTGCGTACAACCTGCCTGGAGTTGTTCGACTCGGCTTTCGTGATCACCCGCTCGGCACTCGAGGCGCGCTGATCATGGCTGAGCAGAACGACGCCGAAGACAGAACAGAACAGGCCACAGACAAGCGGCGGCATGACGCACGGGAAAAAGGCCAGATCGCGCGCTCGCGCGAACTGACCACGGTGTTCGTGCTGTTCGGCGGCGCGATGGCTGTGCGCATGGCGGGGCCGGCGCTGATTCACGATCTCGCCGATGTCATGACTGGCAGCCTGCGTCTGTCCCACGCCGAGATCTTCTCCAGCAATCTGCTGCCTACGCGCCTCGCCGACATCATCGTCACCGGTCTCAAATCCGTGACACCGATACTGGTTGTCGGTGGTCTGGTCGCCTTGCTCGGCCCGCTCGCGCTCGGTGGCTGGAATTTCTCGGTCGATGCCCTCGCGCCCAAATTCTCGCGCCTCGATCCGATGGCCGGCATGAAGCGCATTTTCGGCACCCACGGCCTGATCGAAATGCTGAAGGCGCTCGGCAAGTTCGGCCTGGTGCTGGCCTTCGCGATTGCCGCGGTGCGCGCCAAGCTGCCGCTGATGCTGGGCTTGAGCCAGGGCAGCGTCGCATCGAGTCTCGCCACCAGCGCCGATGTCATCTACGGCATTTTCATGCTGTGCTGCGCGGCGACCTTGGTGATCGCCTTCATCGATGTGCCACTGCAGCTATGGGAACACGGCAAGCAGCTGCGCATGTCGCGCCAGGAAATCCGCGACGAATCGAAAGAAAGCGACGGCTCGCCGGAAGTGAAGGGCCGTCTGCGTCAGATGCAACAGGAAGTGGCGCGTCGTCGCATGATGGAAGAAGTGCCGAAGGCGGACGTGGTCATCACCAACCCGCAGCATTATGCCGTCGCACTCAAGTTCAAGCCCGACACCATGCGCGCGCCGGTGGTGGTGGCCAAGGGCGTGGAACTGGTCGCCAAGACCATCCGCGAAACCGCCGCCGCCCACGGCGTCACCGTGATGTCGGCGCCGCCGCTGGCGCGCGCCATCTATCACACCACCAAGATCAATCGCGAAATTCCGGCCGGCCTCTACGTGGCCGTCGCGCGCGTGCTGGCCTATGTGTTCCAGCTGCGCGCTGGCACGGCGGCTTTGACGCCGCCCGCCGATCTCCCGATACCCGATGACATGAAGTACTGAGCACCCCCATGGCCGCACTCACCACTGCTTCCGCCAACAATATTCTCGGCAATATCAACAAGGCCGGCCTCGGCGCGCCGCTGCTGTTGATAGCGATGCTGGCGATGATGATCATCCCGCTGCCGCCGTTCCTGCTCGACATTCTTTTCACGTTCAATATCTCGCTGGCGCTGGTGGTCCTGCTGGCCAGCATCTACGCCAAGCGGCCCCTGGACTTCGCCGCGTTCCCGACCCTGCTGCTGATAGCCACCCTGCTGCGCCTCGCGCTGAACATCGCCTCGACGCGCGTGGTGCTGCTGCATGGCCACGGCGGTCACGCCGCCGCCGGTCAGGTCATCAAGGCCTTCGGCGATTTCGTGGTGGGCGGCAATTTCGCGGTCGGCCTGGTGGTGTTCGCGATTCTCGTCATCATCAACTTCGTGGTGGTGACCAAGGGCGCCGGGCGCATCTCGGAAGTGAGCGCGCGTTTCACCCTCGACGCCATGCCCGGCAAGCAGATGGCCATCGACGCGGATTTGAATGCCGGCATCATCGGTCAGGAAGAAGCGCGCACCCGCCGCCGCGAAGTGGCGGGAGAAGCGGATTTCTACGGCGCGATGGACGGCGCCAGCAAGTTCGTGCGCGGCGACGCCATCGCCGGCATCCTCATCCTGTTCATCAACCTCATCGGTGGCCTTGCCATCGGTGTCGCGCAGTTCCACATGCCGGTGGCCGAAGCGGCCAAGGTGTTCACCTTGTTGACGATTGGTGACGGCCTGGTGGCGCAGATCCCGGCGCTGCTGCTGGCAACCGCCGCGGCGTTCATGGTCACCCGCACCTCGACCGCCAGCGACATGGGTGAGCAGATCATGTCGCAGCTGTTCGCCAATCCGAAAAGCCTCATCGTCACGGGCGGCGTGTTGATCAGCATGGGTGTGATTCCCGGCATGCCGAACTTCGCATTCCTGTCGATGGGCGGCGCGGCCATCGGCGCGGCCTGGTGGACCCATGAGAAGGCCAAGGCGCGCAAGGCTGAGCAAGCCGAACTGCCGCCGCCGCCGCCGCCGGCCGAGAACACCGAGTTGTCGTGGGACGACGTGCTGCCGACCGACGCGATTGGTCTCGAAGTCGGCTATCGCCTGATTCCGATGGTGGACCGCAATCAGAACGGCCAACTGTTGGGGCGCCTGCGCGGCGTACGCAAAAAACTGTCACAGGAACTCGGCTTCCTGGTGCCGGCGGTGCACATCCGCGACAACCTCGATCTCGAGCCCAACCAATATCGCCTGACCGTGCACGGCGCCATCATCGGCCAGTCGGCGGTGCACGCCGACAAGGAAATGGCCATCAACCCCGGCCAGGTCTACGGCCAGTTGCGCGGCACCGTCACGCGCGACCCGGTGTTCGATCTGGAAGCGGTGTGGATAGGCGCCGACCAGCGCGAACAGGCGCAGTCGCTGGGTTACACGGTGGTCGACGCCAGCACCGTCATCGCCACGCATCTGAGTCAAATCGTGCAGGACAACGCCCAGTCGCTGCTCGGCCATGAAGAAGCACAGAAGCTGCTCGACGGTTTGAAGAAGACCAACCAGCGCTTGGTCGAGGATCTGATTCCCAAGCTCATGCCGCTGTCGGTGCTGGTCAAGGTGCTGCAGAACCTGCTCGCCGAACACGTGCCGGTGCGCGACATCCGCACCATTCTCGAAGTGCTGGCCGAATACGGCCCGCGCAACCAGGACACCGGCTTCCTGACGGCCCAGGTGCGCGCCGCGCTCGGCCGTCTGATCGTGCAACAGATCAATGGCGGGAATACCGAGCTGCCGGTCATCACGCTCGATTTCTCGTTGGAACGCATATTGCAACAATCCCTGGAAACGACCCAGGGCACCGCAATGTCACTCGAACCGAATCTCGCCAACCGCATGCTGCTCGCGCTCCGCGATGCGCATACGCAGCGCGAAGCGGCCGGCCAACCCAGTGTTTTGCTGGTTGCAGACGGCCTTCGGGAGTTTCTTGCGCGGTTTGCCCGGCCGGCGCTCAAGGGTCTGCATGTTCTCGGCTTCAACGAAGTGCCGAGCGACACGCAGATCCGCATCGTCGCCACGGTGGGCGACTCGCTCAACAAGGCTTAAGGCGTCAAACAACTGGCGTCACGTGACAGGAACTGCGACTCAATCATGACACCCATGACAATAACCACAGGAAGCGGGCAATGAAGGTCAAGCGCTACTTCGCGGCCAACATGCGCTCGGCCCTCGACATGATCAAACAGGACCAGGGTCCGGACGTTTTGATCCTGTCCAACCGCAAGGTCGATGGCGGTGTCGAACTCATCACCGCCGATGATTTGACGGAGCAGGAAGCGGCGCGTCTTGCCGGCCAGCAAACGCCCAAGCGTCGCCCCGATGCCGCACCGGCGCTTGCCGCGCCGACGACCGAAATCGCCGCCGCGCCGGCAAAGCCTGCCGCGCCGCGTCGCGCCCCGGCCGCCGCGCCGCTGGCCGCTCTCGACCCGCAGGAACTGTTGTGGACCGACGCCTCGGTGGTCGGCCAGATGCGCGAAGAGCTGAACAATCTGAAGGGCCTGCTGGAATCGCAGCTGTCGGGCCTCGCGTGGTCGGAATTCGGTTCGCGCCATCCGCTGCGCGCGCGCCTCATGCGCGTGCTCGGCCAGCTCGGCATCTGCCCGGCGCTCGCGCGCCAGGTGGTGGAGAACGTGCCGGATGAACTCGACTACCGCGCTGGCTGGCACCGCGCGCTGGCGCTGCTGGTGATGCGTATCGCGACCCGCGACGACCCCATCATCCGCCACGCTGGTCGCGTTGCTCTGCTCGGGCCGACCGGCGTCGGCAAGAGCACCGCCGTCAGCAAGCTTGCGGCGCGCTACGCCTTGAAGTACGGCGCGGAGAAAGTCGGCCTCGTGTCGATGGACGACCGTCGCATCGGCGCCCATCAGCAGATGAAAGCCTTCGGCCGCCTGATTGGTGTGGCGGTGCACGTGGCGCGCGACGCCGCTGAGCTCGGCCATGCACTGGTCGAACTGAAGGGCCGCAGCCTGGTGCTGATCGACACCCCCGGGGCGGCGCCGCAGGACAGCCGCTACCAGGAGCTCGCGCGCAGCCTCAAGGATCTGAACGCTGACATCGACTGCTACACGGTGCTGTCCGCGACCACCGACTACCTGACCGCCACCAAGCTCCTGAAGGTCAACGCCGAACTGGCGCCGGCCGGCTGCCTGCTGACCAAGCTCGACGAAGCCGCGACCCTGGGGCCGTGCCTGTCGGCCATCATCGAAAGCGCTTTACCGATTGCCTATACCAGCGCCGGCCAGCGGGTGCCGGACGACCTCGACACCGTCACCGCGCGCAGCTTGATCGAGCGCACCGTGGAGATGGCCAAATCCACCCCGGCGCCGCGTGACACCGGTTCCTTTGAAAGGGCGTTTTCAGCATGAGCGCGCGCTACGGAGAAGGACGTGAAATGCAGCCGACGCGCGTCGTGGCGGTCACCAGCGGCAAGGGCGGCGTGGGCAAGACCACCGTCTCCATCAACCTGTCGGTGGCGCTCGCGAGCCTCGGCCACGACGTGGTGCTGCTCGACGCGGATCTCAGCCTGGCCAACGTCGACGTGCTGCTGGGCCTCAATACCGGCCGCACCTTGAGCCATGTCGTCAACGGCGAGTGCGCGCTGGAAGACGTCATCGTCACCGGCCCGGCGGGGGTGCGCATCGTGCCGGCCGCGTCGGGCATCCAGCACATGGCGGAATTGTCGGAATTCGAACGGGCCGGGCTCATCAATGCCTTCAGCCAGCTCGAGCGCGCGGCCGACTTCATGATTGTCGACACCGCCGCCGGCATCGCCGCCAACACCCTCGACTTCTGCGACGCCTCGCATGAAGTGCTGGTGGTGGTGACCGACGACCCGGCCTCGATCACCGACGCCTACGCCACCATCAAGGTGCTGAATCAGCGCAGCGGCCGCAACCGCTTCCGCGTGCTGGTCAACATGGCGCAGGACCCGGCGGGCGCCATGCGCCTGTACCGGCGCCTGCTCGAAGTCACCGACCGTTACCTGGATGTCGCCCTCGATTACGCCGGCGCCATCCCCCTCGACCCCCATGTGCGCAGCGCGGTGCGCCGCCGCCAGGCACTGGTCGAGGCCTACCCGGCGAGTCGCGCCGGACAAGCATTCAAGAATCTGGCAGCCACAACCGATAAATGGCCTATACCACGATGGGCGAGTGGCCGGATGGAGTTTTTCGTGGAACGCATGGCTCATACAGAGTCGCCTGGGAGGGTAGTAAACGTATGAAAAAGCTCGCTGCTTACAAGCAAAACGCAGCCTCGGACGTCGCTGCGCGCGGCCAAAACCAACTGGTAGTCGATTACGCGCCGCTGGTTAAACGCATCGCTTATCACTTGATGACGCGCCTGCCGCCGACCGTGCAGGTCGACGACCTCATTCAGTCCGGCATGATTGGACTGCTCGAGGCTGCGCGTAACTACGACGCCTCGCAGGGCGCCAGTTTCGAAACCTACGCCGGTATTCGTATCCGCGGCGCGATGCTCGATGAGATCCGCAAAGGTGACTGGGCGCCGCGATCCTTGCATCGCAAGGTGCGCGCCATCACCAAGGCGGTGGCCGACATCGAAGCGCGAGAAGGACGTGATGCGCGCGATGCGGAAGTCGCCGTCGAAGTCGGCATGTCGCTGGACGAGTACTACTCGACCCTGCAGGACGCCACCGGCTATCGCGTGTTCAGCTTCGAAGACCTGCCGGCCGGTGAGGAAGGCATGACCGAGAGCCTGACCGCCAAGATTCCCGAGCCGCTGGCCAATGTCGAAAACGACATGTTCAAGGCCGCTCTCGCCGAAGCCATCGCGGGCCTGCCGGAGCGCGAACGTCTGGTGATGTCGCTCTACTACAAGGAAGAACTCAATCTGCGCGAGACCGGCGAAGTGCTGGGCGTCAGTGAGTCGCGTGTCTGCCAGATTCATTCGCAGGCGCTGATTCGACTCAAATCGCGCATGGCCGACTGGACCGATCAGCTCTGAGAGAGAGCATTGCAATGTGTAGAGAACTGGAGGTATCCGGTGGATAAGGGCATGAAGATACTCGTCGTGGATGATTTCTCGACGATGCGCAGAATCATTCGCAACCTGCTGCGCGATCTTGGCTTCAACAATGCCGAGGAGGCCGACGACGGTGCGACCGCGCTGCCGATGCTCAAGACCGGCCGTTTCGATTTCCTGGTGACGGACTGGAACATGCCGATCATGGAAGGCATCGATCTGGTCCGCGCGATCCGCGCCGACCCGGACCTGCGCGAACTGCCGATACTCATGGTCACCGCCGAAGCGCGTCGCGAGCAGATAGTCGCGGCGGCCGAAGCGGGTGTGAATGGCTACATCGTCAAGCCGTTCACGGCCCAGACTCTGGAGCAGAAGATCGCCAAGATTTTCGAACGACTTGGCGCAGCCGCCTGAGGGCCTTGAAAATGGCGCAATCCGCGATGCAACTGGAAAGTCTCGCGCTCGCTCGTCGGCTGGTGGATGCCATAGAAGCCGGTGACGCGAACCATGCCGATGATCTGATCAAGGCGCTGCACGACGGCCGCTTTGACGCGCTGTACCAAGAGATCGGCAAGCTGACGCGCGATGTGCACGACACCTTCGCCAATCTTGCTGGCGACGAGCGCTTGGTGTCGCTGGCGCAACGCCAGATGCCCGACGCCCGCGAACGCCTGCGTTACGTGGTGGAAAAGACCGAAGAGGCGGCGGACCGCACGCTGACCGCGGTCGAAAAAATGATTCCGATGTCCGACAACATGGTGCAGCAGGCGTCGACCCTGCGCATGGCGATGGCGGACGGCAAGGCCGATGTGCCGGCTCGCATGACTTCCTTCCTCGACGTCGTCGAAAGTGACGGTCGCAAACTGCGCAGCAGTTTGAGCGATGTGCTGATGGCGCAGGAATACCAGGATCTCACTGGCCAGGTCATCAAGCGCACCATCGACCTGGTGGGCCAGGTCGAAGAAAAACTGGTCGAACTGGTCAGCGCCTGCGGCGTGGTGGCGAGCGGCGCCAGCGCCACGCCAGCGACGTCGAACGCGACTTCTTTCGGGCCCGCCGTGCGCGAAGACGACAACGTCTGCCGACAGGCCGATGTCGATGAACTGCTCGCCAATCTCGGTTTCTGAGTCGCCGCCCGCTCAGCTTGCGGCGGCGCCAGCCGCTATTCCAAGTACGGTCTGCGCGATGGCAACACGCCACGCGTACGACCGCAGCACACCGGGCTGCCGGTGGATGTGCAATCAGACAGGTAAATGGTAATGGACGACGAAATTGTCCAGGATTTTCTCATCGAAGGCGGAGAAACGCTGGAGCAGCTCGACGCCCAGCTGGTCTCGCTGGAAAGCTCGCCCGATGACAAGCAACTGCTGAACGCAGTATTCCGCGCATTTCACACCATCAAGGGCGGCGCCGGCTTCCTGGGCCTTGAACACCTGGTGGCGGTGAGCCACAAGTCTGAAGACATCTTCGACATGCTGCGTAAGGGCGCGCTGCGCGTCGATGCCAGCCTCATGGACAGCTTTCTGCAGGTGCTGGACGTGCTGCGCGTGATGTTCGATGAACTGCGCGGTGGCGAAGCGCCGTCGCCCGCGCCGGCCGAGTTGCTCGCGCGTTTGAAGGCCATCGCCGACGGCACCGCCACGCCTGCGCCTAGCGCTGAAGTGCCGGTGGCTGCTGCCAGCGTGGTCGCGGCAGCCGCGCCCGAGGTCGACCCGATGGCGGCCATCATCGATGAGATGAGCGCCGACGACGACCCGGACATCATCGCCGCCCATGACCATGCGGCGAGCGATCTCATCACTGAAGAAGAATTCGATGCGCTGCTCGACAAGCTCGAGGCCAAGAGCGCGCAGGCTGCGCCGAGCGCGGCCGCGTCCGACCCGGATCTCATCACCGAGGAAGAATTCGACGCGCTGCTGGTCAACCTGAAGGCGCAGAAGTCGGCGGAAGTCGCGAGCGCCGTGCAGGCACAGGCCGGCAATCCCGATCTCATCACCGACGCAGAGTTCGAAGCCCTGCTGGACGATATGCACGGCGCAGGCCGGTTTGTCGCCACCGCCTTGCCGAACGTCGCCGCTGCGCCGATCATCGCCGCGCCGCCGGCCGCCGACAAAGTCGCCAAGCCGGCCGCGCGCGCCGCCGCCGAAGCGCCGAAAGACACCACCGTGCGCGTCGAGACCGAAGTGCTCGATCGCATCATGAACATGGTCGGTGAGCTGGTGCTCATTCGTAACCGCCTGCTCAATCTCGAATCGTCCATCGGCAACGAAGCGGTGACCCACACCGTCGCCAATCTCGATGTCGTCACGAGCGATCTGCAGATGGCGGCGATGAAGACCCGCATGCAGCCGATCAAGAAAGTGTTTGGCCGCTTCCCGCGCGTGGTGCGTGACCTGGCCCGTTCGCTGAACAAGCAGATAGAACTCGTCATGGAAGGCGAGGACACCGATCTGGACAAGAACCTGGTCGAGGCGCTGGCCGATCCGCTGGTGCACCTGGTGCGCAATTCCGTCGACCATGGCATCGAAATGCCGGCCGACCGCATCGCCGCCGGCAAGCCCGCCACCGGCATCCTGCGCCTTGCCGCGGCCCAGGGCGGCGACCAGATCGTGTTGACCATCGCCGACGACGGCAAGGGCATCGATGCCGAAGCGCTGCGTCGCAAGGTGGTGGAAAAAGGCTTGATGGACGAAGACGCCGCCGGCCGTCTTTCCACCCGTGAATGCTATGAACTGATCTTCCTGCCGGGCTTTTCGACCAAGGACGAGATCTCCGATATCTCCGGCCGCGGCGTCGGCATGGACGTGGTCAAGACCCGCATCACGCAGGTCAACGGTAGCATCGAAATCGACTCGCAGTTGGGCGTCGGCACCACCATCCGCATAAGCGTGCCGCTGACGCTCGCCATCATGCCGACCTTGATGGTGGTGCTCGGTACGCAGGTGTTTGCGTTGCCGCTCGTCAATGTGCAGGAAATCATCAATTTCGAACGGCACCAGGCGCGCGAAGTCGACGGCCGCAAGACCATGGTGGTGCGCGGCAAGGCGCTGCCTTTGTTTTATCTGTCACGCTGGTTGATAGACGGCGTGTATGAATTCAACGAGCAGCAGGGTCACGTGGTGGTGGTGCGCATCGGCAATCACAGCGTCGGCCTCCTGGTCGACGACCTCATCGGCCAGGAAGAAGTGGTGATCAAGCCACTGGGGGCGCTCTTGCACGGCATCAAGGGCCTGTCGGGCGCGACCATCACCGGCAACGGCAAGATTGCACTGATTCTCGACCTGCCGGGCTTGCTGGAAAGCTATGCGCGTCGTTGAGTCGTTTGCACGAAGTCGCCTTTAGCCTGCGGCCACCGACATGAAAAAATTCGATTTGCTGAGCTTGAGCGGCGTGACGGTGGCCATCGTCGCGGTGCTGCTCGGTCAGCATCTCGAGGGCGGCAGCGTCACCACGTTGTTGAACGGTCCGGCCATCCTCATCGTGGTCGGCGGCAGTATCGGCGCGACCATGCTGCAGTCACCGTTGCCGGTGTTCGTGCGCGCCATGTCGATGCTGGTGTGGGTGGTGCGGCCACCGCTTATCCAGCCTGAAACCCAGTTGAAGGAAATCGTGCGCTGGGCGCAGCTCGCGCGCCGCGAAGGCCTGTTGGGCCTTGAAGACGTGGTCGAGTCGGTGCGCGACGCCTATGCACGTAAAGGCCTGCAACTCGTGATCGACGGCAACGACCCCGAAACCATCCGCGAAACTCTCGAACTCGATGCGATGGCGCGTGAGCGTCACGACCTCAACGCCGCCAAGGTCATCGATGGCATGGGCGGCTATGCGCCGACGCTGGGCATCCTCGGTGCGGTGATGGGTTTGATTGAAGTCATGAACAACCTCGCCGATCCGGCGCTGCTCGGTCAGGGCATCGCGGTCGCATTCGTCGCCACGGTCTACGGCGTGGGGCTCGCGAACCTCGTGTTTCTGCCTACCGCCAACAAGCTCAAGGCCTTGGTGCGTGAACAATCGCGCATCAAAGAACTGGTGACGGTCGGCATCATGGCGATCGCCGCCGGCGACAATCCACGCAGCGTCGAAGCGCGTCTGCAAGGTCTCATCGTATGAGCAGCGCGAGCCTCGCCGCCCGTCGGCGCAGCGCACGCGAAGCGCAGTTCGACGACGAGGACAACAGCCATCGCTGGGTGGTGTCCTATGCGGATTTCATCACCCTGCTGTTCGCCTTCTTCGTGGTGATGTATTCGATTTCCTCGGTCAACGACGGCAAGTTCCGCGTGTTGTCCGACTCCATGGAAAGCGTGTTCCGTCAGCCCGAGCCGCTGCCGGCGCCGATTGATTTCGGCGGCGGCCTGACCGGTCTTGGCAAGGTCGAGGGCAAGGATCCGCAGGGCGGACAGCCGACCCGCATGCTCGAAGAAATCGTGCAGGACGATTACCCGGTGCCGGTCACGGCCGTCGACGCACATGACGTCACCGCCGGTGAAATCGAGAAAGTGCTGAAAGACCCCATCGAACTCGACAAGGTGCGCATTCGCCAGAGCGAGGAGTGGATAGAAGTAGAGCTCGATGGCGCGTTTGCGTTTGCCAGCGGTCAGGCGCGTTTGAGTAAAGAGGCCGAGCCGACCTTGAGTCGCCTCGCCGCCATGATCAAGGCCAGCACCACGCCCGTGCGCGTCGAAGGATTCAGCGACAACGTGCCCTTGAATAACGGCGTGTTCGGCTCGAACTGGGAATTGTCGGCGGCGCGTGCCGGCGCGGTCGCGGCGTCGTTTGCCGCGCGCGGCGTCGATGCCGACCGTTTGTCGGCGGCAGGTTATGGCGAGTTGTATCCGGTGGCGGACAACGCCACCGCCGAGGGTAGAGAGAAGAACCGGCGCGTGGTCATTGCGATCGCGCGTCATCCACAGGTGCCGGGTGCCAGCGTTTCGCTCGCGGCCCGCGGTAACAGTCCGGAGCAGTTGCCCGTCGAAACCCTGAAAAGGATTTCGGTGTTGCCTGGGCCGGAGGAGATAAAACAATGAAAATCTGGACGGTAATGGCGCAAAAGGGTGGGGTGGGGAAGACCACGACAGTGGTCAACCTGGCAGGCGCGCTGACGGCGCAGGGCGCGCGCGTACTCGCCATCGATCTCGACCCTCATGGTTCTTTGACCAGCTATTTTGGCTACGACCCCGAACAGGATGCCGGCAGCGTGCATGACCTGTTCGCGGCCGCCGCCACGAACGAGCCGTGTGACATCACCAAGCAGCCGCGCCGCACGGTGGTCGACAAGCTCGAGATGATCACCAGCGCCACCGCGCTGGTGTCGCTGGAGCGGCGCTGCGGCCTGGTGAAAGGCATGGGCCGCGTCTTGACCCGCCAACTGCCCAAGCTCGCCGAGCGCTACGACTACTGCCTCATTGATTGCCCGCCGACACTCGGCATGCTGGTCATCAATGCGCTGGCGGCCTGCGATCTGTTAGTGGTGCCGATGCAGTGTGAAGACCTCGCATTGAAGTCCCTTGACCGCCTCATGCGCACGCTCGAACTGTTCGGCAATTCCAGCGGCCGGCGTCTGCCGCATCTCATCGTGCCGACCATGTTCGACAAGCGTACCCGCGCTTCGCGCGACACGCTGTTGTCGCTGCGTTGCCGTCAAGACATCAACCTGTGGCCGGAAGTCATTCCGGTCGATACCCAGTTGCGCGAAGCGGCGCGACTCGGCGTGCCGCTGACGCGCTGGCAGCCCGAGGCGCGCGGCGCCGAAGCCTACGGCCGGCTGCTCGATACGCTCTTGAACAACCGTACACGCCAGCTACGACTCGCCGAAGGGGCGGCCTGACGGTGGACATACTCGAGAATTTTTTTGCCGAGCACCTGCATGAGGTGCCGGACCCGGACGCACCGAGCGCCGAGGTCACCCGTGTGACGAGCCAGGCCACGCGCTATGTGCTGTTCAAGATAGGTCAGATTCGTTTCGCACTGGCCAGCACCGCGATTGCGGCTTTCGGACGCGAGCGTGAGGGCGAGTGTCATTACGTGGCCGGCGAAGTGCTGGTGCCGGCCCGCTATCGCGCCGCGGCGCGCATCGACGCCGAGCATCAGCACTATATCCATCTCGCCGGCACGCGGCTTGGCATCGGGCCGTGCAAAGCCGATGGCGACATCGTGGCGGCGGACGGCATGGTCGCGCCACGAAACCGTCATGCCGACGAGCCGTGGATCATCGCGACGCTGTCCGATCCACCGAGCTTGATACTGGAAAAACACGCACTTAACGACTTACTGCACCGGCACGCGAGCGCTTCCTGAAGAGCTGGCACGCGGTGTGCATTTATTCAATCGACAGCACCGGGAATGACCGTTTTCTGACATGGAACAACGGAAGCCCGACAGGAGCAGACCATGAGCGCCGTCATGCAACAGAACAACCAGCAGGTTTTCCGCTGGGTCACCTTCCGCCTCGCGGACGAAATCTATGGCATCAATGTCATGCAGGTGCAGGAAGTGCTGCGCATGACCGATGTCGCGCCGGTGCCGGGCGCCCCGCACTTCGTGATGGGCATCATCAACCTGCGCGGCAACGTGGTGACGGTGCTCGATACGCGCAAGCTGCTCGATCTGGCCACCAGCGACATCACCGACAGCTCGCGCATCATGATCATCGAATCGGGCAAGGTTACGGTCGGCCTGTTGGTCGACAGTGTCGCCGAGGTGGTCAACATCGCCCTGTCTGACATCGACCCGCCGCCCAGCGTCGGCAACGACGAGGGCTCGCGTTACATTCAAGGCGTCTACAGCAGCGACCAGCAGATTCTGATCCTGATAGACCTGAACAAGCTGATTAACGAGGAGAACCGCGACTCGATCGGCATGTTCTGATCGACCCGCGCCGCCATGGACATCAAGCCCGTGCATCCTGCCCAGCCACCCGCGCCCTTGCACAGGGTCGAGGAGCAGGAGGATATGCGGCGCGAGCAGCGGCGCCAGCAGCAGGCGCGCGATGAACACACGCGCGATTCCGAGCACGCCGACGACGGTCGTCCCCACATCGACGCCTACGCATGATCGAGGCAGCCGTCATCGTCCCCGCCCTCACCCGATACGCGCCCGTCGCCGCGTTGGTGCTGGTTACGCTGTTGGTCGCCGGGCTCGGTCAATGGCGTCAGCGGCGCGCGCGGCGCGCCATGCAGTTCGCGCTAACCACCCAGTCCGAACGCGTGGCCACCCTGGAACGGGATCTGGCCGCACTCCTGACCTGCTCGCGCGGCATGGCCGAGCGCCTCACCCAGGCCGAAACCCAACAACGCCGCCTGCAGACCCAGCTCGACAAGCTGACCAGCAATGACGACAACCAGCTCGCTGTCCAGCACGCGATGAAGCTTTTGAACAGCGGCGTGGACCTCAAGAACGTCACGTCGCTGTGCGAACTGTCGGAAGGCGAAGTCGAAATCCTGCAAAACCTGGCCCGCCACCAGCGCGCCGCCTGAGGGGGCGCAAATCGCCCCGAATCCGGTACAATGCGCGGCCTCGCCAGGGGCCGGCGCCATTTGTGCGGCTGACGGCGAAGAGGGATTTGGAGAGGTGGCTCCCGTATGAGGGGAGACGCGCAGCAAGCGCGGCCGAAGCTATCCCTCTCGTCGGAGAGCAACCAGTCCGACGATGGTGTGAAAAATTTGGAGAGGTGGCCGAGTGGTTGAAGGCGCTCCCCTGGAAAGTGTGTATACGGTCAAACGTATCGAGGGTTCGACCGACTCGCGTTAAGCGAGTCGGGACGCTGCAGCGAAGCAGCAGCGCCCCGCAGGGGTGAGCGAACGCATAAGCGTTCGCGAATCAATCCCTCTCGTCGGTGAGCAACCAGTCCGACGATGGTGTGAAAAATTTGGAGCGGTGGCCGAGTGGTTGAAGGCGCACGCCTGGAAAGTGTGTATACGGTCAAACGTATCGAGGGTTCGAATCCCTCTCTCTCCGCCAAATAAGCAAAAGGCCCCCTCGCGGGGCCTTTTGCTTATTTGGCGGAGAGAGAGCGCTGA